>JAEZGH010000091.1 GCA_023417065.1 Bacteroidota bacterium
CTCACAGATCGCACAGATCACACAGAGGATGGCACAGAATTGACGTTAGAGTTACGGGAGTCGTAATCCTTAATCTCTTGAGATTTGAAACTTGGACCTTCGTTCCTCTCACAGATCGCACAGATCACACAGAGGATGGCACAGAATTGACGTTAGAGTTACGGGAGTCGTAATCCTTAATCTCTTGAGATTTGAAACTTGGACCTTCGTTCCTCTCACAGATCGCACAGAAGAAGGCACAGAATTGACGTTACTTACAGTTACGGGGAACGTCATCCTTGAACCTTGAAACTTGAACCTCCTATCTACGGAGTGCTGCAAGCGGAGCAAGCACATCCTGACCAGAATTCAAAGCAGCTGCTTTTTCCGTTCGCAGCGCTTGATAGCCTCAGCGGCGGCTTCGATTGTTTTGATTTCGAAGAGATTTTGAATGTAGAGGCGGAAGTAATGGATAGCCTCATCGAATTTGCCTTGCGCCTCGTAAAGCAACCCGTATTCATTGTACAGGGTAGCATAGCTGATACCAGGAACCTTTATCGCTTCGTTAAGGAGGTTCTCCAGTTCTTCGTAGCGGCGCAGCGTTGACAGCAGATAGGCATAATTGTAATAACCGGCGGGATAATCAGCTGCGAACTTCAAGGCGTATTTATAGTGTTCTTCGGCTTTTGCATAGTTCTTGAACTTTGTTTCGTAAAGCCAGCCAAGGTGGTTATGGGCCTTTCCGAAATCAGGGGCTTCGGCAAGGATCGCCTCAAGCAAATGCGCTGCATCGCTTATCCGCCCATCGTTGATCATCTTGTCAGCTTCGTAAAACTTTTCCTCGAGTTCGAAGTAATCCATATACATAGTCTTGGTCTTATTGTCTAAATCTGAAACGCAAATACTTTATCGATTCACCTTTCGCTGCAAACTCTTCCTCGTAACGCGTTCGGATGTCGAAGCATTCGGGTCTCAGATCAGACGAATACAGATCTTTGGTGTAAGCAAAGTCAGTGATATCTGTTCTGTTCTGCAGTTCTTCCAGTGTGTATTCAAACAGGATCGTGTTGTCTGTTTTTAACCGGAAGAAACCCTGAGGTCGCAGCAGTCGCTTATACATTTCTAAAAATCTTGGACTGGTCAAGCGCCTCTTGATGTCTCGTTTTCTGGGACGCGGGTCCGGGAATGTCATCCATATTTCATCGATTTCGTCCGGACCGAAAAAATTCTCTATCGCCAGTATCTGCGTACGAAGGAATGCCACGTTAGTGAGGCCCCGTTCGACAGCCCACGTACTTCCCTTCCAGATGCGTTCGCCTTTGACGTCAACGCCTATATAATTTCGCTGCGGAAAAAGTGCTCCAAGCCCTACTGAATATTCTCCCCTGCCGCACGCGAGTTCAACCGTTATTGGATGGTCATTCTTGAAATAATCCGACGACCATTTTCCTTTTATTTGGTTGTAGATTGGTTTACTTGGTTCGATAACATTGGTTCGTTCTTCAATGATCCTGAACCGTTCCTGCTTCCGTTTCATAAGTCGTTTAATTCAGCAACCACAAAGGTGCTTCCTCCAATAAAAATCATGTCTTCAGCGGAAGCACTTGCTCTGGCCGTCTCAACCGCCTTGTTAACGTCAGCCACTACTACTCCGGATAATCCTCTCGTCTGCGCCAGTCCGGCTAATTGTTCCGCCGGCATCGCGCGAGGAATCTTTGCTTCACAAAAGTAGTAGAATGCATCTTTCGGTAAAAGTTCGAGGACCTCTGCAAGGTCTTTGTCCTTCACAACGCCGAAAACAATATGTAATTTTTGAAACCTTTGTGTGCTAATTTGACTGATGACTGCACGAATGCCATCGATGTTATGGCCGGTGTCGCAAATGGTCAATGGTCTGTCGCCAAGCTTTTGCCAACGACCTTTTAACCCGGTATTTGTAACCACGTGACGCAATCCTTCCTCTACGGAAGTAGGTGTTATGTGCCAGCCCTGCGCATTGAGGGCCTCGACTGTCATAAGGACACCGAGTAAATTTTTGTGTTGATAATACCCTTGTAAGGGAAGGTCGAGATCGGAGATGATGCGAAAGCCGTTTCGGGAAACGTCGGCAATCACGCGTCCATCTGCTTCCCGCGTCGCCGCGCTGAAGATGTCCTGAGCGAAAAATATCGGGGAACCCGTTTTCCGTGCTTTTTCCTCGAATATCGCATCAATTTCAGGCTGTCGCTCACTGATCACAACAGGGATTTCAGGCTTGATAATGCCCGCTTTTTCAGAAGCAATAAGTGCCAACGTACCCCCTAACAGGTCTTTGTGATCCCAGCCAATATTTGTAATTACCGATACCTCAGGAGTAATTACGTTGGTGGAATCCAGTCGCCCACCTAAGCCAACTTCGACAACGGCAATGTCTATTTCTTTCATCGCAAAGTAGTCGAATGCCATGGCTACGGTAATCTCAAAAAACGAAGGCTGTATTTCCTCGATGTGTGGATGTATGCGGTTTACAAAATCAACAACAAAATGTTTGTCGGCACTGTCGCCGTTTACTTTGATGCGCTCGGTAAAATCTTTGAGATGCGGCGATGTGTACAACCCCGTGCGATAACCCTGTGATTGTAGAACAGACGCCAGCATATGGGAAGTACTCCCCTTGCCATTTGTTCCCGCTACGTGGACAGATTTGAATTTAAGATGGGGATTGCCAAGTACCTCACAAAGACGGATGGTGTTCGTCAGATCTTTCTTATAAGCGGCAGCACCGACGCGTTGAAAGATCGGAAGGTTGGCATACAAATACTCGAGGGTTTCGGGGTAGCTCGTAAACATCCGCCACAAATGTGCTTATGATTTAAGGATATTTCAAGCACGCCCAATGGTTCAGGAAAAATATTCAGAGGCCGAGTTCACGCAAGGGCAGGTTGTGATCTGCAGCACTTGCCCGCAACATAGCAAGTACTTCCTGGTAGGCGATAAGTTTACCTTCAATATGGTCGAGTTCTTCCGCCTCAGCAAAGCCTTTGCGGTCAGTCAGCTCACGCATATTCGCAAGAACAGACTGTGCTACATCGCGAATAAAAGCTGCGTATGAGTCAGTCATTACTCCAGGCGGAGATTGAATTCGACAATACCCTTTGAGCGTGGCGGCGCATCACCCGGGGAGGTTTTCTCCAGACGACTTTGCATGATCAGGTTCTTGAGCATTCGCTCATCCTCAAAATTCAACGTTCTCTCAAGCGTGTTTATCCGCGTGATCTCGCCATTGGCATCGACCTCAATTTCAAACCTCACTTTACCTGAAAGCGTACTGGTCAGGCCTTTCGGACGCGGTTGACTCACCCACTCCCATCCGGGCATACTTAAGCCCAGACCATTACCTCCGCCTCCTGAGGGGCCTTTGTAAACGGCGTTTGGATTGAGTGTACCATCCACCTGACCTTTGTTCCCGGCTGCATTGGCATCGTTACCCTCGTTAGCCTGTTGCCCAGCCTTGGCTTCTGATGTTTTATTGTCGGATTGAGTTTGTGTCTTCGGTTTGTATACAGCATCCGGATTAACCTTTGGTTTTTCAGGCTCCGGTTCCTTCCTGGGCACAACTTTCTCCACAGGAGGTTCTACCTTCTTCTCTTCTTTTTTCTCTACGACAACGGGGCTTTCTGTCTGGGCGACGACTTCCTGTTGAACGGGTTGTGTCTCCTCAACGACCGGCTCCGGTTCAGGCTCAGGCGTTTCTTCTACGGGAGCAGGTTGCTCAGGTTCTTCCTGTTGAGTGCCTTCAGATCCTGCGGATTTATCGGGTGTAGTGTTTCCAGACCCGCGGGTGTCCTCTCCCCAATTTACTTCAATACCAATTTCAGGGTGCGGAGGATTAGGTTGTTTCCATGCAACCATAAAGATGAGTAACACAAGCACCACGGCATGAATCCCCAATGAAGAGATCATGGCAATGCGTCTGTTTTTCTTTTCCTCCTGGCTTGTCATAATCAGGTTCCTGGTTTGGTAGCGACTACGACTTTAGCTTCAAGACTCGCTGCAATTCCTGCAACGTAAACGAGGTGTTCTGTCGGAACAGACTGATCGATGTGAATCACGACTGAACCACCTGGCGCAGTCAGTCTGCTCTTGAGTTCACCCTCGAGATTTGCTTTGCTTATCTTCTTGTCGTTGACATAGTATTGCAGGTCTTTTGTAACAGTGACGGAAAGCTTTTGCATTTCGATCACACTCTTCTTGGCGGAAGGCAGGTTGACTGGCAATCCTGAGGGTGTTACAAACGACGACGTCAGCATAAAAAATACAAGAAGCAAGAATATCAGGTCAGTCATGGATGCCATGCTAAAACCTGCGTCTACCTTGTTTTTTGAGTTAAGCCTCATGAGTTCTTAAACATTAACGTGACTAGCGTGGTTCCTGAAGCAGGTCGATGAAATCAACCGAAGTGTATTCCATTTTATGGACGACTTTCTGAACGCGTGTAACCAGGAAGTTGTACGCCAGATAAGCAATAATGCCGACCATTAACCCGGCAACCGTGGTGATCATGGCTGTATAGATTCCGGACGAAAGCAGTTTTGGGCTTACGGATCCTTCCTCCTGGCTGATGGCAATAAAGGCCTGTACCATTCCCATTACGGTTCCGAGGAAGCCGATCATGGGGGTCGCCCCCGCTATTGTTGCCAGCGTTGACAAGTTCTTCTCAAGCTTGAAGATTTCAATTTTACCCACGTTCTCAATAGACGTTTCGATTGTCTTCAGCGGGCTGCCGATGCGTGAGATGCCCTTTTCAATCATACGGGCGATTGGTGTGTCGTTCTGCGAACACAGCAACTTTGCACCGTTGATATCCCCTCTGAGTACGAGTTCCTTAACTCGCCCCATAAAGGCATCAGGATCCTGATTCGCCTTGTTGATCACCAGAAGGCGTTCAATGAAAAAGTAAATTGCAAGAATTGAAAGCAGCGCAATGGGAATCATTACCGGTCCGCCGGCAAACACGAGGTCAATTATCGACAATGATCCTTCGGCCCCGGAAGATATAGCCGTGGTATCCTGGGCGATTTGAAGTAAAACCATTTAGGTAAATAAGGTTAAAAGGTTAAAAAATACTTTATGTTGAGCGTACTCAACAACTAAACGACAGCAATTACCATACCTTGTCTCAGATAAAAAAATCAATATCTGACGACCCAAAGCTGATCACCAAACTCCCCACCTTTCATTCCGTCAGCCGTTGCCTGGGCATCGGCATAGTTGTCGCGGGATTCGATCGCGAGCCGGTGGAATTTCCCATCCTTACCGAAGGGTGGAATAATCCTGACCTGTCGGCCATTCTTGGACAGTTTCTGTGCAAAATCCATGAGCAAGTCATCATCGATCGCACTTGCCACGACCACCCAATACTGACCAGTACGTCCTGACAGTCGCTCAATAGACCCTTCTTTGGGCAGATTTGCCAGGGAATCGGCTTTGCGCTGGGCAGCTTCATCCTGCAGTCTCTTGAGTTCAGCCTGGCGGTCGCGTTCGGCACGGAGGATTCGTTCACGCTCTTCACGATCGCGATCGCGTTCCATTTGTTCTGCCTGCTGCTGTTGAGGGCGGTAGAATGCGAAGTAATAAATCGCACTACCTGCAAGCAGGATCAGCAGTATAATAGCGAGCACTTTCGGCCATACAGGCTGATCATTTTCCTCCATGTAAGCATAGCGCGAATGATATTCGTGATGCTCTTCGGCAGGGTGATGCTCTTCATATGCAGGTTCCGTCGGCCTGACTTCTTCATGCGTTTCAAATGTAGGAGCAGGTTCGTCGGCGGGAACCTCAGGCTGTGTGTATGCGGGTTCCTCGTAGGAAGGTTGTTCTACAGGTTCATCCACGGGCGCTGCAGTAGGCTCGTCGATGGGCTCAGATGGCGGCATATCCTCCAATGGTTCATCGCGCTGAATAGGCTGGTAATCAACCTCAGGCAAACCAAAGGTATCATCGGAAGCGTCGTTATTTATGTTATCGGAGTGCTCAGGGTTCTCCTGATTTTCCTTCGATGCATCATCTTCGTTTTGCTTTTTTCTTCGCGCCATGTTTAAAAAATAGTTAGGTTTCCAGAAAGGCTAATTATACAAAAATAAGCAAATTTCTGAGCTTGCAAACGCACACCACCGTCAGGGCATTCCCTGACTAAAGGTATGATTCATCAGAAACTCCAGGTTATCCCTCCCATAAATTGCAATCCACGCGCCGGATAGTACAAGTACAACGGGTAGTTGCTATCCAGGATGTTGTTGAATTGCACAAAAAGCGAAAAACTGGGTGAAAACAGATATTCTGCCTTCGCATTCAGGTCAAGGGCACCATCAAGCTTGATCACATTGCCCGTTTCAGGCTCCAGTGCCTTCATGCCCCCCTGCCCGATCACGTCGAAATTCAGGAGGACCTTCTTCGCTACGTTGAACGAGGCATTTGCATTCAGCTTATAGCGAGGCAGATGCCACGCCTCTGCAACAATCTGATCCTTACCTGTTCCGTAGCTGAATACATCGCCGCGGAGCATAAATTTAGCCTTCTCAGACTGCGCAAAGCTCAATGCCCCGAAGATGTTAGTCTGGAAAAAGGCCTTATCGTTATAGATCACGTCAAACTTCGCCTGGTCGTAAGGTGCTTCGGATGTGTTGGTTCTGTTGACAAAGAAGTGCATGTTTTTCAAAACCGAGTTGCTGAATCCAGCGTTGATGCCGACTTTGTTGCCGAGTCTGGCGTTCACACCGAAATTCAGTTCATACACTTTGTTGACATGCGCCAAAGGAATATTGGGAGCTATCCAAATGTTTTTATACGACAATGTTTGCAGGGAGACTTTCTCCATCCCGCCTTCCAGCGACGCTACCAGATCAACCGAAGGGCTCACGGGATATGAGGCGCTGGCGAAAGGATAGAAATGAAGATCCTTTGAGTTAAGCGTATCATTTTCATACGCAACAGCAAATCCAACCTGAAGAATCAAATCTTCTACCGGTGAAAACCTGTAGGTTGGAACAACGGTGAACAGGTTCCGCAGACGCGATGAGACCAATGCATCTTTTCGGCTGAGCGCGGTGTACTCCACATCGACGTTAAACCTCGACTCGTCGCCAACCTGATATCCTGTGTTTAACGAAACGTTGCCTTCCGTCTCGCGGGCATCAAACTTGTCGGCCAGGTAACTTACTTCCGCGCCAAGCTTGTAGAAAAAGTCAGCTTTCTTCGCATTCGATATGTCTCCCGACAGTCGGAACAGGTTATACGCCTGACGGATATCCGAGCGGTCAATTTCCATTCCTTCAGGATAACCATAGAAATGCGTCGTTCTGTTTTCAGCATCGATTCTACCTGAAAGAACCACATTTTCCGTAAATGACCTTCCGAAGAGCGCTGCCTTTGTCATACCGCTTCCGGAGTTCTTACCATCGACGGGTCCCTTTCCTGAACTCGAATGATAAAAGTGTGCTCCCACCAGCCGATCTTTATCCTTACGGGAAGTGATATACCCTTCTACCAATGGCGATGCATAATTGCCATAACCGAGACGAAGGAATCCGCCATAAACCTGCCCGGGATTTTCGGCCTTCAGTTTCAATGGGCGAATCTGCGGATTCACCGGTGGAGCCGAAAAGTTGAACGGCTGGAAGTCATAACGAATGGGAGGCTTGATAGGCTCCGACGGGCGCGGTGGAATCTTCTCGAAGTTCCGGTTTGCCGGAGGCAGGGATAGCTCGCGCGTTTCAACAATTTCAATATCCACCGAAGGGATTTCACCTTCCCAGTCAGGGCGTTGTGCCTGCAGGTGAACAGATATACTCAGGAAGGATATCAGGGCTAATGCTCTCACTGTGAAATTGTATGTCTTGATGTTAATATTCTTCTTCATCGCAAAAAGTAAAACGATTATAGTCTAGTTATCAGAAGTTTCGTCGGCGTCCAGATCAAGGTCGAGGTCAAGATCGAGTGTGTCTGCCTCAAGTTGCTTCTGACGTTCTGCTTCACGCGCATCAATTGACTGGAGTCTTTTCCGCGCTTCCTCTTTAATGTGAGGCAGCGGGAAGTTGTCAACCAGTGACTGGAGGGTGTGTCGTGCCTGGAAGAATTCATCTTTTGCGATGAAATTTTCCGCCAGCAGAAGGAATGATTTTCCAACCCACTCATCGTAAGCGCCAAAGTCGTTGTTCAGACTGATCAGCGTTTCTTCGGCCTGCTTGTATTCCTTTGCTTCGTGGAATATCGTTGCCAACAGGTACTTGGCTTCGGCGCCATTCTCATCGCGTGCGGAATTCAGTGTATTGAGAAACTCATCTTTGGCAGTTTCCTTGTCGCCTTTGGCGAGTGCTGCTTTTCCGAGGAAGAGTGAAGCCCGGTTTTGACCACCTACGTTAACGCTTCCGCCTTCGAGAATTGATCTGGCAAACACTTCCGTTGAATCGTACTTGCCAAGTGTGTAATATGATTCCATCAATCCTGCCCATGCAGAAGATTGTTCGCGTTTGTTGGTAGCGAGGCGTTCGAGGCGGCGGAATTGTGGGATCGCCTTTGCGTGATCGCCCTTCTTCACATACAATTCGGCCAGGCGCGACGCCACGCGATGCCCCTGGGTAAACGTACCATCATTGGAGAGCTCGACGTACAACGGTATTGCGTTATCTGCCTGATCCGTCCGGTAATATGACTCGGCAAGGTAGAATTTCGCTTCGCTACGGTTTGCCGATTCCGGGTAGTTCTTCAGGAAGGCGGCAAGTGCAGTGATTGCTTTAGGGTATTGCTGATCAAAATAGAGGTTTGTTGCTCCATCGTACTCGAGCTGTTCATAGCCCTTCTCATCGGGATTGGCCGCTTTCACCTTGGCGAGATAGCCGCCGAACTCCTCCGATTTGCCGGAGATCGTGAGCACCTCCTGCAGCAGCGGCAACGCATCCTTTGCTACGGGGTGTCCCAGGAAGTCGTCGATGATGCGCTTGTAGTCGCTGGCGCTTCGGTCGTATTGCTTGAGGTTATAGTTTGACTGAGCCCGACGGATGTAAGCATATGGAAGCAATCGGGAACCACGTCCTTCGCGGATGAGCTGTGTTAGTCCGTCGACGGCCGCAGTATAGTTGCTCTGCTCCATATCAAACTCGGCACGCTTGAACATAGCGTCCAAACGATATTGAGAACGGGGAAAGCGGCTGATTAACTCTGAAAAGTTAGTATTTGCATCGTTGTATTTTTTGAGCATGCCCGCGATGACTCCGGTTTGATAAAGAATATAGTCGTTGTCGGCGGTGCTGGCTTTCTTCGCCCTTCCGTACGTTTCAAGCGCTTCGTTGTATTGGCGCCCCACGTAATAACAATCGGCCAGACGGAGCAGTCCATCGGTATAATTCGGATTGTGGATGTCGGTGCGGTTGGTGAAATCCTTGAAGTTAAACAAGGCCTTTTCATAATCCTTTGTGTTATAATAGGCATAACCTAGTCCATAACGCGTCTTGATCAGCAGCTCCTTCTCAAGGTTGGGGAGCATGGAGATTACCTTCTGGTAATTTGTAATCGCGACATCGTATTTGCGTTCAATGGAATATGCTTCGGCATTCCAGAAACTTGCCAGTGCTACATATGCGGGATCCACAGGGTAGCGCAACGACTTTTCGAAGTTTTGCGAGGCTTCGCGCCACTGTTCCTTGTTGAAGTGTTCACTTCCTTTCAGGTATGTAGCCTTCTGATAGGCCTGATCGATGTATTGATTTCGTGAAGAAAGGCTTTCGATATACTCAATAGCGCGATTGTAGTTGTTTCCGTTGATATATGCCTGAGCGAGAAGTTCCTTTGCTTCATTGATGTGGCTGCTCCGCGGATAGTCTTTCGTGAAGGATTCAAAAACGGAGATAGCCATGTCGGGTTTTGCAGCATCGTAGGCAACCTTACCCAGTTGAAAGGCGCTTTCTTCGGCGAGATTCTTATCCGCCGGATTCTTTCGCGCATAATCAAACGCGTTGAGAGCCTGTGGTTTGTTGCCCTGCTTAACGTGCAGGATTCCGAGGTAGTACGATGCGTAGTAGCTAACGGTATCCTTACTTACCGCAGCCTTGTCAAGATATTGGATTCCACGTTCTGTGTTTCCGGTGATGTAGTTGGCGTATCCGGCGCGGAATAAGAGCCCGCTTTCCGCTTTGGAGTTCTTGTCGAAATACTGCTGGTAAGCATTTACTGCCTTCTCATAATCCTTTTTGTAGTAATACGATTCAGCTACGAGCACTGCAATATCAGACTGGCTGGCGATGCTTTTGCGATCCTTGAGAGTGCCGGCGTATTCAATAACGGTGTCGTATTTCTTTTGCTGGAAGTAGATGTTCGTGATCAGGTACGGAACAATATTGGCGTACGAAGGGCTGCTTTCAGCTCTTTTCAGATCAGCCAATGCTTCGTCGTACATCCCCTTTGACGATTCGATGAAACCGGCATAGTAGCTTGCCGCAGGTGAAAACGCAGTTCTTTGACCTTTAACGAAGTTGAATTGCTCCAGAGCCTCGTCGAGTTTCTTTTGGTTGAAGTAGCTGTAACCCCATTTGAAGTGACCTTCATTTTGTTGTTCGGAGGTGAGTGCAGGGAAGCGAACCTTCTTAAAGTACGAGGATGCCTTCGAATAATTGCCTTCGCTATAGAAGAAGGTTGCCAGGTCGAAGTAGGCTGTTGATGCTTTCGGACTTGACGGATTGTTTGAGATGAAATTTTCGATGAGTTTTTCCCCATCGCGATGCCCCAGATTGAGGGCACTGAACGCAACATAGTATTCAGCTTCGCCGCGGCGGTTATCAGACGGCGCGGCCTGAGCGAGGAACTCTGTAAACACTTCGCGGGCGGCGCCATAGTTTGAATGGTTAATCAGGTCGCGTCCACGCTGATATAACTTTTCGACCGGGTTTTGAGAAAGCTGATCCTGTCCTATTGCCGTGAGGGCAAGAAGGATCAGTACGGAGCATACGACAGATTTTATCATTTAGAACAAATAGGATTTGAGTTAGAACAGTACGGCAAAAAATTTATTGCCAACCGACAGCCAAAAATCATGTATGCAGCATAAAGCATACCACTGTTTTCTGCCGGAAAGTTATGAAGGATGGATCGGAAAGTTTCTTCCATGCCTGTTTGTCCGGAAGGCCGAAGCAGGTCGATGTTAGCTCGCCGCATTGAATGACGATTATCGCCTGAGCAGGCCCATGAGATGTAAAGCATGGACTTAAAGATAGTGAGCTGAACGACGATTCTGCAAGTAAAAGGCGATTTACTGTTTGCCAATCAATTCATCAGCCGCCACACCAATTCGCGGATGATCTGACCATCGGTTGAAGATCCGGTGTTAACACCTTTCAGCTTGAGGTCTGCTTCCTTGAGGTAACCGATGTTCGCGAGGATGCGGGGCAGTGGATACTGACGTAAAGCAAAGCTATAATCGCGTACAGCATAAGGGCTGATTTTCAATTCGCTAGCTAAGCCCTTGTCGCTCTTATCCTTTGCTTGTGAAGCGACTAACAGTTTACTGAAAAAAGAGAACAGAAACGCCACTACAGGGATTATCGGATTCTTCTTGGTGTTGCTTTCGAAGTAGTTCACGATCTTATTTGCCAGGAGCGTATCCTTTTGAATAATCGCTTTTTGAAGTTCGAAGATGTTGTATTCCTTGCTCACGCCGACCTGGTTCATCACCTTTTCGGCGGAGATGCTTTCCCCGGGGGCAAGGTTTATGGCAAGTTTATCCATCTCGTTCGCCAGACGATGCAAGTCATTTCCTACAAACTCGCACAGAGCTATAACACCGCGGTCGTCGATGGAAAGCTTCTTATCGTTTGCGTATTCTTTGACAAATTCCGGCAGCTGATTGTCGTATATCTTTTTGGTAGAGATGCACACCGTCAGCTGGTCAATTTTCTTTCCTAACTCGCGACGCTTATCGAGGGTTTTGTTCTTGTGACAGAATACAAGTAACGTGCTGGGAACAGGTCTTGCCAGGTAGTCAAGGAGGAGTTTACTTCCTGTTTCCTTACCGATATCCTGGATATCCTGAGCTTCCTTGACAATGACGACCTGACGTTCTGCCATCATCGGGAACCGGCGTGCATGCGTGAGGACTGCAGCCATGTTGACGTCTTTGCCATAAACCACAACCTGATTGAAGCCTTTTTCCGCATCCGACAGGACGTTATTTTCGACATAGTCTGAAATCAGGTCGATATAGAAAGTCTCCTCACCCTGAAGGAAGTACACGGGAGCATACTTCCGGTTCTTCAGGTCAGTCAATACCTTTTTCACATTTGCATCCATCAGCTCACTTTTTTCTGTTTACTATACGTCACGGCGGTGGAAACGCCGACAAGGGCTCCACCGAGGTGCGACTCCCACGACACTCGCGGGTCACTGGGGAGGATACCGTAAAAAACACCGCCGTATAACAATATCACAATTATGGAAATAATAATCGAAAGAAAGTCGCGTCTGAAAATTCCGAAAAAAATCAGGAAGAAAGCAAGTCCGTAGACAAGTCCGGAAGCGCCGATATGATTGGCATCCCGTGCAAACAACCACACCAGTACATTTGTCCAGAAGTAAGCCCTAAGGAAAACCGACAGCGCGATATAGTTGTAAACGTAGAACAGCACGGCTCCCAGGAACAAGAGGGGGACTGTGTTGGAGATGAGGTGAGCCAGCGACCCGTGCAACATTGGCCCGGTAAATATCCCGATTATTCCAATTGGCGTTCGTGGGATTATGCCAAAAGAGTTTAAGGCAACGTAGGGCATCAGCTGATCCACAAAAAAGACAGCCCACATCAGAAAGACCAGCCGGAACGGAACAACTGCACTGCCAATAATGGAACGAGAGGGCATACTTTCAGTAAGGATTTGCTGCTGCAAAGATGAAAAATGCAGGGATACGAAAAACAACTATTTCAAGAAACTCACTCGGGCTTTCTGATCATGGGGAGTTCGAGGAGCCGGGCTTCTTCGGCCGTGATTTTTCCCCAGAAGCTTCCCGACGACGAGGCTATACGCTCGGCGAGAAACTTGAGCATCTCGTAATAAGACCGGGCAAAAGCCCGATCTATCTTGTTCAGAATGTTGTTCAGATTAACCAGTTCTTCCTGAATGATTTCGTTCCGGGATCTGGCGTCAAAGGGGTACGATTGAAGAATAATCTTAAGTTTATCCTCAAAATCCTGGGCTAGTTCCTGGAAGAAAGGTTGAATATTCGTTTTGACCCATCGTTTATTCCGCGCCATATCGATGGCCTCCCTGATCTCCTTCTGATCGATTTCGCCATCAGCCCCCGCGATGAGTATGCATACGAGGATAGGTGCCTTAAGAATCAACTCCCGTTCGGGCGTATCAAGTTCTCGAAGTAGCAAAATCCGTTTGTTTAATATCACCAAGTTGGGAAAATATTGAGGATTTATCATAATTTCCCGTGAACTAAATCGAGTGTATATTTACTTTTTGCAACCTTCTGAACCATGTACGACAAAGACCCGGTTAAAATCTTTGTAGTTGAAGATGACCCTGCCTACGCCAAGTTCCTGCGCTACGTCCTTGAGTTGAATCCTGACTACGACCTGGAATTTTTTACCTCTGGAAAAGATTGCCTGGCCAACCTTTACAAGAACCCGGCTGTGATTACGCTCGATTACTCCCTGCCGGATATGCCGGGTGAAAAAGTACTTGCCCAGATCCGGAGCCACGATCCAAACATCAACGTGATAATCGTTTCTGCCCAGGAGAAAATCCATACCGCTGTAGAGTTGCTGAAACTCGGGGCCTATGATTACATCTCCAAGGATCACGAAACCAAGGACAGGTTATTGAATGCTATCAACAACGCTCGGAACAAGACGTCCCTTATCAAGGAAATCAATCACCTGAAGAAGGAGATCTCCGAGAAGTACGAGTTCGAGAAAAGCATCATAGGAACAAGTCCGGCGATAAAACGGATCTTCTCCATGCTTGAGAAAGCGGTACAGACCAACATCTCCGTAAGCATCACCGGCGAGACGGGTACGGGGAAGGAGCTGGTTGCAAAAGCCATACACTACAACTCGAAGCGGAAGAACAAGCCATTTGTTGCGGTCAACATTGCAGCAATACCCCGCGACCTGATTGAAAGCGAATTATTCGGTCATGAAAAGGGCGCGTTTACAGGTGCGATGACCCGTCGGATCGGGAAGTTCGAAGAAGCTGAGGGAGGAACAATTTTCCTTGATGAGATTGGCGAGATGGACACCAACCTGCAGGCCAAATTACTTCGGGTATTGCAGGAGCGCGAAGTGATCCGCATCGGGGGAAACCAGGTTATAAAGCTCGACGTCCGCATACTGGCGGCCACACACAAGGATCTTGCTGAAGAAGTGAAGACGGGAAGATTCCGCGAGGATTTATACTACAGACTGCTCGGATTGCCGATCCATCTTCCCCCCTTGCGGGAACGCGGCAACGATGTAATCCTGATTGCCAAGCATTTCCTTGATCAGTTTGCCAACGAGAATGGTATGCGCAAGTTCAAAATCAGCCCAGAAGCCCAGCAAAAATTATTGCAATATCCTTTCCCGGGTAATATTCGCGAGCTAAAATCCATAATTGAGCTTGCCGCGGTGATGGCTGAGGAGCAGGAAATACGTCCTCAGGACATCAGCTTCAACAGTACTACACGTATGGAATCCTTCCTATATCAGGAAATGACCATGCAGGAGTTTATGTATCGCATTATTAGGCACTACCTCAACAAGTACGACAACAACGTGCTGGAGGTCGCCAGGAAGCTCGACATTGGAAAATCGTCACTTTACCGCTACCTTAAAGAGATGGAAGAAATGGGTATTTGAGGCGATGAAACTTCAACAGTACGTCAAGAAAGGATCATTTTATGAAACGGTAGTTGAAGACGGATCAGACATCATCTTTATCGTAGACTATAACGGTGTGATCTGGTATCACAACGCGTCCACTTTTGAAACACTGGGCTATCGTTCAAAGAGCCTGATCGGACGAAACATCTTCGACTACCTCCTGCCCTCCATGGTCAGCAGCCTCAAGAGCAAGTTCAAACAAAGCAGAAAAAGGGCCTATACCGAGAAGGTTGAATTTCAGTTTCGCTGCAAAGACAAGAGCTTCAGATTTCTGGAATTCAACGCCATAAATCTCAAACACAAGGAAGGAATTGAAGGCTTCATTCTCGACTGTCGTGACATTACGCAGCGGAAACGTGACGAGGCAGAACTTCTGAGACTGCAGAAAGCAAAGGAACAATTTCTTGCCAACGTCAGTCACGAAATCCGTACGCCGATCAATGGTATTGCCGGAATGGCGAACCTGCTAGGGCAAAATCCAAGTCCGGAGGAACGCGAATCCTATCTCAATGCAATCAGGCATTCAGCGGAGAATCTCAAGGTAATCATCACAGACATTCTCGATCTCGCGGCTATCGAGTCCGGGAAACTGAAGTTCGAAAAGATTGCCTTTAACCTCAAGGATCTCCTCCCCTCACTCATAAACACATTCACGTATCAGGCGAAGGAGAAAAAACTTACCCTGAATTTCACCATTGAAGAAAAACTTAACAAGATTCTCATTGGTGATCCGGTTCGTCTTAATCAGGTACTGATCAATCTCATCAGTAACGCCGTGAAGTTTACACACAACGGATCTATCAGCGTCAGTTGCTCGGAGGCACGACAACTTCGTGGCACAAGCTGGGTCAAGATTGAGGTAACTGACACAGGCGTGGGTATCCCTGAAGAGAAGCTTCACACGATATTCGAAAGTTTCAGCCAGGCCGACGCCAGCGTCACACGTCGCTACGGCGGAACAGGGCTTGGTCTCACTATCGTCAAACAATTGGTTGAACTTCAGAAAGGAAAAATTAATGTAGTCAGCCAGGAACACGCGGGATCAACTTTCACCGTTACTATTCCTTATGAAATCGGAAAAGTCAGAACGGTTGTCAAGAAACCTAAGCCGCCTAAAACGTTGAAGAACCTCAACATTTCACAACTGCGTGTGTTGCTGGTTGAGGACAATGACATCAACAGGCTTTACGCGAAGAGCATTCTGAAGAACTGGCAGTGTTCGATAGACGTAGCTGAAAACGGCCTTGTTGCTGTTGAAAAGATCAAGAACACTTTTTACGACGTCGTGCTGATGGATGTGCAGATGCCAGTGATGGATGGTTACGAAGCCACCATGGCTATCCGCGCGATGCAGCAATGTGCTAAACTGCCAATCATAGCCCTAACGGCAAATGCCACACAGAGTGATGTGGAGAAATGCCTGGCGGTTGGAATGAACGACTACCTGCCGAAGCCTTTTACGCCTGAAGATCTTTATCACAAGCTGTTCAAGGAACTCAAGATCCGGCCTTCCACGAAGCTACCGCCTCCTGCCCGGGCGAAGGAATACCATGCTAAATACAATCTGGACTATCTTCGAAGTGTATCCGGCAACAACCGTGAATTCATCCATGAGATGATCACGACCTTTTTGCAATCAATGCCGGCAACACTGGATGAGATGCAAATCGCCGTCCAGCAATCGCGGTGGGATCGGCTTTCCCGACTGGCGCATCAGATCAAGCCATCATTCACATTAATGGGACTCGATTCCCTCCGACCAAAGCTCCTTTATCTTGAAGAGAACGGGAAGGCCGGAACGAAGCTTGATGGGCTGCCCGAAGTCGTTGATGAATTCATTGGTAGCTGTAACCAGGTCTTGCACGACCTTTCGAAAGAAATCAACGTAGAACAGCCCTGCTAACTTGTCCACGTGGATACTTCTTCACAGGGCCGCCTTTTCTTTTCCTTTTCCTGATTACCTGTTCATCACCGCTATCTTGCGGTAGTACACTGCCCTGTCACCAGTTCGAATGGCCAGGAAGTATATGCCGTTAGCAAGTCGCGATATGTCAACGGTCTGTGGATCGCTGAGGTCGCGGTTCAATCCACCATACAGGACTGTCACACCCCGTTGATCGACGATACGCCACTCATAGTCGCGATCGAGTTTGCGGTCCATAGCGAAGTTAATCTGTTGCGAAGCCGGGTTAGGATAAACCTGCAGGTGTTTCAGAATTCCGGCACCCGGGTCTTCCGGTACACCCACAATTACCGATTGCCGCGATGGAGCCTTAATCACCGTAGACTGAAGGATTTTCTTCGTGTTCTTGTCCTGAACAAAGACAATGAGCGAAAGATTACCGGGGTCAGACACGACCGTATTCATGTCGAAGTTAATGGTAATGTCGTTGATGGTTTGTCCGGATGCGAAAGGACCGTTCAGCAACTTACCCTGGGGGCCCCATATGAGTGCGCGTAGTACGTTGCGATTTGTCGCCCCGAGGCCATTCTCCACAAGTGCTGCATGTAGCATGATTGTGGTTGTAAAATCCTCTTCGCCGGTATACGTAAGGTTCACCGTTCCTGTCAGGCGTGTTACATCCGAATCGTCGAGCGATACGCGGATGCGGAACAGTGGCTCCTCCAGCGATCTGCGATCTAGTTCAATCTCATCAATCTGCTGATAAGAACCATTGAATGTGTTGTGGAAATAATTACCCTGAATACCATCCATTATAGCAACAGGAGGATTGGCAACGCCATACCACTGTGCCCGCGCATAGGGGTCAACCGGATTGTCGGCATTGAGCTGGTCAAAAACCGGATTTGCCATGTGATACTGCAATACAATAAAGTCTGCTGAATCTCTCCTCAGAAGCTGCCCCGATTCGATTGAATTGAACCATTGTCGTGCAGGTGCGGACGCAGCATCTTCCGCGTTCGTGAAGTGTTCTACCAGCACATTGCGAGTCTTTTCACCGATATAAACATCGTCAAAAGCAAACCCTTCCATAGGGCGTGTATCCCCGCGTCCCTTTTCAGTACTTGAGAATGCAATACGGAATACTACGAGGTTACGCTCAGCCTGAGGAATTTCGTCGAGGCTGTAGCGCGCAGTGCGCCAGCCCATAGTCGTGTCTGACCACGCATGGTTGTCCTGACCTCCAGGGTTCGCTGCCATGTTGCGGGTATTGTACCAGTTAATACCTGCGCCCTCAGCGTCACCTATGGTAGTCCATTTCTGGCCTCCGTCGGTCGAGTATTGAAGCACGGCACCATCGTATCCCAGTGGTGTATCCGACCAATACTTCATTGAAATCATTGGGCGTTTCACCTGGGTGAGGTCAAGACACGGACCTAACACTTCAGAGTTTTCGTTCCGGTAGTAGAAGCTGTTGTCGTCAAGCAGATTGGTATTCTTACCGGTCCACCAGGCATTCGATCCGGACGCTGCAGCGTTTATGACGTCGCCCTCGGGCAGTCCGAATACCCAACTAGTTGTCCCGAATTGGGGAGCACGCCAGTTGGTACCCGATTCAAAGTCATCGAAGTAAGCCAACGTAGCCTGAGGAGTACTGTATTCCAGAATGTAAATGTTCTTCACTATACTCGCCACACAACCTTCGGAAGTGGAGACAGACAGTCGGACTGCATACTCACCGGATGCGTCATAACGGTGAACGGGGTTATCGATTACACCTGATGTCGCACCGCCGTGTGTTCCGGCCGGAACCGACGAACCTGCAGCACCATCAACGACACCGTGGACGTCAGCGAAATCCCACTCAAAATGACTTACCGTATACAATGGACTTTCGGGGATTAGACTCCGGAATTCGGTTGCCTGAATTTCGCTACATATCTTCGTGTAGCTGAAATCAAGTTCCGGTGGTTTCCCTACAAGGAGGGTATGTTGATCAGTATCCGTACACCCGGTGTTTGACGTGATCGTGAATGAGATATTCTTAGTACCTGAAGTGACGTACTTGTATTTCGGCGGATATACTTCATCGGGACCGATTGGTTCGGTAACATAGCTTACGTTATTGTTTTCACCGAAATTCCAGAGGTACGTGAACGACGTCACGCCATCGGGACGGAATGAGTTCTCAATAAATGTAATAGAATCCGATGCGCATCCGGGTTGCATGTTGATGCTCGCAACGGGAGCTCTGTACACGATCAGCTTTTTGGTCTTGCGCTGTGTTGCGTTGTCCTGGTTAGTAAACTCATACGTAATCATGTACTCCTCGTATGCACCGGAGCCACCTAGTCCATTAGTCTGAATAAACCATTCGCCGCCTTCAACAATGAATGACAGCTTTCCGTCCTCGGATATGAACGAAGTGGGCACTCTTCCTTCCGAAGGATGTGGATAACCGTTGATAGGCTGACGATCGAGGTTCTCGCAGATCAGCAGATCACCATTAACAGCGCGTCGCGGATTCTCGCCTATGTCAAAGTCGATGTCCGTAAGGGCATTGACAAGGGTAGTTTTTGAATCACTGTTGACGCATCCCGTGATGGAGCTTGTAAAAGTATAGGTAATGGTATTGAATCCAATGTTTGCATTCGCGGGATTGAACTGATTTGTACCGGCAACGATACCCGGACCAGTGAACACTCCTACCCCATCCTTGGTCGGGAATCCTGACAGGAGTTGAACCGCGTCGTTTTCAGCGTATTGAGGCTTCAATTCAGACAACGCAACTTCGGGTAATTGGTGTACCGTTACCCGCACTTCATCCATTGCTGCAGAACACGGTCCTGTCGCGTCAGGATCATTGGTTGTGAGGTAGAAGCTGAACGTCTTGTTGAGGTCTGCTGCCACAACGGTATATGTAGCCATAACAACGTTGCCGGAAATTGATGACGCTGACAGTGTTCCGGCGGCACCAGCTCCCACGGTCCAGGTTGCCGATGTCGCGCTGCCACCAATCGTACCGGTAAGAGTGAATGACGTTGGCTCACACACGCTGAAATCAGCACCTGCGTCAGCAACGGGTCTCGGATTGACGATGACCGTGATGGTATGCTCGGGACCGACACATCCGTTGGCCGAAGGCGTTACGACGTATAATACGGTTCCACCGTTTTCATCTGTGGTCAGGACCTGATTAATAGATGTTCCGTTCCCTGAAGCCGCACCGGTTACGTTCGTAGAAGTGACGACCCATGAGAAGGTGGTTCCTGGAACGTTCTTCGGAGATGGCAGCAGGGTGATATTTGTTTCCTCACCGCTACAGATTGTTTTATCTGCTGCCGACACGGATGTCAGCGGCTTAACGGTGACAACAAAGTTAAAAGGAACGCCATCACAACCATTGATATGGGGTGTCAGGCGGTAGGTAATTGTACCAGATGAACTTGTGTTGTTGATCGGCACCTGACTCGAGAAATCGCTTCCCGTGGCCGTTACGCCTGCTGTTATTTCTGCGGTGTATTCGCTTTGCCAGGTAAAGGTTGTCCCCGGTATTGAAAACTGTGGAACAAAAGTAAGTGCTTCTCCGCTACATATCTGGATATTCAGTTGATCGTGGCTGTTGGTAACAGTAGGCAGCTCCTGCACAGACAACACGGCTGGTGCACTGGTCACCGCAGGCGTGCAGGCTCCGCTGACCACAACGGTATAACTTCCGGCGTCGGCGACTGTTACTCCTATCAATGTCAGCGATGTGTTGGCTGATGTGGTGCCAATATCAACACCATCTTTCTGCCACTGATAGATCAGTCCTGTGCCGTGGGCTTCAACATTAAACGTCACCGATTCGCCGCGGCAAAGGCTAGCCCCCACAGGCTGGACATCGATTACCGGTTTTTCATGAACCGTTAATATCGCTGCATTACTCAGCGCTGTTGCTATACACGTGCCCGAGCTTGAGATTTTTGCGCGGTACAGGTATCCGTTGAAGGCGTAAGGGGTACTCTGCACTGTGAGAGTAGCCGTTGTTACGTTCGCGTGTTCAGTGTCGTTTACCAGATCAACGTAACCGGCGCCATCGTTGCGGTTTACCTGCCATTGATATTGTGGCGAGGCAGTTATTCCAGCGTCAACTGAGAAAGTTGTAGAACCATCTTCGCAGATCGTTTGGTTCGCCGGATGGGCAATTACTTCAGGTGCTTCTTCAATCGTGATCGCCGCCACTGAGCTGCTCACCCCTGTTGCGTCGCACGTACCGCGTACCACAACGGTATAGTCACCTGCATGGGAAGCATTCGCGTTGGTAATTGTTAAGGTAGTTGCTGTCGCGCTGGCTGCACCTAAAGACGCGCCATCGCGGAACCATTGATACATCAAGCCTGTCCCGTGAGCAGTTACACTCAATGAAATGGTGCTGCCTTCACAGAGCGTCTGTGCCACAGGCTGTACATCGATCACCGGTTTCTCCTGAACCGTCAGCACTGCTGCATTACTGAACGCAGTAGCCGTGCAGGTTGCAGAACTGGTGATCCTGGCTCTGTATAAGTAGCCGTTAGCGGCGAGAGGCGTATTCTGAACAGTAAGTGTTGCTGTAGTTACATTAGCATGCCCGGAGTTGTTGACCAGGTCAACATACCCTGCTCCATCATTGCGGTTAACCTGCCATTGGTAAACCGGCGATTCCGTGTCACCGGCGTTTACCGTAAAGGTAGTTGTGCCGTCTTCGCAGATCGTTTGATTCGCCGGATGAGCAATTACTTCCGGTGCTTCTTCAATCGTGATCGCAGCCACTGAGCTGGTCACCCCTGTTGCATCACACGTACCACGAACCACAACGGTGTAGTCACCTGCGTGAGTTGCATTCGCGTTCGTGATCGTTAGGGTCGTTGCTGTCGCGCTGGCTGCACCTAAGGACGCGCCATCGCGGTACCATTGATACGTTAATCCTGTACCGTGAGCAGTTACACTCAATGAAATGGTGCTGCCTTCGCAGAGCGTCTGGGACACAGGCTGTACATCAATAACCGGTTTCTCCTGAACCGTCAGCACCGCTGCATTGCTAAACGCAGTAGCCGTGCAGGTTGCTGAACTGGTGATCCTGGCTCGGTATAAGTAGCCGTTGAAAGAATACGACGTATTCTGAACAGTAA
>JAEZGH010000094.1 GCA_023417065.1 Bacteroidota bacterium
ATCCATGTCCACGATGTCACCATCGCGCTGTACCAAGGCGGCACGGGTGGCCACGATGGTCGAAGGAGTGGTCTCATCGCGCAGTTCGAGCAGGATCCAATCCACGATCGCATCGTTGCCGGTAACGGCCAGCACACCTGCATCGATGGTCTCGCTGCCTGCATGGTTGAACGGTGCACCGCCGTATGGATGTGCAGCGGGGATCAGACCAAGGCTGCGGAGGTTGTCACCCATCAACATGGTTCCGGTGTTGTAAGGGCCATCGAGCATGACGCTTGAGGTCACAGCCACGTAGATCGGTTCGCCAACGCACTCGCAATCCACGGTGATCTCGCCGTTCATCATGCCAGGTCCGGCATCGCAGGGGTCGCCTACCTGACCGGGGAAGCTTGGGCAGCTGTCGTCGCAGTCGAGGATACCGTCGCTGTCGGTGTCGGCGGTGTTCACGGTAACTGTCACGCTAGCGGATGAAGCACATCCGGCAGCGTTGGTAACAGTCACTGTGTACTCCGTGGTAGCTGTAACATCTTCGGCCAAAGGATCGGCAATGGTGGGGTCATTCAGGAAAGTGATCGGAGACCAGCTGTAGGTAAGGCCGGTGGGTGTTCCACCGCTCACGTTCAAGCTGTAATCCTCCACTTCGCCATAGGTGAACGATCCGCAACCGTTCGCATCGTGATAGGAGCTGAAGCGATTGATCACGCGCATCGTGGTGAGGCCGTCGGGGATACCGGCCGGTACGGTGATATCATCACTGAACACCACATCTGAGCCACCCGGCACTGCCTGGATACCCATGTCATAGACCTCGCCGGCACCAAATACACCATTCTGGTCCCAATCAATGTACACCCGGACGGTCTCGCTGTATTCGAAAGCCGTTCCGTTGGTTACGGTGCCGCTGAAGGTATAGGTACTTCCAGCATTGATATTGCCGATGATCGAAGTGTAATCCGTGTACGTGGTCGATCCGCTTGCATTGGCAATATCAGCAAAGGTCACGTTGGAGATCCACTCATCGGTGGTGTTCGTTGCCGCCGCGGTGCAGAGGGCTGGGGCTGTGGGTACCACAACGTTCAGCTGTACGGTATCTCCGGAGCAGATCACATCCGGTGTCGCTGTCACATCTACGATCACAGGTACTTCGCCGATCTCCACCACGATATCGCTCGATGTTGAGCAGTTACCCGCAGTGGCGGTAAAAGTGTAGGTACCTGCATCTGCGCTCGTAACATCCAGGATGGTCGGGTTCTGGTCCGTACTGTTGAAACCATTGGGTCCCGTCCATTGGAAGCTTGTGCCGATGTCCGTAGTACCGGTGAGTTGCAGATCGCCACCGATGCACAACGGTGAATTGTAGCTGGCCACAGCAGTTGGAGCAGGCTCAACAATGATCGTCACTGAAGCGGTATCAGCTCCACCACATCCATCGTTCACGATGAGCGTGTATTCGGTCGTGGATGCAGGCGATACGTCGATCGAATCAGTTGTTTCTCCACCGGGTTCCCATTCATAGGTGTACGGTTCACCACCACCGGCGATGTTCGCCGAAAGCGTGATCTCCTCACCAGCACAGATGGTCGTTTCGGTCGCATCGATCGAGATCGCAAGAGGTTCACCAACGGTCACGGTCACATCCGTAGAGCTGGTGCAACCGTTCGCCAGCGTACCGGTCACAGTATAAACGGTGGTTTCCGTGGGTGATGCGGTCACCGTGTCGTTTGCAGTGGTGTTCAGACCGGTGGCCGGGCTCCAGCTGTAAGTGGCGGGTTGATCAACACCCCATCCGAAGATCATCACTGGCCGCTGGGCTGAATTTGTCGTCAACGAAGCCGAAGATGCATCGCACAGTGGCGTGTTGTCCGCTCTTATCACCCAGGTATTGGTGGCCGGACCGTTCACCATGTTCACCGTAGGATTACTGCCCCAGCATGTTGGAGAACCTGCCGTACACGTGTTGTCAGGTGTGGGGTCGTTCTCGAAGCAGATGTCGATCAACAGATCTGAGGTGCCATCCCAGTTGAAGGGCGTGCTGAAGGCGTGGGTGTTAGTACCAACCACGGGAGAGTAATCGATCGGGCCATATACCGTGGTCACAGGGTCCAAGTAAGGTAGACTTGTGGCACCTGGAACGTTGGCCAGCTTGATCGTGAAGGCGTCGAAGTTGTTCGGTGTAGGTGCCGCGGTGACCTCGAATGCCAGCGACGTGATCGCACCGATCACTCCCAACGCATCGAGTTCCGATGCCTGGATGATGTACTGCGTTCTACGGTTCTCGTAGGTGCGGTAGTACGGTGAGGGGATCGCTGAACTGGATGCGATCGGGCTGGTGCCGCTCAAAGTGCCGTTGGCATCAACCTCAATTCCCGCACCGGATGCCACGAGTTCCACCGAGCCTCCTGCACAGATCGAGGGATCGGCAGGTGTAACAGTGATCTCTCCGGCGCCGAAGCCGACTTCCACTTCGGTGCTGGCACTGGCCGAGCAATCTCCGAAAGTGGACGTCAACGTGTAGGTCCCGCTTGCCGCGAAGGTCACGTTCTCGATCGTCGGTGAAAGGTCCGTACTGGTGAAACCGTTCGGGCCGGTCCACTCGAACGTGCCCATATCGGATGTACCCAACAGTTGAAGTGTCGAACCTTCACATACCGGTTGGTCATGTGACGCAGTTACGGCTGGAGTAGGCTCCACCGTGATGGTCGCACTGGCCACTTCCACATTTGCACAGTCATCGGTGACCGTTACACTGTACTCCGTGGTCGAGAATGGGGCCACTTCGATCTCGGCGGTCTCCTCACCTCCGGGTGACCAGACGTAGCTGTAAGGTTGTCCGCCACCACTTACGTTCGCGGTCAGGGTCACTGGCTCGCCACCGCAGATGGTATCCTCGGTCTGTTCGATGTCCACCATCAGAGCTTCACCCACAAGAACGGTCACACTATCCACGCTTGAGCAGCCTGCTGTTGTCGTGGCAGTGACCACAAATGTGGTGGTCTCCGTCAAACCGCTGGCCAACGGAGACGCCGAAGTGGGATCATCAAGAGATCCGGCAGGTGCCCAGCTGTAGCTGTCCACAGTGCCAACATTCGGATTCTCATAATTGAAGTCCGAGTTGTAAGTGCCGATCGTCTGATCGAACGTGCTCGATGAATTCACCTGCCAATCCATGGAGGTATTGGTATCGGTGGAACCAATACGCGTGAACCCGGCATCGCTCGCGGTTTGTGTCAGGTTCGGTCCGCTCCAATCATCAGTTGTTACTCCAGCGGCTGGGGGGAAGGTGATCCCTGAATTCGCATGAACATCGATGATCGTACTTCCGTTCCGGAGTACAACACCCATGTCATCACTGCTGAGGAAGGTATTGCTACTTCCTCCTGTGTTGAAGTAGAGATCCCCTGGGCTATCCGTGCCCGATCCAAGGTTGATCACCGACACTCCGAACGGAGGGATGACAGTTCCACCAGGGAAAGTGAAGTCGTGTACCAATCCTGAACTTCCATAGGATTGGATCGTCCAGCCACTTATATCCGCAGGGACGGATGATGCGTTGTTCAATTCAACGAAATCATACTGTCCTGAGGATGGGGTATAAGGTGGGTACACCGGAGTGGTTCCGCCAGTTGCTGTGTTGTACTTGGTGATCTCGGCGATCAGCACATTAGGCTGTGTCACGGTTACCTCAGCATTCAACTGTGATGATCCACCCACGCAAACATCGGTGGGATCTGCGGTCACTGATACGATATCAGGAGCTGACTGTACTTCAACCGTGGTGCTCGCTGGCACTGAAGAGCAACCGTTGGCAGTCGCAACAAAGGTGTAGGTTCCGGCGGCCGCATCGATCAACAATGGGCTTTGGTCGGTGCTCGTGTACTCGTTCGGCCCCGTCCACTCGAAGGTGGTGCCGATATCGGTGGTGCCGGTAAGTTGCACATCCTCGCCTTCGCAGACAGGTCCATCGTTGGATGCACTGGCTGTCGGGGTCGGTGTAACAACTGTGCTTACCTCGTTCGTGGCCACGGAATCTCCCGTGAGGGCACATTCGACGTAGGCAATGAAATAGGTGGTCTCGGTGAGGTCTTCAACGATGTACGGGTTGGTGAAGGCATTCGGGATCGCCGTGTAGGGCCCACCCGGTGTGGTAGAACTGTACCAGCTGATCACCACGCCGCCATCCGTGCTCTGTCCACTAACGCTCAGCGTGGTGCTGGTGGGCGCGCAGGCAGGACCCGCATTGGAGGAAGCAGCGGTACCTGCCACAGGCATGCCTGTGCATACATCACCAACTTCGATCACTATGTCATCCAAATGGAAATCATAGGAACCCGCTGTCGCCGGCGAATTGCTTGTAGTGGAAGTGCGGCTCGCATAAAAGCCGATGATCATCGCTTCTCCAGCCCAGGCTGTAAGATCGACCGAACGAGGGTGCAACGTGTTGAAGACACCAACGGTGTTCGAGGCGTTCATCGAATAGATGTTGAACCAGGTGGCACCGCAATCGATCGATCCACGCACGATCACTTCATCATCCGTGCCCTGCATCCCATGGGTCCCATTGGCCAGGATCGGTGGTGAATTGGCACTGGTGCCATTCTCGCTGATACCGATCGAGTAACTCACCTGGGTGCCTGGTTGCACGATGAATTTCGGGCTAACGATCCATTCGGTCATCACCGTAGTCCCGGTCATGGAGACCTTGGCGTTATTACTGCCGAATTGGAAGTCTTCACCGCTGGAGGCGGTACCCGTAGATGCGATCCAACTCGAAGTGGTGCCAGCAGGTTCCGTAGCGCCATCACCTTCTCTCCAACCAGGATGGGCGGTGGTCATGTTGGAGCCGGTGAAGGCATCCAAGTTGTTCGTGATCGGCAGAGCGGTCGGCGACACGGTGGTGCGATCGGTGCTCGGCATGGCATCGTTCGAAGTGTTGCCATCGCCAGGTGTGCTGGTGCTCGCAGTGAAAGTGTAGGTGCCCGGAGCCGACATGTCGATCAGGTCAGGCATCACCACATCCATGGAAGCATCGGCAGCCAGCGTACCGCTGTTCACGGTAAGGATGCTCGAATATCCGCCCGTGGCGTTCACCGTCACCGTGGTGGGGTTTACGCTGAAGTCGATCGGCAACCAGGCATTGTTGTGGATGGTGATCGTAACGGTCTCATCCGTACCGTAACAAGCGACCGTTGGTGGCGTTACCAGTGCTTCGGCCTCCATATCGATGGTGGGCGGAGCACTTACACATACATCGAAGGTGGTGGATACTGCCGTACCGTTGAAAGAATACACCTGGATGTAGTAGGTCTCGCCGACCGTTAGACCGGTGGGGTTGCTCGTTGTACCTGTGAAGCAGGTACCTGGTATCTCCACGAACGCTCCATCGCAAGCACCTGTCCAGAGTTGATGGCGCATCGTGGTGGACGGTGTGATGTTCAATAACTGGATCCGATGAGTGGGCGCAGTGGCCACGAAACGGTACCAGATATCATCATTGGTCGTACCTGAACAAGTACCACCCACATTGGAATCCGTCATCCCCTCCAGTGTACCTTCAGTGGTCTCACCGCAGGTGTAATCCGGGTTCATGGTCAGCGCACGGGCTTCGCAAGGCTCATCGTTCGGACAGGCCTCCACCGGAACGCTGAAGATGCCCATCACGTTGTCGCATGCACCTTCGTCCTGGTGGAGAATGATCACTTCCATCGAGGTACCCAAAGGATGGATGCCCAGATCGTGGATGTCCTCGGTCACATCGGCGATGATGGTGGTATCACCATCGATGATGTACATGATGCTGGCCGCCGTGGCATCGTTCTCCGTTACGGAACTGTATCCGAGATAGTAAAGGTCGAGGAAGGCGTTGTAGGTCTGGTTGCCACAATCGGTGGTGAGGAAAACGTCACCCTGGGGCTCGAAGCAACCGGAGCAACGCACCTGGAAGGTCCAGGATCCGTCCACATCACCATCATAGCAGCTACCGCTTGCATCGGACTGGATGGTGATCGAAAGCGTATCGCCCGAGGTGGTAACGGTTCCCAGTGAGCTGAGATCGCCGCCGAAGATCGCCGAAGGCATCTGGTTGTTGCCCGGCGTGCCGGAGAACAGCGAAATACCGTCACCGGAAGCGATCGGGCTGGGTTGCTGGAATTTCAGGTCGAGCGTTGCCAGCGGATCATCGGCCACGAAGATGAACTCACGCGGATCGTTGTTCGTGTAGCAATATGTGATGCTCAATGCTTCGGCAGCATCGCAATCGATCTCGATCAGGCAGTTGGCGAAGAAGTTCCCAAGGTCCACCTCATCGCACGATGGCAGATCATCGTTCACGCTTATCTGCACCAGATCGGTCTCACTGAACGGTCCGAGCAAGGTGTCGCCGGTAAGGCCAGTGATCGTTGCAGTTGAATCGTAATTCAGAATGTAGGTGAGGTCGTAGCTGGTGGCATCACCAAGGTCCGAAAGTTCCACCTGGATGCTGAACTGATCGTTCGCGCAATCCATGATGCTTGTGGCCGAAACTGATGCACAAACAGGGCTGAAGGTCAAGCTTACATCATCCAGGTACAAGCTGCCCGAGCCTGATGTATAGACCGCATGCCAGGAAATATAATAGATGCCATCGGCTGGCGGGGTGAAGTGGAATTCATATGCAGATGCCCCGAGCGCGGTGAACGATGGATGAGCATGGATCAAATTTGTCATTCCAGCATCAGACGGACTTGTGCCATAGCGCACTGTTACGTCGGGGGATGTGGACGAACTATTGCCCAGATCGTAGTTCAGTTGGTAGCTTACCCCACCGGTCAATTGTATCCCAGGAGTAAAGAGATAGTCATTCGCCTGGTAGGTAGTGGAGCCCACATACTGCATCACTTGACCGTTCATCAGGTCATTGTAACTGGTGGAGGTAGGCCCGTTCTGGGCATTCCAGCTTCCTGAAACCCCTGAGGTGGGTGATGATGTGCTCAGGTCCATCACGCTCCAGCAATAGGGAATGGTGGGTTCGGTCGTATTCACAGGATAGCCATCGAAACTTTGCGCGAAAGGCACATCGAAGACACCACATGGAGTAATGAATGTCACTCCTTGTGTCCAATAGCTGGGATCCTCACCTGTACAGATAGATCGGATGTAGACCGTATAGATCTGTCCTGGGGTCAAACCGCTGACAGCGATCGGTGAGCCGCTGGCGGTACCACTCACAGCAAGCCCAACGCCGCCACTACCGGCCAGACCACTGGTACGGATCTCGTACTCATAGCTTGTACCAAGCGAAGCAGGGGTAAAGGATACCTGAGCATCGCTCGTAGTTATATCCGTTACTTCCACATCCGTGACCGGTAGACAGTTCGGGGCAACAACAATGCTGATGTTGTCCATATAGATATAGAACTGATTGGTCGCCGAGTATGCATACCAACCTACGTAGTACACACCTGTTCCATCCGGGGTGAAGAAGTTCTGATAGGCATTAGCAGTCGAGGTCTGGAGATTGTCATGATCGACGATCAATTCGGTCATGGACGCGGGATTTGGGCTCGTCCCATACATTACCCTCACCTTTTCCGTATAGGTCACTCCTGCATTGTGCCCGATCACGTAATCCAATTGATAGGTCACACCGCCTGTAAGTTGCAATCCTGGTGTTATTATCCAGTCATCGGCAGGCAGGCTCGAGGAATAGTGATACTGCATCACCTTGCCACTTGTTCCTGGGTAGGTAACTGCACTTGGTGCGTCACGAACGTTCCAACGGCCGTTCAGTCCCGATGAACCGTTCAGGTCCAACATGGTCCAGCATGCAGGAATGGATGGATCACTAGAGGTGGCTGTCGGCCAGCTATCGAAGTTCTCCGTGAAAGGTATCGTCACAGGATCACAACCAGTTGTGAAACTTTCCGGACCCATGTTCACGCTAAAGCCATCGATCGCACAATCCTGGCGTACATAAACATCGTAGTCAGTGGTTGCCAATAGGCCAGTGACCGTTCCGGTATTCGTAGTGAATGGACCGAAAACGGTACCGCCCCCGGCGGTAGCACCGGTGCCTGGTGTGAAGCCTACGGCACCTACTTCAATATAGAATTCGCCGGTGCAACCATCGCAATTCCATCCGAAGGATGCTGCTTCATGGGTTGCACCCAACATAGCAAGTTGCGTTACCGGGAAACAATCCGGTGCACCGATGACCTCGATCAGGAAATCGTGCGTGCTGCCCGTGGTGATATTGTTGCAAGCAGCGCCTGCACCATCGATCGTGGTGGAGCTGGTACGTACACGCAGGCCGGTAAGACCCAGATCCGCTGTCAAGGGAATGGTGATGTCCACGGTTCCGGAAGATCCCGTGGTGTACACCGCTGTGAACTCATCCACCTCGAACACACCATCACGATCGTAGTCGATCCATGCTGAAACCTCGGAGGAGCCGCCCGTGGCCACCGACATGGTGTAGGTGACACCCTGTGCGAACTGGCCGGTAAGTCCGGGGTCCATCGGGTACTGGGTGTAGAATGGCGATCCGCAGTTCGGCGATTGATTGTCAATGGAACCGAAAGTGATGTAGGCCGGGCAATAAGTGGTGCTTGTGCTACCACCAAGCCCTTCACTGCAATAGCAGTTGTAGAAATCGGATGCGCCCACAGTGTACACTGAAGTGGTGGCCGAACCACCGCCATTGGCGCAGGTCACCACCACCTGTACCCAGATGGGTTCGTTGAACGTGGTGGTGTAGCCAAGGCTACCCTCGCCAACATCGGTCCAGGGGCCGCCGGCGCCGATGGTGCTTACTTGCCACTGATAGGTTATGCCTTGTCCGCTGGTGGCGCCAGCAAGAGCAAAGGAAATGCTGGAACCCACACATGCTTCGGTTGGGCCGGAAATAGTACCTGCATCGGGGGTGCCAGCGCAAGCCGGTACCGGAGCCAGTTCATGCGCCCCGATGGTGGGTGGGTCGGGACGGTAGTTGCCATCGATATCCTGCAGGGTGCCGGGGATGATGCCAGGCAAACCTGCACCGGAAAGTGTAACGTTGGTAACATGCAGATCGAACTGCGGATCCACGTACTGGGGGTTCACCGTTAGCGAGTTCTGGTCGATGGTATTCCCGTCCAGGTTGTTCCAAGCGTCCAGCGTGGTGGCATCGGTGCTGCTGTGCAGTCCGATGTGGCCGTTGGTCGCATTGGCGATGAAGAAATTGTTGTGGTCGCTGAAGGACCCTGCCGCACCCAGGGTGGTGGTGCTGGCACCTTCGATCGCGTAGTGCTTGGAAGAACCGAACTGTGCGCCCGTGAAGTTCGCCAGGTTGTTGTTGCGGGCGATGTTCACCGTGGTGGATCCAGCGAAGTCCAGGCAAACGCTGGAAACGTTCGGTGAGCTGCTCGCATTGATGCTCACGTTGTTGTGGTCGATCTGGAAAGTCACCGCGCCAGCGCCCGTACTGGAGCAGTAGATACCCGTGATCTGGCGGGTGGCGGTGCTGCTGCCCGTATGGCCGGAGGTGATGTCGCTTACGAAGTTGTTGTAGCAGTGGAAGAAGGTGCCATCCGTGGTGCCGGACAGATAGATCCCTTCCTGGGCACTGGTACCGGTACCGCTCAAGTAGCGGATGCCGTGTATACGGTTGTTGGCCACCACAACAGTGCCTTCAGCGCCGGTGGTATAGATCCCTCTGTTGACACTGGTGGATGTGATGTTGCGCACCAGATTCCCAGTGATCTCATTGTCGATCTGGTTGCTCATTTGGATGCCGTAACCACTAAGGCCACCACCAGGCGTACCCGCATAGGCCGAACCGATCGTACTGTTGTATACACTGTTTCCGGACATTGGCCATGTGGCCGTACCGGAAATGATGTAGATGCCCGTTCCTGTCCCTTCCACGGTCATATTCTCGATCGTGTTATAGCTGCTGGCACCATCCGGGCCGCCAGGACTGACCGCAGCACCTGCAGCGGCCAGAGTGGAAGCGGAGATCAGGATCCCGACACTGGTTGTGCCAGTGACAGAACCATTGCGGATGGTGTTATAATGCGTTCCATCGGTACTGGTGCTGGTGCGGAAGAAATAGCCATACTCCAAGGCACCTGTGGCGGCCACATCGATCCCATCGAAGGTGATGAAATCACCCCCTTGCACACCGATGCCGAACTCATGGCTGGCGGCTGTACCTGTTGGCGTGATCACAGGATTGCTGCCGGCACCATCCTTCTGGAAGGTGATCGTGTTGGCCATGGTACCGCTCGCGGTGATCATGGGCGGGTTTTCATTGAAAGTCTGCCCCGCCGCTACATTGAACACCACGGCACCTCCTACGCAGTCACTCACTCCGTTCAGGAAGTTGATCGCATCGGTGAAGTTGTTGAAATTGGTGCCTGCGGTGGCCTGTGTATTGTCGATCGTGAAGGTTCCGCTCAAGCCATTGTTCACCTGCACTTCAAATTCAGGTGAGGTGGACGTTATGCCAGAAATGGTGCAAGTGACCTCCACCACATAGTAAAGGTCCTGGGTGATCGCTACGGTCTCGATCGAAGCACCTGAACCGGCCGGAGTGGTATATGGGCCGCCCTGGGTCGTGCTGGAGAACCATTCGCGGGTGATACCAACTGCTGCTGTGCTTCCATCGAGGCTCAGTGTGGTTGTGGAGCCATTGCATACCAGGTTCGTGCCGCTGATGGTTCCGGCATCGGGTGTGCCAGCACAATCATCTGCTGGCATGAACGTGATGCTCCCGGTGAAGTACCGGGGGGTATTTCCTGCACTGGTGGCAGTGAGCGAGTTTCCATATCCGACATTGGCACTGGAGATCTGGTAGTCTCCCATCCTCAAGTTCACGCCTCCGCTGGAAAAAGTATTCGGTGTGATAACGCCCGCACCACTGTATCGGATGCCATTATCGGACTCCAGTAGGAAACGCTGTGTGGTCCCAGCTGGAATAAAATGACTAAGGCCACTTAAAGTGGGGTAGTAGCCGTTCGCCGGAATGGAAAGGGCCGATCCCGTCGCCACTTCGGTCCATTGTCCTGGATCGAACGGAGTGAATGGCCCGGACAGACTCGTGGTACTGACCGAAAGCTTGGGAATAGCCCCATCGTTTGCGGTCTGCCAGAATGCGCCAAGGTCCGTGAGGATGATATCACTCGCCGTGGTGTTCTCCACGACGAAGGTGATCCCGGCATTACCCGCTAGACCATTACCACCATCGTAGGAAGCTTCACCTTCCGTTGTGAGAGTGGTCTGCGCCTTCAAATGACCACCCGTGGCGATCAACAGAAGTAATGTACAAAGGAAGAGCATCGGCGATCGCGCCCGGAAATGTCCGTTCTGCTTCTTCGCCTCATTCTCGTTCCTCAGCAGGGACAGTAAAATAGAGTGCATCTTCAAGGGTTTTGGGATTGTGGAGTAAGGTCAGTTCAGGGAACGCGTACTGCGTGGCATGTTCTTACCTTGGAACATGGCACGCGGTATGCTGGAGCAGGGTGTCGTAAAAAAGTTTTGATCTCGTCAACCCAACCTTTCTTCGATCGGGACCGTAAGATTATTGACAGTTATTCACAAGTGCAAGTGAAATAATTTTTTCAACAAGAGGCAACCATCTGCATTTCGTTGTTGCTGTCCGGTTAGGTTGAGCCTTCCCTCAACAGGTGCGATCACGCTGAAAGCCGCGATCATCAAGGTTTTTACCAAGAGTATCCCCCGTCGCCGATCGGCCGTTCAAGAGCCGAACGTCGATCCTTGCCCAAGATGTATCAACGATCGATCTTTTACACAACACGGTGCGCCGAACTTCTGTTCAGGATGGTAAGCCCACCATCAGGTCATGATCGATCGCAACCATTGCCGGCCTGATCGGATCGGAATGCCATTCCAGCATTCCTGAAAGATCGGCCGCCATCGGAAGCGATCACGGTTTGCACCGATCGCCGCAGCCTGTTACTTTACGGCCGGTCAT
>JAEZGH010000138.1 GCA_023417065.1 Bacteroidota bacterium
GGTTCAGGGCGCGGAAGCCGACGCCCCGTGCCTGGAGCTGGTCGATGATCTGGCGCAGGTCGATGATAGAGCGGGCCAGGCGATCCAGGCGCGTGACCAGCAGGATGTCGCCTTCCCGGACATAGTCGAGCGCGAGCGCCAACTGGTCCCGTTCGGCGGTGGTCGTGCCGGACCGCTTCTCAGCGAAGACCTTGTCGCACCCGGCCGCCTGGAGCTGGTCCAGCTGGATGGTGAGCTCCTGGTCGGTGGTGCTGACGCGGGCGTAGCCGATAAGCGACATGACGATGTCCCAATGAGTTCTAGACCATGAGACGGTGGCGTCTCAAAACCTCCAAGTCAACCCATTTGGGACGCTAAAGGTGTCTCGCAGGAATGTCCCGGTGGCGTCTACCCGTTTGGAACAGCGGCAGAGCCGGCCACGAAAGCAGGCGCGTGACAGTTTCGTTGGCGCAGTGCGGCATCAGCAGACCGGGCATGTAGAAGGGCAGAGGACATGCCCGCTAAATCTCTGGGGGCAGCTCCGGGATGACCCAAGGGACCCCCACGGGGGGAGTTCCGGAGTTGCGCGCATGTATATGGCAGCGCAGATAATTGACCCCAAAAGCGACCGCCTTCGCGGGTCAAGGTCGGGGCCTGGGCGTGGGCAAAGACTGTGACGTCGGTCTTGGTCAGGCTCTAGGGCGGATCGGGGCCTGAGCCCCAACGATTCTGAGGCTTTCGGGTGCCCAAGAAGCGCGCACTGATCTCCAAGGGTGCGGCTTAATTCAATGCCCTCGCGTTGCCCTCTGGGGGCTCGCTGGGCCCCAGGTTTCGAGCCTGCCTAGGATAGGTCCGGAAGAAGGACTTGGGGTTCCAGGGTATCCTCAAAGAGCCTTGAGGGGGCATCTGAGATCAGCCTGCGTAAGTCCCGGTCGTCGCCCGCCTGGCCCTGCTCGACCAGCCTTGCCTTTGACAGCAAGCATCGTGGTAATGGTCGAGCGAGATTAATTCGGGGCGCGTCCATGAACCACCAATCCTTGTCGGCCTTTATCTGGTCGGTCGCCGACCTGTTGCGGGGCGATTACAAGCAGTCGGACTATGGCAAGGTCATCCTGCCCTTCACCGTCCTGCGTCGCCTCGACTGCGTCCTGGCTCCCACCAAGGCTGCCGTGCTGGAAGAGTTCGCCAAGCGCAGCGCCGACGGTTTCGATCCTGATCTGTTCATGAAGCGCGCCGCCAGGCAGACCTTCTACAACACCTCGCCCATGGACATGGCCAGGCTGGTGGGTGACGCGGACAACATCGCCGCCAACCTCTATGCCTATATCCAGGGCTTCTCGGCCGATGTGCGAGACATCTTCGAGCGTTTCGAATTCACCACCCAGATTGACCGTCTGGCCAAGGCTGGCCTGCTTTATCAGGTCACTGAACGATTTGCCCGGGCGGACCTCAGCCCGGTCTCGGTAGACAACCACCAAATGGGCCTCGCCTTCGAGGACCTGATCCGCAAGTTTTCGGAACTGTCCAACGAGACCGCCGGTGAGCACTTCACCCCGCGCGAGGTCATACGCCTGATGGTCGAGCTTCTGTTCGCCGAGGACGACGACGCCCTGTCCAAGCCCGGTATCGTGCGCACCATCTATGACCCGACGGCGGGCACAGGCGGCATGCTGTCGGTGGCCGAAGAGCGCCTGACGGAGATGAACCCCGCCGCGCGCCTGACCATGTTCGGACAGGAACTGAACCCGGAATCCTATGCCATCTGTAAGGCCGACATGCTGATCAAGGGTCAGGATGTCGCCAACATCATTTTCGGCAACACCCTGTCGGACGACGGCCACCCCGACAAGAAGTTTGACTACATGCTGTCGAACCCGCCGTTCGGCGTGGAATGGAAGAAGGTGCAGAAGGTCGTCACCGACGAGCACATTCAAAAGGGCTTCGATGGCCGCTTCGGTCCCGGCCTGCCGCGCGTGTCGGATGGCTCGCTGCTGTTCCTGATGCACCTGTTGTCCAAGATGCGCCCTGCCGTTGATGGGGGCAGCCGCTTCGGCATCGTTCTAAACGGCTCGCCGCTCTTCACCGGTGGTGCCGGTTCGGGCGAGAGCGAGATCCGCCGCTACCTGCTGGAAAGCGATCTGGTCGAGGCCATCATCGCCCTGCCGACGGACATGTTCTACAACACCGGCATCGCCACCTATGTCTGGGTCATCTCCAACCGCAAGGCCGACCACCGCCGTGGGAAGGTGCAGCTGATCGACGCCAGCGGCTTCTGGCAGAAGATGCGCAAGTCGCTGGGCTCCAAGCGCCGCGAGATGACCGACGCCGACATCGAAACCGTCGTGCGGCTGTTCGGTGGCTTCCAGTCGGCCAAACTGGCCACCGTGCTGGATGCCGAGGGCAAGGAGGTCGAGCGCGTGGTGGTCACCGAGGGCGAGACCCCGCCCGCAGCCCCAGAGGGCGGCAAGGTGAGGCTGGCCCCGCTGTCGCTACTGATGGACAACACCGCCTTCGGCTATCGCACCATCACGGTCGAGCGCCCCTTGCTGGATGAGAACGGCAATCCCGTCGTGGCCCTGAAGGGCAAAAAGAAGGGCCAGCCCCAGCC
>JAEZGH010000150.1 GCA_023417065.1 Bacteroidota bacterium
AAAGGCCGTCTTAAACACATAGCCATTTCTCATATTCTACTCGCAAAAGTCTAACGAGATTAACTTGCCAATGTGGAACCAGGTAATTGGGCCGCAGATGGATTTTTTTATGAGATTGGCGGCAACAGCAGAAAAGCTGGAAACTTTTGATGATTGTGAGCAGATTCCTCAATAGCAACGCGTCTCAACCCTGATACAGTGTTTTTCAATTAACTTGGCGACCCCGTTGCTTTTATTGGTGGCTGGCGGATTATTTTCAATTCCTCCCATAACTTCTTCAACTCTTCAGTGATATTTTGATACGGAAGCCATCGATATTAGTTTTCGTCAGGTTTTATCTTGCGAAGGATTTTGTAGTCAATGTAGAACGTGCCGAATGGAATGAAACAAGCCACAAGCACTTTCCAGGTTGTTTCTTTAAACTTCCATTGTTCCTCTATACCCACGCGTAAGGCGTTGAAAACAAACAAAAGAAACAAAGCTCCGTGTATTGGCCCCAGATTTTTTGACAGCGAAGCATTGTCAAAGCAATACTTTAGTGGAACGGCTATGAAAACCAAAACAAGTAGTGAAAGGCCTTCCAGGAAGGCAAAGAGGCGTAGACGGCCTATTGATGTCGTGAAATACTTCTTCATAACTAGAAAGTCCTGATGTTTGGTCGGCTCGATAATGGCGAAAATGGCCATGGGATTGCGATAAGGATGATCACCAATGCGATTATAAACCAGCATAACATGGCTTTGTACTTTTCCTTGTCTGTCGGTTTCCGTTTCGCCAAAGCCGAGCCGATGGTCAGCATAGTAATGGCAGTCAGCATCATGGCAATATGTATCACTCCGTAGAAGGTTGAATCCGAATTTTGGAAGAGGGTTTCAGTGTTAGCCCAGAGATGTTTTACATATGGGCTTTGGGTGTAAAGGATTATTCCAATCATCAGTTGGATATGAGCAACAGTTGCTGTCCAGTGGCGTAAAGCATTATCGGCTTTTGAAAAAGGCGTGTTTCTGGAATAGCCTATAAATGCTCTATAAATGGAATACACCAGGAATGCCAGGACAAGCCAGCGAAATAATGAGTGCAGGAATAACAGCGTCGGATACATATCTGGTTTTTTGTTTATTACTCTTGTGGCAGGAGATGATGGACGAACATACTAGACAGTATGTTTTTAGTGATAAAAAAAAACTATTTTAAAGTGTTCAGATAATTCTTGATCTCCCTTAAGTAAGGCAAATAGGTCTTTTTATTATTCTCCAGTTTTCCGAAGTTTCGAATACCCCAATAGCTTGACATCACAAAAGTCGTTACTTGTTTGGCGTTTACGTCTTTACGGACGTGTCCGTTTTCTTTTCCCTTCTCTATGGCGTTGATCATTGCTTTCGTCCATTGTGTGGTTATTTCGCTCAGGGCTTTTCGGAATTTTGTGTTCCATGGTGTCATTTCCTGAGTAAAGTTTGAAGCGGGACAACCATATTCAACTTTCAGGAATTTGTTTTTCATTAGAAGGTTATCCATCAGGCTATAAATTGCGTCCAGAGGGTTTCGTTCCTTTTGAAGTGGCTCTATGAAGCTTTTTGTAAGCGAGGGCTTCAGGATTTCGTTAATTATAGCAATTCCCATTTCGTCTTTGGTTCTGAAATGGTAGTAAAATGCACCTTTTGTTACTTGTGTCGTAGCGATAATGTCGTCAATGCTTGTTGCCTGATAACCTTTCGCATAAATCAGTTCAAAGGCTTTCTGAAGGATTGTATGTCGCGTTTCTTCGGCTTTTTTCATAAAAGATACCAGATGGTATGTTTTGCAAAGAAACGAATAAATACCGCAGTTGCAAGAGTTTTGACGGCTTTGGTTCTGGCGATAGGCGCCGTTTTCTTTATGGCGATTCGCCAGAGATTCAAAAAGTGATACAGTAAGAAGTCAGAAAGTACTCGCGCCGAAGGTCGTGGTTCCCGGTAAGTAGTCATTCCACCGGATAAAGTTGTCCAGCCTGATGCAGCTCTGACTTAGTTTCCAAAATGTCTCAGCCCATCGAATAACATAACCATCGCGAGCGTATCGAGCTTGCAGTATTCCAGAAGTGCAAGAATAATTTTTTGTCGTTCCGCATCGCTCATCTCAGAGAACTGCATCAGGTTGAAGGCACACATGGCGGCGCCGCCATCAGCAACGTCATTGCGCTCCAATAGGGTCTCAAGTGTTAATAAGTCATGATCGTCAAAGATCCGAGGCAGGAACCGATAGGGATTTTCAAACCTTCCGTCTTGAGACAGCCTGATCCATTCAGGATACTTCTCGCGAACGAAGCTGCTGTCATTGATAATTGCGGGAAGGACTGCCTTGATGGAATTGGATCCCTTCATGATGGGAGAGTAGTAATAATCCATCACCCAGTCTTTCATGTCAACCATCTTTCTCTCTCCGGTCCAACAGCCTCTGGTTTCTTTGTCCGACCAGGTTATGCCCCTGATAAAACTGATAAGGTCGTCTTTGTCCGGTTCGCCGGATACGATCAGGTGGTCATAGATATCAAGAAGCACGCTGTTTTCGTAAGACGAATAGATCAGAATACTTCCTGAGTCGTTGCCGATTTCTGCCTTTAAGTTTCGAACGAAGTCGAAGTTGGGATAATGCCCCCGTCGGGTTTCAATCCACTCTCCATGGCTCAGATGCCCGGAGTCTTCAAGGGTATGACAGGAGAATTGAAATGCCAGTTGAGAATATGGCCGCAGTCCTTTGAGGTAGGGGATGGCGTTCCGCGTGGTTTCGAAGTCGATAAAGTGAAGGGGATAACGAAGCTGCCTGAACTCAAATTCCAATCCTGACTTGTCGTAGTATGGACCGAGGTCAGGATTATGAACGCGTTCCACCTGCAGCCATTGACGCTCATAGGGAGGCAATCGTCTTTTACTCGTCGTTTTTCCTGGAGCAAAGTCATTCTTAGTCAGGTCGTATATGAAATATCTTTTCTGATCTATCATATCCTGGCTGTATCTGAAATTCCATATTTCGAAAATATGTGGCCTGGCAAAATCGTCTGGCTTGATACCGGTCTTGGTAAGCCAGCACTCTTCATAACCCGATTTCAGCCCGGGCTTTTTTTGCTCATCGGTTAGTTTGTATTCACATTTCCTGCACTTCCCGGACACCGGTGTGTTTAGTCTCGTGTTGGTTGCATATGCTTCTGCAAGGGCTTCAACCCAGTCGCCAAAGCCAACTGGTTTGCCCATGAGATCTTCCGTGCCAAGGAGAATGTCGTCGATCGTATTGCCGAGTTCTATCTTTGTCAAAATGGGCTCTCCGATTTCAACGGAAGGGTTGGAGGTAACTTTGTATCGTCCTTCAATTTTTCGTACCAGGAATTTCTGATACAGCCCATCAACTGTACATAACCGGTTCTTGTTGATAAGGAACAACGATCCGTTAATGGAATAGTCCGGATAAGCTTTGCGTGTTACATAGACCTGGAAAGCTATGTCGTAAACATACGGCTTCCATTTTGCGGTAATTCCGCGGCTGGTGAAAATCTCATCTTCACTGGAAAACGACCTTGCCTTCGCTTCATATAAATTTAACGTATTGCCTTTTTTCTCCAGGACGTCAACGCGTACCAGTAAATTTTTAAAGACGATTGCCGCTTCAAAGATTGTTATGTTCTCCTGTTGCATTAAATCACGGGTTCGCGCAATCGCGGATTCAACCTCAAGCGTTTCTACCTCTACACCCTCGGGGAAATAACACTTTGCAAGCTCGCCAACCTGAACACCTCCTTTAGCCAGTTCTGCCAGAAATTCATCCTCGTCGCGGTTGTCACCGTACTCATGCTTTTTGCCTGTGTAGTAAAGCTTATCCGGACAGTCCAGTGCTTGTTTGAAACGCGATTTTGTGAGGTATGGAGGTCTGCTCATTGGATTAAGATAATAACGCTTAAGAAGTGATGTTGAAGGCTTCAGGTTTATTCATCAGGGTTGTTTTACATACACCTATCCCTTTGAAGGAATACAAATTTATAAGCTAATTGTTGCAGACGCCGATTACCGGGAAAGAATATACACGAGACAGGAAACCACTTGCCGTGATTGGGAAGATTGTAGTTCGTGATTAGCACTCGCCCCGCTGCGCAGCTTTTATGTGCAGCGCCTTGTCTGTGACTGCCTCGTCGGACCCCTGAAAATTCAGGTCCCTGCTGCTCCTCCTGACGTGCACCCATCCTTTACAGGAACTGCATCAATCCTGTGAGATAAAGCGGTGATAAGGCGGTGATGAAGCGGTGATAAGGCGGTAATAAGGCGGTCCTTTAAAGGACCGCTTTATCGCCGTCTCATCTTTACTTTAACTCCGCTTTTTTGTAACTTTAATCTAATCCTGCGGTGCAGGAGCGTTTAAAGTCATTTTCAACCAATGTTATTGTTATGGGTAAACTCGAATCAGTGGTGCAGATCACCGGCACCCTCGACAACTTGTCATTCTTTACCAGGGCCGGATCGGACAAAATCATTGTCAGGCTCAAAGGCGGACCTTCAAGAGAAAAAGTTCTTACAGCGCCTAATTTTGAGA
>JAEZGH010000177.1 GCA_023417065.1 Bacteroidota bacterium
GTATTGGTCGGCGACGGCAGGGTTGGGTGCATATTGCTTGAACAACTCAATCTGCTCGAGGGCAGTTTCGGCGGTATAGATATCCTTATAGAAGTTTTGCCACATCGAGTTAAACATCCAGAAGTCCTTATTGTAATTGTACCGGTCCATTTCAGTAAAGTCCTGCTGGTCTCCCAGACCTCCGGCATTAACATCATCTCCCCTCACAGAAAGAAGGGGATAATCTTCCCAGCCACGTGAATAGAATTCTGCGTACACCCCAATAAGATGCTGAATCATATTTTCAGTTTGGGTGTAATCGGTTTCACCTGCGAAGCTTCGGTTCTCAGGATCGCGGTTGAGCAGGTCGTGACAAGACTGAGCAATCACCATCACTCCGAGAAACGCCAATATTTTGAATGTTTGAATGTATGTTTTCATAATCGTAATCGATGGAAGTTATAGTCTGACGTTAAGCCCAATCGTGTACACAGCCGGGATCGGATAAGTTTGCAGATCAATTCCGTTGTCAACTTCCGGATTGAAACCATTGTAGTTAAACAGCGTCAATGGTCTTTCGGCAGTGAGTACAATCCTCGTTTCCGGCATTGTTGTCCCAAACAATTGCTTATCCTTTAAGGTATAACCAACAGTTACGTTTTGAATCCGGAAGAATGAACCATCTTCTACAAAGAAATCACTCATCTTCTGGTTCCATCCTTTACGCAATGCTGCAGAAGATGGGTACGAGTTTGAAGTTCCTTCTCCGTGCCACCTGTTTTTCGCGAGGTCAGCATCGACGTTTGCGTCAGGTGTCCAGATCACTTCACCGCGTTTGCGATTGAGGATTTTGTTTCCATACTGGCCCATCAATGCAACCGAGATATCGAGACTTTTCCAACCCACTCCGAAGTTTGCACCATAGGTAACTTTCGGGAGAAATGAACCAAGCAGTGTACGATCGTCATCGTTTATGGCACCATCTCCATTTTGGTCCTTGAACATAAGATCGCCTGGAACCAGGTTATTGGCGACAGCAATCGGATCTGCCTGGACTTGCTCGTCGTTTTGATAGACCCCAACCACCTCATACCCAAAGAAAGCAGTGAGAGGATTGCCTAAAGCACTGCGCTGAGGGAATTCCGCCGAACCACCAGTTATATAGGGCTGACCATATAAATCTCGCACGACATTTCTTAAAGTAGTAACATTTGCTCCGATGTTGTACCGGAAGTCACCTTTAGAGTCACTCCAATTGGCGGCAACTTCCACCCCTTTGTTTCGGATTACTCCAACAGACCTGCGAACTGTTGTTCCTCCCATCGGCTGAAGGATATAGATCGCTGCGCGTTTGGTATCCCTTGTGTAATAGTCCGCTTCAATTGATAAACGATCTTTGAAAATACGTCCAGTCAACCCGATGTTCCATTGAGCCACCCGTTCCCATTTCAGGTAATCAAATGTATTCGTCGTTACCAGGCCAGTTGTTTCCAGATCGTTGATTGCCGTAACGATAGTGGAGGTTGTATTACTTCCGTCGCTCGCGTCAATCTTATCGTTACCAACCTCGCCCCAACTTCCTCGGATCTTCAAGAAATCAACTGCCTTCACGTTGTCCATAAAACTTTCCTCAGAGAGAACCCATCCAGCACCAACTGAAGGAAAGTATCCCCATGTCTCCTGAAACTTATTTGACCCATCAGCACGCATAGATCCGAAGAGGATATATTTGTCGCGGTATGTGTAGGCTACGCGTGAGAAGTATGATATTCCATATTCCCGGCGTCCTGCGTCAGCAATACTCTGAGCATCTTTCACTCCGGCGAAGTTCAGATACCAGGCTTGTTTGGTCAGATCCACAAATTCACTTCCGGCGGCCGTGAGCATTTGCCACGATTCGTCCCGGAATGACGTACCAGCCATCACTTGAATGTAGTGGTCGTCATATGTATGTTCAAATGTCAAGACGTTGTCCCAGAACTGGCGATTCGTTGTCTCGTTACGTTTTTGGAGTGTCGCATTCTGACGGAGGAAGTTATCACCGATATAGTACGGCAGGTTCATTATCCGCTGGTTCATAAAGGTGTAAGCTCCGTTATAGCTCGACTGAAACGAAAGCTTGTCAGGAATCAAAGTTACCTTCGCGTAGAAGCTACCAAAGAAGGTGAAGTTTTTCTTGAAATCGTCGAAATATCGCATCGCGGGGAATGGGTTCTGCCCTTGGCGGTAACCGATGGTTTGGGCGTTGGCCCACGGTTCAGGTGAAGCCGCGGTATTGAGAGGGTCGTATACCGGGAGAATCGGCACGGCATAGTAAACCTGATTCCAGACTGCGTCGTTTGGCAGTTGCTGCGAGGCGTTGCTTAAGGTAACATTACCACCCACTTTCAGCCAGGGAGTTGCCTCGTAGTCGACACGTGTGCGGAAGTTGAATCGCTCGAAATCGTTTTTCATGTCCATGATTCCCTCCTGAGCGAAATAGCTCCCGCCGATTGAATATGAAGTTGTTGAATTTCCGCCCGATATTTCAACGCTGTGATTTTGAATAGGAGCAGTACGAAGAATTTCTTTATACCAGTCTGTATTTACATCGGGAACATTGGGATTAACCCGGCTTCGGCCGAAGCGCTGCATAGCGTTCTGAATATTATTCGCATCAGGGACTGAACCTGACTCGAGGGCCATGGTTGTAAACTGCTCAGCATTTGCCATCTGCAGGACATTCTGCGCACGTTGAACGCCATAATACCCGCTATACGTAATTTGCGCCTTCTGCTCAACATTGCCACTCTTTGTCTCAATCAGTACCACGCCATTTGCAGCGCGTACTCCGAAGATAGCCGCTGAAGAAGCATCCTTCAGGATAGAAATTGTGGCAATATCGTTCGGGTTTAGGAAATCAATGTTGTCAAAGAACATCCCGTCCACCACATAAAGTGGCGAGGAGCTTCCTATTCCAGGGTACGATCCAAGTCCTCTGATCCTAACAGTTGGGGAGGCGCCCGGTGCTCCGGAGCTTACCACTTGCATGCCGGGTACTTTCCCCTGAAGGGCCTGCATTGCCTGGCTCGTCGGAGTCTTGACCAGTTCGTCGGTTTTGACTGTGGATATCGCTGAAGTCAGGTCCTGTTCCCGCTGCGTGCCATAACCTACTACCACAATTTCCTCAAGCGACATAACATCAGCTTGCAACACAATGTCGATTGAACTACGATTATCAACCTGGACGGTTTGCGGCGTGTAGCCCACGAAGGAAAAAATCAGCGTATTTTCTGCTTCGGTAAGCTCCAGAGAATATCTTCCCTCAACGTCTGTGGTAGTTCCCTTAGTTGTGCCTTCTACAACTACATTCACTCCCGGCAGGCCGACACCCTCATCCGCCGAGGTCACCGTTCCGGAGACTGTCCTGTCCTGAGACCACGCTGTCCACGAAAGCAGAAGCAGCGTCACGAGTAAAAGTTTTTTCATAAGGTCATCTTTGTTTTTTTGGTAGGATAAATTTTAAAAAAAGGAATCGCCATGCGTAATTTTTTTGCGTTAATCTCATTTTTCTCCCCCCTTCGCAGTGCGGATTACGGCAACAGTTTTACAAGAAAAAAAACATTGGTTCAAACGTTTACAAGGGAATTTTTGGGGTTTGTCTCGCGAGTTTTACCGAAAAAAAACAAGCCCCGAAAAAGAGTCTGTTTCAGGCACATGCACGGGGTGAAGGTGGGTAAGTTTTTCGGCAGATACGGATCATTCCGCACCCTTGTCCATCAGGGCAGT
>JAEZGH010000038.1 GCA_023417065.1 Bacteroidota bacterium
TTCGTAAATGCGGCATGAAAATAATCGCCGTCGTCATACACTCTCCTTACCGCGCGGTTCCACCCTTAAGGGCACGACCACCGCTGTAGGGAGTTCAAGCTGGTCAGCACACTCAACACTCTTCACCGCTATTGCTCCGCAGTTGTGTCTTACAAGTGCGTCCTGCATAAACTCAAGTCCATAGAGACCTGTGATATCATTACCGTCAATGCTTAAGGGTGTACGCAGTCCTTCATCAATAAGAGCAGGAGGGACAGTTTTTCAGGTAAGTATGTATCACCTCTTTTTCGTCGGGGCAAACGTGGTCGATGGTGAAAACAGTATCAGGACGGCGTGTCGCGCAAGTACGTCCGCGTTAAGGTTGTCTTCATTGTGACAAGGGAGTGACGCCCACTGTCGAGAATGGTTTGTTTCCAGACTTGTGCTCCGCGCGCATTTTCACCGTGGGCAAGGTCATAAATGAACGTCGTCTTTTGCGCAATCGAGAATTGGAGCATGAAGCTCCAGATAGTTCTGAGGACGATCTTGGTGAGAGTCTTTATATGTAATAGGGTCAGTTGGAAAGGCCACATAATTTATCGGGGATCCCGCTGACATTTGTTTTCCTGCCACTGCATCCGGATGGCAGGAGATGTGTTGTTTCGAATAAATCCCAAAAGATGTACTTTTAGTCCATACCTATGTCAACCCCGGAAAACAGATCCCGGTCGCGACTTGCGACATTTAAGAAGCTATTGGCCGTATTGGTCACGGGTGGAATCTGTGTCCACGTCGGGATTATCCTTTGGTTGACGTTTTATCCGGACAAGACTAAGAATCCTTCGTCGCTGGTGTTGCGCGGATATCAGCACTTTATACACATCGGCCCCTTCTTTCGGGAGGACGCAATAAAGAGTTCGAAACACGTAGCGGTGGGGTATCTCAAAGAAGGCATATGGCATCACGTTGACCTTACAGATACGCTTGTTGAGCAATATTTCCGTTCACCATGGCAAGTGCAAAAACTCACGGTTCGCGATCGCATAGGTGCGCATGCGGAAGGCCTCATAAGCAAAAAACAATGGCAGCGATCACGTGATTTCGCCAGACTGTACGAGTATTTCACGATGCGCCACCCTGAAGTCCAGGAAGGCGACTCTATCAGCATCGCACTGGTGGTGCACTGGTACAAACCAGAGTTGAAACGCCACGTACCAGATACGCTGTTCTATCAAACTTTCATTCCGGTTGATGAATAGGGCAGGTGCGTATATCGATTCATTGACTGAAAACCTGACAACGCGTTTTCTCAATCCAAAGGCGTCGGCACTTTTCGTGAAGGGTGTATTTGTTTTTGTATTGTTTCGCCTTATCGGCTTGTGGCTCGTGTCCGATATGTTCCTGCACGATGCAACTGCCTCATTCCCGCGTTCCCTCATTGGCAGGGTCGTCCTGTGCCCGACGATGTTCGCACATGCGAATCCGCTGCTTTTTTTTCTTGTTACGCTAGCCGTCATTCTGGCGGGACTTATCCTGAGGCCAAACTACCTGGTGAACGCGCTGCTCTTCTGGATTGTGCTAAGCCTTTATAAGATCCGCTATCCGGCGACAAATGGATCTGACGTCGTTTTAATTACCATCTCGCTTCTGATGATTCCATTGGCGTTCTGGCCGTCTTCTCGAAACACGTATGTGACAACGCTTCGCACCACGTTGTACAATACGTTCAGAATACTTCTGCAAATACAGGTGCTTAGCATATATCTCATCAGTGGGTGGGATAAACTAACCAGTGAGGTGTGGCGTTCAGGCGTTGCGTTCGATTACATCGCGCATATTGATATGATGTTCAACCCGGTTTTTACGCCCATGCTGGAGCATTCCTTTATACAACTCCTGATGGCATGGCTGACGATCCTGTTCGAATTGCTTTTTATTCCAATGGTTTGCTTCCGGCAGACAAGGCTTCCGATTCTGATCATCGGTGTTGCCTTTCACATAGTCATATGGTTGATGCTGGGCCTGCCTGACTTTGCGTGGATGATGATAGCCACGTATCCGATATTTCTGAAGGATACAGATCTTGTCATCATTCAGAACCAATGGAATCGGATACGCGGCGTAAAAGCTATGCTATAGCCTCCTGGAATTGTTTATTGTCGAGGTAATTCCAGACGAGACTGCTGGCCCCGAGAATAGGGGCAGCCTGATTTTGTAATGCAGAAGGAAGTACCTTGATCTTTCCACGGAACAGTGGCATCAGGTTGGCCTCCATGTGTTTGATGGTTGGTTTGAAGATGAGGTCGCCGGCGAGAGACAGCCCTCCAAACAGAAAGATGGCCTCCGGGTCAGTGTGCACCACCGTTTCGGCGAGTTTCATACCGAGGATCCGTCCGGTGTATTCAAATGCAGCAAGGGCAACGACGTCACCGCGAACTGCACATTCTGCGATCATTTTTGTGGTAAGGTTGTCGAAGCTGATACCACGCAATTCACTGGGGTCGAGGTGGTCGGCGAGAAGCTTGTAGACTGTTCTCTTGATACCGGTAGCCGATACGTATGTTTCAAGACAGCCGCGCTTTCCACAGTTGCAGTAACGTCCTGCAGGATTGACGGATGTGTGTCCGACTTCACCGGCGATACCGTGTTTTCCATTCAGGAGGATTCCGTTACAGACGAATCCACTGCCGAGACCGGTCCCGAGCGTAATGACAACAAAATCTTTCATTCCCTTAGCGGCGCCGTAAACCATTTCACCTACAGCGGCGGCGTTGGCGTCGTTGGTGATGATTGCCGGGATGTCAAACTCTTCGCGGAACATTTCCGCCAGCGGAATGATACCTTTCCATTTCAGGTTTGTGGCGCGCTCGATCGTACCTTTGTAGTAGTTTCCATTGGCAGCTCCCACACCGATACCGATTATTTTGTGTGCGAACGGAATTGTGGCAATGGCTTCGCGAAGCGCATGAGATAACCCGTTGAAATAATCCCTGAATTCCTCATACTCGGTAGTAGAAATGCTTCCCTGATAAATCACATTCCCGGCCCGGTCCACGATACCGTACTTCGTGTTCGTCCCCCCGATGTCAATGCCAATGGTAAGTTCTTTCATATGTTTGGTTTTGTCGTATACTTTGAACCGTCAGAGACAGCTCATGGATTCGTGCTAGATCGACAAGATCTTTGCCAGGCGCAATGACTCTTCATCGATTTCGTGGTGTTTGCTGATGATTGTTTCGAAGTCGTTGTAAACAATCTTGTTCTCGCGGACACCTACCATAACGGCACTTCGCCCTTCGAGCAAACCTTCCACGGCTGCAACGCCCATCCTACTGGCCAGGACACGGTCGAAGTAAGTAGGAGCGCCACCACGCTGAAGGTGTCCGAGAACGGTAACCTTGATGTCGTAATAGTCGGTACGCTCTGCCACCATCTTTGCCAAAGTATGCGCGTCGCCAATCTTCGAACCCTCAGCTACTACAACAAGGTTCGATTTCTTGTTCGACTTTTCACCGGCACCAAGGATCTTCCAAAGATCTTCAAAACTCATGTTTTCCTCAGGGATGATGATGGCCGCCGCGCCACCCGCGATACCACTGTTAATCGCGATGTAACCCGAATGACGACCCATCACTTCAATGAAGAAAAGACGATTGTGCGACAGAGCTGTGTCGCGGATCTTGTCAATAGCTTCTACCGCCGTGTTCGTCGCCGTGTCATAGCCGATGGTGTAATCGGTTCCGTTCAAATCGTTGTCGATTGTGCCGGGAATACACACCGAAGGAATACCAAACTCCTTGTTGAACTTATGAAGCCCTGTGAACGTGCCATCCCCGCCTATAGCTACGAGTGCGTTGATGCCATCCTTCATTAAGTTTTCATATGCTCTTTTGCGACCTTCCGGCGTACGGAAATCCTTACTGCGCGCAGACTTCAAAATGGTACCGCCGCGCTGAAGGATATTCCCAACAGAACGCGCGCCGAGTTTGACAAGATCGCCTTCGATCATGCCTTCATAACCGCGCATGATACCATAGCATTCCTTCTTGTAATAGGTGCACGCACGCACAACGGCGCGTATCGCTGCGTTCATTCCGGGGGCGTCTCCTCCCGAGGTAAAAACTCCGATTTTCTGAATCGTATTAGTAGTCATTATTAACAAAATCCATCAAAAATAATGGACGAAGTTTAGTTTCCAATTATTTATTTAATCTATTGAACTTCAAACGTTTGAAATAATTAATTAAGCCATTCGTCGACGTGTCGTGAGAAGCGATTTCCTCCTCGCTCTGCAGTTCCGGCAAGATTTTCTTAGCAAGAACTTTCCCGAGTTCAACACCCCACTGATCGAAACTGAAAATGTTCCACACGATGCCCTGTACAAAGATCTTGTGTTCATACATCGCTATCAGGCTTCCCAGCGTTCTGGGCGTAAGCTGCTCAAAGAGAATACTGTTGCTGGGACGATTGCCTTCGAATACACGAAACGGCGTGTGAAAGCTTATCTCTTCCTTGCTCATTCCGGCTGCAGCGAGTTCCGCCTGTACTTCTTCTGCTGTCTTTCCTTTCATCAAAGCTTCCGTTTGCGCGAAGAAGTTCGACAGCAGCTTTTCGTGATGATCAGAAGAGGGATTATGTGATACAGCCGGTGCGATGAAATCACACGGAATTAGTTTCGTACCCTGGTGGATCAGTTGATAAAAAGCATGCTGACCATTCGTGCCCGGCTCACCCCAGATGATAGGACCCGTCTGATAGGTAACCGGGTTGCCCGAGCGATCTATGGCCTTACCGTTGCTTTCCATGTTGCCTTGCTGGAAGTATGCAGCAAAACGATGCAGGTACTGGTCGTAGGGGAGGATTGCCTCGGATGCCGCGCCAAAAAAGTTGTTGTACCAGATCCCTATCAACGCCAGCACTACCGGAATATTCTTTTCGAAAGGCGTTTCCCTGAAGTGATTGTCCATTGCATGGGCGCCTTCAAGCAGTTTGATGAAATTGTCATAGCCGATCGTACATGCAATCGACAACCCGATGGACGACCACAACGAATATCGGCCACCAACCCAATCCCAGAAGACAAACATGTTTTCCGCTGCAATTCCAAATGCCGTCACTTCTTTCTGATTCGTTGACACTGCAACAAAGTGCTTCGCCACTTCGCCATTGCCTCCCGTTTTCTCCATGAACCAGTTGCGTGCAGACGTCGCGTTGGTCATGGTTTCCTGCGTCGTGAATGTCTTCGATGCAATAATGAAAAGCGTGGTCTCCGGATCGAGGTTCTTAACCGTTTCGGCGAGATGGGTGCCATCAACATTCGAAACGAAATGCGGTCTGATGCCTTTCGAGTAAGGCTTCAGGGCCTCGGTTACCATGTAGGGGCCAAGATCAGACCCGCCGATTCCGATGTTGACAACATCGGTGATGGCCTTGCCTGAATACCCTTTCCATGCTCCCGTGATGATTCTTTCGGAAAAGTCTTTCATCTGCTCCAGCACCTTGTTCACTTCCGGCATCACATCGGCACCTTCGACCATTATCGGCTTGTTCGAACGATTCCTCAGAGCCACGTGAAGCACGGGCCTTTTTTCCGTCTGGTTGATCTTCTCACCGCGGAACATTGCCTCGATCGCTTCTTTCAACTCCACATCCTCAGCAAGGTTCAGCAGCTCCTTCATAACCTCGTCGTTGACCAGATTCTTGGAATAGTCAACAAGGATATCTTCGAATGTGAGGTGATACTTTTGAAACCGCTGCGGGTCTTCGTCGAAAAGCTCGCGCATGTGGGTGGCCTGCATAGTGAGAAACAGCATTTCCAGCTTCGACCAGCTCGGCATCATGGTGGGATTGTGGGATGGTAGCATATGATAGAATTTTCCGTTGCGGTGCGAATATAGTTTTTATCGAATTACCTCAAAATCAGTCGTCTGTTTAAAAATAAAAGCATACCTTGCAGGTTGGAAGCGTATCACGTGCAAACCATTTAGCCCTAACCGATTACGTGTATGAAAAGAGCCTCGCTGCTTGTTTTCTCGATCTTGCTTTTTGCCTTCCAAAACCTCTGCGCTCAACGTATTATCTGGTCTGAATCCTACAACAACAGAATCCGATCAGCAGAGCTCCACCCAACGTCCGTTCAGAATGTAAGTACTTTCATTAGCGGACTGGATAACCCGGGAGCCGTCGTGGTCGATCAGATCAACGGTTTGTTGTATTACCAGGATTTTGGTGGCGAAGACATCATCATGGCCAACCTTTATACTGGTGCGCCTGCAGGCGTGCTGGTGTCGTCAGGCGCGATGGCTGGGTATAATGATATCGCGTTCTCCGATAACGCAGGTGCTATATTCGCTGCCGGAATCGAGGAAATTGAAGGCGTTGACAGAATACCCACGGATGGCGGTCCCCATTCCACGCTGAACCTCGGACCCTACTCATACGACGTATTCTCTTCCATTGCCGTGGATGACGATAATGAATACATATACATCACGCATGCATATGATGGAACCCTTCACCGCACAGGCTTCGGGGGCAATTTTATAGAAGAACTGGGTCAGCTTAGCTTCGTGACCGATATGTTCTTCGACCGCCTCAACAACGACCTCTACCTCATTGACGAAACTTCGAGCTATTACCTGGTCCGTTATGACCCTGACGGTGGTGGATTGGAATACCTTTTCAGCCTTGGATCGAACGCTGTAACTTCGGTCCGCGCATATCCGCAATTCGGGAAGGTGTACTATGCCGTCGCGAATACGGGCATATATGCAGCAAATATTGATGGCACTGGCACGCCGTCCCTTATCCTTTCCCTGGCTGGGGTTGGAGACATCAACTTCGACATCGTGGAGGACTGGCAATTGCCTGCGGTGTATGCGCTCAGTCCCCTTAACAACGCCACGAACGTTTCAACAACGCCGGAGTTGTCACTCACATTTGACGAAACGATCAATATTTCGAATACTGCAGGCCCCGCTAACCAGCTCAATATACGCATTTACCGCACCAGCGACGACGCATTGATTCAGACGATTGAGCGTACATCGGGTACAATAACCGTTAATGATAACGTCGCGACGATCTCCGGCATTGACATGCTGTCTTCAGGCGAGAGCTACTATGTGCTGGTGGGAAACAGGGTGTTCAGTGATCTTTCAGGGAATAACTTTGCAGGAATAGCCTCATCCACAGTCTGGCGTTTTGAAACAATACCCGGAGTTGTGATCACTGCTCCGGAAGACGAAGTCTGCACCGGCTCGTACTCAACACTGGGCGACATCATTATCAGAGAAGGGAACGTCGCGAATTTCAAGACAGGCGTGAACCGGACAATTGTCTTTGCGCTCTCCACAACGGGTTATTCCTTCAGGACCGGCGTAGGAGAAGTAAGTCATACAAATGGTAGCAACATTACAGCGTCGTCGATTAGCGTTACTGCTACGGCTGTTACCGTCACGTACTCGGTGTCAGCAGAAACGCAGATAGACCAGCTCGTAATCTCGGGGGTTCAGATCACCTCTGATAACTCGCTGAATCCTGATGCAACGGTGATCCGGTCCGCAGGGACAGGCGTCATCGACGGCCTTGCCGTAAACACGGTAGTGGCAACCGTAGCATCCCTGGCAGGCCCTTCGGCTCCCTCAATCACGTATCCCGCAGGCCAGGTATTCTGTATCGACAGCGACGTTTCCGGAGTTCTGGTAAGCGCAACGGGTACCTCATTGAAGTGGTATTCCGATGAAGATCTGCTCAATGAAATCACAACCCTGAGCGCATCGGCAACGGGAACGGGAACAGATCTGTCAATATCTTCAGTAGCAAGCCAGGAGTTCGCAAGATATGTAACACAAACATCAGGTGGCTGCGAAAGTGCGCCGGCTAAGGCTACCATCAAAATAGACGCCGGCCCTCAGGGAATCGAGACAGGATCTACACCCAATACGGTCTGCTCAGGTACTCCTGACGGTGCTGCTGAAATTACCGACGTGAACAACGAAGGTCTTGACGATTATACCGTCAGCTGGTATGACAACGAGTTCACCCCGCTGGGTGCGACAGGGCCTGCTCTCAGTGGCGTTCCTGCAGGCGAGTATAATGCGCTTGTCACCAGCAACATTACGGGATGTTCAAACTATGCCGCGACCATCACGGTTACCAACGATCTCGAAATCCCTGTAGTGGTTACATCATCCATCTCCAACACACACTGCGTTACTCCGAACGGAGCGGTAACGGCGTCGATTCAATCACCCGCAGGGCCTTCCAGTGATTACCAGTACACCTGGTACAACGGTCCGGATACTGACAGTGATATACTCGCAGGTACAGGCGCCGGACGCACTGGCCTCGCGGCAGCCCAGTATACCGTGATCGCGCGGTACATTCCAACAGGATGTACATCTGCAGCTGCTACGGTGAATGTTGACAATAATTTATCCTATCCAGCCATCATTAACCCTTCCGGAGATGTATGCGAAAAGGCGTTTGAATCAGGTAGCGCCGACGTAGATCTGACCTCATACAATGCTACTGTTACAGGATCAGACGCTGACCTGACGGTAACGTGGTTTGACGGCTCATCAAATCCTGTTACAAGCGCCACCGTCTCCACCGGGGCGGTTTACACATTTGCCGTGACCTCCCTTTCTACGGGATGTCAGGCAGCGGGAACACTGGAGTTTACGGTATTCACTCAGCCTACACCTGCCGTCGCCGGTGATGACCAGACCGTGTGTGGTTCTACAACCACCCTCGATGGAAATCAACCCGTTTATGGGATTGGCAACTGGACTGTATTGTCAGGTACAGGCGGAACGTTTGATGACGCATATGATGCGAACACCGGCTTTCACGGAATCGCGGGAAATACATATCAGCTCCAATGGGAAACGTTCCACGTAGGCCAGTGCCCAGGCAGTACCTCTACCGTTGAGATAACGTTCGCTGCACCGCCTTCTACCGCCGACGCAGGTTCTGCTCAAACCGTGTGCGACGTCCCTGCAGCGCTTGCAGCCAACACGCCTACCGTGGGCATCGGAACATGGACTATCATCTCGGGGACAGGGGGCTCATTCGACGACATTCACGATCCATCAACTTCATTCACTGGAACTCCAGGAAATGTTTATGAGCTTCGCTGGACCATCGCCAACGGATCGTGCCCAGAGTCAAGCGCGGAAGTAACCATCACAGTTACACCACCGCCAACCGCAGCCAACGCGGGCGCTGACATTTCCAGCTGTGGAAACAGCGTAACACTGGATGCAAACACTCCCACAATAGGCACCGGTGCGTGGTCAGTCATTGCAGGTACCGGGGGCCTTTTCGCATCGGCATCAAATCCTTCGTCTTCATTCACAGGTACGGCAGGAGGAAGCTATACCCTTCGATGGACGATCTCTAACCCGGGTTGCTTATCCGTCTGGGATGACGTGATCGTTCAATTTGTGAATGCCCCATCCACGGCAGTCGCGGGCAGCGATCAGGAAGTGTGCGCCTCAATGGTGGCCCTTGCGGCAAACACACCTTCGTCGGGAACTGGTACCTGGTCCGTGGTAAGTGGAACAGGAGGAACCTTCGATAACACCTCCGCTCCAAATGCATCCTTCACAGGTACTCCCGGGTTTACATATACGCTGCGATGGACGATCACCAGCGGGGCGGATTGCCCGGTATCCACAGACGATGTCACGATAACGCTTGTAGCGCCCCCGACGCCGGCAAATGCCGGCGACGATATGACGATATGCAACTCCTCGGTAACGCTAGCGGGGAATACGCCGGCGGTGGGCTCGGGGCAATGGACTGTCGTCAATGGCGTTGGTGGATCATTCACCAATGCATCAACCGCCGCATCAGGCTTTTCCGGAACAGGAGATACTTCGTATCAACTCCGCTGGACAACCTCCAACGGAATATGTCCGCCTTCATCCGATGACGTCATCGTTACCCTTATCACGCCGCCTACCGTTGCGCAGGCTGGCCCCGACCAGTATGTGTGTTCGTCGAACGCAATACTGGCAGCAAACGCTCCCGCGTCGGGTACGGGCAGGTGGTCAATTGTATCCGGATCAGGAGGAACTATTACCTCTCCGGCAAATCCGTCAAGTTCATTCACAGGTGCGACAGGTACTACTTATACACTTCGCTGGACGATCGAAAAAGATGGATGTTCCGCGTCAGCAGATGACGTGGTCATCACCTTGCAAAGTGCCCCACAAGGCACAGCGGTCATCGCAGGTGCCGATCCGTTGTGCGAAGGTGAATCTGCTGACCTCGTCGCTACCGGAATCACCGGAGCGGATACGTTCAACTGGACAGCCCCCTCCGGAATTACGTTGACGGGAAATGGAGCACCTTCTGTTTCAATTGCGGGAGTCTCCGCGCCGGGAGGTACCATCACCGTTACGCCAGCAAATCAATGCGGCAATGGTGCTACCGCAAGCATTCAGATAACAATACTTGAATCACCTGAAGTCAATATCAATCTGCCGGCAAGTCCTTATCCGGAAGAAGCGGTGCAGTTTTCCTTCACCACAAACACAAACCCGCAGCAGATTGCCTGGGGCTTTGGCGACGGCGCTTCTTCCAATGAACATTCGCCATCATACGCGTATGGATCAGAGGGCGACTACACAATAACGTTAACTATTGCAGGCGCGAATGGCTGCGAAGGGTCGGCATCACAAACCCTCACGGTGAAAGGGGAACCTGACCTGGACGATATGGCGATCAAAAATGTCATTACAGCCAACGGTGACGACAAGAATCGGTACCTCCACATTCTGAACATCGATCGTTACCCGGAGAATGAGGTTCGCTTTCTCGACAGGTGGGGTGTCGAGGTGTTTCGCGCCGAGAACTACGCAAATAACTGGGATGCGCGTGGACGTGATGGACAATTTCTCCCCGCAGGACAGTACATATGTGTTGTGCGACTGCCACAGTCGGGAAAAGTAATATCAAGAACGGTTTCAATCATAAAGGGACGGTAATGCTGCGATTAGTACTGCTTTCATTTTTTCTGGTAGCTGCCCTTGGGGGTGTTGCGCAGGACGTCCCCGTGTATAGCCAGAAGCTTACCAACTCCTTTTTGTATAACCCCTCCGTTGCCGGGAATACGCTTGGATCGGCGACTCTTTCGTATCGGCAGCAATGGGCAGGAGTTGAAGGCTCGCCGCAGACTACGTTCATGAGTCTGCATACGCCTTTCGCACGACATCGCCTGGGAACAGGATTTAACTTCTATCACGAGACTGCCGGTGTAAATACAAATATGTACGCATCGGGTGCCTTCGCGTACCATATCCGTACCGCTGATTACAACATGTTCTCAATGGGACTCTCCGTCGAATACATCAATTCACGGATCGCCTATTCGCGCCTTGATGCATTAGATATGGATGACCTGCTTCTCAACGAGAATCAAAGCGATATCAACAAACTAGACTTTTCGTACGGGATGAGCTATCAGACCCGGTGGATGACCCTCGGAGGATCGGTGAACAGGCTCGGTAGTCTTGTCGGTCTTACTGATTCGACAAGTCAGTTCCCTGCCTTTTATACAGGGTTCGTAACCTTCATACTTCCCTTCAGCGGTGACCGCAGTCTGCTGGAACCCGTAGTGTACTATCGGAACTTGTCGAACGGAAAGGATCAGATCGACGCCGGGTTGTACTACACGTACAACAGAAAGCTTACCATAGGAGCATCGTACCGAACTGGCGGCGCTGCTTCGATCACGGCAGGCTTCAGAGTAGCGCCAAACCTGATGCTTGGCTATAGCCGGGAAATGTTAACGGGTGAATTTGGCAATGCCTTGCGCGCATCCAATGAGTTCACGTTACGCCTCGATTTTCGCGACCATAATTACTACAGTAACGCACGGAACGCGCGGCAGATCAATACGTCGGCGATGTCGCTCAGACGGAAGACCCTCAGTAAGTATCCCGCGAGCAAGTCGCCTTATACGTTCGCGAAAAGCAATAAGAAATTTGCGAACCGCAACTATCATAAGTCGCCGAACTACCGGATGGATGCAAGTAAGAAGCTGAATACGTACCGCGTCAAAAAGCGTCCTGTCCGCAAGCCTTCATATCGAAGGAAACGATAACCGGAAGATTACTTCTTGAACTTGTTAACGAGCATGGCGAGCTTTTCTTCCATGCTGACTTCTTTTTCCTTCGGTTTATTGGATTTCTTCGGACCGCCGCCGCCTTTTTGAGCGGGAGCATCCTGTGCAAAAGGATCACTTTTCATCGACAGGCCGATGCGCTTGCGCTGAACATCAACTTCAACGACGGTGACATTCACCTTTTGCTGAACCGTCACGGCTTCCTTGGGATCCTTGATAAACTTGTCCGATAGATGACTGATGTGAACAAGGCCGTCCTGATGAACGCCGATATCGACAAACGCGCCAAAGTTGGTCACGTTAGTAACAATACCGGGAAGTTTCATGCCAATCTTCAGATCGCCAATAGTGTTGACGCCTTCCGTGAAGCTGAAGACCTCAAACTTTTCACGCGGGTCGCGACCCGGTTTCTCCAGTTCGGCGAGTATATCCGTAAGGGTGGGTAACCCGATCTTATCCGTAATGTATTTCTTGAGGTCAAGCTGCTTGCGCAACTCAGCGCTGCTTATCAGGTCTTTCACGGAGCATCCCAGGTCAGATGCCATCCGTTCAACGAGGGGATAGCTTTCCGGGTGAACCGCACTTGCGTCAAGGGGATTCGTTGCTTCGTGAATCCGGAGGAAACCCGCAGCCTGTTCGAAGACCTTTTCGCCAAGGCGAGGCACCTGCATCAGGGCTTCGCGGGTTTTAAATGGTCCATGCTGGTTGCGAAATTCAACGATGTTTTTCGCCAGCGCCGGACTGAGCCCCGAGACGTAGGAGAGCAGCTCCTTACTCGCCGTGTTGACTTCAACGCCAACGGAGTTAACACAACTCATCACAACATCGTCGAGACCTTGCTTGAGTTTTGTTTGCTCTACGTCGTGCTGATACTGACCGACACCGATTGACTTGGGATCAATCTTAACCAGCTCTGACAGCGGATCCATAAGGCGTCGCCCAATGGAAACAGCACCGCGAACAGTAACGTCCTTGTCAGGGAATTCATCGCGAGCGACTTCAGAAGCCGAATACACCGACGCGCCGCTTTCGTTCACCATTACAACGATGATCCGATGGGGGAGCCCTATATTCTTGACGAAGGTTTCCGTTTCACGGCTAGCTGTACCGTTACCGATAGCGATAGCTTCGATGTCGTATTTTTCACAGAGCGATTTCACGAGCGCCGCCGATTTCACGACTTCGCGCTGTGGATCGTTCGGGAATATGGTATCGTGATAGAGAAGTTTTCCCTGCTTGTCGAGACAAACCAGCTTACATCCTGTCCGGAAACCGGGGTCGAGCGCGAGGACATTCTTCTGCCCGAGAGGCGCTGCGAGAAGGAGCTCCTTCAGGTTGGATGCAAACACTTTGATAGCCTCTTCGTCCGCCTTCATTTTTGTTTCCATCCGTATCTCGGTTTCGAGGGAAGGACGCAACAGACGCTTATACGAATCTTTGATTGCCAGCCGAAGCTGCTCAGCGGCAGCATTTTCGCTCTTGATGAACTGATGTTCCATCGACTGGATCGCAAGTTCTTCAGGAGGATAAATATCCAGGGCAAGGATGCCTTCTTTTTCACCGCGGCGCATGGCCAGCAACCGGTGTGAAGGAGTGCTTGACACAGATTCTGTCCATTCAAAGTAGTCTTTGAATTTCTGGCCTTCGTTTTCCTTACCTTTCAGGACACGCGATTCAATGATACCATCGCGCCAGAATAATTCGCGGACGCGTTTACGTGTATCCTGATTTTCACTGATCCATTCAGCTATGATGTCGCGGGCTCCTGCAAGGGCTTCCTCGGCGGAAGCAACACCTTTTTCGGCATCCACGAATGACGCGGCGAATTCTTCGATGTTGAAGCGTTCCTGGTCAAAGATCTTCTGCGCAAGCGGTTCAAGCCCTTTTTCCTTCGCCGCCGACGCACGCGTCTTGCGCTTCGGTTTATAAGGAAGGTAGATGTCCTCTACCTCAGCCAACGTTTCTGCATTTACAATTGATCCAAGTAGTTCCGGAGTCAGCTTCCCTTGTTTTTCAATGGAACTGATCACTGCTTCCTTGCGCTTGTCGAGTTCGCGCAATTGCTCAAGACGGTCACGGACATTCGTAATTTGCACTTCGTCCATTGTGCCCGTCATTTCCTTTCTATACCTCGCGATGAAAGGGATGGTCGATCCTTCAATCAATAAATCGGCCACAGCCTTCACATGCTTACTCTGCAGGGCGAACTCTTTCGAAATCTGTTCTACCCAACGACCTAAATTCTCATTCTCCATAATTTCAAACAGGCTGGCAAAAATAGGATAAGGATAATAACCTGCAATAAACTAATTTCGAAACCAGGTAAATATGTTTATGCGAAAAAAAACGATTGCACTCGTCGCCCACGACAACAAAAAAAAGGAGCTTGTCGAATGGACGAAATACAACGTGGAACGGATGTCTGCGTTTGAAATCTATGCTACAGGTACCACGGCTCAATTAATTGAAAAAGAGGTAGATGTAAAAGTGAACCGGCTTCAGAGCGGCCCTCTCGGCGGAGACCAGCAGATTGGCGCGCTGATCACCGAAGGCCGGGTCGACATGCTGATCTTTTTCTGGGATCCCCTCGAGCCGCTGCCGCACGACCCCGATATCAAGGCATTACTCCGCCTGGCTGTGCTGTGGAACATCCCCATGGCCTGTAACAGAACCACGGCCGACTTTCTATTCTCGTCGCCCTTGCTTACCAGCGACTACCAACGGAAAATGCCAAATTTCGATAGCTATTTAAATAGGAAAATCTAAGCAGACTGATGGAGGAAAGACACGTCAAAAACAGGGAGTATGGGCGCAGGGGAAATTTAGGTGCCGTGTTCATGCATTTTATCCGCGAGCGTTTTAATCTTGAAACCGACAAAGCTGATGAACTCGAGACAATCGAGTACATGAAAAAATCGGTTGAGTTTAAAGGTCCAAACCTTTGGATTCTCATCTTCGCGATTTTTATAGCCTCCATCGGATTAAACGTAAACTCAACGGCAGTGATCATAGGAGCGATGCTCATCTCTCCGTTGATGTCGCCAATTCTCGGCATCGGGATGAGCGTCGCGATCAATGACCTCGACTTCCTTAAAAAGTCGTTCAAAAATCTTATGGTAGCGACACTGTTCAGCGTGGCTGCCTCGACGATCTATTTTGCCATCAGTCCACTCAGCGACGCCCAATCCGAGTTGCTTGCACGGACAAATCCCACAATATGGGATGTGCTTATTGCCCTTTTCGGGGGACTAGCCGGAATCGTCGCGGGATCGCGCAAGGAAAAAAGTAATGCAATACCGGGTGTAGCAATAGCCACAGCGTTGATGCCACCGCTTTGCACTGCCGGATACGGTCTGGCTACTGGAAACCTGTTTTATTTCCTCGGCGCATTCTACCTCTATTTTATCAACGGTGTCTTCATAAGTCTGGCAACATTCCTGATCGTGCGGATGCTAAAATATCCGCAGAAAGAATTTGCCGATGTACGACGTCAGAAGCAGGTGCGTGCCTGGATAACGTTCTTCGTCATTATTACAATATTACCCAGCACATATCTTGCATACCTCACCGTTCAGCGAAGTGTCTTCGAGCGGAATGCTATGGCTTTTGTGTCCCAGGAGCTTTCATTCCCCAAGACGCGGGTGATCAGCAAGCAATTCAACTTTGACGCCAAATACCCCATGATCGAAGTGTCTCTTTTTGGTGAAAAGGTTAGCGACGATCTTATTGAACTGGCAAAAAGTAAGCTGCCGAATTACAAGCTCGCCAATGCAGATCTGGTCATCTTTCAGGGGTATGACGAAAATTCGAATGAGGTCGCGTTAACCAGTACGTTGCGGTCGGGCATTGTAGAGGAGCTTTACAAACAGAATGAGCAGGTCATTCGATCCAAAGACGACCGGATCCGCATCCTCGAAAGGGAAGTCATGGAACTCAAAGGCAATCAGTTTCAGAATCAGGAAATCGGAGCCGAGATAAAGGTCTTATATCCGGATCTGGAGGGATTCACGCTCAACCGTACGCTTTATCTTAAGTTGAGTTCCATGAAGCAGGATACTACGTATCTGGCGCTGGCAGCATTTAAAAAGGTGCCACCGAAAAAGGACCTCGACAAACTGGAGGAGTGGTTGCGCGCCCGCATCAAATCCGACAAGCTGATGATGGTGGTCCAGTAGGGCAGAGGGACATTTTTTTGTTGAATTGCCAATCCGGGCAGTCGGCATTTGCCTGGCGCCCATGGAGTTGAAGCTCCGTCTTAAAGATTTGCGTGGATATATTGTTAAAATTCTACTGAACTTGTATGTTTGCGCTCCTTTTAACGGTTTGCCGACCGGAAAAATGAGAATGGCGCGGTAGCTCAGGTGGTTAGAGCGTTGGATTCATAACCCAAAGGTCGGGGGTTCAACTCCCCCCCGCGCTACTCAAAAATTCCTGATTCCTCATTTCTGATTTCTAATTCCACCGTCTCTTTACTACAACCTAAACTAAAGCGAGACATTTGATCCAGGTGGATCATGGTCAGGAATCACTCTTTCCCCGCCTTGAGCCTTCTACTCACCGCTTTACTCAAAAGGACGGAAGCAGCAAGCGTGACAGCAACCCAGGCATCAACACCCTTGAATCTTGAAACGTTCTGTCCCGAAGCAACGCATTTCCTTGACCGGAATACTTAACGGATGATGGTGCCCCAATCTGAAATCAGAAATCCCTTTGTCTTCCTCAGATATTTACTCTAAATTCAGCGCAACGACTCACACTCGCCCCGCATGTCAAAAAAGAAGTTGTTCACCGCTGACTATGAGATCCACGCTTCCATAAAGATGCTGTATCCCTATATTCAGACAGCAGGGGGGCTGGCAGAATGGTTTGCCGACGACGTGCGGATCAATAATATTAAGAAGACATTCAAATTTATCTGGGACCATGAGGAGCGCGAAGCCCACCTCGCCGCCCACAGAACCAATCACTTCGTCCGCTTTGAATTCCTTCCTGAGTCGCCTGAAGATGAAAACGACCCTGCTTACTTCGAACTCCGTCTCGAATTCAACGAACTCACACAGTCCGTTTACCTGAAAGTGGTGGATTACACCGATTTTGATGACCTGCACGAACTCCAGGACCTCTGGGGCGGCCTGGTCGACAGACTTCGCAAGACCGTTGGGGGATAAACAACTCCTCCCGCTAAACTTTTTCCCTATTTTCGTCCTTATTCCTTCACGTTGGCTTTATTTTTGAGATTTTTGCGCCGCTCATGAAGAAAATTGATAAACTGGTATTGGGCGCCTTCCTCGGGCCATTTGTAATGACCTTCCTCGTTGTGGTCTTCATCCTGCTTACGCAGCACATGCTGAAGTACTTCGACGACATCATCGGCAAAGGCCTCGGCGCCGAAGTTATCAGCCAGTTACTCTTTTACTTCGGAATCTTCATGACACCCGTCGCGCTCCCTCTGGCGGTTCTGCTGTCTTCGTTGATTGCTTTTGGAAACCTCGGTGAACACTTCGAACTAACGGCCATTAAGAGCGCAGGCATCTCACTGGTCCGGGCACTCAGACCAATCTTCTTCTTTGTATTGCTCCTTACCGGTATTGCCTTCTACGCCAATAACAACCTTGTTCCCAAAGCAGCCCTCGAAGCCTACAGCCTCCTTTACGATATCAAACAGAAGAAACCAGCTCTCGACCTGCGGGAGGGAAGCTTCTATAACGGGATTAACGACATCAGCATTAAGGTGAACAAGAAATTTCCGGATGGAATCACCATCCAGGATGTCGTTGTGTACGATCACCGTAAGGCTGATGGAAATAAGGAGGTTACTGTGGCCGACTCCGGCCGCATGTATACGATCCTGAATGAGCGTTATCTCAAGTTCGAACTCTTTGACGGTTATCGCTATTCGGAAGGCGGCTCATCAGACCGCGACCTCGCCGGAAAGGGCAAGATGAGCGCTGAATCGATGACGCGCACAAAGTTCTCCAAAAGCCAGGTGGTGTTTGATCTCTCGTCTTTCCAGTTTGAGCGCACCGACAAAAAATGGTTTGAAGGCAACCGCATCATGCGGAACGTCGACCAGCTCAGCGACGACCTGGATTCACTGCGCGGCGAAATTCTTACTCAGCAAACAAACTACTACGGTTATCATCCGTCGTACTTTAACCTTTACGCCAAGAACAAGGTTATTGCGCCGATGCCCGAAGAGTTGAAAAGGCACAGGCAGCTGAAGGACTCATTGGCGGCCGTTAAATACAGTTCGAATTACACGTCGACATCGGAGTCGGTAGCGCGCGAGCAGGATAGTATCCGGCAGGTGAACGACCAGAAGGCACTCGCTGAAAGGCAAAAAGCCGATTCTCTGGCGGCGCTGTCGCCCTCTACAGTAGCGCAAAATACTCCTGCAGATGCGGCTGGGAATACGGCGTTAAAATCGGCACCTGGGCCAAAATCTCTGCCGACTGTCAAGAAGCCAAAGGCGGTGAAACCGGCAAAGAAGACAATCCCCACTAAAGACGTTAAACCAACTGCCCGGAGAACAGTGCCACCGAAGCCTGTGCTCACGGATAGCATGATTACGGTCAAGATCGACAGCCTTTTTGCGGCGCCGCCCAGCAAGCTGAACGTGCAGAGCGCCGCCAACAATGCCCGGCACATCAAACAGAATATCCTCAATACGAACGCCGCGACAGAGAATTATGAAAATGAGATGATCATTTTCGAGATCCAGTGGCATAAGATCCTGGCCAGCTCCCTGGCCTGTGTGGCTATGTTCCTGATTGGTGCGCCCCTTGGGGCAATCATTAAGAAAGGCGGGTTGGGGATGCCGTTCCTGGTAAGTATCATATTCTTTATCGTCTATTATGTGATCACAATGCAGGGGGAGAAGCTGGCGAAACAGGGCACGGTAAGCCCGGCGGTGGGCGTCTGGATGGCTGACGCAATATTATTTGTGATCGGCTTGATCTTCCTGCGCCAGGCACGGGCCGACGCGCGGCTGTTTGAAGCGGACTTTTACAACGTGGTGATCGACAAGATTGGGCGCTGGCTGAAGTCACGCACCCGACAGGCCCCCGTGAGCCAGGCAGGTTAAATGATAAATCACGTGCAGATTTGGTTTTTTCGTCGAAATCGCGTTACCTTTGCCCCCTAAAATAAGGATAATATACTTTTAGAGATGTATCTAAACACAGAAATCAAGCAAGGGCTGTTCGAAAAGCACGGCTTTCAGAAGAAGAAAACAGAAACAGGTTCGCCTGAATCACAGATCGCCCTGTTCACTTATCGCATCAACCACCTTACACAGCATCTGAAATCAAATAAAAAAGATTTCTCAACTCAGAAAGGCTTGATGAAACTCGTAGGTAAGCGCAAGAAAATGCTGAACTACCTGCAGCAAATAGACATCGCCAGATACCGGGCAGTTCTTGCCGATCTGGACCTGAGAAAATAAGAATAAGCAAATTTCCCCCAGGGAACCTGCAGCAAGGTTCCCTTTTTGCATTTTAAACAAATGGTAAAGCATCGGGAATGTTTTTACCAGAAATTTCATTCCATATCCGGAGTGTCGGGCACTACGCCCTGCGTTCCGGTCCGACATTCTAAAAATTAACTCATGAAACCCACTGTTATTTCTAAAACCTGTAAGCTGCCCGATGGCCGTGAAATTACAATTGAAACAGGTAAACTGGCGCGCCAGGCAGACGGCGCCGTCGTGCTGAAGATGGGAAAGACCATGCTTCTGGCAACCGTGGTATCCTCGCAGGATGCCAAAGAAGGTGCTGACTTCCTGCCGCTTTCTGTAGACTACCAGGAAAAATTCGCGTCCACCGGTAAAGTTCCCGGAGGATTCCTCAAACGCGAAAGCAAACTCTCTGACTACGAAGTTCTCATTAGCCGCCTTGTGGACCGCGCGATCCGACCGCTGTTCCCGGACGACTATCATGCCGATACTCAAGTAATGATCTATCTGATCTCCGGTGACCAGGAAGCACTGCCCGATTCACTCGCCGCATTTGCTGCTTCTGCCGCACTTTCAGTATCAGATATCCCTTTCAATGGCCCGATCTCCGAAGTTCGCGTAGCCCGCATCGACGGCCAGTTCGTCATCAACCCCCCGATGGAAGCAAAACAACGTGCTGATATCGACCTGATCGTAGCTGCTTCCCTCGATAACATCCTCATGGTGGAAGGCGAGATGAAGGAGGTTAGCGAAGAAGATATGATCGAAGCCCTCCGCGTAGCTCACGAAGCCATCAAGGTTCAGTGCCAGGTTCAGATCGAACTGACGCAGGAAACCGGCAAAACTGCGAAGCGTACCTATAGCCACGAAGACAACGACGAGGCTCTGCGCGAAGAACTTTGGACCAAATTCTACGATCGCCTGTATTCGATCGCACGCCAACTCAATGCAAACAAGAAGGAGCGTTCACAGGCATTTGCCCAACCTCTTGAAGAATACCTCGAAGCACTTCCGGAAGATACCACGATCAACAAAGACCTTGTTAAACGTTACTACAAAGAAATTCTGAAGAAGGCCGCACGTGATCTTGCCCTTAATGAAGGACTTCGTCTGGATGGACGTAAGACCACGGAAATCAGACCGATATGGAGTGAAGTTGATTACCTGCCGTCTACCCACGGATCAGCGATCTTCACCCGGGGTGAAACGCAGTCATTGACTACTGTAACGCTGGGTACCAAACTCGACGAGCAGATGATCGACGGAGCGATGATCTCTGGTTACAACAAGTTTATCCTGCATTACAACTTCCCTGGCTTTTCTACAGGCGAGGTGAAACCTAACCGTGGCCCTGGTCGCCGCGAAGTAGGGCACGGTAACCTGGCGTTCAGAGCCCTCAAGCAGGTGCTTCCGCCGGACGAAAAGAACCCGTATACAATTCGCGTTGTTTCCGATATCCTTGAGTCCAACGGATCGTCATCTATGGCAACGGTGTGCGCAGGATCCCTCGCGCTGATGGATGCCGGTGTGCCCGTAACAGGCCCCGTGTCCGGTATCGCCATGGGTATGATTTCCGACGCCAAAACAGGCAAATACGCAATCCTTTCTGATATCCTTGGCGACGAAGATCACCTGGGAGATATGGACTTTAAGGTGACAGGTACCGATAAAGGTATCACTGCCTGCCAGATGGACCTCAAGGTAGAAGGTCTGACGTTCGACGTGTTACGTGAAGCATTACTTCAGGCAAAAGAAGGTCGTCTGCACATCCTCAATGAGATGAAGAAGACCCTCGCTGCGCCGAATCCGGATCTGAAACCGCATGCACCACGTGCTGAAACCGTCATCATCGAAAAAGAAATGATTGGCGCGGTTATTGGCCCTGGTGGTAAAGTGGTTCAGGATATTCAAAATACGACTGGCGCTACCGTGGTGATCGAAGAAGTTGGCAACAAAGGTGTCGTCAATGTATTCGCGAACAGCAAGGAGGTAATGGACAAAGCCCTCCGACGCATCAAGAATATCGTCGCCGTCCCGGAAGTAGGTGAGGTGTACGAAGGCAAAGTGAAGTCAATCATGCCGTTTGGCGCTTTCGTTGAGTTCATGCCTGGTAAAGATGGTTTGCTGCACATCTCCGAAATCAAGTGGGAACGCCTCGAAACTATGGAAGGCGTGCTCGAAGTAGGTGAAGAAATCAAAGTTAAGCTGGTTGAAATAGACAAGAAGACTGGTAAATTCCGTCTCTCCAGAAAAGTGCTGATACCAAGACCTCCGAAAAAGGAAACTACTCCCTCGGAATAAACGTTATCGCACCCATTGACAGGAACTTACTATAAACACTATATTGTTACACAATCGAAGGGATAAAAACGAATGAGACAGCTAAAGATCAGCAAACAGATTACCAACCGGGAAAGCCAGTCACTGGATAAATATCTTCAGGAAATTGGTAAGGTTGACTTGCTCACGCCGGATGAAGAAGTGGAGTTGGCAAAGCGTATCAAGGAAGGTGATCAGATTGCGCTGGAGAAACTTACGAAAGCTAACCTGCGTTTCGTGGTTTCGGTTGCTAAACAGTATCAGAATCAGGGTTTGTCCCTGGGCGATTTGATCAATGAAGGTAATCTGGGGCTGATAAAAGCGGCACAACGCTTCGATGAAACCCGTGGTTTTAAGTTCATTTCTTATGCCGTATGGTGGATTCGTCAGTCCATCCTCCAGGCGCTCGCGGAACAGTCACGTATCGTGCGCCTGCCGTTGAACCGCGTTGGATCGCTGAACAAGATTTCCAAGACATTTTCAGAACTCGAACAAAAGTACGAACGCGAGCCCTCGCCTGAGGAACTTGCCGAAGTGCTGGATGTTACTACGGCCGAAGTCGTGGATACCATGAAGATATCGGGTCGTCACGTGTCGATGGATGCACCGTTCGTTCAGGGTGAAGAAAACAGCCTGCTTGATGTGCTCGAAAACGACAGCGAAGAGACACCTGACTCAGGGTTGATGAACGACTCACTGCGCCGCGAAGTGCAACGCGCCCTCTCGACACTCACGCAACGTGAAGCTGACGTGATTACACTTTACTTCGGTCTCAACGGCGAACATTCTATGACGCTGGAGGAAATCGGAGAGAAGTTCAATCTCACCCGCGAACGCGTTCGTCAGATCAAAGAAAAGGCGATCAGACGTTTACGTCACACATCGAGAAGCAAAGCTTTAAAGCCTTATCTCGGCTGATCAATATTCACTGAAATTTATTCAAAGGGTTCTGAATTATCGGAACCCTTTATTTTGTTATTTCAAGCAAACAACACCTTTTTAGAACATGGCAAAAGAAGTGAAAGTCCTCATCATCGGTTCAGGTCCTGCCGGTTATACCGCGGCTATCTATGCAGCCCGCGCCGGCCTCAAACCTGTGCTATATACAGGCGGCCAACCCGGAGGACAGTTAACGACTACAAATGATGTTGAGAACTTTCCCGGCTACCCGGAAGGCATAAATGGCCCCCAGATGATGATCGACCTCCAGAAGCAGGCAGAACGCTTTGGAACGGAAATCCATTACGGCCTGGTGACCTCGGTCGACTTCTCTGGATACCCGCACAAAGTGGTCGTGGATGAGAAGGAAGAGGTGATCGCAGAAACCGTCATCATCGCCACTGGGGCTTCCGCCAAGTACCTCGGCCTGCCCTCTGAAGAGCGCTACTACAATAAGGGGGTGTCTGCCTGCGCAGTTTGCGACGGCTACTTCTACCGCGGCAAGGAGGTGGCTGTAGTCGGAGCAGGAGACTCGGCAGCTGAGGAAGCGACCTATTTATCGCATTTGTGTACTAAGGTTCACCTTATCGTGCGCCGTGATGAGATGCGCGCCTCCAAAATTATGCAGAACCGCGTACTCAATGCTCCCAACATCGAGATCCACTGGAACACCGAAACCGAGGAAATCCTGGGTGACGACAATGGCGTCAACGCGGTACGTGTAGTGAACAACAAGACCGGCGAAAAGAAGGAGATCCCCGTTCAGGGTTTCTTCCTCGCAATTGGCCACAAGCCCAATACCGACATCTTCAAGCCTTACCTTGAGATGGACGAAGTCGGATACATTAAGGTGCAACCCGGTTCCACCAGAACGAATGTCGAGGGCGTGTTTGCCGTAGGCGACGCCGCCGATAAAGTGTATCGCCAGGCTATCACTGCCGCAGGCACAGGATGTATGGGAGCCCTTGATGCGGAACGTTTCCTCGCCGCGAAGGAAATGGAAACGGTTTGATCAGCCTTTCAATTGAACTCATCCCTCTTCAGGGAACTGCAAACCCGCGGTTCCCTGAAAAATACCCCTATCTAGCCGTTACAACTTGTAGTTCATTCTCGTAGATTGCACTTCTGTCTTCACTTTACATTGTGTTTTCATGAAACTTGACATTCTCGTAATGGCGGCTCACCCTGATGACGCCGAATTAGGTTGCGCGGGGACGATCGCACGTCATGTCGCAGAAGGTTATAAGGTGGGTGTTGTCGACTTTACTCAGGGTGAACTGGGTACAAGGGGAACAGCCCAAACCCGGGCTGCAGAAGCCGCGGAAGCGGCCCGTATCCAGGGGCTTGCCGTCAGGGAAAACCTGGGATTCCGCGACGGTTTTTTCCGCAACGACGAGGAACATCAGCTCCGTGTCATCCAGGCAATTCGGAAATACCGCCCCGCGATTGTGCTGGCCAATGCTGTCTACGACCGCCACACCGATCATGGCAAGGGCGCAAGCCTGGCCAGTGACGCATGCTTCCTTTCAGGACTGGTCAAGATTGAAACGAAAGATGAGAATGGCAACCCGCAACAGCCGTGGAGGCCCTCCGCAGTATACCACTACATTCAGAGTATCTTTGTGAAGCCCGATTTCATCGTTGACATCTCCGATTACTGGCATGTCAAAATAAACGCCATCCGTGCGTTCAAAACCCAGTTTTACGATCCGAATTCATCAGAACCCGAGACATACATTTCCAGACCAGGTTTCATAAAAATGGTCGAATCGCGCGCCGTGGAGTTCGGTCACGCGATTGGAACGCAGTATGGTGAAGGTTTCACCGTGCGTCGCTACCCCGGCGTTAGGTCGTTGTTCGACTTGCTGTGATCAGGGCGAGACGCGGTTGATCTTCCACTGATCATCAATTTTCGTAAACCGGATTCTGTCGTGCAGCCTGCTAGGACGTCCCTGCCAGAATTCAATCAGGAAGGGCTCGACCTCATAGCCGCCCCATTGTTTAGGCTTCGGCAACACTTCATGGTCTTTGAACTTCTCTTCCATTTGCCTGAAACGATCTTCCAGCAGTTTGCGATCGCTCAGCAGCGAACTTTGAGGCGACGCCCACGCGCCTATTTGCGAGAGTCGCGGGCGGCTTTGGAAGTACGCTACCGAGCGCTCCTCATCGATGCGCGAGGCTACGCCTTCAATGCGCACCTGACGCTCAAGTTCAGGCCAGAAGAATGTCAATGCACAAGCCGGGTTGGCTCCCAGCGCCTGGCCTTTGTCGCTCTGATAATTGGTGAAGAAGACAAAACGGTTGTTCTCGATTCCTTTCAACAGAATGATGCGTGAGGACGGGCGCCCATCAGCATTTACAGTCGCAACATTCATTGCGTTCGGCTCAGGTACCTCCGCCTTAAGAGCCTCGTCAAACCATTTCTGAAATTGCTCAACCGGGTTGCTCACTACGGTGCTCACATCAAGTGAGGCTTTGGAATAATCCTTTCGGATGTCGGCTATTGTTTGCATTTGTGTGGTAAAAATGGATTCCTTCGTACTAAACAAATAATACTTGCACGGATGAAGGGTAAGTAGTTTATTCAGGTATTGAATGAGTTGAAAACCTTATACAACCTGAATGGATTTTTTCAAATATAAGAATCACATAAAACCGGAAAAAGGACGATTGCTCATTTCAGAACCATTTTTGCCGGACCCGAATTTCGAGCGAACTGTAGTCCTGCTCTGTGAGCACAATGATGATGGTTCATTTGGATTCGTTCTGAATAAACCTTCCATGTTACGGCTGAATGAGGTCGTCGAAGATATGCGTTTCAACGACGTTGTGTTTGTTGGTGGACCGGTGCAACAGGATACGCTGCATTTCCTGCACCGGAATACGGAGTTGGAGAATGCCGTTGAAATATCGGAAGGCATCTTCTGGGGTGGCGATTTTGAGAGTCTTCTCGTTCATATCGACACCGCGCGAATAAAATCGAAAGACATACGTTTCTACCTTGGATACAGCGGCTGGGGACCCGGTCAGTTGGAAAGCGAACTCAAGGAAGACTCGTGGATTGTCTGCGACTTTGTGAGTGACGACTTATTGTTCGATACCGAACCGGGAGACGTTTGGCGGAAAGCTTTGGATAATATGGGAGGACGTTATTCCATCTTTTCCAAGTATCCGGTAGACCCCCGATTGAATTAGCCAATTTTGCTAACTTTACGTTAGCCAGCTATAAAGTATTAATTGCGGTGACCATGGAAATGGAACAAGATAAGCGACAAGGACCTGAAGACAACATTCAGGAAACGCAGTTGGAGGAAAGCCAACGCCAGGATGCTCACGCCGAAATAACGGAGCCGGATGCCGAGCACGCGTCCGAAGAGGTATCAGAAGATCATGCCGAGGAGGAGCATGTGGATTATTCCAACCACTCCCGACAGGAACTGCTTCATGTCATCAAAGAGCTCGTCAAGGAAAACAACTTCAGAAGAATAGATCACGTTCTGCGCGAAGTCAAGCCGGTATATGATGAACTTCGCGACAAAGAAAGAGCAGCCGCGCTGGAGCGTTTTACTGCTGATGGCGGAACGTCTGAAGACTTTGAGTTCAAAGGCGACGACACAGACATCGCCTTCGACGCAACGTACCGGCTGCTGAAAGACCGCCGCGCGCAATATGCCCGCGAACAGGAAGAAAAGAAAGTCGACAACCTTCGCCGCAAGGAAGAACTGCTGGTAAAACTGCGTGAATTGTCAGACGCCATTGATAACAATAACCAGTTCGAAGCCTTCAAGGAACTCCAACGGGAATGGAAGACAATCGGACCGGTACCTGGTCCGCAGGCGAAAGCGCTATGGGCAAACTACCACGCCCTGGTAGATCGCTTCTATGACAATCAAAGCATTTACTTCGAACTCAAGGAACTCGACAGAAAACGCAACCTCGAGGCTAAGCTCGAATTATGCGAACGCGCCGAGAAACTCGCCGACGTTGAAATCATCAAGGACGCGATACGTGAGCTGAATGAATTGCATCACGAATTCAAACACATCGGTCCGGTGCCGATTGAAGAGAAAGAGGCCGTATGGCAACGCTTCAAGGCCGCATCGGATGCGGTATACGCAAAACGCGATGCTTATCTGCAAAACCTCCAGAAAGAACTGAACGTCAACCTCGACGAAAAAGAAAAGCTGGCGGAAGAAGTACAGAGCTTTGCGACCTATGATTCCGACCGTATCAAGGAGTGGAATCAAAAGACAAAAGAGATTCTGGATATTCAGAAACGCTGGGAAGCCGTAGGCGGTTTGCCACGTGCCAAGGCCCGTGACGTCAACAAGAAATTCTGGGGTGCATTCAAGGCTTTCTTCAACAACAAGAACAACTTCTTCAAGAAGCTTGACGAGGAGCGTGAAGGCAACCTTAAGTTGAAAAACGAACTCGTACAGCAGGCGCTTGCACTGAAGGAGAGTTCCGATTGGGAGAAGACGTCCAACGAACTGAAAAGCCTGCAGCAACGCTGGAAGGAAATAGGACCTGTGCCTGAAAAACAGCGTGAGAAAGTATTCCGCGAGTTTAAGGAGGCCTGCGATTATTTCTTTGAGCAGCGCCGCAACCAGCATGGCCGCATTGAGTCAGAGCAGACAGACAATCTGCGACTGAAGGAACAGATTTGTGAAGAGCTTGAACAACACGCGAGTCAGGGTACTGCAGCTCCGAATCTGCTGCGCACGCTTCAGGATAAGTACAACGCAATAGGATTTGTTCCGCGGAACCAGATCAACGCCATACGTACTCGTTATCATCAGGCTGTTGAAAAGTTTGTAAACGCCATTGAGGGCTACGACGACAACGACAAGAACAAGCTGATGCTGGAGAACCAGATCAGCGATCTGCGTAACGATCCGATGGCGGAGCGCAAGATATTCCAGAAGGAACAGGCTATACGAAAAAAGATATCCAAAGTAGAAAACGACATCTCGCTGTGGCGCAACAACCTTGAATTCTTTGGCCATTCGTCGAACGCCGACAAAGTTCGCAACGAATTCAACGAAAAGATCCAGGCTGCTACAGATCAACTGAAGCAGTTGAAAGACCAGCTGAAGCTTATCAGATCGGTATAAGGTTGCAGGTTTGTGGAGTCTGGTGTTTCCACCTGGCTCTCGCTAATGGAAGCAAAATCTTGAAGAGTCGGGTGGAAACACCCGACTCTTTAGCATTCATGCGTATATGATATATCTGATGTCCGATGCTATTGGGTGTGATGTTTTAAGCTAAAATCACAATGAGTGTCACTACGATGACGGCGAGAGCTGCCAATCCCAGTAACGTAAAAAGTTTCAGCCTTGCCTCCCAGAAATTCCTCTGGAGAAGTTCACGCTGCGATAGTTCTTTTTCCTGGGGTGAAGGGGCGTTCCATTTAACTCCAAGGTTATTTTCGACGGCCGGATAGCCATGCTTCCGTTTGAAATAAGGAAGTTTTCGGATTTTTTCATTTTGTTGCATTCGTTTTATCATATCGAATGCATGTGTACCTCCTGCCATAATTCAATGGGTAATGTAACTTGTCAGAAGATACTAAAATAATGGATCAAAAGGAAGCCGGTCATTCGCGCTCCTTATAGGCGATGTACACGTTTAAGGTAGAGTCTGTGTATGTGAGGGTGTTTTCCTGTTTGAACAATCTCAGGCCTTTCTTATAGGTGATTTTTAGCGTGTCGAACGTCGACCATTCCATGGATACATCGGTTTCGTTGACCCAGTTATCGGCGGAGAAAACCACTTTTTCATCGCTGCCTTCGCTGGCATAGCAGCCGATGCGAACAGCGACATGGATAGATGAATTGGTAACGGCATTTCCTTCAACAATGAACAATTCCGCCTGTCGAAGTCCCTCATAATCGCAGTCGTAGTCGAGCACTTCTTTTTGCGGAGTCGGGAAAATTCCGCCGAACTGCCTGACCGACAAATAAGCAACAGCCCCGACGATCAGTATGATGGCGATAGTCCATAAGCCGTATTTTGCAACCTTACGCATTGGCGGTTCGAAGTAGTGATAACGCTGAAAGCCGTTTACGCCAATATACACACGATATGCGATACTGGGTAGGAGATTAGTCCCGTGAAGTATTCTTTTCCGGACAAGTTTTTTATGGGGAGTGCCTCAGCAAGAATATGCTCGTGATTGTTCGTGTCGTTTGCAGGGAGTCGCTAAAATGAATGGAAGCTGTCTTCGGGTGGGCTAGCGGTGAACTGGTCAGGTTCGTATATGATCGATCAGGATCATTCCTGGCTTGCTTTTCACGCGCCACGTTTTTATTTTAATCGGATGGCTGACCACCGCACTGGCGATGGGCTGATTTCAGGATTTTACTATTGATTACGTTTGTGTGTATTACCTGTAACACATGAACAACCCGCTTCCTACCTGTTTAGGCAATTTTTTTTTACGAATAGCGCGGGCACGCCAGGACCTGCCAGATTCGACAGGCTAATCAAACTTCACTAGGACTTCATGCTATCCTGCCAAGGACTCCGTAGCGTCTTGCTGCGCCCGTCAGATATATCGTAATAATGAATCTACCATAAAGCAAAGACAAAGCATAAATAGGTGCCGTTTATGCTATATCTATGCTATAGGTATGCTATATGTATGCATTATGTATGCTTTGCGCGGCAACTCCTGCCGGGGAAACCTCGGAGACCTGGCGAGGTCCCTTTGAATGTCTAGAAAATTCGGGAAACTATTTGCGGGAGGGGTTAACTAAAGATAGTACGCTCTGGATTCTGGAGCAAGGGGAGGGGCTATCAGCCCGATTTGGCAGGTGCGTTCTCCCCCAATTCTCACACCTCGCCTGATGTTTTCTATAACGCAGCCAATCCAAAGAATGGTTCCGGTTCATAATTCCAGGGATGCCACCACACACGCGTGTCGTTAACATGCCGTCCCGCTGGGACGGGTGTTTACCATCGGTGCACGAGTGTTCCTCAAGCAACACCCCGCCCCGTAGGGGTGGTATGTTAGCGCGACGCGCTGATAGTAACGTGCCCTCAATTGTGATGCATGATTCTTCACTAGTTCCGGGAAATGAATCGGCATGCCGTCCTCAAATGAGGTAGCCGTCAACATATCATCCTTATCGGAGGAAATCCAGCGTCATGCTGCGGCAGTTATATACGATGGGGCTACACGCCGCTGACACTGATAATTCGAATTGCGCTTACTCCATGTGGGACGCGGAGTTTTGTCCCTAATATTGCCCCCAAAAACAAAAAAACCGCGCTTTTGGCGCGGTTTTAAGGTTTTGAGCCCCCTGCCGGGCTTGAACTATCTTTATTTTTAAAGGAATTTCGGCCTTTTCGTGACTGAACTTCCGGCGAGTAGCAATTGAGTAGCAAGTTTAATAAATTTTACCTTGATTTGAAACAGTACTGATTATCCATTGTGCAAAAAATCTACAAATACAGGCCACTTTCGGAATTTCTTTTTAAAGAACTATTCTATCAAGAACTCTACTTTGCTTCGTACCCTGAACTAAACGATCCGCTGGATCTAAGCGCTGCGATTGAGTTCACTCCAAGAACTGAATCGCAAATTCACTCATTGCTCATGCGAATTGTAATAGTCATACTTAAGGATAAGGGCATGGAAAATGAGACAAAAGCTGCGGCGGTCGGCATAAAAGAAAGATGTTTTGAAAATTTAAAGAGAGAAGTGTACGAGAAGCTAAGGCAAGTTTCTACGGAAAGAAAAGTAGTCAAAATAGGCGATTTGGCAGATGTGCTTTCTTCTGTGAATTGGCCATTTCAATTTGACGCTCAGGCCCTATGCCTCGAACTTGCTAGGCTGTCCAGAAAATTTCTTGAGAACAGTTATTCAACTTCGTTTTCAGAGGTTAATGATGATATCCTCATGTGGTCACACTACGCAAATAAACATTCAGGCATTTGCTTAGAGTTTTCGCTTCCCCGTGAGAATATGTTCCCATACGTTATAGAAAAAAGGCCACGCCTTGATTTCACTGAGCCATTTGAAACGATCGCCAGAAGTGACACTGAAGTGATTGTTTTCTTGGATCGCCTTAACAAAGTCGAATATCAGGAACACCCACCTACTGTGAACTTCTTTGATTTCTCCCCTGTATTTAACAATGAAAGTGATTGCGACCTGATGGGATT
>JAEZGH010000108.1 GCA_023417065.1 Bacteroidota bacterium
AGTTCTTCATTGGTTGGAACCACCAGCACCTTGACCCGCGAGTCGTCGGTGTTGATCTCGCGAATGCCTTTGCCGCCTTTTTCGTTCTTCGCTTCGTCGAGATGTATACCCAGGTATTCGAGATTCTGAGTAGCCAGCTTACGGGTGAGGGTATCGTTTTCGCCCACACCTGCAGTGAAGACAATGGCGTCAAGACCACCAAGTACTGCTGAATAGGCGCCTATGTATTTCTTGATCTGATAGGCATACATATCATAGGCAAGTGTCGCGTCCTCGTCGCCTTGCTCGCGTTTCGCGCGGACGTCGCGCATGTCGCTGTGACCGGTCAGCCCGAGCATCCCGCTCTTCTTGTTGAGGATCGTGTTTACTTCATCGGCCGAAAGGCCAAGGCGGTTGATCATATGGAAAATAACAGACTGATCAATGTCGCCGGTGCGCGTACCCATGATCAATCCATTCATCGGACCAAGGCCCATACTCGTATCAATACATTCGCCATTGCGCACGGCGCTCATGCTGCAACCATTGCCAAGGTGGATGGTTATAATCTTTGTGTCTTCCTTGTTCAGCCATGCTATCGCCTTTTCAGATACGTATTTGTGACTGGTACCGTGAAAGCCATATACGCGAATCCTGTGTTCTTTGTAGAAATATTTGGGGATGGCGAATCGGTACGCTACCGGTGGCATAGTCTGATGAAAAGCCGTATCAAACACTGCTATTTGCGTTGCCTCTGAAAATATCGTTTCAGCGACTTCAATACCCAGGTAGTTTGGCGGATTGTGAAGCGGCGCGAGGGGATAGAGGCTCCGGATCTTGTCCTTAACTTCTTTGGTTATGATGCTTGTTTTGGAGAAAGCTTCGCCCCCGTGTACAACGCGATGTCCGACTACGTCAATCTCTTTTGGGTCGCGGATCACGCCAACCCTTGGGTCCGTAAGCAGACGCGACACTTCCTTCAGGCCCGTGCCATGATCGGGAATAGACAAAACCTCTTTAATAACTTCTTCGGTGTTATTCCTGAATATCTTGTGTTGAATAGTGGATTCCTCCAGTCCGATTCGGTCAATAAGTCCGGAGCATACAACTTGCGCGTCGGGCATTCTGATGAGCTGATATTTGATTGAGCTGCTTCCGGAGTTGATTACAAATGCGTTCATGGGTACAGAGAATATCGTTCTATTGTTGAGCCTGAATAGCGGTAATGACTACAGTATTGAAAATATCGGCGACGGTACATCCGCGGCTGAGGTCGTTAACGGGTTTGTTGAGTCCTTGCAGCATAGGGCCTATCGCAAGTGCCCCTGTTTCGCGCTGTACTGCTTTGTACGTGTTGTTTCCTGTGTTCAGGTCGGGGAAGATCAGCACGCTGGCCTGACCTGCCACTTCTGAATTCGGCATTTTCTTTTTGCCCACCGATGGATCGACAGCCGCATCGTATTGTATCGGACCTTCAACCTTGAGGTCAGGTCGGCGCTGACGCACCAATTCTGTAGCCTTGCGTACTTTTTCTACGTCTTCGCCTTCACCTGAGGAGCCCGACGAGTACGAAAGCATGGCGACCTTCGGTTCGATGCCAAACATCTTACTGGTATCGGCGGATGATATCGCGATTTCAGCAAGCTGTTCAAATGTCGGATTTGGGTTCACCGCGCAGTCGCCAAACACGGATACGCGGTTGGGAAGACACATGAAGAATACAGATGATACTGTTGAGAATCCGGGTTTTGTTTTCACAAACTGCAGCGCCGGACGAATCGTGTGTTGCGTTGTATGGGCAGCACCTGAAACCATTCCGTCGGCGTGACCTTTATAAACCATCATGGTGCCGAAGTAAGATACATCAAGCATCAGATCGTGTGCAGTCTGCAGCGATAGGTTTTTACTCTTGCGTAACTCATATAACGTGTTAGCATAGTCTTCAAAGTGTTCGGATGCGGCGGGGGTGACCAGGTTTACCTTTTCGGGATCCAGGTCAATGTTCAATCGCTTGATTGCCGCAAGGATGCCCTCTTTGTTTCCCAGGATAGTCAGGTCAACCACATCCTGTTTGATCAACTCGGCCGCGGCGAGGAGTATACGGTCGTCGTCGCCCTCGGGCAGGACGATGTGCTTGCGCTTCTCTTTGGCGCGCTTCACTATCTGATACTGGAACATCCTCGGAGTAATGCTTTGCGTCCGGAAGGTGACAATCTTCTTCTCAAGCTTCCTGACGTCGACGTATTTGTCGAACGTCGCAATAGCACGCGATATCTTTTCGGGGTTGTCGGAAGAGATTCGCGCCTGCGTGTTGGCAACCCGCGTGACGGTCTTGAATGTACCGGTGTCCACCTGAATAATCGGTACCACGGTGTCCAGCCCTTCGATCAGGTTCATGATGGTCTTGTCGGGCATGAGCCCACCCGTTAGAACAAGTCCTGCTACCTTTTGATAGTTCTTCGACAGATTTGCCTGCAGTGCTGCGAGGATGATGTCACCGCGGTCACCAGGAGTGACGATCAGTACATTCTTGCTGAACTGTGCCAGGCAGTTGTCGAGTTGCATCGCCCCGACAATGGAGGAATCCACCTGGTTGGAGAGCAGGTGTTCACCAAACAGAAGACGGCCTCCAACAGATTCATAAATTTCCTTCATGGTCGGACTTCCGAGATCGGTATCGGCAGGGATACACGTCACAATGATGTTTTTGGGGAGCGCCGACACGAGTTGCGTCCGTATTTCGTCCATCTTATCGGGTGCAATTTTGTTTGCCACCACGGTAAGTACCTGAACTCCTTCGGTGAGGAAGCTCCGCGATGCGGAAACGGCGATGTCAATGATTTCCTGAACAGATTTTCCCTGACCATTCAGAATGATGGCTGCAGGAATGCCAAGGTTCTTGGCAATCGTAATATTGTGATCGTATTCCACGTTGGTTGTACTGCCCATAAAGTCAGTACCTTCCACCACGACGAAATCGTTTTGTTCCTGAAGGCGTTTGAAGCGGTCGATGATTGTGTCAATCAGGTGGGCATCATTGCCGGAATTCACGTATTGCAAGGCCTGATTCCGGTCGAAGACGTACATGTCCTGATAAGGTGTTGCCAGGTGGAAATGGGATCGTATCAGCTCGAGCCTCCGATCGGTAGTACTTCCCGGCACACTCACTACTGGTTTGAAGTAAGCGATCTTTTCAGTCTTGGAAGCCAGCAAGTTAACGAGACCCAGGGAAATGATGGATTTCCCTGAAAAAGGTTCTGTCGTGGATAGATATACGGCGTTTGTCATAAGATCCAACTAAGTTTCACTTGGCAGCCCGCAATGTACCGGCTGCCGCTTCTGATTGCCAAATGTGGCAACATCATTTCCTTACAAGTATGATCAAAATCAACTTTCAGATTGACTTTTCCAACGAAAAGCCGCTTTCCCGGCTGCGTATTGTCATACAAAAAAAACTGTACTTTAATGTCACGTTTTTTCGCGGAAAGATGTCTGTCGGTTACCACCCGAAAAAATGGAACTATGAAAGCCGGAATGAAGCAATATACGATGGACCAGGGCTATGAATACTTTCAGTCGAAGTTATTTCCGTTTGCGTACAATGTAATCGGTGATACTCAGGAGGCTGAGGACGTTGTGCAGGAGATCCTCAACCATCATTTTCTGGCTCCCAATGAGGAGATCATCGATCCCGAAAGGTATCTCATCCGCTCGGTGATTAACCGTTCGATAAATGCAAAGAAAAGGCTGAAGGCCAGGAAAGAAACGTATAACGGGCAGTGGCTTCCGGTGCCCGTAAGAACGGAAGAAAGTTTTACAGCAGAACTCGACAGAAAGAACATCCTTGATTACTCGTTGCTCGTGTTACTTGAACGGCTGTCTCCAAAGGAAAGAGCGGTCTTCATTCTGAAGGAGTCGTTTGACTTCTCGCATGTTGAGATTGGCGAGATACTTGACTTCCCCGAAGAAAACTCACGCCAGTTGTATCGCCGGGGAAAGAAAAAGCTCGCAGATGAGCGGCCGGTGACGCCGAAGCAACCGGATCACACTTCGGTGAAGCATCTGACTGAAGCGATTCTCGCACGCGACCTGGACAGAGTCAAGGAACTGCTCGCTGAAAATATCCAGTCGTTCTCAGATGGCGGTCCAAATATGCGCGCGGCGCGAAATGTGATCTCAGGCCGGCACGATGTGGGACGCTTCCTGATGGCACTGTATGACAAGTATTTCCTGCCCGGATCCGATGTTGCCTTTGCTACGTTCAATCACAACCCCGGACTTGTGTTTTCGTTCGAGGGCAACGTGTATCGCTGCATTACCTTTCAAATTAATGAGGGTGGGATCGAAGCGGTGTACATCGTAATAAATCCGGATAAACTTCGTGCTTTTCAGTCGTGAGGATGTCACGTTTTTTTCCGGTGGAATGTCATAGGAAAAACAAATTCATCCTATGGAAACAATTGAAAGAGCAAGAATCAGTTTTAGTGAAATTCCCGCCGGACTTTATGCGGCAATGCAAAACACAGAAAAGTACATTCGCGAATGTGGACTCCCTCATAGCCTTATGGAACTCGTCAAAATCCGCGCTTCACAGACAAACCGATGTGGGTTCTGCCTTGATATGCATCACAAAGATGCGTTGAAAGCCGGAGAGCGGTTCGATAGGTTATATCTGCTTCCCGCCTGGGAAGAAGCTCCGTGTTTTTCGGATGAGGAGAAGGCGGCACTGCGACTTACGGATGTGCTGACAACGATCTCAACACAGCACGCCCACGACATTGAAGCGGCTTACGACCATGCTGCGGAGTTCTATACGAAGGAGGAAATTGCAAACCTGGTATTGTTGATTTGCCAGATCAATTCATGGAACCGCATCGCCATAACGTTTGGTACTGTCCCAGGAAGTTACCAGCCGAAATAATTTGAATTGCTGACTAATCGGAAGAAACCGGATCAATGGGTCCGGTTTCTCTTCGATAGGTGGTCTTTATGATGCCAGGAATGTCGGCTCTAAGTTCCTCATTCCCCTGGCTCTGATACACTATTCCACGCTCGCCGCGCATGATCGCCCTCCCTGATGACCTCCTGGTCAGTGTTGCCCTCAGTTTGAAAAACCGGGATGTTCAAGTCCTCTGCACTTATAAGCACTTCATTTGCCACGTCTTCCTGCGCCCGGTGGAAATAGGTATCCGATCAAACTTTCAGCTCTGACGAATTCCGCCGGCTACGGGTGGACATTCCTTGGCAGCGATGGCCTTTTACAGATTTTTGGTGTAAATATGTTTGAAGCTTTGCCTGCATGATGCGGTGAGGCGTTCGAAGCTTATAATTGCCCATGTTCTGTAACTAAGTTGGGAGTTACGCGTCTTTGCTGTTTGGTACTCGTTCATAAACTATGAAGGCTATTAAATATACCCGTTATGGTAGCCCCGAGGTACTCCAACTCGTGGACAAGCCGACACCTTCACCCGGGAAAGGGGAGGTTCTGGTTCGGGTGAAAGCAGCATCCATCAACTCGTGGGACTACGACATGATCCGGGGAAAACCCTGGTTCGTGCGTCTGTGGGGTGTTATTAAACCTAAGTTCACGATTCCAGGAGCCGATATTGCCGGTATTGTCGAAGCCGTGGGCTCCGGTGTGACGAAGTTCAAGCCCGGAGACGAGGTGTTCGGCGACCTCAATGAATGTGGTTGGGGTGGGTTTGCCGAGTACGTTGCGGCGCGGGAGGACGCCGTCTTTCTTAAACCTCCGCAGCTTTCCTTCGAGGAGGCATCGTCGCTGCCCCAGGCCGGCCTGATGGCCCTTCAAAGTATACGCGACAAGGGGGCTGTCCGACATGGACACTCCGTACTCATTAATGGCGCAGGGGGAGGGGTCGGAACATTCGGCATCCAGCTGGCAAAGTTATTCGGCGCCGAAGTTACCGCGATTGACAAGGGGCCTAAACTTGACGCCCTGAAGAAGCTGGGCGCTGACCATGTGATAGATTATACAAACTACGATTATACAAAAGGCGGCAAAACGTACGATGTCATCATCGATGTGGTCGCCGACAAATCTTTATCGGACTACAAGCGGGTACTGAATCCCCATGGCCAGTTTATTATGATCGGCGGTATTCCATCCACCACCGTTATGGCCATCGTGTTTGGACCATGGGCGTCAAGAGGTGGAACGAGAACGGTTGGGATGTTGGCCTATCGTACCAACCGGGGCCTGCTCGACCTCGCTTCATTGTGCAGCGATGGTACTGTCAATCCTGTAATCGACAGAACGTTCCCGTTGGAGGAAACCCGTGAGGCTATTCGCTACTTCGGCACGGCAGCCTTCATTGGCAAGGTTGTTATCACCATGTAGTGTCCACAAAAAAGGAGGAAGCCTATGACTTCCTCCTGACAAATCGAAATGCTCAAGTTTTTATCTGGTCCTTCGAACGTCGTCGGACCTTCCTGATGACCGAGTGGGTTGCTGCTGACGTGTGGGTGCCGGAGAACTCCTGCGTTCCACTGAAGCAGGCTTGCTAACCTGCTGCCGTGGGGTGGAAGAGCTGCGGCTGACGTTTGACGTCCTCGTGGGCGTAGAACTGCTGTTCATCGTCGATGACTGGCGCTGACGGGTAGCAGGGCGTTGTGTCTTTGCCGGAGCGTCACTCTGGCTGCGGCTGAAATCAGACGTATTGCGTTGCGCGGGCCTTGGCGTAGTCGTTTCGGTGCGGCGCTGCGGAGCCTGCTGTCGGGTATTTGTATTCGCAGGAGTGCTCGTCTTTCTTGGTTCGTAAGAGCTCCTGCCTGGCGTCGCACTTCTTTCACGTGACGCCGGGCGATTCGAGGTTGTCGTTGTCTCGCGCTGATACGTCGATCTGCTGTTTCCATTGTAGTCGCTGCGTGTTCTGCCGTTGGTGCGACCAGAAGAATTGCCCTGATCGGTATACCGTGTCCTGTCGGTCCGGGTTCGTCCATTGCGCGAGTCAGCATAGCTGTCGCGATAGTGTTTAATCTGGTGATTATGCCTGTTATGAACAATCACAGAGGTGGTCCGGTAAGGCGCATAGATCGTATGAGCATGCACAACCCGCCGCGAATGAGCCACTACGTAGTGACGGTGATAAGGGCGCCATACCGAGTAATAATGAACGTAAGTTACCGGTCTCCAGGTGTGCCACCATACGGGGCGTGCGCGCCAGCTCCATGGCGACACCCACACGACATAACGGGGACCATACACGTACTGGACGGTCGGCCAAGCCCATACGTTCACAACTGTTGAAGACGATCGCGTACCCGCATAGGTACGGACTTCCTCAGTAGGTTCGATGATGGTTGTAACGCCGTAAATATCTTCGTCGCCCACAATCTGAAGTACTGCCTTCCCATTCGCAAGTTTCTCGAGTTCAATGACTGCAACATCCTGGCTTTCGTATTCCGATACCACGGCCTGCAAAATGAAAAGGTGGACATTCCCTTCCTGGCGGTCGAGCACACGGATATAGTCCACGTAGCCGTCGCCGTTCAGGTCGAGGTTGTTTACTTTTGCATCCGGCGAGTTGAGCATTTTCTCAAACTCCTCGGGCGAAGACGATTTCTTGAATAGTTCAAGAGCGCCTTCCAGGCTGAAATGATCACCGGGAACTTCAGCATTCTCCCCCTGAGCGAACGCTGGTATCCATCCTGCAAGGAGGAGAACCAGCACCGAAAACCTTGTAATTGCTTTCATAATCCCTTTGTTTCCTGGAAGGTTGCAAGAATTGAGCCAATTGAATTTCTGATTTCAGGTTTCGGATTGGGGCGCGCGCTTTTCACGTGCAGGGCGGCGTTGGGAGCAGTTTCAGGAAATCAAGTTTAATGTTTCAAGGGTGAGGCTCTCCGGTAATTGTCACGTTGGTTGTTTGGGGAAGGCTCACGCGATCAGTGAGCGATTCGGTTTCAATTTTTTACATTGTTGCAGATGAGATCGGTGAGTTATCTTTTTGCTGTGCACCTGCACGCGAAATCGTCTGCCTTCGATCGTGGTGGGGGTTAACATACCGTCCCTGCGGGACGAGGGTTTGAATGGTAGCGTTTTGCTACAAACATAACGTCCCTACAGGACGTAAATACATGGTCAATTCTTGTTACGGTACGCTGTTAAGACGTAGTTTCTGGACGACGTGATTTGTTGTTGTGCATGCAGCTGAACAACTCCCTTCAAACTTGTTTCGAAATATGATCCTGAACCGTCTCTCCCCGAAGCACCGACCACTATAGTGTTCGGAAGCCGATAACCAGAAATCTGGAATCAGGAATTTTTCAGCGCGATGCGGATGTGTTCGAGATGATGTTGGACGTGCCAGGCCGTCATGGAGATGGCTTGCCGCTGATTCAGCGAGACTTGCCTAACGGGATGAAAGTAGGTGCGCGCGAGCTGCTCATCCGTGAGCGACCGCATAAGGAATACGTATCGTTTTGTGATCGATTCAAACATATCGAGCGAATCCTGCCATGAGGCGTTAAGTCCGTCGGGAGTGACGGCCCACGCGTGTTGATCAACGATGGTGATAACATGGTAATTGCTTTCGGTAATTGCGCGCTTCATTCTGAAGAGGTGCAGCAGCTGCATGTCGGCGAGGTGGTTGATGAGTTGCCGGATATTCCAGGCCCCTTCGCGGTAGGTGCGATTCGCGCCTTCTTCAGACATTCCCTGTGTTATTGCCCGATATTTTGCCGGAGCAGCTTCTACAATATCGATGAGCGCGCTAAGTTCGTCGCGACTCAGATCAGCAGGTGCCGGTTTAAACGGACCAATTGGAAATTTCAAACGCTGCAGTTGATCGTCAGTTGTGGTCATGTTGCAATTCTTTTGACGCAAATATAGCCAAGCCTGGATTTTCGGACTTAGTGTAGAGGGAATAAATGACAAAGGCAGGCTAATAAACCTGCCTTTGCTGTGGACAATCACACCTGATCCTTAAGCCTTGAAGCCTAATACCTGACCCTATTTCGGTTCCGCGATTGAAATCGACATGGGAATCCCTTCGCGTGCTTTCTGGTACTCTTCTTCGCTGGTGTCGAAGAAGTCCTTGCCGAAAAGTTTGCGCGACCGTTCCTGGTATATTCTGTGAAATGCCTCCCTTGCGTGAAACGTGTGTAGCAGGTAATCGCCCTAGGCGTCAGCGTCATCGCTTTTCAGACTGACTACGTACGCCTGTGAGTTTTGGGAAATGTGTTTATTCACAAAATTGAATACTGCTTCTTCACTGACAGATGATTCGTCTTCGCCGATGCGGATAGTCAACAAGTCGATTTTTCCTTCAGCAGCAAGTTCGTCGGGGTCGGGGAGTGCGACTTTCTCCGGATCAGGAGGGAGAACGATCATAACTTCTAGAGGCTGTCCTGTGGCAGTGATTCCTGCGTAGAGCAATTTCCTGCGGTCGAGTTTCCGCAACGCCATATGTACACGCTGTATTAAGCCCATCTGTTGACTCGCGTCGGCTTGAATGAGGACCGGAGTATCACGGCCTCCTGTGGTGCCGTCAAGCACTGAAGAAAGCTGATCAGGTTCAACTTCTTGCCCGTTGACAAGAAGCCTGTCGTGCGAAATGGTAAACGTTGGCGCATTTGTTAAATCACCCTTGAAACGAAAACCAGAGGCAGGCAGAACCGGCAGGTTTGCTGACTTGGCGCTCTGAATTGATTGTGAGGTAACAGCTCCGTCGTCGTCGCTTAGCCTTGAATTGCACTGAACGATTGCCAGACATCCAAAGGCTGCGAGTGTTAGGGTCAGGATAACTTTTAGTTTGCCGGCCCAACCTGAATTTTTATTGTTCATCATGGCTATTCTTTGTTTAATAAATGAAAGATTGAAGTTGTGTACCAACTCTCGGGAGTTGTTGCTGATCAACTGACTGAGAAGAAGGATCTGGTACGCTGCGGCGGAATAACCTGATGATAGAACTTTCTTGTCTGCTATGTATTCATGGGTGGCTTTAAGGGATTTATTCACCTGCCACATAACGGGATTGAACCATAGAATGGCAGCTGAGAGTTGAACAATTAGTGAGTCGATAGAATGTTTCTCCTGAACATGTACCTGTTCGTGCACAAGGATGAGCTGGAAGTCCTCACTTCCAATCCCTGGTTCATGAACAAATACGTAATTGAAAAAGGAGAATGGCGTTGTTGGATGAGGCAGTGACACGATCTTTAATCCGGCTTCGTTTCGAACCGGGTGCTTTCTGATCGTTTTCGAGATCCAGCGCAACGTCCAGGCAATCCTGGAAAGGCATGTGCATATCCCCGCGACATACGCGATTGCAATAACGGTGAGAACCATTTTGCCTGGTGCCCCTTCCGGCGTAGGAGTGGAGGCAGTGATGGATTCTATTCTTTCGTAGCTGCCGTATTCCCACTCGGTGAGTGCGTCGAAATACGTGTTTCGTATCCTGTTAACTTCGTCGATTTGCTGACCAGCAATTATTTCCGGTACGCTGAGTCCGCGCAGTGCAGGAAACAGGAGTGCTATCACTGGTATGGCAATCAGGTAGTATCGGTTGAACTGAAAAAGGGTTTCTTTCCTCAGCGCAAGGAAGTACAATCCGTACAAAAGGATGAGAAGCAAGCTCGACTCCAACAGGTAGAAAATGGCGTCAGTCATGTTTTCTGGATTTGAGTTCCTTTAGCATTTCCATTACCTCATTGAGTTCTTTCTCGTCGAGTTCCTTGCTTTCTGAGAAGAAGCTGACCACTTCGCGGAGCGAATTGTTGTAATAGTCTTTCACCAATCGGGAAAGCTGGCCCTTACTATATTCTTCGCGGGAGATCAACGGGTGATACTTATGGGAGTTGCCATAGGCGGTATAGCCTACAATTTCTTTCTGAACCAACACTCTTACAATGGTAGAAACCGAGTTGTAAGGTGGTTTAGGGTCGGGGAACTGCTCGATTATATCCTTGATAAAACCTTGACCAATTCCCCAGAGGATCTTCATGATCCGCTCTTCCGCCTTTGTCAGTGTAACCATAACTTCTTTTTGTTGACCAGCACTACAGAGGTACAACTTAAAATTAAGTTTGTCAACGTAATTTTAAGTTAATATTATATATCTGATCTACAATGTGTTGAATTCCTAAGGTTGCGGGGAAGAAGGCCTGAAATCAGAAACAAGCAACCAAAAAATCAGAAATACTTCCGTCCGATTGCGTAAACGTCCACCGGATCCGTAATCCCCTTCAGGTTAGTTGTGATGGGGGTCAGCTGGTCATTTTGGGTCGGGAGCCTACGGAACGCAGATGCTGAAATGAGGAAGTCGTTATTAACCACCCTGGTAACGGACTGAATTCGCGAGGCTACGGTGACGGCATGTCCCATGACCAGCAGGTGATTGCTTCCATTGAGGTCGATCTCACCGGTGGCGACTTCACCGGCGTGGATGCCGATGCCCACCTGAATTCTGCGTCCAAGTCTGGATGCCAGGGTCTCGTCGTTCAGTCTTTCAAGAGTATTAAGGATGGAATAGCCCGCGCTTACGGCGTCGTTCACGGCCTGTGACGGATTCCGGTCGAAGCCGAAGGCCGCATAGAATCCGTCGCCTGTGGTTTCAATAATTCGCCCATGATGGATTCGGATAAGGGTCCGGAAGGTTGAGAAAAGCTTTGTTATAATGTTGATTACATCGCGAGCGTGTTCACGTTGCGTAAGCGGAGAGAAGTCACGGATGTCAAGGAAAAACAATGCCATGAACTGTTCACTGTTACTTTCCTGTGTCCACAAATCCCATCGCAGGGTATTTGCGTGGTGTGGATTTAAACGTTTTTTGGTACGGCGTTGTGAAATCCTTCCTACCGGGGGACCAAACAGTGAGAGTTGTACGTCCTTTTGCATATCCGATCTTTTTATCAAAGCTCGTTACGCCTGGTGACAACCCTGTGTCAGTACCTTTTGAGCTATGCAAATATTTCTGTAAGCGGCCTAAGTTTTCTGCTTCTTCTTCCGGGCAGACGGGAACAAAACGTTGTTCAGAATCAACCGGTAGCCTGGTGAGTTGGGGTGCTGATTCAAATCGGTGCTTTCACGCCAGTTGCCGGGTGTTCCTTCGGGATCATGACCGCCGTAATACGTCCAATGGCCCTGACCGAGTTCACCATAAATATAGCGCACATTGTTACGATTGCGGTTTTCGGCAAGTACGAGCACCGTTGACTTTACAACGTATTTGTTAAACGCTGTTGTCTGACCAATAAACTCGCGTATTGCGTTTTGGTGGTTCTGCGTCAGCAAAGACGGAATGATGTCCCACTTCGCAGAAAATGAAAACACCTGGAAAACGTCTTTGCCATAAGAGCGGTAGTCGTCCCAGCCTGTATTGATGTCGGAGAATTTGCGGCTGTATCCAGGTTCGATTGTGAATTCTTCGAATGCCAGTGTTTTAGTGAAGTCCAGTTTTTCCTGCGCATCCGGGTCCGTTTCATCGCCATCATAGATGCTTTCGCTGATGTCAACCCCTTCGGCAGCGAGGGCGATGTCGAAGGTTTCGGCGCCTGAACACATCGCGAACAGGTATCCGCCTGCTGCGCAGAAACCTTTGATCTTCTTGGCAACGTCGAGCTTCATCGCCGATACTTTTGCATAGCCGAGCTTTGTGGCCGTGAACTTATTCAATTGGGCTTCAATATGAGAGTCTCTTCGGAGGCGCCTGCCCGACTGTCCGGTAAAATCTTCGTGATGCAGGTGCAGCCAGTCGAACATCGCTAGTGTGTCGGCCAGAACTTCCTCATCGTAGACGAGCGCATAGGGGATTTCGGCATAGTCAAGTACATGGATAACGGCATCCGACTCATCTTGCAGGATGTCGCCCTTTGGCGAATATACAGCTATGCGCGGGGCCTTTTCCAGCCTGACTACATTCATGTTCACGGCGGGAGACTCAATTTCCTTCAGGATAGCATTGACGGCAGATTCGGAAATCAGCTCGATGGTAATCCCGCGAATTACGCACTCGGAATGAATGTCTTTGTCATATGGAATGAGGAAGCTTCCGCCTCTGTAATTCAACAGCCAGTCTACATAGCCACCCCGTTGTAGTGTATAGAAGGCAAGCCCGTAACTCTTGAGGTGGTTTTGCTGTGCCTGATCCATCGGAATCAGGATTGAAGAACCGCTGACGGGAATGGCAACGCAAAACCAGGCAACAAAAGCAATCACGGAGGGCTTCATACGTCTTCGGTTTAGTGGTGTACTAAAGATCGTAAGTTCCGGGAGAATTAGAAAGGAGGTACCACGTATCGGTTACCTGATACCGGTGATCTGGTACCGGTTGCCCGTTTATGGAAACCGTTTACCCGCTCCCGGTTGCCTGGTTGTGAGGCTGTCGTCTTAACCTTGTATGCCCCTTTCCTGAAAGGGTTCCCAGTGTCATCCTCCACTCTTCCTCCACTCTCATTAGCTTCAAGTCGGGTACACACCTCGACAATGGATCGATTGATGTTTAAACCTAGTAATAGGGATGAGAAATCAAAAATTAATCAGGAATCACTTTTCAGCGCATCGACAGGATTTGATTTTGCCGCGGTCAGGGAATGGTACGCCATCGTGATGAACGCAAGGAGAAACGTGATCACACCGGCACCAGCAAATATCCACCAGCCTACTTCGATGCGGTAGGCGTAGTCCTGGAGATACCAGCGAATGCCAAACACCGCAAGCGCAGATGCGACGATGAACCCGGTGATAATGAGTTTTCCATACTCACGGGTCAGGAGCAGAACGATGCTATATAGCGACGCCCCCAGTACTTTACGGATGCCAACTTCCCGTGTACGCTGTTCAGTGGTGTAGGCAACGAGGGCAAACAGTCCCATACAGGCAATGACAATTGCGAGTCCGGCGAACAATGCGAAGACACGACTCACTTTTGCCTCGGAGTCATATAGTGATTGGAAATTCTCATCGAGGAATGCGAAGTGGAAGGGTTCACCAGGAGCAAGCTGTTTCCATTTCTTTTCCAGGGTGCTGATAGCTTGCGGTGTGTTGTCCGTCGCGATCCGGAATGCAAGCGCGCCGTGGCTCTTCCCGTAGAAGAGTGCAAGTGGTGCCACGTGCTGGCGCAGCGATTCAAAGTTGAAGTCTTTGGCAATTCCGATGATTTCAGCAGTGATAAGTTGTGACTTCTCCTGCCTGCCGTCGTGGGTGTCGCGAAACGTTGATATCTTCTGACCTATCGGATCACCCGAGAGGTCTAACTGTGCAAGGGCAGTTTCATTGAGAATCACTGCACTGGAGTCGGAAGGGAAGTCAGGTGAGAAATTACGGCCCCTGACGATGTCGATTTGAAGGGTTTTAACATAGTCATGATCGACGGTCCATGTCTCCGCATTCACTGAACTTCCCGGCAGCGGATCAGTCCCATATTTCCAGATAAGCGGTGTCTTTCTGGCGAAGCCGGGACCGGGGAAATAAGAGGACACCGTGCCTGACTGAAATCCGTTGAGTTTTAGCATCTCCTCTTTAATCGACGTCAAACGATCACCAAGGTTCTTGACGTCCTTCAGGAGGACAACCTGCTGGGGTTCGAATCCTAGCTTGCGACTTTGCAGAAAATCCATCTGCTGATACAGCACAATAGTTCCGATGATCAGAAAGATGGAGACGGCAAACTGAAACGTTACCAACGTATTTCTGAAGAATGATCCGCCGCGGTTACCTGCTTTGTTCTTCAGGACGTCGGCAGGCTGAAAGGATGAAAGCACAATGCCGGGATAAATGCCCGAAAGTATTCCGACCAGGAGGGCTGTGCAGAATGCCCCAACAACAAAAGCCAGATCCTTGAAGGGGATACTCAGGGATGTTCCGGTAAGTGCGTTGAACGAAGGCAACACAATCTGCGCGATAGCAACGGAGAAGATAAACGCAGTCAATGAAAGTATAGTGGATTCGCCTATGAACTGAAATGCGAGTGACTTGCGGCTGGATCCAACGATTTTGCGGATACCTACTTCGCGCGCACGCCGAGCCGATCGTGCGGTCGAAAGATTTACAAAGTTTATCGATGCAATGATCAGTGTGAAGATGGCAATGCCGCTAAAGAGATAGACATAGTCGATGTCACCGTTGGTTTCCAGTTCGTTTCGCAGGTTGGAATGGAGGTGAATATCACGGAGCGGACGCAGGCGGAGCGTAAGTGTGTTGCCGGCTTCCTGGAACTTCGAAACGAAGGAAGCTCCCAGCGTAATTTCTGCACTTGGCAGAATGTATTTTTCAACCATGCCCGGAAGCTTGGCTTCCAGGTCCGCAGCCTTCGTACCTTCGCGAAGGAGAAGGTATGTGTTAAAGGGACCGCCAATCCAATTGCTGTTCTTTGATTCTTCAAGCCCTTCCATGGAGAGAAACATCCGATAATGGAAGTGGCTGTTATCGGGAATGTCTTTTACTACGCCGGTTATTTTGTAAAGGTCTTTGTTGTCCTTGAGGATTGTTTGTCCGACCGGATCCTGATTCGGAAATAATTGCTGTGCGCAACTCTCGGTGATCACCATTGTCCAGGGGTCCTTCAGGGCTGTGGACGGGTCGCCTTTGACAAATGGTATGGTGAAGATACTGAACAATGAGTTGTCGGCATACACAATCCGCCAGTCGGAGATGGCTTCTGTGTCGACCTTGAACTGCGATGACCCTGTGTAGCGCATACGCGCTGCGGCCTCCACTTCAGGATAATCGCGAACGAAGGCTTCTGCCATCGGAGGGGTAACTGCGGCGTTGTAGGTGCGGGTGCCTGCCATTTGAAGATCCCAGTCAACGCGCACAATCCTGTCGGCGTTCTCATTGAATCTGTCGTAGCTCAGTTCAAAACGGACGTAGAGAAAAATAATGAGGCATGCCGTTATTCCGACTGTTAGGCCAAAGACATTGATAAGGGTATAGTATCTTGTCTTGTAGAAGTTCCGAAGGGTGATGGTTAAGAAATTGTGAAGCATAGTAGTTAAGCGGTGGACAGATTTCAAAGGCCGTGCCACCTGTGAAACCGACTCGGGATCAACCAAATAGAAATCACATTCCGTGAATATTGTTCGGAATCAATGACAGACAGGCCGATATCGGACAGTCGCACTTGTCATTGGATTTTGGATGCAATTTAGCATAAATGATAACCGCCGATAACTGGTATTGGCCCGACGTGCAGAGATGGAGTTGTACGCCTTTTAACAGAAGGTGATTTTACTATTAAGTGGTTCTAAACGCAATCGACAGGTATTCTTTTCAGAATCCAACGGGCAGATTTTTTCGATGATGTTCCTGATAATGGAATTTTGTATTTTTGTGCACAATGCAGGCAGTCTGGTTTTACCTTTTATATCCACTTATTTACGTGATTGCCTCCCTGCCGTACCGGGCGTTGTATGCATTTTCCGACGTGCTTTATTTTCTGATCCGCATGACCGGTTACCGTCGCAAGGTGGTGCTGAACAACCTGAGAAACTCGTTTCCCGGGAAGTCTGAGGATGACATCCAGAAGCTTGCGGATGATTACTACCGCTATTTATGCGATCTGATCCTGGAAACCCTCAAAACGCTCCGGATGGATGAACGCCAGACGCTTGAGCGGGTAAAGTTTAACAACCCCGAGTGGCTCGACAGGTTCTATGCCGAAGGGAAAAGCATAGTCATTGTCATGGGGCACTACGGCAATTGGGAGTGGGCGGGCCCTGCCTTCACGCTATCGACGAAGTATCAACTCGTAGTGATTTACCGGCCACTGTCTAACGTGTACTTTGAAAAAATGATGACGCGAATGCGCACGCGTTTTGGGACCAGGATTACGCCCGTGGACCGTACACTCCGCGACATGGTTGCCAACCGGAATGAAATTACGGCTACCGCGTTTATTGCTGACCAGACCGCAACCCGTCAAAACGCCTATTGGACTCAATTTCTGAATCAGGATACAGCGGTTTTTACCGGCCCCGAAAAGTTGTCCAAAAAATTTAATTACCCGATGGTGTATATGAAGGTCTCTCGGGTTAGCCGTGGATTCTATGAGATTACGCCCGAACTAATGTTTGCCTCCCCCGCAGATACGCTTGAAAATGAGATATCCGAAAGGTTTACCCGCCGCCTGGAAACAGATATCCAACATGACCCCGTGCCCTGGCTATGGTCGCATCGCCGCTGGAAACACAAAAGGCCTGCAGAAACGAATTTTTCTTCGTAAATTGCGGTTTACTAAACTTACGCTTAAACCCCTGCCGATGAGAAGTCAGAAAGAGTTGCTGCTGGCAAGCAAACCGTATATCCATGAGGATCGTAGTCGCAGTTGGGTTGAAACAATAATAACGCTTGCAGGACTGATCACCTGTTTTTCCATCACCCTTCTTAATGTTCATCTCGCCGTACGCATAGCTGCTGCGTTGTTATTGAGCCTTTTCTATGTCCGGATGTTTATTATCTATCACGATTATCAGCATCACGCGATTTTGCAGAGCTCGCCTATGGCAACACTTCTCATGCGTGCCTTTGGCATCTTCATTCTTGCGCCTGAGGGGATATGGAAGCGATCGCACGATCATCATCACACTCACAATTCGAAACTTACCATTCACGGCATTGGTTCGTATCCAACTATTTCGACCGAACGCTTCTTCAAGCTGTCGAAGACTGACCAGCGGATTTATCTCCTCAATCGCCATCCGCTAACCGTGATATTCGGATACATCACATTGTTTATCTATTGGTTGAACGTGAAGTCATTCGCGGAGAGTCCAAGGAAGCATATAGACTCCCTGGCAGCGCTGATTTTTCACTTCGCAGCAGGAACTGCAATCGCATATTTCTTTGGAGTTACGACGCTGCTGATCAGCTGGATCTTGCCCTTCTTTCTGGCTTTTGCCATTGGGTCGTACTTGTTCTATTGTCAGCACAATTTTCCCGAAGCACGATTCTGCGAAAATGAAGAATGGGAATACACAAACGCAGCCATGGCTTCAACGAGCTTCATGGTAATGCCTCCGGTGCTTCAGTGGTTTACAGGCAACATCGGTTTCCACCATGTTCACCATCTCAATTCAAAAATCCCGTTTTATCGCCTGCCAGAGACCATGGCGGCAATCCCCGAATTACAGGTAGTATCGAAAACATCATGGAATCCCGTAGAAATCT
>JAEZGH010000083.1 GCA_023417065.1 Bacteroidota bacterium
CAGTCGCTGCGTGCTTCGAAGCCGCTGGTAAAAGTGGATGTAGGCGCCCTCACCGAAACACTTTTTGAAAGCGAACTTTTCGGTCATAAAAAAGGCGCATTCACGGATGCGCGAGAAGATCGCATGGGAAGGTTTGAAGCAGCCAACAATGGCACTCTATTCCTGGATGAGATCGGCAATATCCCCCTGCACCTGCAGGCGAAACTGCTGAGCGTTTTACAAAACCGGCAGGTGACGCGATTGGGAAGTAATGAAGCCACACCTATCGATATCCGCCTGATCTGTGCTACTAATGTACCGCTTAGCGAACTGGCTAATGAATCCAGGTTCCGCAAAGACCTGATCTATCGTATCAATACCGTCGAAATTACAGTTCCTCCACTGCGTAAACGCGACAACGATATTATCCTGCTGGCAAGGCATTTCAGCAAATTGTATAGCCGCAAATACATGAAGCCTTCTCTTGAACTGGATACAAATGCCATGGAAAAGCTTTTGAACTATCATTACCCCGGCAATGTCCGCGAACTGCAGTATATCATCGAAAGGGCAGTGATCATGTCGGATGGTGATATTCTCGAGGCAAAAGATCTTCTGTTTTCACCCATCGAATCTTCCGCGGCCATAGAAGATGATTCGGGCGCTACCAAACTCAGTGATGTAGAAAAAAACACGATCCTGCGTGTGATCGAAAAGCACAATGGGAATATTACACGTGCGGCAAAGGAACTGGGGCTGACGAGGACGGCGTTGTATAGGAGATTGAGTAAATATGATATTTGATGCTGGATACTGGATACTAGATACTAGATACTAGATACTGGATACTGGATGTTTCTAGCTCCCCTCTCTTTGGGAGTTGGGGGTGAGGCCGGGGCTGGATACTAGATGGTAATATTTATTTTATGATGAAAAAAATTGAGTGGCGGCTTTTGGTGAGGGTGATGATACTATTCGTCACACTGTGCCTGGCTGCTTTCCTGGTGATGAAGGGTAACTATGTGTACCTGTTGATCGTGGTGCCTGTGATCATTTATGAACTGGTGGAGTTTTACAGGTTCCACCAGAAAGCACACCGGGAGCTGGACCAGTTCGTAGAAGCCGTTCACTATCGTGATTTCTCCCGGTATTTTGATGTAAAGCATGCCCCCGCCGATATTCAACCCTTACGTAAAGGATTCAACGAGATCAACAGCACTTTCAAAGTAATCAGCAAAGAAAAAGAAACACAGTACCAGTACCTTCAAAAAATTCTGGAGCTGGTAGATACGGGCATATTATCCTACGAAGAGCAAAGCGGCGAAGTGGTCTGGATGAATGAATCATTGAAAAAAATGCTACAGCTCCCCTATCTAAAAACAATCTATTCTCTTGGAAAACGCGACCAGGATCTTTGCGAATCGATCATTTCACTGAAACCTGGTGAGAATAAGGTAGCGACCGCGCATCCTGAACGTTCTTCATTCAAAATACTTCTATCTGCCACGGCCTTTCAAACAGAAGGAAAGGTGTACAAACTGATCGCCTTCCAGAACGTGAATGAAGCACTGGATGAAACCGAATCCAAAGCCTGGCAAAAACTCCTGAGCGTGCTCACGCATGAGATCATGAATTCTGTAGCGCCCATTTCATCACTGGCCGAAACATTAAAACACAGGCTTCAGAAATCAGTGCCGGTCCTCAACAATGATTCAGGAGCGGTGGATGACCTGGAGATCGGCATCGAAACAATAAAAAGAAGAAGTGAAGGCCTCCTGAAATTTGCGGAAACCTACCGTAGCCTCAATAAGATCACGACTCTCAACCTGAAAAAGGTTTATGTGAGAGACCTGTTTGAAAACCTGCTCCAGTTGATGCAACCTACCCTGGAACAAAAAAACATCGAAGTAGAGACCATTTTAAAAGATACTGACCTGATCCTCGAAGTTGATGTTGACCTGCTGGAACAGGTGATGATCAACCTGGTGGTAAACGCCATTGAAGCGATAAAAGACAAACCCGAACCGCGCATCGTTCTATCAGCGTTTGTTGCAGGCAACCGCAAAACCGTAATTAAGGTGTCGGATAATGGTCACGGCATGGCCAAAGAACTGCTGGATAAAATATTTATTCCTTTTTTCAGCACCAAGAAAAGTGGCAGTGGTATCGGGCTTAGTCTTTGCAAACAGATCATGATGCTCCACAGGGGTAATATCCAGGTACATTCTGTAGAAGGCGAAGGCACTTCGTTTCAATTACAATTTTAATACTGCGTTTAATCCACTTTCTTCATCTCCTTCCATCTTGGATCCTGGAATACGGATGAAGGATCGAAGTTGGGGTTGTTGCTCATGATAAAACTACTGCCATCACTACGGCTCCAGGCATGGTTATAACCACCGGCTAATTCGATTTTTCCAGTTTCATCACGATAATTTTCCACTTCACGAATGGTCTTAATAAAATTGGTATGCATGCGATCCTGGGATTGCTGCCGCTGCTCCCAGCTTCTCATGCTATTATCCATATCGCTTAGCCGCTGGTTTCCTCTCCTGACGATCTCCTCACCCATCTTGCGGGTTTGTTCATCCATTAACCGGATCCTGCCTATATGTTCCACGTGCTTCTTTTGGCGTACTGCCAGCCAGTAGGCATCAACTTCTTTTTGCCAGGCATTGTTAGTGCGGATACTTCC
>JAEZGH010000088.1 GCA_023417065.1 Bacteroidota bacterium
ACCCCCTCCCCGCCCGCAGCGAGTCGTCGAGCTCGAAGTCCACGCCAGGCTGGAGCGAAACGCGGATGCTGCCGTACGGCAGAAGAGCCGACGAGAGCCGAACCGTCGCCCACGCGCTCTCGGCGACGACCTCCGTCCCCGCGCGCAGAACCACGCCCAGCGCGGAGTCGGGCTGCCTCAGGTCGCGCAGTAGGCGAACCGCATGAGCGCCTTCCCGCAGGCCCCATTCGAGCGCCGAAGCTCGCCGACGATCGCACGCGAGGCGACGCGCAAGCGAGACCCGGACAAGCGCATCGGCGAGCGCCTCGGCCCGGCTTGGCGCGCACGTAGCGCGAAGGTGCAGGCGATCGATGATCCGGGCGAGGACTGTCGGCTCGTACCGTAGCCGCGCGCCGAGCTCGGTCATCTCGGCGATCGCCTCGCGCCCGTCGAACTTCAAGAGCCCACGCGCGAGCGCGCGTCCGTTCGCGATCGTCACGGCGAAGGCTCGCGCGATCGTGGCAGCGAGCTGGTCCTGGTACAGGATGCAGCCGCGCGTTCGCTCCGTGAACGAGATGCTGTCCGAGACGAGGCGGTCGTCCCGCTGGTCGCTCGCCACCTCCCCACACCATGTGACGACGAGCTCTTCGCGCGCCCGGAACGCGAGCATCGTCGACGCCGCGGCCAGCTCCTCGAGCGTGCGCAGCCTGAAGCGAGCCAGCCCGCTGCCGCGCGCCGCGCGCTCGAGGAGGGCCTCATCCTCGCGGCACGTGGGCTCCCAGACGAAGGGGCGCTCGCTCCGGTCGGACGCGACGTCCTCGAGCGCATCGAGCCTGCTATCGAGAACGAAGCCCCAGCTCAATGGCTCGCTCCCCGCGTCGCGGACCGGACCATGCGCATGCGCGGCCAGCGCCGCAGTCGAGGCCGGCATGGCGAGCATGAGCTCCGTATGCCCTCCGGTGAACGACTCGAACGACAGGTCCCACTCGACGGGGTCGAAGGGCGAGAGCCCGAGGACGTACGCGACGAGCGAGCCTCCCGGACGGCGGACGGACGGACCGACGACGTGACCGGCCTCGCGAAGCGCAGACGTCGCCTCCGCCATCTCGAGAGCGGCTCGCGCAGTCTCCTCGCCGTGCGTCCACCAGTCCAGCTCGTGTCTGAGGCGCGCCACATACTCGACCGCCCGCGCGTCACGCGGGAGCCGTTGCGCCGCGCCGTGCTCGACGAGCGCGCGAAGACGACACGCGAAGTGCGACGAGCTGCCTTGGGGGACGTCCAGCATCATCGCGACGAGGATCTCTTCGGCGCCGAGCGACGCGTCGATGTTCACGCAGAGCCCGCACGAGACGGGCCCCATCCACGGCTCGAGCTGCTCGCACACGTCTCGGATCGCCGAGAGCCGAACGTCGGCCCTCGACCCGACGCCCACGTAGATGTGGCGGACTCGGTGCAGCTCGGGCCGCGGCACAATCGCTTGCATGGTCTCGGCGAGCGTGGTCGCGCGGCACCTCGTCGAGCGGACCTCGAGGTGCCGCACGCTCTTCAGCGTGACCGGCCACTCGCCGAGGTCTGCCGGGACGCAACATGCTTCGAATGGACTCACGAGCGCGCGAAGCGCGTCGGACACCGACACAGGCGAGGCGCCGCCGTCGAGCTGGCAGACAGCGTCCGCGCTCGCCCGCAGGTGTTCGGGCGTCCGACCGACGGACAGCAGGAGCGATGGGCGGAACCTGTCTCGTGCGTGCAGGAGGATCTCGTTCGCGATCGTCACGCTGTCCGGATCCTCACCGTCGGCGACGACGTAGACGACGAGTGCGTCGCGCCACTCGTCTTCGAGGCGTTCACCGAGGTCCGTCGCCCAGGCGTCGAGCGCCGCGCCCGGCTCGGGCAAAAGCGTGCGGTCACCTCGCGCCAGCCGCGCGGCGCGCCCGACGGCGACGAGCCGCCATGCGCGAGTCTCGGTGCGCTCGAGCGCGCTGACGGCCTCGCAGGCCCGATCGCCTACGGCAACAACCACGCACAGCGCGGCGCAGCTCTCCTCTTCTACCATCGTCGACCTCCGGGTACACGCGAAGCTCCCCGCTGGTCGACGTGGTGGCTCAGCGCCCGAAGGCGCCGCCGTTCACGGAGGGGAGTCCGCGCTCGTCCCGGAGGAGGAGCTCATTGCCGTCGACGAGACGAGCTTAGCGCGAGCGCCGTGTCGCGCAAGGCGAGCGACCTGCCCTGTCGCTACCTTCGCCTCGCGCACGTCGCCGGTCGAGGCGTAGGCATTATCGACGTCCAAGGTCACGACCGCGCGCTGCGGCCCCCCACCAACGGCGTGCCAGACAGCACGAGCCGGGCGCGCCGACGGGAGCGACGCTTCGTGCTCACGCCTCCGCGAGCTCCTCCTCCCGCGCTGTTGGGAGCGGCTCCTTCGCCAGCTCGTCGATCGTTCGCAGCTGCGCCTGCCGCCACTCCTGCGCCGTCCCATCGCCCCGGGCGAGCGCGCGTTCGAGCGCCAACGTCTCCTGATACTGCCGGCACGCCGCGGTCATGGTCCACGCAGCTTGGATGCCCAGTTCGTTCAGCTTCGCCCACACCTCTTCGAGCCGGACGCGGAAGAACTCCTTTCGTGGGTTGACCTTGTTCACCTGCACGCCGACGAACGCCTTGTGCAGCGCGCACTCGAGCGCCGGTGCGTCGTCCGTCTTGATCATGGCGTGGATGTCGAACTCGAACGGCACGCTCGCGTCGCCGAGCTCGCGCACGCGATCGTTTGGCTCGAGCCGCCGCGTCATGCCGATCTTGTAGATGTGCTCGCCGAACGAACCGATGTTCGAGATCACGTAGACGTGCCCGGCCTTCGTCTGCTGCGCCATCGAGATCGCCCGCTGCCCCTTCTCCTCGGCTGCACGTAGCCTCTCGTTCAGCTCGAGGAGCTTGGCCTCGTAGCGCGCGCGATCTGCGTCGCTGCTCTCGGCCACCTCGCGTCGCGCCTTTTCGAGCGCCTTTCGCAGCAGGGCCTCCTCCTTCTCCGCCTCCTTGAGCGCCCGCTCCATTTCCTTCCGGGCTCGCTCTTCGTCGCGCATCCGTTCTCGCAAAGCCCGCTGCTCCTCCCGCTCGTGCACGCGAAGCTGGTGCCCGACGACGGCCCACTTCAGCTCGTCGAGACGCGCCTCGAGATACTCCGGCAGGATGCGCGCGTTGCGGAACGCGGCACCGTTCTGGTTGACGACGGCGAACGCGTCTTTGATCTTCTGCGCGAGCGTCCCGAAGTTCTCGTCCCTCATGTCAGCGAGGATCGTGTCGACCTTCCCGTTGAATGCATCGATGACGAACCTGACGGCGGTCTCGCGTCGTGCGGTTTCGACGTAGTCACATGCCGCTGCCGCTCCGCTCTTCACCATCGACTTGGTTCGGCTCCGCGCCGCCTTCAGCTTGGCGCCCGCCTCGGTATGACCGAAGTGTTCGGCGAGCTCGTCGAGCAGCCCCGTGGTCGGAAGGATGTACGCGTCCCCGTAGCCCTCTACGATGTTCTTCAGGGCCCGGACGGTGTCCTCGAGCCGCTTCGCTTCGGCAACGGTCGCACGCGCTTCGGCCGCGAGCTCGTCGGCTTTCGCGCGCGCGTCGGCGACGAGGCGCTGGGCGTTCTGTCCAGCCTGCTCGAGCATCGCCTTCGCGCCAGCCTCAACTTGGGCTTTCGCCGCAGCGGCCTGGGCGAGCGTGGACTGTGCGTCTTGGGTCGCACGCGCCCGGATCTCCGCGGCCGCTGCTTCGGCGTCCGGTATCGCTTGGTAGCGTGCGAGCGAGGCGGCACGGTGCTCGGCGGAACCGCGTGCTGGCTCGCCTGAGCAGCATGGTGCTCCGCGGCCGCTGCGCGGTGCGCCTGCATCTGTGCGTCGCGAGCATGCGCCGCCGCTTCCGCTCGCGTCCGCATCACCTCCGCTCGGGCGTTCGAGACCTGTACGGCCGCGACCACCGCCACCACGACGAGCCCGATCAAGAGCAGCGCGACAAGTGCTTCCATCAAATCCTCGGCGGCATGCGATGACGATCGGCGCCCACCATCACCCCTCGGGGTAGCCCTTCCACCGACTCGGTCGGACGAGTTCCTCGCGAAGCCGGCACAACCACTTTCCTATCGAGCATCACTTCTCCTCGTGAGCGGCAAGGACCGCACACTCCATCCCTCAGGACGCGGTCCCTACTTGCGACGGCTACCGCCAGGTGACCGGCGGTGGCCCCCTCCTCGCGATCCCCCTGACGAGTAGTATCCGCCGCCGGACCGGCGGCTGCTCCCGCCCGCGATGCCGCCGTGATGAGAGCACGTGCCTCGCCCGCTCGAGTGAGACCAGGTTCCATCCGCACAAGGCGTGGGACCACCGCCGTTACCGGCGTATGGGATGAAGGCACCTGGTGATACCGCGCTCGCAGCCGCCTCGGCTCGAGCGCGACGCTGCTCTTCAGCCACCTCGAGCCGCGCGAGGATCGCTTTGGCGGGCCTCAGGGTCTCGCGAGCTGTCTCGGCGTGCAGCCCGTCGGGGTGTTCGGCGAGATACTGCTCGATCGGAGCGCACGCCGCCTCGATGATCGTGGGGTCGTTCTTCGCCGGCGTTCGGCACGCACGCGTATCCAGCTGCGCCCAGGCGGCATCATCCGCAGCGACCCGCCGGCGGGCGCTTGCGTCTTCGATCCATTGGCGGGCTTCGGCCGCATGCGGCCCGTCCGGGAATTGCCGCACGTACGCCGCTTGGGCGTCGCAGGCCGTAGCGTCGAGGCTCGTGCGGCATGCATTGGATTCCGCCAGCTGCCACGCCGCGGCCTCGCGATGCGCATACAGCTCCGTGAGCGCGAGCTCTCCAAGCGCCTTGTCGTCCAGATACACCCCCAGGCGTGCATCCTTCGAAAACGCCCATGCCGTCGGGACAACATCGTCGAGGTTCGCGGTCACGACTCCGCGGCGGTCCGTGCGTCCGAGCGAGATCGTGCGACCTTTCGGGTCACGACTCGTCAGCTCGGTTCCCTCGGCGGGAACCCCGCATCGGACATCGCGTTGGACGAGGGGCCCTGGCTCCTCCACACGCTCGACCTTGTGCTCCGCCTCGCGGTGAACGCGCACGTAATCGATGACCGGAACGGCAGCGAGGAGCGCGCCGAGACCGACCATCACGTATCCGGTGCCCCGGACGTCCTCGAGCGAAGCGCTGCCGTCCTTTGGCTGCAGCGTCGCCGGCTTCGCGATGGCGACAGCGCCCGCAGCGATCAGCACCGTCCCACCGATTCCAGCCCACCAGTCGTTCTGGGGCGTGAGGTTCTGATGCTCGCGAATCGTCGTGCGCTCGATCTTGTCAATCCGCAGCACATTGCAGTGCTCAGCCACGCGCACGGATACGTGCAGGCCGTCTTGGTTGACGATGCCGTCGCTCGATCCGTTTCGGATCGACCGGTGCTCGACCCCCTTCGGCAAGTCCGTGACCACCGCCGGAC
>JAEZGH010000173.1 GCA_023417065.1 Bacteroidota bacterium
GTGGAATGCACATTGTATTGACGGCAAAACGGCAGCACAATCGCTCGCAACGCATTACGCGAATTATGATTGGCGGGTGGAGCTGATGAATAAGTGTAACCAGCGGTCAGCGCAGTGGGAGTTTTAGCACAGTCTGGCCGGTTGCCGGAAAAAAAGGTTCAAAATTATGGTTCAGATTCCCGGGCGACCATGCCTGGGAGCTGTAACATTTAGTGCCTGGTAGTGTGTTTGCTGCCGGTTGCCGTTCCCTGTTGGCGGTTAATCATGCGACAATTGCGATCTCGTGGGACGTGTGTTTTTGATTACTGAATTTTAAGTCTGCACGGACCAAAACTGGCAACTGGCTCGCCGGCAACTGGCAATCTAAATCCTCCTTAACAACGGCAGCTCCCCATGAAAACAGGGGTTGTAAATCGGGAACAAATGCATTTTCCGAACAATGTAAAATTGCCATCTTCGTTAGTCGTTGGAGAAATTGTATGAAAAAGGCGCACCTTATTTTTGCGATTTTCTTATCATTTCAAGCTTACAGTCAATCGGTCACTGTTTCGGGGTTCGTAACCGAAAAAGAAACGGGGGAACACATTCCCTACGCCAATGTCTCAGTCCACGCTACTGACGAAGGAGCCGTTTCAAATGCCTATGGATTTTATTCGCTCACTATTCCAACAAACACATCATCAGAATTAACATTCAGCCACGTTGGTTACCGGCGTAGTATTATTATCATAACACCAGTTCGCGATACCACGATCAACATTGGGCTTGAAACTGCCATTAACCTTTTAAGGGAGGTGGAGATTTTAGAGGGAATGGATTTCAGACCAAACTCACTCAACCACCAACGGATTAATCCAGACCTGATTCAGAAATCTCCAGCCCTGCTTGGAGAGAACGACCTATTCAAGGTAATCCAGCTGTTGCCGGGAGTCCAGCGCGGGATTGAGGGTTCTAATGCATTCTATGTTCGTGGCGGGGGCGCAGACCAAAATCTTATCATACTGGACGAAGCCACAGTTTATAACGCGAACCACTTGTTTGGATTCCTTTCCGTTTTCAACCCCGACGCGATCAAAGACATCAACTTCTATAAAGGATCCTACCCTGCCCGTTACGGCGGAAGAATTGCTTCCGTAACGGACATTCAAATGAAAGACGGCAATAAAAACAAAATAAAAGCCGAAGGCGGTATCGGTATTCTTTCCGGCAGACTCACCGTGGATGGTCCTCTGTGCAAACATGGTTCAACTTTTATGGTATCCGGCAGGCGGAGCTTCATTGACTTGCTAACACGGCCATTTATGTCAAGTGATGACCGTGAGGGATACCGCTTTTACGATTCCAATATCAAGACCAGTTTCAAAGTTGACCAAAAGAACACCTTATTGGTAACTGCATATTTTGGAGGCGACAAAATTGCAACAAGGCAGAGAGAGACACGTCAACAATCCTCCATTCAAAGCGACACTAACCTGGGCTGGGCGAACCGGAATGGCTCAGTGCGATGGAACCATATTCTCTGCGACAAGGTATTTTCAAACACCAGTCTTATCTACAGCCAATATGACTTCTTTCTCACAGATTCATACAGACGTTCAGGCTCAAGTCCAAACTATTCGTATTCAGAGTACCTGTCACAAATTAAAGACTATACCATAAAGCATGACGTCGACATCTATTTGTCCAATTCTCACACTTTAAAATCGGGAATCAGTATGGCAATACATGCCTTCAGACCACGAGCATTCTACTCCAAAGACGAAGCGCACTCCGAAGAGACGAGAAATTCACAAAGCTACGAGACGCGGGAGTTCACCCTTTTCGTCGACGATGGCTGGAGGATTTCGGAAAGAATGGTGGTTGATATCGGAATGCGTGCTGGATACGTGGTCACAAAAGATAAAATTTACACGGTTCTGGAACCGCGCATGCAGGCTCACTACAGCCTACCCAATCGAATTACTTTCAATGCAGGTTATGCGCGCACGAATCAGTTCATGCACCTGCTATCGAATACCGGAGTAGGCCTCCCAACAGATTTATGGGTTCCCGTTACCTCAAATGCTCCCCCACAACAGGGAGATCAGCTGTCAGGAGGTGTTTCAAAATGGTTTCAGATAAACAATTCACAATACCTCGTATCCATCGAATCATACCGGCGCTTTCTCAGAAATATCATCACCTATAAACAGGACGCGGAGTTCCTGGATACCGATGAACTCTCAAATGAGATGCAATGGGAAAACAACATTACAACGGGAAAAGGTGAGAGCTATGGTACAGAGTTATTCATTGAGAAAAAAAGCGGCAGGCTGCAAGGCTGGCTTGGTTATACCATCTCATGGGTCGCTCACGAATTTCCGGGAATCAATAGCGGAAAACCATTTTTCCCAAAACACGACAGCAGACATAACATCGTACTGTATGGCAGTTACAACGCATCCGACAAGGTAAGCCTGACCGCAAGCTGGATATTTGCAACTGGTTCAGCCATGACTGTTCCCCACGGTTATTACTACGCCAACTTCAGCACCTCATCGCGCCTGATACCCATTCAACTGCCCGATGGGTCCTATGGTACTTTTGAAGACGATGGCATGGGCCGCGCTCCTTACGCAGGTTCCGTGAATAGCTTCAGAGGCGACAACTATCACAGGCTTGACGTGAGCGTCAGGCTGCACAGGAAGAAAAAGAGCTACGAACGATACTGGGAATTCGGCCTTTTCAATGCATATAACCGCAAGAATCCCTATTACTATTACTTGGAGGCTTCCAACGATTTTGTTAACCAGGGCCAACGCTATGAACTAAAGAAAAAGGCACTATTCCCGATTCTTCCTTCAGTAAGCTATAACTTCAAATTTTAACGAAATGAGGTTTTCAATTTTGATAATAATACTGATTCATGTTCTCGTTTCCTGTGATCCGCACGTAGAAGTGGAAAGTATCACCCCGGAAAAGTTGCTTTCAGTATCATGTTTTATCAGTCCACAGGATACGGTATTTACGGCATACGTTTACCGCGGAAGTCGGCATGGCTCTACCATCAATCTGGATTCCGCCGCGGTAAAAGATGCCCGCGTTACCCTATCAGATGGGATCGCGTCCGACACGCTGACTTTGACTCATGTTGATCATCCCATAACAGGAATCAGAAGCTATCGATACGTGTGTCGCAAAAGAAATGTCAACGTGATTGCAGGTGGTACGTACTACCTGAGAGTAGAAACGCCTGCCGGAGGTGTCGCGACCTCCAACTGCACAATTCCTCCTGAGGCCAGTACCCCCATCATAACAGGTGAACGCGTCGGCGATGATTACCACTATACGATAGCATGGAGCGCTCCGCGGCCCCACAAGTACTTTGTTCTCGACGTAACTGCTGAAGGATTCTACGAAGTCTCCACACCCGACGGCCCGCGCCGCATCAGTGTATACACACGGGTACTGGATTCACCTCCCTTTCCCAGTGATGCTCAACTGCCCTATAATGAGTACCAGGGGATCCTTGGCAACGCATACGTTGCTGAATCGCCACTGCTCCGTGTCACCGTGAAAAATATTGAAGAAGGGCTGTTCAAATACTTTCGAAGCTACGCGCAATATCAGGACTGGAACTCGAACAACTCCGGCAACATGCTACCAAATTTCCGGCCGATGCCGTTAATTTATTCGAACGTAGATGGTGGGGTTGGTTATTTCGGAGGGTATAATCAAACTGCGGTGGAAGTTTATTTTTGATTCGCGATTGGACAGACATTGGGTGCGCAGTTATGCGGGACAGTCAGGTCTCGGGGACAGGTGTTCACTTTGCAACCAATTAGAACTCCGGAATCAGAAATAATGGACAGGGTACATAAGATCTTTGAAAGTTTCTGATTCCTCATCAGGATTTCCAATAACGTTTTACGCAGTCGGTTTTACGGAATTAATCGATACCCAAATCATATGTTATCCGGTGCTCCAGTTTTATTCCCTGCACCGAAATTCCCTGGGTCTCGCTTATTATTCCTATTACCGCTCTCTCAACGTCACCTTTGTCGAACAACGAGTCGCGATGAATCAAGTCATCGAAATTCACAGATAATGTCCAGTTAACCAGGTCCCCTATCGTCCCCGTCGTTACTGGTGCCGATCTCGTCCATATCTTGAAGCCCAATATCTTCTGTTCTTTTTCCCTATTAGGATCAACGTCGAGACCAGAAAGGGGCGGCAAACGTAATTTCAATTCCTTCTCCATCTCCGTCCAATACGTTTTGAGGTCTCCGGTTAGAACATCTCTGATTTTTGCGTCTGGTCTAATACGATCTTTCTCAATTCCGCATCTATCCGACAGGTAATACCTTAGTTTGTAAAACAAGATTAGGGATTTACACTTTTCTGTAGGATTGACCGACACCTTGGCAAAAACACAGTCGACGAAATCCTGAACCGTAACAATTTTCCCGGCGTCATTCTCGGGGATGGAGATGTCAAAGTATTCTTCCACCCGCATCAATAATTCAACACTGTCTAGTCCCATGGCAGATCTATATTCATCTTTAAATACGAGGTTCCTATTTTATTCCATCCCCAGCGTCTCCAGGTGCTTCACCTTGTGGTACGTCAGTGCTGCCTTTATGCATGCCTTCAATTCCCTTTCAGGCAACTTCTGGTTCAGACTGAAGACAATCGCACGGTTTCCTTCGTATTGAAATCTGTTACCGTATATCAGCCTGAACGTATCCACCAATCGGCTCGTGCATTGAAAATACATTGCGTACTGGTCGGGGGATTTTTGTTTCCAGTCCATTCGCAAAGTGCTGCCGTTTCGGGTTACAAAACCCGGCTCACCCCATTTGAGGGTCTCAACCATTTCGTCAATACCTTCTTCTTCGGCAGTTTCAATTACCAGCTCCCGTAGATATTTCATTTTCCCCCGTACGCGTTCAGGGTATGCGGCAAACTTTTCACTTACTTTCGGGTTTGTTTTCAATTTAAGCTTTCCCATCAATAGCATTTGTACGCTATCAAACGTTATCCTCGCGTTACTGTTTTATCTTTTGATTCTTTGATTTAACCACAGGTATCTGGGTGCTACACGGCAATATTTATAGTTCAATTCTCATCAACAAAACTTTTTAAAATTATCGGATAACTAACGACCCTGCAACCCGGTGAACTAGCCCTGCCAACAAAACACCCGGCAATCTGCCACCCAGCCACCCGAGATCTACCCCGCCACCCAACTTACCATTCCCTTCCACCCCTCTGTGCCTGGAACGGTAACGAGAATCGCAATCTCCACGGCCCAACACACAAAAAACAGCGCATACGGACTCCTGAGTATCGCCTTGTTGAGCTTTACCTTCTCATACACGATGATACACAGTGGAATCAAAAACGGTACGATCACGGCTGCAGGAAGTCCAAGGCCGGGTTTGATGTGATTGAACAACCGCGACATCCCCGGATTCAATACGATGATCGTCGCTGCCACAATAAAGCCTACATGCCACCGCAGGTTTCGCCTGTTCACCATGGCCAATGTGAAATACGCTGAAAAGCTCACGATATCGAGAACACCGATAACCGAAGATATCGCTGCGGCATTCATTGATTCACCCACCAGCTTTCGTGTCTGGCCAAGCACCAGCAAGGCCATCGTCGTTACCATAACCGGTGCGATGACGTACGCAAGGTTGCCGATGCGGCGGTGCAGGGCTGCGTTACCGCTTCTGATCAACAGGGGTTGAACAATGGTGATGGCAAGCCAGGAAAGAAACGCCACAAAATGAATATGGATGACAAGCGAGAACTTCCCGTAGCGGGGAATGAACTCAGGTAAGAACTATAGAATCCGATAACGGAAATTGCCGCAATCGAGGCGAAGATAAGGGTCAGGGTCAGGTATTTACGCTCCATGTGAATGTGTAGCTGATTGAATGTAACCATCGTCACTGGTTCTCCCCTTCTGCGACGCAGTTTTTTGCATGGTCACGTTATGGTACCACTGCATCAGGCGTGCCGGACTAATCCTTCAGTAAGTGTTCATAGCCTGTATCCGTCACTACTCACAATATAATTCAATTGCGGTTGAAAAAACAGCGCAACGGCGTCAATGTCCCCGTTTTGAAAAGGCATGTCAGTGTCGCGATGAATCAGATACCAAACCCCGTTTCCGGCGCATATTTTATGTTATCATCGGAAATTCTTTCGAAAAATAAAATTTCTTTCGATTGCATTTGGGGGCATTCCCGGGTTTACGTGCTATAGCCATGTCAGAGCACCCAAACCTAAACAAATCGTTATATGTACAGCAAAGGTGACAAAATCAAACTTCTCGATGGAAGTCCGGGGCAGGTTGAATGCGTTGTAAAAACCGGCATCAAAAACATTTACCGTATCGTTTTCGTCCAGACCGGCGAAGAAGGCTATTTTGAAGAAGACAAACTGATTCACGTTGAATCCGCCCCGCGTCCCTGGTGGAAGCGTTTGATGAAACGTAACGCGGTATAATTTCTTCGTAGGAACGCTGTCTAGACCATGCAGTATCAGCTGCACGGACCTCTTTTGCTCTCCTCGTAACATGCGACGACGTCTGTCACGCCGGAACTTCTTCCATACGCAGAATGCGTTCGCGGTGCTTCACACCCCACTGATGCAACGCATCGACTACTGGATAAAGACTTTCGCCGTGTTCGGTAAGCGTATACGATACTGTTATGGGTGATGTATCAAATACTTCACGCTTGACGAGCTCGTTGACTTCAAGATCCTTAAGTTCTTTTGACAACATTCTGGGCGTAATTCCTTCAATCATTCGCTGCAGCTCTTTGAAACGCCTCGGCCCGTGGGTAAGGTGAAAAACAATCAACAGCTTCCATTTGCCACTCACTATGTCGAGCGTGTCGCGGATGGGAAGAATCTCCTTGCCGCAGCCTGAATCTTTCACGGGTACACACATGGTTTTTTCTGTTTTTCTGTTCAACATAAAAATAGTTCATTTTGTGCCGGTATACCAGCGGAAACCGGTATACCAAAGTATAGCGTTGCGAATCGTGCCCCTGAGGCTGGCAATTTTGGAAGAAAAAAAACTATGAAAACGCTAACATTGATTGTGAGGATTGCCACCGGGCTGTTGTACGCTGCAAGTGCTGTGATGTATTTTCTCAATATGATGCCCGAGGCAGAACTGTCGGGCGCAACCGCTCAGTTTGTAGGAGGACTCGCCGCTGCAGGATACTTTATGCCTTTCCTGAAGGTCGTCGAACTCGTCGGTGGACTAACGCTTATCGCCGGAAGATTTGTCCCGCTTGCCGCGGTAATTCTGTTTCCAATAACCCTCAACATCTTCCTCTTTCACGCATTCCTCGCACCTGACGGCATGCTCATCCCGATTCTCCTCCTGGCTGCAAATCTGTTTCTCGCCTTCGCGTATCGGGAAAGGTACAGGCTTATGCTTCAGCCGTAGTGAGGCTCAGGTTTCAGGGTCAAGGCTTGGTCAACCTTGACCCCTGAAATGTGAACATTGAAGCGGAATCTAGAAACTGGAAATCTTCTCCGGCTGGGGATCGTTGAAGGGCTGCAGGTAATACCGCTTACCTGTGGCCTTGAACAACGCATTGGCTATTGCTCCGCCTGTCGGGGGCAGTGCCGGCTCGCCCAGACCTGTAGGTGAGATGCCGTTGTCGACGAAATGAACGTCGATCTCGGGAACTTCCTTCATGCGGATCAACCGGTAAGAATTGAAGTTCTTCTGTTCGGGAGCGCCATCCTTGAAGGTGAGCTTGCTGAACATCGCGTGGCCCATGCCATCAACGACGCCGCCACGCACCTGCTGCAGCGCTCCACTGAGGTTGACGACAATACCACAGTCTGCCGCCACATGAATGCGGCTGATCTTCGGTTTGTTGTCCACCATCTCCACCTCGGCAACCTGGGCAACGTATGAGCGGTGAGAGAAGTAGACACTGAAACCCTGCGCAAGGTTAGGCTTCCTGCCCCACCCCGACTTCTCTGCAGCAAGCTGGATCACACTGCGCATGCGCGCGACGTCATAGCCTATCTGGCCGACAGGGTTCTTCTCCGCGCGGTCGAGCAAGTCAAGGCGGAACTTCACGGGATCCACCTTCGCTTCGTGGGCCACTTCATCAATGAAAGCCTGTTCTGCAAAGGCGAGGAAGTTCGTGATCGGCGCACGCCACGCACCGGTAGTTATCGGCGAGTTATGTTCAATCGATTCAATCAGGAGGTTGTCGACAGAGCCTGACGGGAAGTTATGTTCACGGGTGGTGTTTCCTGAGTTGATACCCACACCCCGCAGCCTGTATCCGATCATCTTGCCGTTGTTGTCGAGGGCGGCCTGGAAGCGATACCGCACTGCAGGGCGATAACTTCCGCCGGTCATGTCGTCTTCACGCGTCCACGTGACTTTTACGGGGGCTTTGATGATACTGGAGAGTTCGGCAGCCTCGGTTACGTAATCGGCCTTCAGACGGCGTCCAAATCCTCCTCCGAGCCTGGTGAGCTCAAGCGTGATCTTCGCAGGGTCCATGCCCAACAGTCGCGCAACTTCATTTCGCGCCATGTCAGGCGTCTGCGAGGGACCAATGAGTTCAACACCGTCTTCACGTACGTGCGCGAAGAAGTTCATCGGCTCCATCGGCGTATGCGAAAGGAACGGGCACTGATATTCACGGGTGATTACGCGTGCAGCACTTTTGAACGCCGCTTCTACATCGCCGTCTTTTCGCTTTACAAAGGATTCGTCCGCCGGACTGTCAAGTAACTTCTTGAATATCGCGTTGTGGTCTGCCGTGCTTTCGATGGCTCCGTCTTTTTCCCACGCTATCTTCAGTGCTCTGCGGGCTTTGATGACCTGCCAGGTAGATTTGCCTACGACAGCGACATTGTTCTTGAACGTCACCACGTCGACGATACCAGGCATTGCTTTGGCTGCGGCAGCGTCGACTGACTTAAGTTTCATACCAAATGCCTCAGGGCGCTGGATCATTGCGTGGAGCATGCCTTCGCGATATACATCCAGCCCGTACAGGGGTTTACCCGTTACCATTTCGTGGTTGTCGACGTTGCGCACCATCTTGCCTATAAGGCGAAAGTCGCGCGGATCTTTCAGCGTTACATCTTCAGGCACCGGAAGTTTCGCTGCGTCGGTAGCGAGTTCGCCATAAGCGGCAGACCTGCCTGACTTCTTATGAAGCACTTTTCCGGACTGTGTTTCAAGTTCACTGAGAGGCATCTTCCAGCGCGTGGCGGCAACCTGCATCAGCATCTGACGTGCCGTAGCTCCCGCTTTGCGCAGGCGGTCCCAGCTATGCGGAATAGCACCACTGCCTCCGGTGAGCTGGCGCTCAAACTTTGATGTATCCAGTGGAGCCTGCTTGACAACAACCCGCGACCAGTCTGCATCGAGTTCTTCTGCGACGATCATCGGAAACGAAGTCTTGATATTTTGTCCCAGTTCAGGGTTTGGTGAAAACAGGGTAACGACGTCATCCGGCGAGATCGAGAGGTAGCTGTTGAATGGCACATCGCTTTCAGCGACATCGGCGGGTGAAATTACTTTCATTCCGTTGGAGGCTCCGGCCCAATGAAAGCCGAGCAATAAACCGCCACTCGTCGCCGCGGCCGCCTTCAGGAAGTTTCTGCGGGTAGTCTTTACGTTAATGGTCATGGCTTATTTCATTTTAGCGGATGCGACAACAATGGCTTCACGAATGCGGTGGTAGGTTCCACAACGGCAGATGTTGCCGTTCATGGCGTTCTCGATCTCTTCGGTCGAGGGGCTGGTTTTCTTCTTCAGCAGAGCTGCCGCAGTCATGATCTGACCGGCCTGACAATATCCGCATTGGGGAACGTCCACTTCGTCCCACGCAAGCTGCAGCGGGTGATCGCCTTTCTCCGACAACCCTTCAATCGTAGTGATCTTATTGTTCCCTACCGCAGAAACGGGGTACGTACAGGAGCGTATGGCGTTGTCGTTTACATGAACGGTACATGCACCACACTGGGCAATGCCGCAGCCGTACTTCGTGCCAACCAGGTTGAGGTTATCGCGCAGCACCCAGAGAAGTGGTGTATCTGCGTCAACGTCAACGGTATGTTTCTTACCGTTTATCAGTAATGTGTATTGAGGCATAGAGCTAAATTGTTGAAGAAATTCAATGTAGGAATTTTTTCAGAGTTGCAACAGTAGAATTATACACATCGCCATCATTCCCGACGGCGAACGGAGGAAAGATTACCGCCGATTCTGCGAGACTTCGTTGAGGCCGGCACCTTTTCCGCTTGGAGAAAGAACTTGATCGGGAATACGCATCCTGCATTAACATTTCGTTAACACTAAGGTGAAGGTGGATCGTAGGATGATGGTGAAAAAGTCTGGATGAGCATCAGGCGATGTCGAGCCATAGCCGGACCACGGTGCCGCGGCCGACTTCACTTTCGATATCGACGTTGCCGCCAAGCGAATCCATCTGCGTCTTGACCAGGAACAATCCGATACCACGGCCTTCAACATGGAAATGAAAGCGCTTGTAGAGTTGGAAGATTTTGTCAAGATAATCCTGATTGATCCCCAGTCCGTTGTCAGCTACAGTGATAAGAATCCGGCCCTGGCATTTCGATGACGTGATCTTTATCACGGGCCGACGTTCGAGGTGGCGGTACTTGATCGCATTGCTGATCAGGTTGAACAGGATGCTGTTCATATACGGCTTAATCGACGTGATCACCGGCACTTGACTGAAGTCGGTTTCGATAATCGCATTGGCCTGATCAATTTCGTATTTCAGGTTTGCCAGAATGTTCTTCACTTCCTCCCCGAGGTTTACCGGCGAAAAGATTTCCATGGAGAATGTGCGGATATCCAGAATGGCGTTGAGTTCGCGGAAGACGAGATCGAGTTCCTGACTCGCCACGATAAGTTTCTCGATGATGCCCTCAGTGTCACCGCCGTGGGCTTTCTCCATCTTCACGAGCTGGCAAAGGCCGATGATCCTCGCCACAGGTGCGCGCAGATTGTGCGCCGTCACAAACGAATACTGCTCAAGCTGACGGATATATAGAATCAGTTCCGCAGTGCGTTTGCGCACTTCTTCTTCAAGCTTTTCATTCTGATGCTGAATCTCGTCGCGTTGTTTCCCGATGATTTCATTTACTTCTGCGAGCCTTTGGTTCTGGTCGGCAATCGCGTCTCGCTGTGCGGCGATCTCTTCCTTCTGCATGACAAGTTTTTCATTCAGCTGATATAACTGATCGTTCACGCTCGTAAGGGCCCGGTTCTTGTTTTCAATTACCGATTTCTGTTCGTTCAGAAGCTTGTTGTCGTTTTGCTTCTGATGAATAGTATATGCCAGTCCGATAACGGAAGCAAAAAAGAATGCAATAATTGCGAGCAGGGTATTGCGCTGGTTTTGCTGTTTCTGCTGGTCCAACGCGATTTCCTTTTGCATAAGAGCGAGCTGGATGCGGTTGCGTTCATTTTCAAAAACGCGTCCTACACTGCGGAAGGCTTCCGCCATCGCCATGTGACCGTCGCGCGCCACGGTTTCCTTGTAGTTGGAAACGTCTACAACTTTGGGTTCAAACAGTACAGCAGGTACGCGGATATCATCTTTGACGAAAACTCCTTTGATGTCGACGTTCTGCCCCCGCGCGAACTTCATCGCCATTTCCGCAGCGGCGTTGGCCAGCGGCGCGATTGGTTTGTACACGGTCATTGTCTGGTGTCCTTCGAGAATATTGCGGATAGCGGCAAGGTCGGCGTCCTGACCACTGATGATCACCTTGCCGATGGAATCGCGGGGCATCGCCTGGATGAACCCGTGAGCGAGGGCATCGTTGCCGGCGAGCACGACGTCGGGAACGGGATTTCCTTCCGCGAAGTATTCAGCAGAAAGTTCGTATGAGCTGATTTCACTCCAGTTATCGAATTCGATGTCGTTGATGAGTTCGATGTCGCCGCGGTCGATCAGCGGCTGGAGCACAGACATCTGTCCGCTGCGCAGCAATACTGAATTGTAATCGGTCGCTGGTCCGCTCAAGAGAAGATACTTCCCTGCAGGAACGCGTTTTACAGCATACTGTGCCTGAAGTTTGCCTACCCGTTCACTGTTGTACGTCAGAAAAGCCGATATGTCATTGCTGAGGACGAGTCGGTCGTACGATATCAGCGGTACTCCGGCACTTTTGCATAGTTCTGCAATCTCACGTGCTTTTTCCCCGTCAATTGGCACGAGAACCACGACGTCGATGCCGTCCCCGATCATTTTCCGCGCGCGCGACAGCTGATCTTCATGGGTGTACGCGAGGTCAATTGTAGTCCGCCCACCCAGTTGCTCGATCCTTTCAGAAAATAACTTCTGATCGATATACCAGCGGTCGCTTACGAAGGTTCCCATCAGCAAACCAACCTCCTGCCCTTTCAGCGGCAGGTAGGGCAGCAAGAACAAAAAGCAAACCACAATGGGTTTGTATCGGGCGATCATATCCTTCGGAATCTGGTTACGGGCTTCATTCCGAAGTTAGGGGGTATTTCGCGGCTTCGGTAATTGAATAGCAGGCGTCTGCACGGAATGTGCGTAAGAAATCGGTTGCGGGACGTCTCACTGCCCTTGGGATAGCCCGAAAAGCAAAGAACCTGACACGGGGTCAGGTTCTTATTTCTCAGGTATTGAAATTATGGGTTCTGGCTTACCGGCTTGCCTTTGGGTTGCGATTCGAGATTGATGCGTTCTTCTTTCTCGTATCCAAAAAGTTCATCCAGGGTAAGTTCCTGCACCTTGCCGTACTTCTGAAGTTCCTTGAAGTTGAGGTTGTCTTTGCTTCCGATCAGCACGACATTGTAGTTGTTGTTCTTGAGGTATTGCGCCTGAAATTTCTCAACATCGTCGAGCGTCGACTTCTGCGCTTGTTCATAGATATCCTTGCGGATGTCGTAGTTGAGGCCGCGCTTTTTCGCCGACTCGTAATTGAAGAGAATGGCTGTCTTCGTGATGCGTTCACTTTCTATCTGGTTGAGAATTGATTTTTTCGCAACATCAAAACCATTGTCGGAACGCGGGAAGTTCTGCAGCAGATTGAGCATGGCACTCATCGCTTCAGGCTGTTTGTCGGCCTGAGTTCCGATGTATGCAAAGAATGAATCGGTTTCACCAATTTTCGGTGCCGATCTGTAGGATGCAAATGCCGAATACGCCAGACCTTGCGCTTCACGCAGCTCCTGGAATATTGGTGACGCCATGCTTGATCCAAAGTATTCGTTGAACAGACGACTCATCGGCACGCGCGAATTGTCGAAGTCCTGACCTTTGTTCAGGAAGAGTATCTCCGCCTGTACCATGTCGTAATTGGTCCAGTATACCTTGGGTGAACTGGCGTCCTGCATGGCAAACTGTACGGGAGGTGGCGTCGGCTTCAGTGTTTCAGGCAACACGTGGTGCTTGTTAAGCGCTGCAACGAGTTCCGTTTCCGAATGCGGACCGAAGTACAATACGCGGTGCTCGGTCTTGGTGAAGTCCCTGATTTTTTCGATCAGTTCCTCCGGACGGAGTTCGCGAAGTTGCTTGTTGCTGAGTACGTTGGTGAACGGCGAGTTAGGGCCGTACAATCCGTAGTTCATCAAACCGCTGAACATAATTGTGCTCTTGTTCTTCTTCGCATCTTCGCGTTTCTTGAAGATACCATCCACCATTTTCTTCATCGCATCTTCGTCAGCTTTGGCATTCGCCAGCAGCTTCTCGAACAGCGCCATAGACTCATCCATGGTTTCTTTCAGACCTTCGAGGTAAACGTACGTCTGATCCTGTGATGCACTTACACCGAAGCTTGCACCAAGTTTGTAGAATTCTTTCTTGACATCCTCTGCGGTCATGTCATCTGTTCCCAGGTACTGCAGGTATTCAATCGCTACGTTGATCTTCGGATCGTTGTTGCTTCCGAGGTCTGCGAGGTAGAACAGCGTATACAGGTCGTTTTCCTTGTTCTGCGTATAGAGTACCTCTACACCTTTGTCCATCTTCGTTTTGCGGATATCTTTCTCGTAGTCGATGAAAACAGGCTGCAGCTTTTCAACCTCCTTCGAAGCTATCTTCTCATGGAACGGAGACATCGTCTCTTTATTGAGCATAACTTTTGTGATGGCGGGCTTCACAATCTTCGGAATGCTTTCGTCTTTCCCACTGCGCTTGTATATCAGCGCATAGTTATTACCGTAATGCTCGTTTGCGAATTTTACGATGTCGTCTTTTGTATATGTGCGGAGACGGTCGATCTGAGCGATATAGTCATTCCATGGAATACTATTCGTAAATGCTATAACCATGTCGTTGGAACGCGACCAGTTGTCCTGCCAGTTCCGGATCCTGTTTTTCTTCAGATCGTTGATTGTAGCGCTTATCAGCCAATCTTCAAATTCGCCCTTCTTGAGGAGTTCAATCTGTTCGAGCAGGAGATCCTTCACTTCGTCAAGTGTTTGTCCCTCGCGTGGGCGGCCTGTAAACGTATGAATGGCATAGTCATTCATATCGTTGATGTAGCTGCCCGGGCTCAGCACTTTCTGCTGTTGCTTGAGGTTGATGTCGATAAGGCCGGCCTGTGAGTTCGCGAGAATCATATCGCACAGGGTGAGCAAGTCATATTCGCGCAGATTGGCGGGACCGTTAAAGCGGTAGCCGATGTTCACCCATTCTGCGTCAGGACCCGTAACCTCCTTGACAACCGGAGCTGTGATAGGATCTTCCTGGACCTTTTCAAATACCGGCAGGTTTTCGTTAGGTTCCCAGTCGGAGAAGTACTTATCGACCAGTGCGATAGTTTTATCATAGTCGAGGTCACCGCTCAGACAGATAGCCACATTGTTGGGGCGGTAGTACTTGTTGAAGTAATCCTTGATAGCGGTGATCGAAGGATTTTTGAGGTGATCGATTGTGCCGATTACAGTTTGTGTGCCATAGGGATGCTTGGTAAACATCGCCTCGTAAAGGGCTTCATAGGTTTTCCAGTAATCGTTATCGAGACTGCGGTTCTTCTCTTCGTAAACGGCTTCAAGTTCCGTATGGAACAGGCGTGGCACGATGAGCTTGAAACGATTGGCTTCGATCTCCAGCCAGTTTTCTAATTGATTGGCAGGAATGTCGTTGATGTAGACTGTCCGGTCTTCGGTAGTATACGCGTTGGTTCCCTTCGCTCCTATCGATGCAACCATCTTGTCGTATTCGTTCGGGATGGCATACTTCGACGCTTCATAGGAAACCTTGTCTATCTGATTGTATAGTTTGGTCCGTTCTTCCGCATCTTTCAGCTTGCCGTAGGATGTAAAAAGACTTTCAATGCTGTCCAGAAGAGGTTTTTCACTCTGCCAGTCCATCGTACCGAAGTCGGCGGTACCCTTGAACATAATGTGCTCCAGGTAGTGCGCGAGCCCGGTGTTGTCTGCCGGATCGTTTTTTCCTCCTGCCTTTACTGCGATCTGTGTCTGAAGACGCGGCTCGTCTTTGTACTGGCTGAGATAAACTTTCAAACCATTTTTCAGGGTGTAAATCCTCGTTTTCAGCGGATCATTCGTGGCATACTCGTATGCGTAGCCATTGGACTCGGCTTTCTTCAACGCGTACTGCGATTCTTTCTGGCATCCAAAGATGACCAGGGCAATCGCAAGTACTGAAACTTTGCGGAGCAAATTCATAAGTAACGTTTTGATTTGGATAATATGAAAGGAAAAAATAAATGCATACCGGATTTTTCCGGGCAGATCGGCTCAATGACATTCAGAAAGCATACCGCAGGAAGGTACATCATACTGGTCGATGAGTTATACACCGCAAGATGTAAAGTATTCCGCGAAAGTTTAACAGAAGCTGCGGAAAATTATCGATCGCTTACGGGATTGGCGATTCCGCGAGAATGAACGGAAAATTCTACAGGTGACAATCCGGTCACTTCCTTGAACGCCTTGGAAAAACCGGTAAGATTACTGAACCCCGTTCTTGACGCCACGTCACTTACCTGAGTAGGGCCCTTGATAAGCAGGCGCTTGGCTTCTTCAATTCGGAAGTGGCGGATGAAATCGTTTGGACTAACCTTCAGCAAGGCCCGCATCTTCCTGTGGAGCTGAAGTTTGGTCAGTGACAAACCATCTGCGAGATCATCAACACTAAAGCCGGTCCGGTGATATCCGGTCTTAAGAATCGCATTAACGCGCTGAACAAATTCAAACTCGGCTGAAAAGAAATCGTCAACGATTTTACCACCGTGAAGCTGTTTGCGGAAGCCTGCGTACAGTGACTTGCGCTGTTGCATAAAGTTCCGGATTTCCATCAACAGCGATCTGGCGTCGAAGTCGGCGCGAATACATCCATCGGCCGGAACCGGCTCGTCAGCTTTCTGCTTTGTGTCAGTAGTAAGGATGATCACGGGGATATGACTTGTGGCCATCGTCACCTTCAGCAGGTGGCAGAGTGAAACGCCGTCCATCCCAGGCATCTGCGAATCCGTGATGATAAGGTCGGGAACCGTATCGAACGCCTTGCGAAAAGCCTTCAATCCATCTTTAACAGCAATTACTCTGTAGTTGAGACGCAGTGTGTTTGTAAGGAACAGCCTGAGCTCATCGTCCTCCTCGGCGATGAGGATACCGGGAGCCGACTCTGTTGAAATATAATTCGGGCGGAACCCTGGAGAATCAGGGTGCTCATGACCTTCATCACCTGCCGTGGAAAAATCGGCGTCAACACGTTCATCCGGGCGGAGTTTCACCGTCAGTTTGCGACGGTGATTGTATCGCGCAACAAAATACGATATCGCAAGCAGCACGATCAGCAAGCCCCCAAAGAGGACTAGCGATGTAAATCCTTCGTTGCCGGCAATAGAAGTAAAAAGATCTGAAAACCCCGCGTGCACCTGCGATGGTTCTACTGCAGCCTCGGCCACAGGTTTGGGCACACGTATCTCAGAAGATACACGTGGAAGGATTGCATTGAGGATCTTTGGCGAAAGCATAACCCTGGACGTGATGGCGTGTTCTGAAAGATAGTAAAATAATTGAGAAAAACACGCCCTCGACTGTAAGCCTCTTTACGGAGGCATGCTTACCTGCTCTCTGCACAGCAGATACCTTTGCAGATCTTAATGAAACCCGTTAAACTTGAACCCGGCAACTCCCGGGTAACAACAAACGAGGAGACCAATCCATCAGGAAGTAGAATCTGAAACCGGAAATCAATTGAAACTTTACCAAAAAGAAATCACCCTGCCGCCCGCGCGTCGTGGATTTCATCTCATAACGGCAGCAATTGAGAAGGCCATGCCCGAGCTCAGGAACATTCGGATCGGACAAATGCAGGTGTTCATCAAACACACGTCGGCGAGCTTATCCATTAATGAGAATGCAGATCCGACAGTGCGTGTTGACTTTGAAAGTCATTTCAACAAGATGGTTCCTGAGAACGCTCCCTACTATCGTCACAATAGCGAAGGCCCTGACGACATGCCTGCCCACATTAAGGCGTCGCTGCTCGGAAGCTCGGTGCTCATTCCTGTTACCAACGGCAGCCTGAATCTCGGCATCTGGCAAGGCATCTACCTTTGCGAACACCGCGACGACGGCGGATCAAGACGAATAGTGATTACCCTATACGGAACGGAGTAGAGCTCGTGTGCCGGTTGCCGGTTACCATCGCCGGTTTCTTAGCCGTGAGCCTTGAAATCTGAACTTGAACGTCCATCGTGACAATTTATTACAATTGTTTACCCGCGGATGACACCGTCCGTTTACGAGACACGTACCTTTGAGTATGACTTCTGAAAACACCCGCAGTTCACTTATGGAAAGTGTCAAGACCATCACCCTGGCGGTAAGCTTCCTTACCATAGCGCTGATCATAATCACCGGATATACCACCACGCAGAACAAAGAAAAGCTCGTCAGCCTTTCCGGTGACTGGCGGATTGCCCTCGGCGATAATATGAAGTTTGCCAGCCCGGATTACGACGACGCTGACTGGGAAAAGATTTACGTCCCTTCCAACTGGCAGCGCGAAGGCTTTCGGAATTATCACGGCTATGCCTGGTACCGGCGCACGTTCAAGCTCAACTTCGATGGCAAGGCTCCTGTCTATCTTGAACTCGGCAGAGTTGACGACGTAGATGAAGTTTACGTCAACGGCCACCTCATCGGCCGTACCGGCGGCTTTCCACCAAACTACTTCACAGCATATAACTATCCCAGAAAGTATTTCGTGCCGACGGAACACCTTAACCTGCACGGCAGGAACGTCATCGCCGTACGCGTCTATGACGAAGGCGGCGAAGGCGGAATCGTGGGATCGGCTGCATCTATCGGACTGTACAGCTATCCGAATTTCTCCGACAACAGTGTCAATCTGTTCGGACTGTGGAACTTCCACCTGGGCGATGATACCGCATGGGCATCTCCTGAATTTAAAGACGACGACTGGGAGAAAATACTTGTTCCGGCAACCTGGGAATCACAGGGATTTGCCGATTACGACGGTTACGCCTGGTATCGTCGGACCATCAGACTGCCCGAGAAACTGAACCCGCGCGACATGCTTTTACTCATCGGCAAAATAGACGACCTGGATCAGGTGTACGTCAATGGTAAACTCATCGGCGGCACGGGGCGCATTGAAAAACGATGGGCGTCTGATCAGGAATGGCGCAAATTCCGCACATACGAAATCCCCGACGGACTCCTCCGCCCCGGCAGAGAAAACGTCATCGCCGTTCGGGTTTACGACCAGGTAGGCAATGGCGGTATCTATGAAGGCCCGGTTACGCTACTGCCTCAAAGTGAATACAAAGAGTTCTGGCGAAACTATCGCGCAAACAGAAGCACCGGAGAAAACTTCGTTGACTGGCTTTCATCTTATTTTGACTAACAGGAGGAGACATAGATTATGAGCAGATGGATTATTTGGATGTTGCTCTCGGTGGCGGTCATACCCGCATATGGTCAACGTGACGGCAACTGGAAAAAGGTCATCGACCTCAAGGGAAGATGGCTGTTTTCGATCGGAGATAATAAGCGATGGGCAGATCCCGACTATAACCACCGCGATTGGGAAACGATATGGGTTCCTTCCAAGTGGGAGGATCAGGGATTCAACGGATATGACGGCTACGCGTGGTATCGCCACACATTTGACGGCACGCTGCTGAAGGATCAGGAACTGACATACACCCTCATTCTCGGATATATCGACGACGTCGATGAAGTTTATGTCAACGGTGTTAAGATTGGGTCCTCGGGATCATTCCCGCCCCGGTTTCACACTGCCTACAACGCAAAGCGCACCTACAACATTCCGCGTGAAGTGATTCGCTTCAATGGCAAAAACGTCATCGCTGTGCGCGTCTACGATTCAGGTATCGAAGGCGGTATCATCAAAGGCGATGTGGGTATCTTCACTGACGAAGACGCAAAAATGTTTGCCGTAAACCTTCAGGGGTTGTGGGACTTCACCACGGAGGAGCGTTACTTCATCTCACGCGATGTCAAGAAACGTAATGATCGCACGCCGGCGCCTGACGCTACGTGGACAACCATCAACGTGCCCGGCCCGTGGGAACACCAGGGCTTCGAACGCTTTGATGGAACAGCCTGGTACCGGAAACAATTTTTTGTTCCAAAATCCCTCGAAGGCGAGGACCTCGTGCTCGTAATGGGGCGTATCGATGATTACGATGAAACTTATGTCAACGGAAAACTGGTTGGCTCCACTGATCAATACAACAGCCTGCGCGTATATCACTTCCCTCCCGGGGTGTTGCGCCCCGGTGCGATTAACCTGCTGATGATTTACGTCGCCGACTACGCCGGAATGGGCGGCATCTACGAAGGCCCGGTTGGCATCATGAAGCAGTCGCAATTCACACGCTTCATGCGATGGCGGAATTGACTCCCGATTTCTGATTGCTGCAATTTGGCCGGGAAGCTGATAACCGGCAACATTTTCACAATACCATCTTATACCCCGTCCCGTGGACGGTAAGGATAATTCTCGGATTGTCGGGATCTCGTTCAACTTTCTGGCGAAGGCGGACGATGAAGTTGTCTACTGTACGTGTGGTAGGTGTTTCGTCGTAGCCCCACACCTTCTCGAGCAGGTCGTGACGGGTGATGATTTGGTTGCTGTGCGAGACCAGGTGATGCAGAATCGCGAACTCCTTATGCGACATCCGCACCTCTGCCCCACTCTCGTCGTGCGCCGTGTAAGCGGAGAAGTTCACTTTCAGTCTGCCAATCTGAACAGTGTCGTCGTGCTGGACTGACGAACCTTTGCGGCGAAGGATGGCCTTGACACGGGCCATAAGTTCACGAATGCTGAAAGGCTTCGTGATATAATCATCCGATCCCAGTTCGAAGCCGATTACCTTGTCGATCTCCTCACCTTTTGCGGTCAGAAACACAATGGGCACATCAATACCCTTTGCACGAACCTTCTTACATACGTCAAAACCCGACATCTCAGGCATCATCACATCGAGAATTACGAGGTCAAAGTGATCGTTGAGGATTTTGTCAAGCGCCTCTACACCATTCGACGCAGATGCAACCTGATACCCTTCAAACGTCAGGTTGTCGGCAAGTCCGCGTACCATATTGGGTTCGTCATCGACGATAAGAATTCGTGCCATTTACTGTGCCATTAGAGTTGGAAAAATAAGACGAAATTTGCTGCCCTTGTCAAGCGCGCTTTCTACAGTGACGCGTCCATTGTGCGCCTCCATGGTCTTTTTAACAATCGTAAGTCCGAGTCCGGATCCTTTGGTCTGGTGAACGTTTCCCATAGGCGCGCGATAAAACTGTTCGAAAATATCTTTCTGATAAGAACGCGGTATTCCGATACCGTGATCCTCTACTTCAATCCATGTTGATGTTTCGCCGCGACCGGTGCGAACGTGAACCGTTTTTTCGTCACGGCTGTACTTGATGGCATTGTCAACAAGGTTCAGGAATGCTTCAGCTATCGCCTCGCGGTCCCCCCTCACTTTCACCGACAACGTGGCTGGTGTGAAGTCAACCACAAATCCCTTCTCCTGCAAATGCTCGCGATAAGCATGGAGTACCTCCTCACAAAGTGCGTTGAGGTCTACGTCGCCCTGGGTGTATGCCTTCTTGTTCGCATCCATTCGTGAGAAGTTCAGGATGCGATTCACGATGCCCGAAAGTCTGGCGGTCTCTTTTGAAATAATCTGATAGTACTCGTGTTTCTTCGCTTCGGGTACGCGATTCATTTCGAGGGTTTCTGCATACATGCTTATAAGTGAAAGCGGCGTGCGGATTTCGTGGGACACATTGGATACGAACTCACTCTTGGCTTCCGACAAACGAACCTGGTAGCGGATATTCCGATACAGGAGGATCATTACCGCGATGAGTATCACGAGCAGGATCACCAATACCGCTACGCTGGTTTGTGAGCGTTCTTTGACCAGCTGCGCCAGCGAGGCTTCCTTCATCTGTATCCCGATTTCATACCCTGGAATCAGCCAGAATGGCTTGCGGAAGTCATCGTCGGCCCGCAGCTGGGCTACGCCATCGTCGCGGTGTTCGTTGAACGTGGAGTAAACCATTGCATTTGCCCTGTTCCGGTATGCCGAAATGATAAATTTCTCACCTGCGACAGACTGCATTTTTGGTCCAAGACTCACTGAAATAAACTTGTCCAGATCGAGGAATATGATAGCAAACCGGTAAAGGCGAACGTCGTCGTCCAGCACAAAGATCAGGGGAACGAAGCGGTCGGATACGAGTGAGTCAGGCTCAATCTTCCTGAATCCGGCTTCAAAATAGGTTTGCAGTTTTTTCAGCCGTCCGCGTTCCCCGGATTCGAAACGACGCGCCCACTGCTGAAGTGTGTCAGCCGGTATGCTGTCGGCATTTAGTCTTAGAAAGCGATGAGTCGTTGAGCCATCTGACAGGTACAAGAGCGGAATGCTGCCGATATCCAGTCCAGGCAACGTATCAGGTGCAGCGTCTCCGTGCCGGACCAGCGAAATATTGATCTTGTTGGCCCAGCTGGCAATAATGTCGTCGGAGTACTGGTTTACGGAAAACAGGACCGCATCGAGCTGATTTTGGTAGATATCCTGGATAAGCCTCTCGTTTTTCGTCCACGACATCAGTTCATAGATCAGAAAGCCCGCAGGAAGAAACGCCAGCAGCAGGAAGGCGAGGGTAATTTTCTTTAAGGGGCTCTTCATTCGCGGGTTAATAACTCAGTCAGCAATAATACGTCGCGAAGGGTTGCATTGGTTGCCACTTTCCCAAAAAAATGCGCCGGATATAAAACCGGGGAACCACCTGACCTTAATGGCTTCAGATTTTAACCCTCCGATCTGAACTTGTATAAGATGAACAAACGGGGATGCTTGCTTCTGTTGTTTCTTTCGCTGAGCCTTAGCCTATGGGGTCAGACGAGATTTGTTTTATCCGGAAAGGTCTACGACGAAAACAATGTTGCCATCCCGTTTGCAAATGCCGCGTTATACAGCGCTGACTCAACGCTTGTCACGGGAGCGGTGTCAGACGAGGGCGGAAACTTCGCAATAGAAGCGAACGAGGGTGTTTACTACCTGGAGGTATCTTTCCTCTCATATGAATCCAAAACCATTCGCGACATACACCTGAACCGCAATATTGCGCTGAACAATATCCAGCTTCGGGCATCATCGCAGGTGCTTGAGTCGGTCGTGATTCAGGGCGAGCGAAGTCAGATGGAGTTGTACCTCGACAAGCGTGTTTTCCAGGTGGGCAAGGACTTGAGCAACATCAGCGGCAGCGCTTCGGAGATACTCGACAATGTTCCTTCCGTCACCGTCGACGTTGAGGGGAACATCAGCCTTCGCGGCAGCCAGAACGTCCGCGTGCTGATCGACGGCAAGCCGTCAGGCCTCGCGGGAATAAGTACTGCCGACGCCTTGCGACAGCTTCAGGGAAACCTGATTGAAAGCGTTGAAGTAATTACCAACCCGTCGGCACGGTATGACGCCGAAGGGGAAGTGGGCATCATCAACATCATCCTCAAAAAGGAAAACCGCAAGGGCGTCAATGGTTCCTTCTCCGTTAACGGTGGCCACCCTGATAACTTTGGCGCCTCCGCTAACGTGAACTTCCGGCGCGAGAAGTTCAATTTCTTCACGAGCTATGGCTTTGCATATCGCTCCGGCCCCGGGCGGGGAAACTCATTCCAGCGGTTCAGTCTGCCCGACACCACGTTTTCGTATTATCAGTTTGACGAACGCGTGCGCAGTGACCGCTCGCACAACCTGCGCGCCGGGATTGATTACTATTTCGACGACAAGAACGTGCTCACCGGATCGTTTGTCATCCGCAGATCTCAGGGACTCAACAAAACAGCGAACACCTTCGACGACTACGATGCCAACAATCAGCTTGTGCAAACCGTGATCCGCCGGGAACGCGAAGAAGAGCCGGAAGTTAATTCAGAGCTTGCCCTCAGTTATCGCCGCGACTTTTCCCGAAAAGGCAGATTACTCACCGCAGACATCAAATGGATCGAGAACGTGGAAACTGAGAATGCGACCTTCACCGAAAGAAACGTCACGCGCGACTCCGTGAGCTATCAACGTTCAGGAAATACCGAAAATGAACGCAACGCGCTGGTCCAGATAGATTACATTCATCCATTTGCAGACAAAGGCCGTTGGGAAGCAGGAGTCAAGAGCACGCTGCGCGTAATTGATAACGACTTCAGCGTCGAAGATCAGGACACGGAAACCGGTGCATGGACCGTGCGAAATCAACTGAATAACAACCTCATCTATACCGAGAACATTCACGCTGCCTATTTCATTATCGGCAATGAAATAAAACAGTTCTCCTGGCAGGCAGGACTACGCGGTGAACTATCTGACATATCGGTTGAACTCGTTCAGGACAATCAAAAGGAATATCAGAACTACTTCAACCTTTTCCCGAGTGCGCACCTCTCCTATCAGTTCACTCCCGATCGTACGATTCAACTGAGTTACAGTTACCGCCTCAGCCGGCCCAGGTTCAGGGAACTGATGCCATTTTCAAACTATAGCAACAACCGTGATATCTCCGTCGGCAATCCCAACCTTCGTCCGGAATACACGAATTCCATTGAGGCGGGGTATCTTATTAACTGGCCATCGGGATCGTTCCTGTCAAGTGTTTATTATCGCTATCGCACCGGTATTGTTCAGCGGATTCCGATCATCGATTCGGTAGGCTTCACACGCAGCTATCCGGTGAACCTTGGGACGCAGGACGCTTACGGGCTCGAGCTTAACCTTTCGTGGAATCCCGTGAAGGCGTGGCGCCTCAACACCAATGGCAACTTCTACCGCGCCATCACCGAAGGGAATTACAACGATGAGAACTTTTTCGCCGACACGTATACGTGGACGATGCGCACCACTTCGCGGGTGACATTCCTCAAAAAGTGGGATTTCCAAACGGGCTTCAACTATCGCGCGCCGCGGGAAACGCCACAGGGCCGCGACAAGTCGATGTACTTCATTGACCTGGGGTTGTCGCGCGATGTTCTCAAGGGCAACGGTACTCTTACATTCGCCGTTCGGGATCTGCTCAACTCGCGGAAGTTTCGCAGCATCGTGGAGCGTCCTGAAGACGGCTACTTCTCGGAACGCGAGAATCAATGGCGCGTACGGCAATTTCTGCTGACGTTCACGTATCGCCTCAACATGAAGAAAGAAACACGACAGCGCGAGGGTCCCCAGGGCGGCGATGGCGACTTCGACATGGGTGAAGACTAAAGTCCCGCGGAATCCGTATAAATTCAGGAAAATCAACACAACGGAAGGCGAATGACGCATCAGCAACGGGTGGCAGCAGAGCTTGCACTTTGGCAGGCCGAGATGAAGAAGAGTCCTTCGCTGTTCAACGGTTTGTCGAAAAGCGTTCAGGATCGTATGAATCGGATAATCCCTGAAAAGATTCATCGGGCCATAACGGAAGCGATCAAACAGATGACGCGGGCGGTAATCTTTGGTGCGGAAATAACTTCCCCAAAGGAACCGAAGGACTTCAAAATAGAGGTACGCGAATTTCTGGTCAGGGACAAGATCAACTTCTACAGCAAGACCGCCGCTGCGGAGGGTGCAGTTACGGGAGCGGGTGGTTTTCTGCTCGGGCTGGCAGATTTTCCTATCTGGCTTTCGCTGAAGATGAAGATGCTCTACGAGATCGCAGGGATCTATGGTGCCGACGTGCGGAATTACAAGGAACGCGTTTATCTGCTCCACATCTTTCAGCTGACGTTTTCAAGTCAGAGGAACCGGAATGCCGTTTACCGCACTCTCGAGAACTGGGACGAAGTCGAGCAGGCGCTGCCGGACAACATCAATGACTTCGACTGGCGGACGTTCCAGCAGGAGTACCGCGACTACATCGACCTGGCGAAATTATTTCAGTTGATCCCGGGCGTAGGTGCAGTGGTCGGGGCGTACGTGAACCATCGTCTCACGCGAAAGCTTGGCAACACGGCCATGAACGCTTACCGCATGCGGTGGCTGAAGCATTCATCGGCTGGTAAATATGCCATCACCCCTGGCCGCCGTCAGGACCCTCCCATTCGCCCGGGTTAATATAGCCGCTCTCTCCAAAACTGAACTGATTGGCGTAGTTTGACAACCCGTAGCAGCAACCAGCTAACAGTCACCCAGCTAGCCGGTCACCAGCGATCTACTAACCGGGTAATCAGGCGCGATCTGCCTCCCGGCCACCCGGCTGCCCCTCCTGAGTATTCCGAAGTATGCCCGAAGCGGGCTCGAGGTAAGCGCGCAGTAAGCGCGCGGAAAGTACCAGGCGTACCAGACCCGTACCAGATCCGATAATGATCCGGCCGGGTTCCGGTTTTTCAGGTGGTAGATCGGAACCCGGTCGGATCGTCCGGAGCTCTGGTAGGGATAAGATGCGGCTGGTACTTTCCCCGCGCTGCACTTTAGCTGCCTTCGACAAGCACTTAATACTACTTTGGGAATGTTGCGATGCTCTTGTGGGGTCAAGACTCAAATGCAGTCCGGCGCCTCCCCTTTTCTTCGCACGCAATGCCCCGGAGCCAGGGCGAGCATCATATTTTAGATAGTGATAATATAAAAAAGCAACCCTATGAAAACAACATCAATTTCCCTGCTGCTGGCTTTGATCTTCAGTGTTCTCATGTTCTCCTGCAGCAAGACACCAAAGGGCGACGAAGCCCGGATAACCGACGAACAACAAAGCTCGGTCGGTGAAGGTGTTGCCTTCCAGGTCGACACCGCCGCTTCAAACATACGCTTCACCGGCCACGGCGTTGGAAAAAATCACCCCGGCAACTTCAAGATTAGCTCCGGCGCGGTGAAAATCAACGGCAATCAGATCACCGGGGGCAGCTTCGTAATTGACATCAATTCACTGGATCTCGAACAGAAGGAAGGCATGGTGCAGGAGAAACTCCGTCCGCACCTGCTTAGCGGTGATTTCTTCGACGCTGAAAAATTTGATCAGGCAACCTTCGAAATTACCAAAGTTGAACCTTACAAACCCAGCGAAGGCGATACTTCCATCGTAAAAGGCGCAAACTTCTTCGTTAGTGGAAACTTCAAACTAAAGGATGTTACAAAAAACATCACATTCCCGGCACGCGTAGACCTTGACGATAATACGTTGAAGGGCGAGGCAAACTTTGACATCAACCGCACAGACTGGCAAATGAACTACGGTAACGACAAAACATTAGGTGATAAATTCATCAGTGAAACGGTGAACATCGAGCTCGATCTTGAAGCACGCCGTACAGAATCGTCATTATAACTGCAAGGAATTAAACGCACTTCGCGAACGTTACACGCCGTATGAAAGGAAGAGAAGAAACCGAGCCCGAGATCAGAATAATACGCCCTGGAGAGACAGGAGATACTTCACGCGACAATACCATCAGGACCATTGAGCAGATTGCAAGGCTTCTGGATTCGCAGTTCTTGATTCCGGGAACGAAAATCCGGTTTGGCCTCGATCCGATCCTGAGTTTGTTTCCCGTGCTCGGTGACTTCGTGACGTTTCTGATTTCGGGAGCACTGATCTATGCCATGCACAATCATGGCGCCAGCCGGAAGGTGGTCATCAAGATGCTGTTGAATGCAACGTTTGACGCCGTAATGGGAAGTATTCCTTTGATCGGATCAGTCTTTGATGTTTTCTACCGCGCGAATGACCGCAATGTCAGGCTCCTGAAGGAACATTATCTCGAAGGAAAGCATGAGGGCTCCGGAAACGGAATTCTCGCCCTCATTGCTATCGCCTGTACCCTCATCGTAGTGGCTGCGTTTTACGGTATGTACAAATTCTTTGAGTGGTTGTTCTAGGCCGGTTCCCACACGCTATGGCGTCACACGCAGTTTGCCCGTTTGAAGCCTGTTGTTGCTATCATCCATGACGGAGTAGATGTACAGTCCGGGAGACCGCAACAGGGCGGCATACCGCTCTGCGTTCCATCGTCCCTGGTAAATCTGCGAACCGGTTTCCGTATAGATAACCACACGTTTGTCTGTCCAGTATTCGTCACTGGATTCAGCAAGGTCGATCCTTTCAGTATCGTCAAACCGGATGGATTCATCAGCCTTAACCGTCACAATAACTTCGTCACTTGCAGTAGCGCCCCCGTTGTCGGTGACTGTCAGCGTAAACGAGTAGCGACCTTCCTTATTCAACTTAGTAACCTTGACGATGGCGGTGGATGCCCCATCAAGGGTCGCTGTGACAGGCCCTGACGTCTGCGTCCATTTATAGGACACGATTTTACCATCCTCATCTGAAGCGTCACCTTTGATCGTCACATTCGTTGTCGGCAACGTAATGATCAGGTCTGCCCCTGCGTTTGCATACGGAGCCTGGTTGCCGGGAGCATTCAGTACCGTAACGGTGACGTCGTCGGTGCCCTTCGCGCCCTCATTATCAAGTACCTCCAGGCGCAGCGTATACTTGCCTGCGGTAGTAAGGCCTTTCACGGATACTTTTTGGGCCGTTGAATTTGTCAACGCTGGCGTTACCGGTCCGGAGACGAAACTCCATTTATAGGCGACAACCGATCCATCGGAATCGGCACCACCACCAGTGAGGTCTACCGCCGACGTCGGCAGCGTGATCGTAACATCTTTGCCAGCATTGGCAACAGGGGCGGCATTGGCCGTCGTACCTGTTCCATCCTTCACCGTCACCGCTACCTGGTCTTTACCGGTGGCACCCTGATTATCTTTCACCTCGAGTTCAAAAACATACTTTCCTGGCAGCGTGAGGTCAGACACTGTTGTCGTTGCCGACGTTGCTGAAGAAATTGTAGCAGTTTTCGGTCCGGATACAAAGCTCCATTTGTACCCTGAAATCGACCCGTCTGAATCGGTACCGGAGCCTTTCAGTGTGGCGGTGCTCGCCGGCAACGTGATCGTGATGTCCGAACCTGCATTGGCCAGCGGCGCGCTCTGTATGGTGAGTTTAACGTAGTCGGAGTCAGTAGCTCCCGCGTTGTCTTTTACCGTGAGACGAAACATATACGTGCCGGGATTCAACGACGAAAGGGATAGCTTTGCTGTGTTCGCGTTCGACATGGAACACGCAGGGCCCGCAATCTTTTTCCACGTATAGCTCACGATGCTGCCGTCAGAATCAGTACCCGAACCGGTAAGTGTGTATGTCGATGAGGCTGCCGTCTTATCCGTACCTGCATTGGCCACGGGAATCCGGTTTTTTCCGTTCGTCACGTTCGTGTGGGTCATCATCCACTCGTAAACGTTCGGATCGTGCTTGGTGTGATCAGGGCGATAGGCATACTCCCATGCGTCGTGCTTGACGCCAGGGTATACCGACAAAACAGCCTGAGGATTGGGTGTGGGTGAACAGGCATTAATTGCATCTACCATTCCTTTCGATGTTGACAGCGGTACCGTCGGGTCTGCATCTCCGTGGAATGCCCATACGGGAATGTTTTCGCTGGCGATGTTACACGCTTTTGCCTTGGAATTGTATCCGCCGCATATGGGCGCGACTGACGCAAATAGTTCCGGATAGTCTTGTGCCATGGTCCACGTTCCGCCACCACCGAGGCTCATGCCCGTGATATGAATCTTGCGCTCGTCTACCCGAAGGTACGTCTTGACGTGTTCGATCACTTCCATCACGTATGACGTAGGCCAGGTGCCGTAGTTGTTTTTCAGTTGAGGTGAAATCAGGATGAAGGGGAACTTCGTGCCATTCTTGACGTGCTTGGGCGGACCGTGTTTTTCCACAAGTGCAATGGCGGTCTTAAGGTCGTTGATGTTCGTCGTGTTGGGCCCGCGTTCTCCGATGCCGTGGAGAAATATGACGATCGGATACTTATTGGAATTCTTGTTGTAGTCTGACGGAAGATACTCCAGGTAAGGGATTACGCTTGTGGGTGTTGTCTTAAAGGATTGCTGTCCCCACGCGGCAATGGTCAGAAGGATGCCTGAAAGAAGAAGTAGATGTGTTTTCATATTTCGCCCCCACGAGTTCGTGACAATGACCAAAACTACTTTTTCCGGAAGGTGGGCGGCGGTCAAACGCGGGCGGGTTATGCCGTATGTAAAAATTCAGGGCGGGATGTCTGTTTTCAGGCTGGCGAAGAAGTTTGTTCACAATGTGCAGCCCGATGAACGCACCTGTTGGACGGCGAACGGGCGTACCCACTGGTTCAATGAAACGCCCGTCACCGGCTAAAGAAGGATCCCCTGATTAGTCGGGTTGTAAGATTTGGGGAAAATCATCCGTTATAACGCCCACTTTGCAAGTGTAATCGGCGGTTTCAAATTTTTTATCACAAACACAAACACGCACATATGATTGAAGACCTCTGGTACAAGAACGCTGTGATTTATAGTCTGGACATAGAGACTTTTATGGACCAGAACGGAGATGGCATTGGCGATTTCGAAGGCCTTGCGAAGCGCCTGGACTACCTTCACGCCCTGGGCGTGGATGCGGTGTGGCTGGCTCCGTTTCAGCCTACGCCCAACAAGGACAACGGCTACGACATCAAGGATTATTACAGCGTCGACCCCAAGCACGGTTCCGGCGGCGACTTTGTAGAGTTCATGCATCAGGCCAATAAGCGCGGCATCAAGGTGCTCATGGACCTGGTGGTCAACCATACCTCCGATCAGCATCCTTGGTTTCAACAATCGCGAAGCAGCCCCGAGTCTCCTTTCAGGGACTGGTACGTATGGTCACCGAAGAAGCCTGAAGACTGGAACGAGGGCATGGTGTTCCCGGGTGTGCAAAAGGCCACCTGGACGTACGACAAAAAAGCAAAAGCGTATTACCATCACCGGTTTTATGATCATCAGCCTGATTTGAACATTGACAAACTGGAGGTGCGGCAGGAGATACAAAAGATCATGGGCTACTGGGTTCAGCAGGGCGTGGCCGGATTTCGGGTTGATGCAGTTCCCTTTATTCTGGAAACACAGAATCCCGGTGAAAAAAACAGAAGGCTACGTTTCGAATACCTGCGGGAGATGCGGCGCTTTCTGCAGTGGCGCCGTGGCGACGCGATCATGCTGGGCGAAGCGAACGTAAAACCGGAAGAATCCGAACGTTACTTCGGCGCGGAAGGCGAAGGCATTCACCTGATGTTCAACTTCTTCGTCAATCAGTACATGTTTTATGCACTCGCGACGGGCACGACGAAGAAACTAATTTCTGCACTCGAGCGAACACGGATTGATTTTCCCAATTCTCAGTGGGCTATCTTCCTGCGAAACCACGACGAACTCGATTTGGGCAGGCTTACGGATAAGGAACGCGAAGTAGTCTTTGAACGCTTCGCACCAGATAAGAATATGCTGTTGTACGACCGGGGCATACGCAGGAGACTTCCCACCATGCTGGGTAATCAAAGTCAGCTGCAGCTCGCGTACAGTCTGATGTTTTCGCTTCCCGGAACGCCGGTTATCCGCTACGGCGACGAAATAGGAATGGGCGATAACCTGGATCTCAAAGAACGCGACGCCGTAAGGACACCGATGCAATGGACCGGGGACACGCAGGCCGGGTTCTCTACGGCAAAAAAGCTCGTCCATCCCATCATTGACTCCGGCCCATATGCCTATCAGCACGTCAATGTTGAAACACAACGACGCACAGAAGGCTCGTTACTCAATTGGATGACAAAAATGATCCGGCTCAGACAGGAGTGCCTGGAGATCGGATGGGGGCAATGGCAAATACTCGACAGCGGCGTGGAGTCTGTACTTTGCATGCATTACAATTACAAGGGAAGTTCAATTGTCATCCTCCACAACTTCGCAAGTGAGGCGTTTGAGATTGTGCTGAACCTTAAAGCCAAAAACGAAATGAAGCTGATCGACTTGTTGCAAGTCGGTGAAAGCGTTGAGGATGAGAAAGGCCGTCACCGGATCACCGTGGATGCCCATGGGTACCGTTGGTTCCGCGCTGGCGATCTAAGCCACCTGTTACATGGAAAAGGTCAGTAACTCCACTCCCGCTTCCACGTATCAATGATATCGAATGATATTTTGTAGCCGGTGCTCTGCGTGGCGCGATTCGATTCGGAGAGTACGCCATAGACGCCGATGCGCAGGCGCCGGCGCGGACCAAGCTTGAAGACGCGTTCGACACCGCCAAACAATTCTTCGTAACGAAGGCCCGATTCCTTGACCCATAAGAAGCCGGCACCAGCAACGGTTCTGATCCGCAGTTTCTTTACCAGCGGGATGTTGTTGATAAGTGCCCCATTGAAATGATGAATGTAATGGCCCTCGATAAACCAGTCTTTCACTGCCATGCTGGTGTCGAGAAGCTGAAACGATTTGAGCGGATCGGAATAAAGATAGGGATCCGACTGACGGAACCTTTTGAGGTCAATGAACCGCAGGTCACGCGTATTGAAAAATCTGCCTCCCGAAAGGTGGTAGCGCGAGTTTCCTAGTGTTCCCAGGAGCAGGTTTTGCTCTACAAAGACTTCGCCGAAGTCGAAGTCAACGTCGCTGCCGGCAATCCTGTTCCAGCCACGTCGGTAAGCAACGCCAAAGGTCGGGTATTTGCTTCCGAGTACCACTTTCTGATTGGGTTCGCGCATGTACCGCTGCGCGGGCGTATAGGCCAGCCGTAAATTGGTGATGAATGCCTGATAGTCATCGAACTCAAGCGGTTCGCCTTCGTCGATAACTTTGTTGATAACGGAGGTTACATCATAGTCTGAAACGGACATGCGGTTGTGATACGAGAGATCGGTGCTTATATATAAGCCGTTGATCAGCTCTATGCGATGGAAAAGATCGACGTATTCATGAAGAATGTAGTTTGAAACGCGAAGCTGGTTGAGGTAAGCGTCGAAGCTGTTTACGGAGTAAAATCCTCTCCCCGTACGAATGGCGGCGTCGCCAAGCCGAAACGGATTGTAGCGCACCCACGTGGAAAGCGAGCCTTGCCAATCGGCGTTTTTGACGCCAAAGCTGGCACCTGTGTTCACACCCATCATCCTTCCACTGGGAAACTTCCGGAAGTAATTCGCATATGGCCCAAAACGAAAGCCGCCCACGACTTCAAAACCGATCAATTGAACGAGTCCGGGAAACATAACCTGGCGTTGTGTTTCCTGGCGGCGAAATGCGATACCATGGTACAACACCTCTCCCAGCGTCACGCGATTGAACCTGGCTTCAATGGAATCAAGGTAAGCTTTCGTATTCTGCGCCGCGTGAACGCTGTCGCGATATCGGATGGCCCGTTCTTCAAGGAGCGTGAGTGGTACAGCACGGGCCTTGTTCCAGAATGTTGTGTCCTTTTCATAGGCCTCCTTTGTAATTACCGCCACCTCATTGCCAAAGAATTTCGGCGGGAAGACATAGTCGGGTTCATACGTAGTGAACTTCATCACGGTGTTACCTCGAAAAATCTTCTTCCCTGACTTAGTGACGTAATCGAAAGATTGTTCTGAAGGGATCCGGATGCTGTCGTGCTGCGTGTATGTCTGGTGGATGGCAAACTCATCGTAGTATCGAAGCGCTCCTTTTTCGAGGGTTACGTCAACACGTGTGAGGTCCCAGATACCTTCGCGGATATAAATCCATCCGCGACAAGTTGCGTCACCGGTCTTTCGCGGAGTTACCCTGATCTTATAGGTTATATCGCCGTCATCCTTGATGATTTCTTCCAACTTGTATTTGTAGGAGAGAATTGCTGTTTTGCTCAGCGGCGAGATGACGGGAACTTCGGATACCCCTTTTAGGTGCACGAGGTTTCTGTAAAAGTTTATATCTGCGTCGTTGATGAGTGGTACGAACAATCCGTCCTTAGTGCCATATGCCTTGTAAGCTGTCCGTTCTTCCTTGAATTGATTAGGATACTGGTAATTTACGATGACTTCCATTTCAACCAGGTTGATTTTATGGAGATCATCTTTTGCAGTCTCGGCGTCGGCAAACTGGGGGGGTACGCCATCGCGTGATTCGGCGATATCGGTTTCAGCTTCCTTTGATTTCGCCGCCTGGTCCTGTTTCTCGATTGCGCGTACATACACCGTTGCTCGGGAGCTGTTTACCTGGCGCAGGAACTTCTCTTTAGTATCAATGGCGTGCTGAACGATCTCGTATGCAGGATCCCTGCGTTTAACCTTTACGACGAGTTCATCAAGCTCCGTCGACGACGACCGAAGCACGAAGTTCTTTATGACGGGTTTGTCTTTTATGATAATCTGGTCGGAATGGGTGTGAAAGCCGACGGATGAGACGACTACGCGATAGATGCCAGGATTTATCGTCATGAAGAATTTGCCCGACGCATCTGTTGACGTACCTGTCTCCAGTTCGCGGAAGTAAATGTTGGCATACGGAATCGGTTGGTGGTTTTCATCTTCCACAACACCACTTATACTTTGACACACAACCCTGGTGGAGAACAACACAACCACCGCACCGACGGAGGTAAACCGTCGAAGTAAAGCGGTGTATTTTGACAACTTCTTAAAATTTTCATTTAAACAGGTTTGACGGCCTGTTATTGTATAGATGTCAGTTTAATTGATGATGTTGCGAGAAAGGAAATAGTTTTAGGTACGTTGTCGTAAAATAAACCCGGCTTCATCAGGGTGATCGCAGACTTCGTACTGATCGTCGGTACCGACGAGTTTCAGCAGGGAATGGAAGTCACTCGCAGCTCCTGCCGTAAAGAACAGGCCAAAGGAAAGAAGCCACGCATTTCCGGTGATCAGGGCGACCACGGCGGGAACGATACCCGTGGCCAGTCCGGGCATGAGTGTTCCGAGGCGATAGGCATTCAACGGCAACGCTTCTTTGCAGTGTACCCAGGGGGAGAGATACTTCCACTTCATGCCAAAAGAAATGGAAGCGAATCCGCGCTTACAAAAGGCGGCAAAGACCACTGCGTGCAAAAGTTCGTGGACGGCCATTCCAACAGGTACTACGATCAATAGTGACCAGCTTGTCAGAAAGCTGATCAAACCGTTTACAACGGCAGCAAATCCCCACAGGGCAATAAAAGGAACAGCGAACAGAGCGAGCGCTGCGGCAAACACGACAAATGCATACAGGTTCGCCTCACCTGCCGGGAGCACAACTTCAACTTCGGGCAATTCTTTCTGCTTGTTTTCCACGCGATATCAGGGCAATCTGGCAGCAAGGCGTTCCGGCATCAGTCGAAGGATGTGGTAGATGGCCTTCCACTTGATGCCGGGTACGATGGTAAATGCACTTCCCGCCTCCACGACGGCATCAGCGCTGAATGCTGGTTCGAGCATCAGCGATTCCGGAAGGTTCAAGCCGGCGGTCATCTTGCTACGGATGTATCCGGCAACAACGACGTTAACAGTGATCTTTCGCGTGAAGAGATATTGTCGGAGTCCGGCGAGGTATTGCGTGAACGCCGATTTGGTACTACCGTAGATAAAGTTGCTTTTGCGCCCGCGTACGCCCGACAGGGATGAGAGCCCGACGATGCGCTCGAGGGCTGTATTAGATTCATCCATGGCGATAATGTTCAGCATGGAAACGGCGCCGCAATAATGAACCTGCATCATTTGAAAAGCCCCCTCCCAATTCCGCAGCGCGTCTTCATTGTTTCTGAGATAACCTGCAGCGTAGACCACTATTGCAGGTTTGGTGGGCAGGCTGTCATAAAAAGAGCGGTGTGATGCATAGTCTATCGCATCGAAGAAGCGCACATCAACATCTGTGATGCCGCGGTTGTGCAGGAAGTTGGTGATACTCGCGGTGTTCCGCGACGCGGCAATAACCTGGTAGCCTTTCTTCCGGTACAGGGGAATCATTTCTTTTGCGACGTCGGAATTCGCCCCGAGGATAAGGACAGTTTTCGGTGGTAAAGACATGGCGTGAATATAGATCAAAAACCGCCAACGTGATGTCTGGTAGGAATATTACGGCGACATGGGGACGCGCAGACGCTATTGGCTGCCGATCTTGCGACGGGTTTCGGGGGTGGAGCTGCTCGGCACAGCGTCATTGTCAGGGAGCTCTTTGCGGGAAGAAGCGCGGAGTGAATTGGTTTCAGGACGTCGATTGAGGGCAGGCTTTCCTGACAATTTGTGATAGACGTACAACACGAAGGAGAAGCAAAGAAACAAGAGAAGGAAAGGAATCAGCAACAGCTTTGTAAGGAGGGAATAACGCGAATCCTCAAGCCCGGGAGCTTCCATTTCAAACAAGGGCTTTATGGACCTGTTCTTCATTCGGTTGAGTTTGAATTCAGACAATTAAACCGTCCCCCGCACCGCTTCTCTCCTAGAATTTAGACCCTGGTCTAAGCACAACGGTTGGAAAGGGGTAAAAATAAGGGACGCTTCCTTCCGAAACACCCCTTATTTTTCCGGTATTCGACAAAAATCCTTATCACTCGACCAATTTGAGCTGAGGGGCATTAATTATGGCGTTTATCGCCTCATCAATCTCTTTCATGAAGGGCTCGCTGCCGATGTGCGTGAGTTCGTTATTATAAAAATGATCGATGATATCACTGTAGCGGTCGATGTCTACCGTGGCGTTTCGCAGGCTCAGCAGATGCTCCCTGATTGTCTCCTGCTGGCGGCCGGAGATCCGCGTTCCGAATTTGTAATCAACATACGTGTTGATATCTGATACCACCCTGGTTATCAGTACGGAGCGGTGCTCCATCAAAACATCCCTAAGCTTAAACAATGCGGAATTGACGTCCAAATCCTCAATTTTGCGTATTCCGGTGACTATTCTGACTCGTTTCATATCTAATTGTTTTAGCTTTCAAATATAGACAAATCTAATTTTATTAGTTTTAGTAAGTATGATTCATTTTCTTTTTTGAACTTTTCGTCGTGCGGGCAGTTTAGGATATGAGCATATGCGTACTGATTACATATTTCTGGAGGAGATGCGGCAGGCAGGAGATACTGAGGCGGACGCATTCGTGGCAAAACTTTTCGCTCAGGGTCAGGCAAAAGGCCTTTATGCAGCTCTCAAGGCTTCGCCAGAAGAGCTGCGCAATGACGATGCCTTCCTCCTCACCCGCAATTTTCTCCTGTCCAGACGCGCCATCCCGGCCTGGCTTGACGAGAACAGGCTTCTGTCCGGGCAGCAATTCTTTAGAAAGCACGCACTGGATATCATGACACTTCTCGGCGCGTTGTCTCTCCCGTTTTGTTATGCAGCAAGTCCTGGGAACAAGGCCATCCTGTTTACTGAGAAAATGCGAAACGCTCCGGGTAAACGACTTTTGGATACCGCTCAGTTTATCATTGCCGTGCTGAAAGAAGGAAGTTTCGCAGACGGTACCGTGTATCTTGAGACACAACGGACTCGACTCATCCACGCGGTGGTGCGATATCACATTATGAAGAGCAACCGGTGGGACCTGCAATGGGGCGTGCCTGTCAATCAGGAGGACATGGCCGGAACCAATCTGGCTTTTTCATTCGTGATAATCCGCGGACTGGAGGAGTCGAAAGTCAGGATGACAATGCGTGAAAAGGAAGACTTCCTGCACGCATGGCGGTTTATCGGATACCTGTTGCAGATCGATGAAGCATTGCTTCCGGCATCATTGGAAGACGCCGCGCAACTTGAGCGTACCATCCGAAAGCGTCACTTCCGGAGTTCGCCCGAATCGCGTACCCTGATGCGTGACCTGATCGGTCATTATCAGGAATCATTTCCCGCCGTTGCCGCCTATTTTGTAGAAAGCCAGATCCGCTATCTCACCGGTCCGGAGGTTGCAGACCTACTAGGCATACCACGTAAGCCTGTAAGAGATCGCATAGTAATGGGAATCAATGCAGTCCGGAAAAAGCTAAACCGTTTCGTTCACAATCCCTTCAGTTATCAAATCATGCTTCGCAATCATCTTCAGTTGCGAAAGAGATACACCTCAGATGTTCACTGACTCCCCCACGTCTATTCGTTAGGTTGTATTAAAATTTTCACGCGGAAGCTTTTGTATTCGTATTATATCCTGAACGTATTAGTTTTGGATTTCAATTGCTATCATGAAATCGGTTGTAACCATCAAGGTAGGTTCCAATGTTATTACCAATGCTGAAGGGTTTCCTGACGAATCGGTAATTGAAAGTATATCACGTCAAATCCGACAGCTCCGCGATCTGGGTCATCAAGTCTTGCTGGTAACGTCAGGGGCCGTTGCTGCGGGACGAAGTATCTATCAGTTTCCGCGAAAGACAGATACTGTCATCCAGCGCCAGGTACTTTCATCACTTGGCCAGGTCAAGCTGATTTCGATGTACAAAGAAGCGTTCGAACATCAGGGTATTCACTGTGCGCAGGTGCTCGTAACAAAAGACGATTTCAAGAGCCGGCATCATTACCTCAATATGCAGAACTGTCTGAGGGCGCTTCTTCAGCACCAGATCGTACCGATCTTAAATGAGAATGATGTTGTGTCGGTCACCGAGCTGATGTTCACCGACAATGACGAGCTCGCGGGGCTGGTCAGTGCGATGATGAACACTAACTTGCTTATCATTCTCACCAACGTCGACGGCGTGTATGATAGAGATCCGGCAAGTGGCAACGCGAATGTCATTTCAGAATTCGACGCAGCGAAATTCAACCTCGCCGAAATCGCGTTGGGCAAGAAGTCAGGCTTTGGTCGTGGCGGTATCCTTACCAAATGTCACACGGCACAAAAAATCGCAGGCATTGGGATACCCGTGCATATCGCCAATGGGCGAACGGAGAATGTCATTCTGAAAATCATGGCGCATGAGCGCATCGGAACGCGTTTTCCTCCGCGAAAGGAAGCCTCCAGCTTCAAGAAGTACATGGCGCACGCGTACGAAGCTGCCAAAGGCAAAGTTGTTATCAACGAAGGGGCGAGAAAGGTCCTCTTGTCGGACAAAGCACACAGCCTTCTTCCAGTGGGCGTCGTACAGGTAATTGGCAAATTCAAAAAGGGCGACCTCATCCAGGTTATTGATGAGGAGAAGAAGGAAGTGGGTGTAGGACTGGCCCGTTACGGCTACAAAAAAGCGAAGGAACTTGTCGGCATGAAGAATCAGAAGCCGGTAATCCATTATGACCACCTTTATCTCCACTAAACCAATGATTGAAAATACCCTCAGGTCCGTGCGACAAGCCAGTCGCAAACTCGCATTGCTTGACGAGACGGCAACGAACAAAATTCTGTATCTGCTCGCCGACAAGATCGGTCAGCATACGGATGCTTTGCTGGCGGAAAACAAACGCGATCTCGACCGCATGCCTGAATCGGATCCCCGCTATGATCGGCTAAAGCTCACGGCAGACCGACTTCAGGGAATCGCGAGTGATCTCAGAAACGTCGCGGCTCTTCCTTCCCCGCTGGGAATTACGCTTGAAGAGCGAACCGTAAAGAGCGGACTTAACCTCAGGAAGGTAACGGTGCCCCTGGGTGTTGTCGGGATAATCTATGAGGCCAGGCCAAACGTGACCTTTGATGTTTTTGCGCTGTGCCTTAAGTCCGGGAACGCATGTATTTTGAAAGGCGGAAGCGATGCTGAGTATTCGAATACGCGTATCGTTGAACTTATCAAGGAGGTTCTTCGGGAAACGGGAGCCGATCCCGACATACTGGCGCTCCTCCCCTCCGACCGGAGCGCGACAACGGCCTTGTTACACGCCGTTGGATATGTCGATATTATCATTCCACGGGGAAGCCAGAACCTTATCAACTACGTTCGTGAAAATGCGCGCGTACCGGTTATCGAAACAGGAGCCGGAATAGTGCATACATACTTTCACCAATCCGGCGACGTAGAAAAAGGTGCAGACATTATATACAATGCCAAGACAAGGCGTGTAAGCGTCTGCAACGCGCTTGACTGTCTGATCATCGATCAAAGCAGGCTGCGTGATTTACCGGCGCTGACACGGCGACTTGCAGAAAAGAATGTGCGAATTTACGCTGACGACGCGTCGTATGAAATACTGGCTTCTTCATATGACAACAAGCTCCTTGAACGGGCACACACAGACCATTTTGGCACTGAGTTTCTCGACTACAAAATGAGTATCCGGACCGTTGCGGGACTTGAGCAGGCACTGGATCATATCGAGCAGTACAGCTCCCGCCACAGCGAAGCAATCGTTGCTGAAGACGAAACCATTATTGATCAGTTCCTGCGCAGCGTTGATGCCGCGGCGGTGTATGCGAATGCATCCACAGCATTTACAGATGGAGCGCAGTTTGGTCTTGGTGCTGAAATAGGTATCAGCACTCAGAAGCTTCACGCCCGCGGGCCGATGGCGCTGCGTGAAATGACTTCCTATAAGTGGCTTGTCTACGGCGACGGGACTGTGCGGATACCGTAGTTTATTTCAGACCTCCTTCTTGTTCTTCCAGCCCCCTGCCCGCCGGCAGGCAACGCGTCTTTTAAAGAAGACGACATATGCTTTCTTAAGCCTTTTCCCTATCCCCTGGCAGCCTCATTTCAGGCTGTTTCTGCCGTCTTGAGAAGTGCGAATTGTGCGAATTTGACCTATTTCCAACGAATGCAAATCATGTTTTTCCGGTCTGAGAACATGACAAAAATACTCCGGCCGAATGACTTTGATCACACTTCCGCAACCGAAACCGGACGAAATTTAAATCAAGAAAACAAACAGAACCCGCGGGCAAAAACCTGCGGAATTAACCTCAAAATACCTGGAATATGGAACCCAAGAAAACAAAACAAGCAGACCTTGGTGAAAAGTCCTTCCTGTTTTTCAACATAGGCTTGATTATAAGCTTGTCCCTCGCCATCATGGCCTTCAAATTCAAAGTATATGATAGCGATGGTGTCAAAGACCTTAGCCAGAGCAAGACCATCGTCGAAGAAATGATTGAGCCTCCGGTTACAGAGCAATTGCCTCCTCCGCCTCCGCCTCAGGTCGAACAACCACAGATCGTGGAAGTTCCTGACGACAAGAAGATCGAAGAGGATATCAAGATCAACATGGACATTGAAACACATCTTGATCAGGTGGTCGTTGAAGTTCCGGTGATCAGCGCCCCTGCCGTTGAGGAAGAAAAAGAAGATCCACATGAAATCTTTATCGTGGTAGAGGAAACCGCTGCCCCGATCGGTGGAATCAGCGCCTTCTATGAATACGTACTGGAAAAACTGAAATACCCTGCACAAGCGCGGCGCATGGAAGTTGAAGGCAAAGTGTTCGTTGAGTTCGTGGTTGAGAAAGACGGTTCTATCACCGATGTGAGAGCCCTCAAGGGTATCGGAGCCGGATGCGACGAAGAAGCTGTAAGGGTGGTCAGTGAATCACCAAAATGGAAGCCCGCGAAGCAACGCGGCCGGTCAGTAAGACAAAGACTGGTGTTACCAATCACCTTTAAGATGAGCAAACCGAATTAGAAGATAGTCACAACCTAAACTTGACTCACAAGCACTACCGGAATCCTGAAAGAGGGATCAGTGAATTCGGCTAGTGCTTGTTGCTTTTTTTATGTTCCTCGATGATCTGTTCGAGTTCCGCCTCTGTGAAGCCCAGTTTTTCGGCAACCATTCGAATCAATTCGCGTTCTGCAGGTGCAAACTCACCGTCGATGTGAGCAAGGTCCAACATCTGCTGCAGCTGCATTTCCCGGTCATGGTGGTTTTGCGGAATCAGATAACTGTATTCATTGGCCCGCTGCAACATTACATTGAGCCGGTCAAGGGGAATTCCGTTCTCGTAGGCAATCTTCGACAGGGCAATGCGTTCGACCTCTTCGATCTTTCCATCGGCTGCCGAAAGTGAAATGAGGTTTCGAAAGTGTTCGATCTTTATGGCGTTCACCACAGGTTAGGTTAGTAAAAGCATTAAAATTACTAACATTTAACACAATTTCAATACAGGACCGCCGCACTAACCCCGTACAAATTCTGCAATTGCAGCAATTATATGACGCGGTCAGCAGATGTCATTAATGTTCGATAAATTTATCGGCATATGAAACGGCGTTTCATTCGGGGCATTATTCGCGATGTCGGTATCTACTTACTGATCTCGTCATGGGTTGGGATAACTTCAACCGGTGCGTTATACGCCCAGGGACAAAACAGTCAATTCGGGGAAGCCTCCAATGCAAAAGGCGAACCTGCCGCGAAAGCTTCGGCCCTCTCCGCCAATGTTTCCTCCATACGGAACCTCGGCCATAGGGTCAACTCGCGGTATGACGACCTGAACCCAATCGTCACCGCTGACGGATCTACCATTTACTTTGCGCGTAAATATTCCATCAACAACACAGGCGGAAAACTGGATCCGCAGGACATCTGGTTTACATCTCTTGTTCATGGCCAGTGGACGGAAAGCAAAAACCTCGGTCCGGAAGTCAACACGCCCAAGGCCGACAACCTGTGTGCCGTGAGTGCCGATAATACGACGTTTTACTTTTTTGTCCAGACGGGAAAACACAAAGGCTATTTCGGACTGAGACGAAAGACGTCTTCCGGTTGGACTAAAATCCAGTCTACCGGACTGGAGATTGAAAACGAATCACCGTTCCTTGAAGCGAGTTTGTCGATGAACGGCACTGCGTTTTTCTTCACCGCGCGCACCCGACAGAACCTGCACTACAATAGTGCAGAGGATGAGCGCGACATCTACGTATCACTGAAACAATCTGACGGGACGTGGGGTCGTCCTATCAACCTCGGGCCATCAATCAACAGTCGCGGCGACGAGTATTCGCCGTTTCTCGCAGCCGATGGAAGAACACTTTACTTCTCCAGCAATGGTCGCGCTGGTATTGGAGGAGTTGATATTTATATGGCACGTCGAACCGGCTCAGGCTGGACAGAATGGACTCAGCCCCGGAATCTTGGTCCTGAAATCAACACGACTGGATTCGATGGATATCTCTCCGTTCCGGCATCGGGTGATGTGGCATATCTGGCAACGTCGGGACACAGTCTCGGCAAAGCGGATCTGGTGCGTGCCGTGCTGCCTGCAGATTTGCGTCCGGAAAAAGTAACAATCATCAACGCTCAGATCCTCCATGCACAAACAGGGGAACCATTGAATGTCTGCGCATCCGTGAACATTCAGGAGACCGGAATATCGCCTTTTGCCTTCCGGGCATATGGAAATTTTCTATATGCAGCCCGTCCTGGCCGCGAAGTAGTTATCGAAGTCGTGGCTCCGGGTTTTCAGCCCGCGCGACGAACGGTGAAAATGACTCAGGAAGAATCTTCCGTGGCGACGAATTTCGAACTCGATCCAGCGGATGATGTACCATATATCCCGATGAACCCGATTCTTTTTGACGAAGGCAAAGCGGAGTTGACCCCCACGGCGCGTTTGGCACTCGACAGCCTGAAGTCCTACCTGGCGGAGCACCCTACCATCAAGCTTCGCGTGGAAGGATATACCGACAACCGCGGCTTGCGAAAAAGCCTGTACGCGCTATCCCGAAAACGTGTGCAAGTCGTTCATCGGTATCTGGTCGAAAATGGGATTGATTCGAAAAGAATTGACCGAAAGGCGCTTGGGCCATCTTTCCCAGTAGCCGATAACACCGATGCAGAAATGCGAAGTATGAACCGGCGTGTAGAATTGAGACTGATTCTGCATTAAGCAGGCCTTTGCGCGGGACGTATGTATTTGTGTTGATTTGTCTTCCGCTTTATTCTTTTTTTCCTAATATTGAATTCTCCTGAAGAATCATTAAACAAAACAAGACGTGAGAATCCTATTGGTCGACGATGAGCCGCTGGACCTATTCATTGCCAAAAAGCAATTGAGCCTTGAGTATGAAGTCTCTGCTTTTACGACCTCAACCGAGATGATCAGTTGGGCGAAGCAAAACGAATTTGACATCGCGCTTATCGATTACTACCTGGGGCCGGACCTGGGCTCAGATGTACTGAAGGCGCTGATAAGCGAAACAGGCAAGAAATTCAAAGCGTATCTGTTGACGAATTTTGTTGATCCCCAACAGGAACTTGCCTTGCGCGCCGCAGGATTTGACGACGTGATCTTTAAACCGCTTACGGTAGAAAAACTGAAGAATCATCTGAACGGAGATAGTAAATAAAAAGCCGGCTTTCGGGCCAGCTTTCATATTTCGTTTCTCAATTTCCTGGAAAGTTATCCCCACGTTGTAGGGCTGAGATTTTTAGCGGCACGCAAAATATCGCGACGCGACACCTGTCCGAGAAGTTTGCCGTCGCGGGTAACAGGGAGCCGGCGCACCGGTGAATTGATAAATTCGGTAGCAGCAGCAACAATATCGCTGTCGTGCGAGAGGGTTTTCACCTTCCGCGTCATGTAATCCGCCACTTTGGGAGAATTAAACGGCTGGTTGTGATAGGCCTGATCCACGATAATCCGCAGGCAGTCTTTTTCTGAAATTATGCCTACCAGATTGCCGGCATCATCAAGCACAGGTCCACCGGAAATTCTTTTCTCCACAATGGTATTAATCACCTCCTCTATTGACTGTTCCGGTCGAAAGACAATCAAATTTCGTAGTTCTACCATAAACGATTTTACGGATTCATACCGTGGCAATTCTGCATTTAACTGGTCTTTTGACTTGAGGTTTGGTGTAAAATTCATGGCGATCAGGATTGGTTGTAAAAGTTAATATAGGGAAACTTCCCGGAAATTAAAAATCGTGGTTTTGAAGAACCGAAGGGCCACTCGAGCCGGCGGCAACAAATTCCAACGTCACGGCTATACGTTTACGTGAACATCCCGCAAGCTGGCATAATAATACAGTGCAGTCTGTAAAATTCTCAAGTCTAAACAAAGAATACCATGAAAGCACTGATGTTTCACAAACCGAAAGACGTTCGTGTAGAAACTGTCGATGATCCCCAAATCCAGAACCCGCGCGATGCCATCATCAGAGTTACCTCTACTGCCATCTGCGGGTCGGACCTGCATATCTACAATGGCATGATTCCGCAACCTCGGTCTATGGTTCTGGGGCACGAATTCATGGGTATTGTTGAAGAAGTTGGCAGTGGCATTAAGAACCTGCAGCGCGGCGACAGGATTGTCGTTCCATTTCCTATCGCCTGCGGGGATTGCCACTTCTGCAAAATGGATCTGCCGACACATTGTGAGAACTCTAACGAGCTGTACGGCCCCGAAGGCGAGGTACTGAAAGCACAAGGTATCGGCGCGGCGCTCTATGGTTATACCGATCTGTACGGAGGCTACCACGGAGGCCAGGCTGAGTACGTCCGCATCTCATATGCTGATTACAGTCCACGAAAAGTGCCGGATAACCTTACCGATGAACAGGCGCTCTTCCTGACCGATATATTTCCTACAGGCTGGGCGGCAATTGACTGGGCGGACCTGAAAGGTGGTGAGACGGTCGCTGTTTTCGGATGCGGACCGGTTGGGATAATGGCGATGAAGTCTGCCTGGCTTCGCGGTGCAGGTCGCGTGATCGGTATTGACATCTACAATTACCGCCTTGAGAAAGCCAAGGCCACGGCCAACGTTGAAGTAATCAACGCGTCTACCGTCGATCCGGCTGAAGTTATCCGCGAGATGACCGGCGGCTATGGCGCCGACGTATGTGTTGACGCTGTGGGAATGGAAGCCGACAGGACGACAGTGGATAAAGCTCTCAACGTTGTTCGGATGCAGAAGGGCAGCATGAAAGCCCTCGATAAGTGTTTCGACGCTGTACGACGCGGTGGTGTGGTAACCGTGGTTGGCGTATATGGATCAATGTACAACAACTTCCCGCTGTACAAATGGTTTGACAAAGGTATCAAACTTATGGGGGGACAAGCCTGGGTGCAGCGTTACATCGACGAACTCCTCGGACTGGTACGCGATGGCAAGGTTGTGCTTGACGATATTATCACGCACTCCGTACCTCTTAGCGAAGCTCCCAAAATGTATGATATCTTCAACAAGAAACAAGACAACTGCGTGAAGGTTGTACTGAAACCTTTTGCATAGCTGCCATTTCAAAGGATAAAGAAGGCCCTGCATCTTCTTTATCCTTTGTTGATAATTTTTGTCGGTCAATTTCCCGGTAAGGGCCGCCTTCATTGAGCGAAACGGCTATTTTTGCAGAAACTTTGAAGAAATGCAGGCGCTGTTTTTTTATCTCACCTACCCCTTCATTTTCCTTATCGCCTCGCTGCCATTTCCACTGCTGTACTTCGTCTCCGACTGCTGCTACTACCTTATCCGACTCGTCGGCTACAGGCGGAACGTTGTGCTCAGGAACCTGCGCAATTCGTTTCCGGAGAAGACGGATGCCGAGATCGTAACAATCGCCAACGACTTCTACCGTTTTCTCTGTGACTTATTCCTGGAAACGCTCAAGACTATGAGCATCACTGAAGAAGAACTGAAGAGGCGGTGCACGTTCGCCAAACTGGAATGGATAAGCACCCTCCATCGGAATAACCGGAGCATGATTGTGGTGATGGGACATTCCGGGAACTGGGAATGGGCCGGCTCTGCTTTTGCGCTGGCAACGCCTTACACGTTACTGGGCGCGTATCGTCCATTGGAAAACCGCTTCTTCGACAGGATGATGCTGCGTTTGCGCACGCGCTTTGGAATGCGGCTTGTGCCTGCTCCAAACATCCTGCGCCAAATGGTGACGACACGAAATGAAGTAACGGCAACCGCTCTCATTGCTGATCAGACACCGCGGAAGAAGGACGCTTATTGGATGGAGTTTCTCCACCAGGATACGCCGATCTTTACAGGGCCTGAGAAGCTCGCAAAAAAATTCAACTATCCGGTGGTCTTCATGAATATACGCAGACGCAAGCGCGGCTACTACGACATCGACGCTGAACTGCTATTTGACAATCCCGCGCAAACGGCGGAAGGAGAAATCACCGAAGCATTTACGCGACGACTGGAGGCTGAAATCCGGCGTCAGCCGACGTACTGGCTATGGTCGCATAAACGCTGGAAACACAAACGCATTCCGGACGGAACTGTCGCGCAAGCATAATCGAATATCCGAAGTCCGATCAGGATTCACGCCCCCTCTCAATAACTTTCGCCAGCGCCATTGTTACGCGTTCATGCATTGGGATGCGGATGCGAAAATGAGTCTCCAGTACAGATACGAGATCATCCAGACTGTCAATGCGGCGGCGTGTGGTATTTCCGTTGTGATGAATCGCGAACTCATTATTCCGGAGAGCCAGCCTTCTGTCGCCGTCTACGCGCGCAGCCAGAAGGGTATACGTGAAATGTGAGACCGGGTTTGTCGAGAGAAAATAATTGGTAACCTCATAATCCACATGGTACTGCTCATGGAGGAAAAAGCGGTACAACGCCTTCCATTCCTGATTGATATTTGCCTGAAGAAAGTACTCGCCACTATTTTCGATAAGCCTGAATTGCTCGTGAGTAGTCATTTGAAGAATGTTTTCCTTCAGGAGAATTGGAAGCGGGAGCGTTAATCCGCCAAATCCAGTGTCAGCGATATAGTGGGATCCGTTTGCGATGACCAGGAGCAACATATGACCGCGAGGCGTCACCGTACCCGCGGGCAGGTTCCACATTACGCGCGCAGCAAGTGGCTTGACCTGGAAGCCCAGTTCCTCCAAAACGGCCATAAAGAGGTGATTATGTTCAAAGCAGTATCCCCCGCGATTCTCGTGCACCAGCTTCCGCTGGATGGATTCGGGATCAATATTGACCGGCAATCCACTCAAAGGGTTGAGGTTTTCAAACGGAATGGCATTAACGTGGGCGAGATGTATGGCGCGCAGGGTATCGAGTGAATTGTCGCGCGCACCAGTATATCCTATGCGCCGGAAATAGGCATCCAAATCAATTTTTCTGGAGATCGTTGGGCCCACAGGGGTCGTTGCAGTCATTTTTTCGATTTTTTACCCGAAACGTGACAACGCCCCCAATAGTTGCACTTTATTTCGTCAGCACCGGAGCAGGATGCAGGTGCGGCGTGAATTGTCTAACTCCCCCCTGCGTGTCTACTGGAACGGGACCAATTTCCCGGGATATCATGAGAAAGATCATTACCTGCCAACGATGTAAGTGGTAATATTACTGTATTCAAGCATGGCTCACCACGATTACCAGTACCTAAAATAAACTTACTACAATGACAGAATCCAATTTTACCAGCAGCCAGCGAACGAGCCTGATTATTCTGCGCCTGTTCATTGGCTGGCATTTTCTGTATGAAGGAGTGATTAAGCTTTACAATCCTTCCTGGACGGCGAAGGGCTATCTGCTAAGTGCGGAACTTATGAAGCCTTTCTTTGCTTTTCTCGCAGGCGACAGCCTCATCGGTATTATCGACACCATCAACATTACATTGCTTATTCTTGTTGGCGTGCTACTCATCGCAGGCTTCAAAACGGGCTGGGCTGCAATTGGTGGTATGTTGTTGCTAGCGATGTATTATCTGGCACACCCGCCGTTTACAGGCATCACACAGGGACCTGCCGAAGGCAGCTACTGGATCGTCAATAAGAACCTGGTAGAACTCGCCGCCCTTTATGTGATCTATCTGTTTCCTACAGCTTCGTCGTTTGGACTTGAAGCACTGTTCAGAAAACAGCGTATACATACAGCCCATTAACCTCAAAGAAAGAAATTATGGAAAAGAAAGACGACAACCTTTTCGGCAAATGGTCGCGGAGAGAAATTCTTAAAGGTCTGGGTGGTATTCCGCTTATCGGTGGAATATGGTATGCAGGCGCAAAAGTCACCGGCAAGGCAAAGCAGGAAAAAAGCTTTCTCCTGGAGACGCTGAACATCAAAGCGTCACCGCCCCCACCAACGGGCCCGATGAGTGGGACTCCCCTGAGGTTGGGAATAATCGGATTCGGAATCCGCGGTGAGCAACTCTGCCGGGCACTTGGGTTCGCTACAACGGAATGGCTGCAGGCCATGAAGGATGCTGCCGAGAAGAATCCTCACGATAATCGCCTGAAAGACTTCCTGGCTCAGGAAAACCTGAACATAAAAATTACCGGTGTGTGCGACATCTTCGACGCCCGTGCAGAAAACGCGGTTCAGTCGTTCAGCACCTCCGATCACAAAGTCAAGCGATACGGCACTCACCTGGAGATGTTGAAAAGCGGCAACGTCGACGCGGTGGTTATTGCGACTCCCGACCACTGGCATGCACCAATGGCAATTGATGCATTAAACCACGGCGTCCACGTATACGTGGAAAAACCCATGACCCACAACATCTCGGAAACTTATACGCTTCGGGATACTGTCAGGGAAAATCCCAAACTCGTGCTGGCCGTAGGGCATCAGCATCGCCAGACGCAGAGCTTCCTTACCGCACAGGATGTGATTTCAAAAAATATCCTGGGGCATGTGTCGCTCATTCAGACGAATACAAACCGCAATGATGACAACGGAGCCTGGCAATATGACATCCACCCGGATGCATCACCCTCTACGATTGATTGGAAAGCATTTCTCGGCAATGCGCCACATACGGAGTTCAACCTCGAGCACTTCTTCCGTTGGAGAAAGTGGTGGGCTTACGGCTCGGGATTGTCGGGTGACCTGCTGACTCACGACTATGACCGTATCAATTGCATTTTGAAGATGGGTATTCCTGCCAGTGTAATGGCTTCAGGGGGTATCTACACGCATCGCGATGGACGTAACGTTCCCGATGTTCTTCAGGTGAACATGGAGTTTCCTGAATTCTCGACAGGCGCTAGCCAGGAAAAGGGGAAGGAAAAAGGGATGACCTTTGTGTACAGTGCAACCCTCGGTAATCAGTTTGATCGCGGAACCCTCATTATGGGTCACGATGCAAGCATGGACCTTGGCAATAGCCTGACGATATACGCCGACCCGAGGTCCACCAAGTACGGCGAACTTATCAGAGCGCGCCGGATAGATCCTTACGTTCCGATCTATCAATACGATCCTGCTGCCAACGGAACTGATGCTGTCACTTCTGCTACAGCCAAATACTTTGCAAACAAAGGATTACTCTGGACCTACCGCGATGGGAAGCGGGTTGACTCGACGTTCCTTCATTTGCGCGAATGGCTGAGCTGTATCCGGAACGGCGGGAAGCCGAGTTGTGGCATTAACGAAGGCTTTGACGAAGCGATTTCGGCCCACATGGCTGGTCTTAGTTACAAGATTGGCCGTCGAATTGAATGGGATGCCCAGAACGAAAAGATTATTGCTCTTCCGGGCGAAGATCTTGACGCCATACTGCTTGCCAATACCGAAAAGGTAAAGGTTGGTTCCATGGTGTGAAGTGAGGAATCAGATTCCTGATTACGGATTTCAGGTCGACTGGAGGGCTCAGGGGTGTGGAGTGTACGTTACCGGATGCCTGTTGCCAAATTGGCTTCTTACGCGGTTGAGAAAGACTTTGCAACGATGAGTTGTAACGGGAACGAGGAATTTGAACATCAACTGTGACAGGCAACCGGCAACACCTGCTCCCCCACTGCAACTAAACAAAAAAGCCGCCCCTTAGTGGAACGGCTTTCTTAACGACGGTGTGAGCCGTCAGAGACTATCGATCTCGCGTTTTATATCCTCTTTCGTCTTGCCCAGACGCTGTTGAAGGCGTCCGTACAATTCATCGTCTTTCCCCTCAATATACGTCAGATCGTCGTCTGTTAGTTGTGCATATTTTTGCTTAAGTTTTCCCTTCAATTCATTCCAGGAACCCTTCAATTGTTGCTTTTCCATATTATTCGAATTTAGTTATTACAATTCGCAGGTTTTCTGCGAATTAACTACGCTTATTTGTAAAAAAACCGATGCCAGCACTACTCCTTTTCAGCTGTATCACCCAATGGGAATGACACCATAACACTTTGACAACCAATAATTTGACATTGGTAACAAAAACTTTACACTGAATTCCACAGAGGTATAAATTTTTGAGGCATCTTTGCCCAAAATTTCGGAAGCAAACGGGATGAAAACCGATAATCTGAAGCACAGGCGGAAGGGGATCACGAAGAGGACTTATCTGAACCTTCTGGAGCGTGCGACGCAGGAAAGAACCTTTCTTATTTTTATTGTTTTTGCCTTTATCGGTGCCGCATTTGCTTCACTGAATGGTTATGTGGCGATGTGGTATGGTTTCGCTTTCGCCGCATACGCTGCCGTCGCAAACGACAGTATCCAGTCACTGGGTACCTTCATCGAAAGTAATAAAGACAAGAAGTGGTGGATTTTGTGGTTGTTCACGGGATTGATCCTGCTCGCGACCCTTTCATTCAGCTTCTTCTACTTTAACGGTGACGTAACATATCAACGTCTGATTGACAGCAACGGAAACAGTCAATATCCCCACGACCAGGACTTCTCCTATTTTCAGATTATTGCTCCGATAGTACTGCTGGTATTGACGCGACTGCGGATGCCGGTATCTACGACATTTCTTCTTCTTAGTGTTTTCAGCGCGTCGTCTGCCGGGATCACATCCATTCTTTCGAAGAGTCTCAGCGGATACATCATTTCATTCGCGCTGTCATTTATCATTTGGTACAGCTGTTACAATCTGATCAGGAAGTACTTTAAGAAACGGAAGTTCAGTACCAGCTGGACTGTCATTCAATGGATAGTGAGTGGTGCGTTGTGGGCCGTATGGCTTATGCAGGATGGTGCCAACATCGCGGTCTTCCTGCCACGCCAGCTAAACCTGACCCAGTTCATCATTTTTGCGTCGACGATATTCTTTGGACTTGGATTTCTTTTCTATCTGCGCGGCGACCGTATTCAGGAAGTTGTTAGTGAAAAGGTCCGCATCTCGGACGTACGGGCAGCAACCCTGATCGATTTCACCTATGTGTTACTGCTCCTGTACAAACTGTTTGTCAGCACCGTTCCTATCAGCACCACGTGGGTGTTTCTCGGCGTTATAGGCGGACGCGAAATCGCGGTGAGCCTCGCTCGCAAAAAGAAGGGCAACAAACACAAAGGCAAAGCACTGAACCTTATTGCGCGTGACCTTTTGTACGCCATCCTCGGACTGGTGATTTCTATCGCCCTGGCTTCGGGTGCAAACCCTGCCATCCGCCAGGATGTTATCAACATCATCTCCGATTGGTTCCAGTAGCCGCGGCCTGACGATCGCGACCAATAAGCCGTTTGCGGACCTGCGCCGGCTATACTATTCCGGCGAACCCCATGAAGGCCATCGCCAGAATGCTCGCCACGAGCAGTGCTGCCGGAACCCCTCTCATCGCCGGGGGGAGGTCGACAAAGTCGAGTTGCTCGCGAAGGGATGCAAACAACACGATCGCCAGTGTAAAGCCTAAGCCATTACCTACCGCGAACAGAACACTCTCGAGCAGCGTGAGCTCTTTCTGAATCACCAGAATAGCAACGCCAAGGATCGTACAATTGGTCGTGATCAACGGAAGAAACACACCCAATGACTGATACAAGTCGTTACTGACCTTTTTAAGAACTATTTCAACCACCTGAACCAGGAAAGCGATGATGAGAATATAGCCTACCGTCTGAAGGTATGTAACACCTAATGATTCAAGGACAAAATGCATCAGCAGATACGTAATGATGGTGCTGATCGTCATCACAAACAGCACGGCCATGCCCATCCCCAATGCTGTGGAATAACTTTTCGATACGCCCAGAAACGGACATATTCCCAGGAACCGCGACAATACAATATTGTTAATAAAGATTGCCGAGAAGATGATAATGACGTATTCCATATCGGACGATTCAGACGTTTAATACTTCTTTCGTTGACGGTATATTCCGTTGTGGCCGTTTCTTCTTTCTCAAATCGAGCCATTTGTTAAAGGCGATGATGAAACCAAGCGTGATAAAAGCACCAGGTGCCAGAATGAAAATGAGCATTCCATCAGCATCGGTAATTTTGTACCCAAACACCGACAGGTTACCGAGCAACTCACGGATGAAGCCCAGCAGGGTAAGCGCATAGGTAAAGCCGAGCCCCATACCAAGTCCGTCGATGGCGCTTGCTCCAACCGTACTCCGCGATGCAAAGGCTTCAGCCCGCCCGAGTACGATACAGTTTACCACGATGAGCGGAATGAAAAGACCAAGCTGTTCGTGCAAGCCTGGCAAGTAGGCCGCCATCAGCAGGTCAATGACTGTTACAAATGCGGCGATAATCACAATGTACGCAGGTATACGCACCTTGGCAGGAATAACATTCTTAACCAGGGCGATCACTGCATTGGACATCGTGAGCACAAAGAGTGTAGCAACGCCCATACCCACCCCGTTGATAGCACTTGACGTTACCCCAAGCGTCGGGCATAGGCCTAACATGACCACGAATACGGGGTTCTCCTTAACAATTCCCTTTAGAAGATTATCTTTCATGCTGATCTTTTCCATATTCTGATTGTTTGAATGCTTCGTACGCAGTCAGAACAGCTTCTGAAAATGCCCGTGAGGAAATCGTTGCCCCTGATATAGCATCGACAGTTCCACCGTCTTTGCGCACAAGCAGATTGTCTTTCTCCGGATGTTTTCCTTTGTACTGATTGATAAATACCGGATTAGAAATTTTCGATCCGAGACCAGGCGTTTCCAGGTGCTGGATGACAAAAACATCAGCAATAGTGCCGTCGCCGTTAAAACCAACCATCAACCAGATATCGCCACTATAACCTTTTCCGGATTTTGTTTTGATGGCCACACCCTGGAATTCGCCTTCGAACATCGCAGGAAAGAATTCGAGACTATCCTTGGCTCCCGGAATCCGCACCTTGAATTTCTCCGCAACCGGATTGTTGTCGTATTTCTTCATCACCGACTCGATAGCCTTAAGCTGTTTTGCAAGGGTCGCCTTTTCAATGGGTGCCTTCGTCGCTCTGTACACGAACCCCAGGGCTATCGCCGCAACAAGGGTCACCACCGTAAGGGTGACGAGCATATTGATGAAGCTTGACTTGATCGTTGCCATAGACACTATTGTTTTTTTACGACACTCTTACCACCGAACTGTACGGGCCGTATGTATCTGTTAATAATGGGCACGAAGGCATTCATAATGAGAATGGCGAACGAAATGCCTTCAGGGTAACTTCCATAAAGGCGTATCAGCACAGTGAGCACGCCGATTCCAACGCCAAAAATCACCATACCTCTATGCGTCACCGGAGAGGTCACGTAATCTGTTGCCATGAAGATTGCTCCGAGCAAGACACCTCCGGTGAGAATGTGAAAGAAAGGACTGGCATAACGGGAAGGGTCAGCCAGCCAAAGCACACCGGTCAGTAAGAACACCGTCGCAATGACCGAGACGGGAATGTGCCAGGTGATTACCCTTTTGTACAGCATGTAGCCAAACCCGATCAACAAAGCGATTGCTGAGATCTCGCCCAGGGAACCTCCCTGAAATCCGAAGAAGAAGTCCGTATACGACGGCATCTGATCCATGAGTCCGGAAAGAGGCTCGCCAGCGCGAATACCGTCTTTCAGCAGGCCCAGTGGTGTGGCACTGGTAGTAGCATCCGGACCGAGCGTAAATCCCGGAGTAGGCCAGCTCGTCATCTGAACCGGAAATGATATCAGCAGGAATACTCTACCCACGAGTGCCGGATTAAACGGATTGTTACCGAGTCCGCCAAAGCTCAGCTTGCCGATGCCCATCGCTACCAATGATCCGATCATCACGAGGTACCACGGCAGGTTGGAAGGCACATTGAACGCAAGCAAGATCCCGGTGATCACCGCAGAACCGTCCTGGAGACTGTCGGGCTTGTTCAGTAAAAATCGCGTGATCAGAAATTCACTTAACATGCACGAGAGCACCGCCAGTATTGTGATCATCAGCGCCGGAAGGCCAAAGACGTACACGGAAAAGAACAGGGCAGGAAGCAGCGCAATGATCACCACCCGCATGATTCCCGGTACTGACATGTCGCCATGAATATGAGGCGACGGCGATACTGTTAGTAACGAAGGCATGTTATTTCGATTTTTTCACTCTTGTTTTCCCCAGTCTTACCCAATCCAGTATTGGTCTGTTGGAAGGGCACACGAAAGAACATGAACCACACTCGATACAATCAAGGATGTGTTCTTCAGCAGCCTTATCCACGTCACCACGCTGTCCCAGGCTCATCAGATAATATGGCGACAGCCCCATAGGACACACCTCTACGCATTTGCCACAGCGCAGGCAGTTGTACACCTGGGTTCGCTTCGACTCTTCGCGTGGAATCAGCAAGATACCGGACGTTGCCTTGGCGATGGGGATATCAACACTACTAATCGCCCTGCCCATCATTGGCCCACCGCTGATAATTTTCCCCGTATCCTCGGGTGTTCCTCCTGCTGCTTCAATCAGATCGCTGACAGGCGTACCTATTCTCACGCGGAAATTCCCCGGCTTTGCTACGCTCTTGCCTGTGACCGTGACGATACGTTCGATGAGAGGTTTATTTTTTTGCACCGCTTCGTACACGGCGAATGTCGTTCCTACGTTGTGCACGACAGCACCCACATCCGCAGGTAGTTTTCCCGACGGCACTTCGCGATCCAGGAGAGCTTGTATAAGCTGCTTTTCACCACCCTGGGGATACTGTACAGCAAGGGCCTCTACCGTGATCCCGGCGTACCGGCTACATGCGCGACGCATGATTTCGATCGCGTCTTCCTTGTTGTTTTCAATCCCTACGATGGCTTTCTCCACGCCCAACGCGTGCATCAGCAGCCGGATACCTGTTACAATCTCGTCGGGTTTCTCAACCATCAAACGGTGATCGGCGGTGAGGTAAGGTTCGCATTCAACGCCGTTTATTATGAGGTACTCAATTTTCTTTCCTTCCGGAACAGTAAGTTTGACGTGCGATGGAAACGCAGCTCCCCCCAGTCCGACGACACCCGCTTCCATTATCCGATTGACTATCTCGTCACGGCTCAGTGTAATATCCTCCTTCAGTCCGTCCGTGCGATCAATATCCTCCATCCATTCATCGCCTTTCACGCGTATAGGGATAATGGTGCGCTTAAAACCACTGCTATCCAGGGCTTCGTCGACAGGCCCCACCCTGCCCGACACAGACGCATGAATGTTGGCGGATACGAATCCATCATGGACAGCGATTACCTGACCGACCTTGACCATCTCACCGCGTTCGACCACGATGCGCGCAGGCGCCCCCAGGTGCTGGATTACAGGTATGTTTGCAATTTTCGGCACAGGCAGAGTTACAATCGGCTCGTGTGCCGAAAGCTTATGTTCCGGAGGATGTACCCCTCCTTTGCGAAAAGTCTTGAGATTACTGAACAGATTTCGCATCGCTGGCATCTTTTAGTAGTTGTTCCTCCTGCTTTTTCTTGCGTTCCGCACGTTTGATTCGCTGTTCATTGGCGGCAGCGATCTTTTCTGACGGAACGTTAACCGCAAGTATGTTGTGGACATCACAGACCTCAATACATTCCATGCACAACTTGCACTTTTCATAGTCGATCGAGGCAAGGTTGCCTTCGATGGAGATCGCTTCGTACCGGCATGCGTCGAAACACTTCGCGCAGCCGGAGCACGCCACCTCGCAGGATTTTCTGGCGGTGCTCCCCTTCTCCTCATTGAGACATGCTACGTATACACGCTGATTCTTTTTTCCTTTTGGCCACAGCTCCAGAATGTGTTTGGGGCAAGCTTTCACGCACGCGTTGCAGGCGGTACACTTGTCTTCAACGACTACAGGAAGACCGGTGCGCTCATCCATGTACATCGCTTCGAAGTCGCAGGCATCTACACACTCACCAAGACCGAGACATCCCCAGGCGCACCCGGTATCGCCGGCGTATAACGATGCCGACAACGTGCATGAGCTGGCACCATCGTAAATGTTTGTCTTTTTGCGGTATTCAAACGAACCTGAGCAGCGCACCACTGCGATGTAGGGATCTTTCTCCACCGGTTTTACGCCCAGTACATCGGCGACCTTTTTCATAACATCGTTTCCGCCCACGGGACAGTGAAGGGTGGAGAGATCTCCTGATTTCACTACCGCTTCAGCGAACGCGTGGCATCCAGGCTGGCCACAGCCGCCGCAGTTTGAATTTGGCAGAACTTCCTCCACCAGGGCGATGCGTTCATCTTCTGTTACTGCAAAGCGCTTTGAAACAAAATACAATATCACAGCGGCCACGACGCCGGTAGTGCACAGAACCAAAATGGTATATAGTACGATGTTATTCATGGCTTCTGTACTTGGATGGAGAGTTCATTTGAAAAATACTTTGAGAATATTTTCAGCACCAGGTAATAGGGAACTACCATTGCCAATGAGATAATACCGGCAACCGCTTCACTTACGCCCATACCAATGGCGGAGACGAGGGTTGCAACGACGATGCCGAAAGGAACAAGGTATCCAACGACAACCGCCCTGAATCCACTCCTGATGGAGATATTCACAGTTACGCGTTCGCCTTCGCGGATGGTGTTGTCGCCTACCGGTATCTTGAATACTTTGTCAGCGGAGTCGGCCATGCCGCAGGATGACTTCGCACTGCATCCGGCGCATCCCGAGTCGTGCCGTACAGACACAAACGCGGCCCCGTTGACGACGCGTTCAACGACTCCCTCGTGACCAATACTATGCGCCGGCTTCATCGCGTATCTCATTGCGTTTAGGTTTAACACGGATTCTTGGCCTTACCGGGTAGCGGCCGATCATCACCAGACTTGTCTTCACGATATCCCCCATTGTTC
>JAEZGH010000001.1 GCA_023417065.1 Bacteroidota bacterium
GCACCACCCAGATCGCGTATTGGACGATGTCTAGCGCGTCGGCTTCATTCATGACGTTCGGGCCGGATCAGCGAATGGTGACGCCCGGCAGGATAGGGATCTGGCCGCCGGATTCCAATACGGCGACGACGCCGTCGGAATAGAGCTTGATCTCCTTGACCTTGCCGGTGACCGAGCCGTCATGGCTGACGACCTCGCGGCCGATCAACCCGCTGGCCTGCGAAAGCGCGGAGGCCTGGAGGATGTCGTCGAGCTTCTTGTTCATCTGCACCTGCTGCTCGACCTGGCTGAAGGTCGCGAGCTGGGCGACGTATTCGGTCGATTCCATCGGTGCGGTCGGGTCCTGGTTCTTCATCTGCGCGACGAGGAGCTTCAGGAAGGATTCGTAGTCGACGCTGGCCGTACTGGTGGCGCTCGTCGGGCTCGCCTGGCTGGCGCTGGTCAGGGCTGCAACGTTCATCGCGTCATTCTCCGGCGAGCAATTGGGGTTCGGGCGCACGGCGCACCGGCAGAGGCGTGGCGCCGAGGATGGCGTCCTCGCGGGGGAACAGGCCGCGCAGCATCTTCATCGCCTCGTAGACCTGACCTTCGGCGACGAGCTGGTCGATCTGCTTCAGATCGGCCTTGATGGCGTCGGAGGAGAAGGAATCGATCAGGCGCGGCAGCGACTTGCGGAACATGGAGCGCGCGTCGTCGGCTTCCTGCGGGCTGATCAGCATGATCTGCACGACGAAGTAGAGCTGGCGCAGCGGCGTCACCGCCGCCTCGGGCTGCATGACGTGGTTCTCGAGCAGGAACTGCACGTCGTTCATGAATTCCAGCGAGACCTTGCGGTCGGTCCGGATCACGGCGCCGTTGACGTAGATCTTTTCGCCGGGCTTGAGCGTGATCTTCAAGGTGTTCTTCATTGCAGGCCGTCCCGGATGATTTCCGAGACCTCGATCAGGCCGTCGAAATTGTCCGAGCGGCCCTGGCGCACTTCCTCCCCCTCGCGCAACAGCCAGAGGCCGATGGAGATGAGGTTGGCGCGCAATTCCTTGGGCAACGCGTTCTCGGCCGAGCCCAGATCCTCGATGAAGGACGTCCAGACGCGGTTCATGAAGTAGATCGCCTCGATGGACTTCATCGAGCGCGTGCCGGCGTCGCGGGCTTCGACCAGGAGGTCGATCGATCGTGCGAGCAACTGCTTCTCGCGGTCACGGGCATCCGCGACGGAATCTGTCTGAATGTCTGCGTAAGCGAACTGGTACATCAGCAGGCCGATCTTTCTATGCGGGTGATGTGGGTCATCAGGACATGAACCTGAGCAGGGAGAGCTGCTGGATGCGTGCCGTCAGGGTGTAGGAGGTCTCGACCTGCGCCAGAAGCGACGTCAGCCGCGTGCTGGCCTCGAACGGGTCGACGCCGACCATGTCGATTTGGGTGCGCTTGAACAGGTCGACCTGCGTCGTCAGGCGGTCATTGGCCTGGGAGACGCGGTTCTGGGCAAGGCCGACCTCGGACTGGATGGATGTCAGGCCCTCGATCGCGCCGCCCGTCAGGGAGATCGCCTTTTCGGTGAGCAGGCGCTTGGCGTCCGGGTCCATGTCGCGATCGACCAGCCCGACGACGATCGCCGCCGCCATCGCAAGCTGGCGTATACCGCTGTCGTTGGCGGAGACCGAGGTCTTCGCGGTCTCGCTCAGCGCGATCCGGCTCTGGATGGTCTCGTCGCTGGCCTGCGACCAGTTCACGTTCCAGTTGTCGATGATCTGCGTTTCGGCGGCGGCAAGAAAGGCCGTCATCGCGGCGGCGTCGATCGGGTCGGGCAGGCCGGCCGCCAGGGCATCGAAAGCGATGCGCGCGTCCGAGCCCGGATCGGTGAAGTCGGCGAGCGGGCGCACGTCGGTGTTGGTGCCGGCGAAGATGTAGCCGCCGTCGATCGTGGCGTTGAACATGGCGTTCATCGTCGTCAGGACCGACATGCCCTGCGTGCGCGGGACGGCCGGTTCGAGCGCGCCGTTGAGCATCGTGGTCAGCGTGCCGAGCATCTGCTGCGCGATCTCGCGGGTCTCGCCGAGCGCATTTTGCGTCGCGTCGAGCCGGGTCGTGACCATGCCGTTGGTGCTCTTGATGTTGTCGAGCCGTGCGATGTCGCGGTCGAGCGAGACCGAGTGGCCGGTGCGCACGCCGAGATGCAGGCCGCGGTCCGCGACCTGAAGGGTCGTGACTTCCTTCTCGGCCCGGATCATTTCGGCTTGCGCGCGCGCCATTTGCAGGCGAAGCGCCTGGCTGACCGCATTGGAGGAAACGGACATCGCCTTCATGGGACTACCTAACCGTCGCCATCAGCGTTGACAGCATATCGTTGGCGACCTGCATCAGCTTTGCCGAGGCCGCATAGGACTGTTCGAGTTCGAGCAGCTTGGCGAGTTCGTCGTCGATGTTGACGCCGGTCTTGTTGGACAGCGCCTCGGACGTGCGGGCGAGCGTCGCGCTCTTCTTCTCGGCGGCGACGGAGGAAAGCTGGCGCTGGCTTTCGAGCCAGGAGATCGACGCGGTGGCATAGGCCGAAAGGCTGCGCGCGCCTTCGATGCCGCCATCTGCCGAAAAGGTGCGATCGGCGTCGAAGCCGTCTAGCAAGCGCGCGATCTCGCCGGTGAAGCTCGGATTGCCATCCGGATTGAGCGCGCCGCCCGCACCGTCGCGAATGGCGTGCGGGTTGGTCTGATAGGCGGAATTCACGACGAGCGTCGCAGCGGACTGGTCGGCAGCGGGAAGGGCGGGATTGGCCCACGTGAAAAGACCGTTTGCGCCGGCGCCGCCCTCGCGGAAGGCATCGACGAGCGCGCGGGCGATCTCGTCGAGCTGGTTCTGCA
>JAEZGH010000021.1 GCA_023417065.1 Bacteroidota bacterium
TGATTATTAATCCGCATCTATTATAGGCCTGTTCTATCACGATTTTGAGAGCGAGGTAAGGCGGGTTCCAAGGAGATATCTTCATATAGATTGCATATGACCGTAAGTTACGAATCTAATTGTTTCAACGGGATCAATCGGATTTCAGAGTCAACTAACCTGCGCTTATTCTCCCGTCCTGTTCATATCCTATCCACAAAGGAAGGCACCAAACGGAGCCCATGAACGAGCCTGTGGTGAAGAAGGTCTTGTTGTATTCTTCGCCGTTGTCTTTTGTGAAGTACGCCGTAAGCACGCCTGACTGAACCACGGCGAAATCGCGGGGCACACTCGCCCTTGCTGCGAAGAAATTACCTTTCACCAGCGGGATTGCAGAAAACTTTAAAATCAGCCGTTCAAGTGTTTTTTCGACTAAAGGGATAATATTAGTTAAGGCTTTCCGACACGGCTTTAATCTCTTTCGTAGTGAGTCTGTATCATCCCGACTAAACTACTCACCCTGGACGGATTCACAAAGTTTCTAAGAAATGCCAATCTGTTGATCATCCAGTTTTAACCATACGCCAAAAAACCATAAGTACGTTTTCTTCCAACTGCTTCCATACTGATATATCTTCTCCGTTTCAAAAACCGCCTGATAAGGTGAAAGACGAGGGGATTGAAAATCTAAAATATAATTGAAATGTCCTTCACCGCTAAAGTACTTATCAAGGTCCGTCATTTCTCTAATGGAAACAACCATATTCGGGTTACGGAACGCCTGAGAGATACGTATGTATTGACGATCTGAAAAGTCATAGTTGCAGAAAATATTCACGCTATCGTACCAGAGGTAGATGTTATAGGACGAATTACAGTCGTTACCAAGTTTTGCCGCCAGCGTATATGGTCCTAATAGCAAAAAGGATCCGTAGTAAAGAACAGGCACTGCAAACAGATTATAAGCGACTTTTTTCATTTCGGCGATCTGGACAGATAAAGAAAATACTAAAACCTGAAAACCCCTTGAACTCTTTTCATTTTAAGATACCGCATTATTACTCGATCTATCCTCTGCGTGCAATCCTGGCCAGGATTACCATACCTCCTCATACTCCCCCGTCTCATGAAAGAACTCGAATAATCGGTTATGAAGTTTGTAGTCGCTATCCTTTTCAAGCATCAGATTTATCGAGTCACCAAGTCCATTCTCGGCAATGACAACTGATTTATAGGTTTCCGGATATCTGTCGGCGTATTCTGACTGGAGATAAAACTTTGAAATTGGCAGGAGGCGATATCCTTTGAACTTTATCCGATCATTCAAATAGTTATTCTTAAAGACTTCGGGAAACAATACTTTCAATTCAGCCTCCTTCTTGGAAAATTTATCTTCCTTTTTCAATGAAATATCGAAAGGAGGATCTGACTTCTCAAGCCGTTCTATCTTGGCGAAATAAAACTTGTCTTCCTCGGATTCTTTGAATGCAAGCTTCGACGACAACTTGATATTCGGTGCCAGTTTCCCTTTTTCATCATATCTGGACTGATCGATTTTAATATTCAGTAATTGGGCAGACCGGAAACTGATCTGTCCAGGAAAATTCTTTTCAAGGGCATCTTTAAGAAATTGGTTGACGATCACTTTTCCATGCACCGAATACGTATACAAGTCATAGTCGGTAGTGAGTTCATATCTATCCGCCCTGACCGAGAGCGCAAATGACACCGGGGTGTGGATTCTTGCCAGTTTCATCTGGGTGTTCATCAAACTGGAATGATTTTCAATCTTTTCCTCAACGGGACCATGGCCGCGCTTACTGAATTCCTTAACAAAATAATGGAAGCTGGCATTTTGATAGGCAAGGTCTTTATTCAGGGTATCAAATGCTAATTGAAGGAGGTAGAACTTAGTATTCGTCTTTATCTTCTTATGCACCATGTTTACTTCATGCCATGAATGATAAGGGAGCTTATACCGTTCGAGTATTAATTTTACGTTTTCACTTACCAACAAACATGGAGTAAATGTTAACGAGGTGAACCGAGGCACTTCATATAATCTGTCAGGACCTTCCTGAAGAGGTCCATTCGTTAATGTAAGTCTCGTGCGCAACTCAATTGGTTCACGGCCCTTTCTGGAGCTATCCTCAAACGGGTTCAGGTCCTGTATTTGAAATTCCGGCGTCAATCCTTTTATATCTTCCTTTATCGGTTCAAAGAAGTAGTATCGCTGACGATAATCGAACTTTTCCCTGAAAATATCGTCAAGAGAACCTTTCCGTTCAATTATTGGCAGAAATAACTTTTCATAGATCACTTTCTGGCCGTTATGAAAGTTGAACTGATTAAATATTCTGTCGAAATCGCTGTCCTGATAATCCTTGATCTTCTGGGAATCGTATGCATTTTTCGGAAGTACTTTTATTTTGTATTTATCAGTAAGCTCTTTTGTTAACCAGGGGTTATCTTCAACCACCGAGAGTTTTTTTGAGTATTTAATAATAAGCTCTTCTGTGATTGGCAGATTTCTGTTTCGTCCAAGGTAATACCAGTCCAGTCTTTTCTTAAACCGTTCGATCTTTGCTTCATCCCAAAGGATGGCTTCATTCAATGCGAGCTCATGCCAGACAAAACGGTCCTCATATTGCTCCAGGAATCCCAGGTCGCATTCGATAACCTTATTCTTGCTGATCGCGTTCCAGTCTAGTTCATACTCATATTCTGAGATGAACTCCCGGTCGAGACGATGGAATTCGCATACGTGAGACGTAAATATGTCCCAATAGAAAGTCAGGATTTGGTCAGTTCGCATCTGAATTAAAATTACACCCAACATCCAGACACGTTGTGGCGGTCTGTGTCCTGGAAGCCGTTGTGGAATACCAATATAGGGCATTGGCGCAATTCTGCAAGTGAACTTGCCCTGGAATCGCTCTTTGTCAGGACGGTTTTACAGGTCGGCCCGTGCGAGAAGATCAAAATCAGCTGGCGGTGGAATGTCTTCGTAGAATAATCGCTCAGAGCTCTTCATCCAGTTTCATCAGTTCAGCTATCAGTTCCTTACTACTGGCCAGGAAGTCATTCTCGTCTTCACCGATATCTGCACAGGCATCGAGATCTTACATGAAAGGCTCTGTCCTTCAAAAGCATTACACGGGGTTGAGCTACGATTTCGTTCATGCAATCCTTCTGTGGTATGAACGACAGCGTTAATATGCACTACTTCAAACTCGTGTACGTGATTTGACAGATGGTACAGAAGATGACGGAAGGCGTGGTCAGCCTTGATACTTGAAACGTGCCCCTTAAACCTTATGCCCTCCGATCAATGAATCGCGTCACCTTCCTCGCCCCCGGCGCGTGTTGCATCTTTTCAAGGGATTCGTCGGCTACGACGTTGATCTGGGGAGCTACACGCAGTCTGGATTGAAACGCAGCGGTAAGCGTCTTCAAGGCGTCGTCCTGATAGGGGCCATCAACAGTGACGTATATGCGGATTTCGTCGGTACCCAGGTCGCTGGTAAAGGCCTCCACGACATAGTCGCGCACACAGTCTATTTCGTTCATGATTTCAAAGATACCCGGAGGATAGAGGGTGGTCCCTTTAAACTTGATGAGTTGTTGCTTGCGACCCAATATGGGGCCGAGACGCAGGGTGTTGCGCCCACATGGACACGGCTCATAATATGCGACAGCCATATCCCCCGTACGGTATCTTAACAGGGGCATGCCTTCAACACCGAGGGTTGTAACGGTAACTTCACCTGGCATGTTGGGCGGGACGGGATTCTGCTGTTCATCGAGAAGCTCAACGATGATGAGGTCCGGGCGATGGTGGCCTCCCACACCGTGACCACATTCGGTGAACGCCGTCTGCATTTCGGTGCTTGCATACGTTCCGTACAGCTGAATATTCCAGCTTTCAACGATGCGCTGACCAATGATGTTGAACGCAAAGTCAGGACGGCGTATACTCTCACCGATACATATGGCACGCTTTACGGAAAGGGAATTCAGATCGATGTCTTTGGACTTCGCATATTCAATAAGTCGCACCAGGAATGAAGGCACAGCCACGAGAATGGTAGGCTGAAGGCGCTGTATTGTTTCGAGTTGCATCGCAGGCAAACCTGGTCCTACGCGTACGATTGCGCCGCCAAGACGACGGATACCCTGATAATAAGCCATCCCCGCCATAAACTGACGATCGAGGGTGAGCATCAGCTGATACACATCTTCATCGGTTCCGTCAGCACAGCGAAAGGAAACTTCTTCGTTGTAAGCAAGGCGGTTGAGATCGTTCTCCGTCAGTGCAATGGTAACTGGCTTGCCCAGGGTTCCGGACGTGCTGGTGAATTCTACTATCCTGCTTCTGTCCACGCACAGGAAGTCCCAGTTATTTTGTTGCAGGTCGTCTTTTGTGGTGGCAGGAATCCGCGTAAGATCGCGAAGGGATTTGATATCAGCCGGGTTGATGTTGTGCTGGCGGAAAAGCTTCTGGTAAAACGGTGACTTCGCCGAGATGTAATTAATCAACTCCTGAAGGCCATTTTCCTGGCACTCCTGAATAGCTGTAAGCGATTGACGTTCTACTCCCGGTGAAAAAGTCATGATTCAATTATTACTACTGCTGTGGCGGCCTCTTTGATGTGTGATATCGAAACGTGAATGTTCTTCCAGTTTCGTTCGCGCTGATATTGTTCAAGGATCCCATTCAACTTAATGAATGGTTTACCTGACGGATCCGGAAGCACTTCTATGAGACACAGGTCGTGAGTGAGGTTCAACCCCTGCCCTGTTGCCTTTAGGAATGCTTCTTTTGCAGCAAATCTTCCTGCGTAGTTTTGGTACCGGTTAGTGGAAGCTTCGCACAACCTGATCTCGTCGGCGGAAAAGATTTTCCCGGCAAAGCCGTTGTTCTTCCTGATCTTCTCAGCAACGCGCTCCACTTCGATGATATCTGTTCCGAGTCCGATGATCACGTCAGTGTTTGTTACATTCTTTGATTCGCTCCTCCATGTGCTGGCGCTCCTGTACGGTGGCTACTTCCAGTTTCAGTCCCTTATCGTACTTTTCGCGTGCCGCCTCAAAATTCCCGTTCTCAAAATGGTAGTCACCTGCAAGCATGTATGCATGGTACGAATTCGGGTTCCATTTTACAACACTATCGGGATTCAGACCTTCTTTTGGATAAAGCGGGAAGCGATAGCGGCTGAACTTGAGATAGTCAGTATACTCCTTAGTCAGCAGAAATGAATCAGCTGCTATAGTTCTGGCTTCCTCGCGAATCTCCTCGTTGGAGTCTGGCGAAAGCCCGAATATTCGATTGATGTCATAGCATACAAATTTCCCAAGCTGCCAGGGCGCGGTGGAAATCCATACGAGGCCTTTCTCCGGCTGGAAGATGATGCCATGATGAGCAACCAGTTGATTGATGAGCTTTTCGTTACCCAATCCAATATCCGCATCACCGAGACCTTTCTGGTTGCGCAGTATTGAAGCGGTTTTTCCGACAGAGTTGACACCATTTCTGTTCAGCAATTCCTCCACGCGACGATAACGATAAGGTGATGCACTGGTTTCCATGTGCGCACGGTTTAACTCGGTGTTGCCCAGCTTGTCGCCCTGAAAATGGTTTGTTGAGATGATCCGGTTACCCGTTGTTTCGTAAAGGTCTGTAGCATCCGGAGTTTTCTCGATGATTGCTGCCCTGCCATCTTTTGCGGAACCGATGAGGAAGGATTCAGCAACGAACATAGTTCGCTCTTGTGCAATAGCATAGGCCTCTCCTATCGTAGACGCATACTGAAGGATTTCGCGTGCTACGAGTGAAACAGGTGTCGCGGAACGCGACGGAATTTCAGACTTGGCAGCGTTGATAGTAACGGTAAGTCCCGCTTCATTCATCCCGGAGAGCACGCCGGTCATACCTCCGAAGGTTACCATCATGAAACGGAACCCATTCTGAGGTTTATAGAATGCGACGATCTTATCCCGGGCGAATTCATCACCCACGTAGAAGTCGAAGTTTCGGCCAATGATGAGCGATCCATCCTCGGATTCATCACCCCAGGTGGCGAAGGAAGTGCAGCCTACGAGTGACATATTTTGAAGGGCGTGGCCGATGTCGTGTGCGGCGTGATAATTAAGTATACGCTGGTAGGGTTCTGCAATGTGATTGAAATCCGGCGATGCCGCCTGCGAAACACCGTATATCTCGAGCTGATACTCTTCAGGAACGTAGTCGGTGATGTCTCTGTTGAAAAATCCTATGAAGTATTTCAGCAGGGAACGATAGCCTGAAGACGGAACGAGGCTCTCAATCTGATCATTGAATACTTCCTCCTGATAACGCACAAGCTCACTTGTAAGCTTGCCGTTGCGTACGCCTATCTCGTAGGGTGAGCCTTCGACACAGAGCTCATAAAGGCCACTTTCACTTTTCCGAAACCAGCTATTGCCAATGGTAAACAAGCCTGGAGCGACTTCCGAAACCTGGGCGGTATCCGCACTGTGATCTGCCACCACCGGGGGTTTGGTGATGCTGACGGAGCGGACATAAACTCCAAGGGCGAGGATCAAAACCACCAATCCGCCGACCAGCACGAGGAATATTTTACCTATGCGCCTAAGCATCCTGTTTAATTTTTTCAATCATATAGTCGATCCCCAATATCTCGGAGCAGGTCAGCACTGAACTTACCGTAACACCCAGCACGCCGTGAAGGTTCAGGTTTTGTCCTGTCAGGTAAAGATTCGGAATCTTCGTCCTCGGTGAAATGAATGTTTTCATCGGCTCCCGGTAGTCTTTAACGATTCCGTATAGTGACCCATCGGACGTTCCGATATAGTCGCGCACCGACAGTGGTGTCGCCGTGTAATAAGTTTCGATGGCGCCTTTGAAGCCCGGGAATTTCTTTTCAACTACGTCGAACAACTGCTCAGCCCTTTCCCGTTTGAAGTTTTCATATTCTTCACCACGGCTCTCTTCCCTCGCTACGGTATTAAACGTGTCTGCCCACTGCGCGACGTCTTCGTAGCGCATGTAGGTCATCAACGTTACCGCTTCTGCATATTCATCATCACGCGACGAAGCGGTGAAGAACATCGCATAACCTCGTGGCCAGTTGTCCTGTGTATAGTTCAACACACACCAGGCATCGTTCTCAGCGAAATAATAGTAGTTGTGGTTAATGTACTTCAGACTGTTCTTTTTGAGGACCACGTTTACGTAAAACGTCGAGATAGAGTTCTCCAGACTTTTGAGTCTCGTTCGATATGCTTTCTTCAGCATATCGCTTTCGGTCATCTCGATGGTTCGCGCGGGATGAACGTTGGATATGAAAAGGTCGCCATGGTACTTCTTTCCTCCATCGGTTTCAGCGTACACCAGCTTCCCGTGCTCTTCAACCAGTCTTACCACGTTCTGATGTTTCAGGATCTCGCCACCGCGCGAAAGAATTTCCCGCGACAGGTGTCGGGCGATCTGGGATCCACCGTCGACAAAACGCCAGCTACTTTCTATGTAGCTGTTGATAACAAGGGCATGTACATATAACGGCGTCTTATAGGGTACACCAGCGTACAAAAGACTCGTTCCGGCAAGGACGTTCTGGAGCTTCCTGTTGGGAGTAAGGGATTCAAGGAACGTCTGCGTATCGATTTCAAGGACGCCGACTTTTTCGAAGTAGTCGCCGCTTCGCAGGTTATAAAGTGGGAACTTGCTGCAAACTTCCTTGATGCCGTCGCAGTATTTGCGGATTGCAACTTCCTCGTCGGGGAAGTCCTTCAGGAGTGTCTGAATGAAGTTCTCGTAACCCTGGGCATACTTGTACACTTTGGGATCGCCTTCAAACACAATAGCATCAAAGACGTCCTCATCCATCTTCCTCAGTTTGAGCTTATCCATGATGCCCAGGTATCTGAACAGTGTATGCAGGTTCTGGCCTTTATCCAGACCACCCACGTAGTGTACGCCTGAGTCAAAAATGATGCGGTCGCGTACGAACGTCTGCAACGTACCTCCTATCTGGTTATTCTTCTCGAGTATACAGACCTTATACCCTTCCTTTGCCAGGATAGTACCACAGGCCAGTCCGCCGAGCCCACTGCCGATAATCACCACATCAAACTGTTTCATGCACTCCTTTCGGTTTCGAGATTACAAAAATAACATTGGAGGTGTACTTTGTTTCGTCCTCAACGCGAATCTTAAGGCCATTGCTCAGGGCGAGTTGTTCAAGATGACGTCCGGATATGAAGTTAAGCTCATTGCGTGCCTTGTTGAACCCGAGGATCTTTACGGAAAACAACTCGGTAAGCCACGTTCCCTTGTGGCGCTCCAGAAGGTCGCTGTTGCCATCGCGAACGATCAGTACACCTCCGCCATTCAGCGATTCAAAACAACGGCGCAGGAGCTCATCCTGTTCTTCCTTCTTAAGGTAGTGCAGCACATCGCTGATGATAATGGCATCGTATTTCTCCAACGGGAACGTCATGACATCCGAGCAGACGAAATGCAGCCGGTCTGTTTTCTCAAATCCGTGACTGGCCGTTTCAATTTTTGTTTCATCGTAGTCAACTGCAACGATCTCGCGATGTTCAGAAAGGAACTGCAGCATGTAGGATAGAAACCCATAACCGCAGCCGAGATCGAGTATGCGACCACGTGCCGGCACCAGCTCATGGAAACGGGCATAGTTGTTTTCCATTCTCAACTTAACCCGCATATACCACTCCAGAACAGGACCTTTATAAAGGTAATTCTTTATTACCCTGAGACGGAACGCATCCGGCGTCCGGCATTGATTATCCAGGTTTTCAAATTCTTTGCGGAAATACCTGCTGATGTTCTTTGTGCGCTCAGAATAGTTATCGCCGAAAGATTTGTGATTTGCTGTTATTCGCGAAAGGTATTTGATGGTCAGCCTGGCATCATTGACATAAAGGGTGCCTTTGGGTATTCCATAGCCCGCGCCGTGAATCAACACAGGCTGCACGGGTACTTTAATCATTTCTGCGATGTAGAATGCACCCTTGTGGAAGCGCCTTAGTTTCCCATCCGGGCTTCGGCTGCCTTCCGGGAACACGACTATGGAATAACCACTTTCAACGGTTTTGCGAAGGTGATCGAGACTACCCTCCGCCCCTTCGACTACAGGGTAATAATCCGCGAGTCTGACTACGCCGCCAAACACCGGGGAATTCCAAACCCATTTGTTGGTGAGCAATATTACGCGCGGATCAAGCATCGTGCTTATCAGGATATCGAGGAACGACGAATGATTGCTGATAATTACGGCAGGACTATTGTACGCATTGGCAGGTCTGTCCTTAATCGTCGTTTTCAGATTCGCCGCGCCATATACGAGCACACGCGTGAACAGGCTAATGAGCTTGTGATAAAACAAGTCGAACTTCTTCCGGTTAAAAGGAATGGCTTTGATGATCAGCCCGAGGATTGTAAGGAAGAATGACCCAAGTACAAAAAACGAATACGTGTAGAATGTTATTGCTATCCCTTTAAGTGTCATGGGCGGAAGTCCCTGCCTGACGCGATTGGTAATCAGCCACCGGAAGAAAAACGGTTCCAGGGTCTGTGACATCAGGAAAACGCAGCCGATGCCTATGATTGAAATGGCTGCGACGGAACGAAGCGCGGGGTGTTGGGCAAAGATCAGCACACCGAGACCAGCCATGGTCGTAAACGCGGAAAGAAATATGGATGTCCGAACGGAAGAAAGATGTTTTCTGCCTGCGCGATATTCTTCCAGCAGACCGTCCATGGTAAAGATGCTGTAGTCGTCCCCCAGGCCAAAGATGAACGTGCTGACCATCACGTTGACGATATTGAACTCGATGTCGAGCAATGCCATGATGCCCAGAATCCATATCCACGTAAAGAGCATCGGCACGAATGTGATCAGCGTCAGTTCAATGCGCCCGTATGTAAGGAGCAGGGCAAAGAATACCAGTACTGAGGTAACCGAAATGATATACGTGAAATCGGCATTGACGTATTCAACGAATAGGTTGGCGAGCATGCGGCGATCGAAAGACATCGATGGCGCTCCTTTAAGTGTTGCCTGAAGACGTTCCTTGTTCTCAGGAAAAACATTGGCAAGCGTGATGACCGATACTTCACGGTCTTTTTCGATAATGAGATCATCAAAGAAGTTTTCACGGAAGGTATGTTTTACCAACGAATCCAACGGCTGGTATGTCCGCGTGATGAGGGATTCAAAGTTTCTGAAGAGCACCGGCGAAAAGTTCAGCTTTGAACCCTCGTCATTTAGAACAGACGATACCTCAGCCTTGCGTTCGGCGGTCCAGAAGTCATTCCATTTTCTGATTCTCAGTTCCTGAAGTGAATCGGAGATCAGGAAATCAGATACTGTCGAGAGTTTGTTAAGGGTTCGATCGGTGAGTAAGGGTGCAAGCTTCGCAGTGGTAATCTCATTTTTCTGCAGCGCCTGCTCAAGCGAACTTCCGGTGGAAAGGATATACGTTGAACTGAGTGAGGCATTATTGATGGTTTCGAGGCGTTTCTCCGCAATCCTGGTCTCATCAGTCATGAAATTGAGGCTGTTGATATCCTGATCAAACGCTACGTGCGACGAATAGTATAGAAATATCGGGGTGAGGATGAGGATACAATAGATAAGCCAGCGCTTTGATTCCAGGGGATAGCTCACGAGCCTTGAAGCAATCCTGTTTTCCGGCGCGTCGCCGAAAGTTTTGTGTCCAACGAAATGAGGAAGGAATACCAGCGCACAAAGAGCAGCTCCAATAAGGCTGAAGCCGGCGAACACGCCAATGTCCTGGAGTACGGCGGCGTTGGTAAACTTAAGAGAAAAGAATGCCAGCACTGTTGTGGCACTTCCTATTGTCAGCGGTTTAATCAGGCTCGCGATCACTGACTCGTGATTCCGAAGGTCTTTCAGCAATACGAGGTAATGCAACGCATAGTCTACTGCAACGCCGAGAATTACGGCGCCGACGGCCAGAGCCAGAATCGACAAAGAGTCCTGAAAAAGTGAAATGCATGCAAGGGAGAACAATCCCCCAAATACCACCGGAATTAAAATCAGAAATGGAATTCGCTTCTTTCGGAAAAATCCGAGTAAGACGACCATTAATAGTACAACCATGAGGCTAACGGTAAGTATGGTATCAGCCTGAAGCTGGGAGGCATTGCCCGCGGCTACTACGGCTGCACCAAAGAAAGACGGCAGGAGCTCGGGATATCCGGCGCCCACGGATGCCACAGTTTCCCTGAGTTCTTCAAGGAACCTGATGTTGTTTCCCGTATCGTCCGGGGAGTATGCCGGCCTCACGAAAAACAGAAGATGCCGATGGTCGCGGGTGATTATAAAGTTATCGTATAGCTCAAAGTTCTCGTCATACTGCAACCGTTCCAGTTTCTTCAACACGAGGAATGAAAATCCCAGGGGATCGTTCACGATAATGTTTTTTGTGACAACACCCGTAGGGCTGATGAGTTGGCGGTAGTTGGCCCTCAGTATCGCTCCTGCACTTTCGGGCCGGATCATCGAATCCAGAGCAACGTAATCCTCATCGTTGAGGAACACGGGCAAATGTTGCTGAACCAATTGCAGTAGTTGTAATGCCTTATCGTCGTCAATCTGCGTTTGAATGTCTTTGATATCGGCCGCGTGACGGATGGCAATGCTGTCGGCGAGCTGCGTGGCCAATGCAACCAGCGCATCCGGCTGGGGTGCTGTGCTGCTATCCCTCACCGAAATCATCATCACCAGCCGCTCCGACAGGCGTGAGTTCCGAAAGATCTGGTCAAACTTCTGCACACGTTCGT
>JAEZGH010000125.1 GCA_023417065.1 Bacteroidota bacterium
ATATTACTGCGATGGAAATGACAAAGTGGTTCGACACTAACTATCATTACATAGTTCCCGAATTTCGTAAGAATCAGACCTTCAAATTATTCTCGACAAAAGTCATTGACGAATACTACGAGGCGCAGCAGCTTGGGGTCAAAACAAAGCCAGTACTGATTGGTCCTGTCTCCTATCTTTTGCTCGGGAAGGAAAAAGAAGATGGATTCGACAGAATTGATCTGATCAAAAAGCTTCTTCCGGTTTATATTGAGATCCTTAAAAAACTTGACAAGCTTAACGTTGAGTGGATTCAATTCGATGAACCTTTCCTCGCATTAGACCTTACAGACAAACAAAAGCGTGCATACGAATTTGCCTACGGTGAAATAAAAAAAGAATTCCCGCACCTAAAAACGGTACTGACAACTTACTTCGAATCGTTGCGCGATAATGCAACACTTGCAGCATCGTTGCCAGTTTGTGTGTTGCACATCGATCTCGTACGCGCACCACAGCAGCTCGAGGAGATTCTTGGGCTACTTCCGGATAAAATGACGCTTTCTTTAGGTGTTGTTGACGGCAGGAATGTTTGGAAGAATGACTTTACCAAATCACTTGCTTTAATCGAAACAGCTACTTCAAAGTTAGGTCAGAAAAGAGTTATGATTGCACCGTCATGCTCTCTGATTCACTCCCCGTGCGATCTCGACCTTGAGAGAAATGAAACGCAGTTACCAACGGAAATCAAGAACTGGATGGCCTTCGCCAAACAAAAGCTCGATGAGATTACTACACTCAAAGGACTGTCGAAAACGGAAACACGTGAGCAGTTTTCTGACAAGCTTGTTACAAATCAGAAGTCTGTTGAAAGCCGTAGGACATCAACTCTCATTCACAATCCAAGGGTGAAAGATCGCGTGAACAAGATCACCGAGGCCGATGCAAAAAGGGTTAGTCCATTCGGTCAAAGGAAGGCGAAGCAAAAGGCCGCATTGAAACTTCCTCTATTTCCGACAACCACCATTGGCTCATTCCCTCAAACAACAGAAGTAAGAAGCTGGCGTGCAAAATGGAAGAAGGGAGATCTGACAGATGCACAATATGACAAGCTATTAAAAGACGAAACCGAGAAAGCTATTCGCTGGCAGGAAGACATTGGTATTGATGTTCTCGTTCACGGTGAATTTGAACGAAATGATATGGTTGAATATTTCGGAGAACAGTTGGCAGGCTATGTCTTTTCATCAAATGGCTGGGTACAGAGTTATGGATCACGTTGCGTAAAACCTCCTATCATTTTTGGTGATGTATCCAGACCAAATGCTATGACTGTTGCATGGTCAGCATTCGCACAATCGCTTACCAGGCATCACATGAAAGGAATGCTTACCGGACCTGTTACCATTCTTCAGTGGTCATTCGTTCGCGATGATCAGCCGCGTTCAGTCACTACCAACCAGATTGCGCTTGCCATTCGCGATGAAGTTGTCGATTTGGAGAAAGCAGGAATTAAGATCATCCAGATCGATGAACCTGCCATTCGTGAAGGTTTGCCTCTCAGAAGATCTGATTGGAAAGCATATCTCGACTGGGCCGTAAAGGCATTCCGCATTTCGGCAAGTGGAGTGAAAGATGAAACACAGATTCACACGCACATGTGCTACTCTGAGTTCAACGACATCATTGATAGCATTGCTGCGATGGATGCAGATGTGATCACCATCGAATGCTCTCGTTCTCAGATGGAACTACTCGATGCGTTTGCCGACTTCAAATATCCAAACGAAATCGGTCCGGGTGTCTACGATATTCACTCACCTCGAGTACCATCGAAAGACGAAATGGTTTACTTGATGAACAAAGCGAAAGCGGTTATTCCTGCCGATCAACTCTGGATCAACCCCGACTGTGGCTTAAAAACGCGTCATTGGGACGAGACAAAGAAAGCCTTGATCGAAATGGTTCAAGCGGCAAAGGAACTCCGTTTACCTGTGAAAGAAGGAGTAGTTTAAATTTATTTGCCGGAGTGAATCAACCGCTCCGGCATCTTTATTTGACATGAAACATGAAATGAAATATTGTGCACGTTGCACAAATAGCTTTGAATGCAAAGTTGGATCTGTGAATCTTTGTCAATGCAGTGTGGTAAAGCTAAGTGATGCCGAACGTGCTTACATCCAATCATTGTTCACTGACTGCCTTTGTGCTGAATGTATGAAAGCGTTAAAGGGTGAATATCATGCGCGAAACTTAAAAGAAAAGCTCAAGCACCTTTTACGGAAAGTGATTTCATGAAGCGAAGATCAAAAATATCTCATCACCCGTTGCTCTGCTGGGACATTGCATCACAGGCGGTATATCGAAGAAAACATTTCTATGAAATCACCGAATTTGAAAAAGCACATAAACACTTCAAATGGAATTTTGATTTACCGTCAATGAAGGAACGGGACTTTGAATCGATTGTTTTGACAGACGTGAATGAGCTTATTATCTGGACCAGCCCTGGCTTTAAATCAATGACTGGCTACACACGAGCTTTTGCCATAGGGAGGAACCCAAGCTTCCTTCAAGGTAAAGACACCGATAAAAAAGCTAAGCAAAAAATCAGATCGGCTATCGAGCAATTAGAACCAATAGAAGGAACATTAGTCAACTACAGAAAAGACGGCACGCCATACTATTGCCATCTCGACATTCTCCCGTTGTTTTCACCAGCCGGTGAATTGGTAAATTTTATTGCTTTCGAACAAGAAGTAAACACGCTAACATGACTTTAGAAGAGAGAACCAAGAATTCAATCACACGAGTATTAAAGGCAGTTTATAATACTCCCTAAAATCTAGACCACTGGTTAAGTTAAAAAACAACAACTAACTTTGTGGACGAAGATGAAAAAAGAGAGAAGGAAATTTACCGCTGAATTTAAAGCGCGGGTCGCCATCGAAGCGATCAAGGAAAAGCACACGCTTGCCGAGTTGGCGAAGCGATTCGAGGTGCATCCAGTTCAAATCACTACATGGAAGAAGGAGTTTCTCAAAAATGCTGGAGCTGCTTTTGAAAAAGAATCATCCGATCAGGATTTTGAGAAGGAAAAGCAAGAGCTGTTTGCTAAGATCGGGCAGCTAGAGGTGGAACGTGACTGGCTAAAAAAAATTTCAAGGCAATGGGGTCTGATGAAGTAAGGGCGGCAATCGGGCCAAATGGCCACATCAGCATTCGACGCCAGTGTGAACTGCTTGAAGTAAACCGGAGCAGCATCTACTACCAACCGAAGGGCGAAAGCGATGAGAACTTGGAAGTCATGCAATTGATGGATAAACGGCATCTAAATCATCCAACGCATGGTGTGTTACAGATGCAAGACTTTCTGTTTGCAATGGGTCTAGTCGTGAACGTAAAGCGTATCAGAAGATTGCTTCGCTTAATGGGCATTATGGCTCACTATCCGAAGCGTAATCTAAGCAAGCTGGGTAAAGCTCATTACGTTCGGCCTTATTTACTTCGCAACATGGAGATCACGCATGTAAATCAAGTATGGGCAATTGATATCACCTACATACCGATGGCGCATGGTTTTATGTTCTTGACAGCAATCATTGACCTGCATAGCCGTTTTGTAGTGGGCTGGAGCCTTCACAACAGTTTAGACGCCGAGAACTGCCTCGATGTCTTGAAGAAGGCTATACGACGATATGGGAAGCCTGAGATCATCAATTCTGACCAGGGCAGTCAGTTCACATGCGCGCTTTGGACTGAGTACCTGGAGCAAGAGAAGATCAAAATCAGTATGGACGGCAAGGGTCGTGCTACTGACAACATTTTTATTGAAAGGCTCTGGAGAACCATAAAACAAGACTACGTATACTTGCATCCGGTGAATGACGGAATCGAGTTGTATCACGGACTTAAGAAGTTCATAGACTTCTACAACTACGAGAAAACGCACCAGGGCATTGGACGAATTCCCCCGGCAGAACTTTATCAACAAGCCGCGTGAATTTTTTTTAAAGCGGAGCGCTTCGCGCATCCTCTGAATGTTGAAATGTGGATAACTCCAAAGGAAAGAAGGAAGGTCAAAAGAAGATAAGTAGTTTTGGAGTTAACCACATTCCAACATTAACTACAACAACGATAAAAGTGGTCTAAAGACCGGGGAGTACAAAAATTTGATTCCTCCATGTGTCCCGCTTGATTAGATAGTTGCTGAGTCTGCATTGTTGTTTGTTCAGCCATCTTTATCAAACTGTCAATTTGCTTTTCCTTGTCTTTGTCTCGGGTAAATAGTTTAAAGAATGCATAAACTCCGGCAAGCACACCAATCAATGCGCCTAATGCTTGAATCCAGTCTGTAACTGGTATTCCACCATAAATAAATTGTCCCGTTGTAGTGGTGTCCATAAAAATTTCGTAGGTAGTAATTTCTACTTCTCTCTTTGTAATCTTTGAAGCTTTTTTATGTCAATTGTTTCTTCTTGTCCGTTGGAGTGATTCCTAAATCTAAAAGTCCCCTTGTCCCTATCAAATTGTCCAAGGTAATTTCCCCAAAAGCCTTCTCCACCTTCATTTTGTAACCATATATAGTCACCATGACTTAATTTTAATATTTCAAAATCGTATGTCGTCATTTCTTCTCGATTAGTATCCAGTGTAAACGGGTATCCGAACATAATTCTTATTTCCTCCGAAATCATAAAAAGCGTTAGAATGACCGTTAATTGACTCAAGATTCACATCAATAGTATTGTCTACGCTAACACTTCCATTTACATGAGCGTCTATGCTATTAACAACTCTCACATTTTGGTTTGTCGGAATGACCCCTGCATTTTGTAGTACTATAGCCCAAATTCCAAGAGCTATTACAATTAATACTAATCTGGTTGATTTACTTGTTTCCATATTTTAGTCCATTTTAAGTTGTTGTATCGTCCCTGAAAAATTACCGCCAACGTTTAGCTATAAGACGTATGCGTGTAAATACCTACATCTTTGTCCCGCGTTGCTACCGAAATTTAGTAGCACACAAGTTAAGAACCTACAATACAGCATATGTATTATAGCTGTTGTTAGCAGCTGCTCTGTCTCACCGCTCTCAATTACTATCTGCATTTCCGTGTCCGCTAGTCAGAATAATGTCAATAATTTGCAAAGCTTTCTCGAAGGTAATTCCTTTCTCCTGGTCAATAGTCAATGGATGGCCGTCCTCAATTAACTTTACAGTTGGAATAAGTCCAGCGTCATTCTCAATCGAAATCGTCTTTAGATTAAGCGTATCACCATAGGTCGGTATTGTCGTCTGCAGCCAACCAAAGTACGGTTCTTCTTTAATTCTGTCTGGGTTGTCCCATAGTTGATTTCTCTTTCTAAAATTACTCTCACTTATTGAAGTCCAAACGTTAAAGATTAAATCTTTGTCGTTGTTATGAACCGGAATTGTCAGTCTGCCGCGATGAAAAAAATGTTGTCCGTCAACAACGCAAAGACTTTCTGCTCCTTCGATTCTTTTTTCTCTTTCATCTGCTGGAATTCCAGAAGCATAGTCCGGAAAATCATTTCCAAAGGTAAATGGTAATTCATTGTACTCTTGTCCGCAACAAGAACATTGATAAACTGTCCCCTTGTCTGTCTTTATGCTTTTTAATTTCAAGATCAAATTTATTTTACAGAGTTGCTGCTAACGTTTGTATATGCAGCGTTGCCGTAATCTGGTAAATCATTGTCCCACGCGCAAACCGTTATTTGAAATACAACATAACAAGCAAGCACGTCACAGGCAATGATGCATATATTGTGTTAGGCGCTGGCGTCACCCGTCTCAATATGTCCTTTACATTTTACTGTCAACTGTCCAACGTTGTCAAAATCTATCACGTAATCATTTCTTGTAATTTTCTTTAATTCATCAATTCGTCCGAGAAATGCGTTTGATGTTGGCCTGGTCTTCAAATATTTCTCAAAGAAGTTCGTCACAGTGTCAAAGTTGTCAATAGCTCTGAAACTTAAATTCACTACGCGGTCTCTCCCTTTGTTCATAATTGGATCCAAATGAATTTTTAGATTTAATTCTCTCCGCGGTCCAATTTCCACTTTATCCACGTTCGAATCGTGATAGTTATATATTAGTCCTAAGTCGTCCATTGTCATTACGCTTGTGCCTAACGCTTGGCTATTTGCAGTGGCGGGAATAGGAGCGCTAAAAAATGAAGCGTAGCGGAATGTTTAGCGCGACCTGCACGTCACTGTCAACCGTGACCAAACGTATTTTGAAAAACTAAACTACAAAT
>JAEZGH010000228.1 GCA_023417065.1 Bacteroidota bacterium
TTCCTGACCTTCTCCTTTAAACTTATGGAATGAAGATTCTACTCTCTCTCATCGCGTTCCTGCTTATTTCCTTTATCATACTTACGGTAGCAGCACATCATCAAATCGCTGGCTGGACTTTGGTAGGGATGTTTTTGACGGCCTCAGTTGCCTGTAGCAGGCAACGCGCGCTAAAAGGCTATGCATTTACGGTGCTGATTTTTGCAGCGGCCAGTGCGGCCATGTATTATCCGAATTACTTCATACGAATAGGTGAATTCAAGCTCTCTTCGGTAATCGTCCCCTTGATGCAGATTATCATGTTCGGGATGGGCACTGCATTGAGCATTGGTGATTTCACTCGTGTTGTCAGAATGCCCAAAGCCGTGATTGCCGGTGTGGGATGTCAATTCCTGATAATGCCTTTCCTCGCGCTTATTATCGCCAGGGTCTTTCAGTTTCCAAATGAAGTTGCCGCAGGCATAATTCTAATCGGAAGCTGTCCCGGGGGGCTTGCATCAAACGTGATGACCTACCTTGCCCGTGCAAATCTTGCCCTGTCGGTCACGCTCACGGCTATTTCCACAATCGTTGCTCCGTTTGCCACACCGTTCCTGATGAGTACGCTCGCCGGCGAATACGTTGAGATGAACTTCTGGAAGATGGTTGTCGATATCGCAAAGATTGTGATTCTCCCAGTTGGAGGCGGATTGCTGTTTAATCACTTTGTGCAGAGCAAGTGGAGAAAACTTGACGATATTATGCCATTGATATCCATGGGAGGAATCGCTTTGATCATTGTCGTTATCACTGCCGCGGGACGAGATGAATTGATGGCCATTGGCGCATGGCTTATTCTTGCTATGGCGATCCATAACGGATGTGGGTTTCTGTTTGGCTACTTTGCAGCCAGGCTCCTCGGAATGCCAGAGGCAGACCGACGTACCATCGCCATAGAAGTCGGTCTGCAAAATGCCGGCCTCGGGTCAAGTCTCGCGTTGGCTATGGGTAAACTATCGACCGTAGGACTTGCATCCGCAGTATTTGCTCCCCTGATGAATATAACAGGATCAACACTCGCCACGTGGTGGCGTAACCGGATTCCCGAGGGATATCCAACTGAGGATACGAGCTTCCCACTTGAATCGAAAACGGTAACTGACATAGAAACAAAAAAACAATAACCATGATCAATGCCAGACTATTATTGGTTGCGCTTTGCGGATTCTTTACGCTTGGGTCGGTGTCGGCGCAGCAGATATCGAAAGAAGAACTGATCTTTCTTACGCCCGAATGGAAAGGTGAACGTTTCCCGGATGGACGTCCTAAAGTTCCCGATCAGATACTTAACAGGATGAAACTCGTGACTTTGGAAGAAGCGTGGGCAGTCCTTCGCAATGAGAACTACAAATTTCAATACGAGGATGGATGGCAGGTCATCAATCCGGATAGTGTACTCGTTGGAAGAGCAGTGACCGCCACGTTTATGCCGGGCCGTCCTGACATCCATACTGCGATTGACCAACGCGGGCACACCAAAGATAAACGCGTAGGATCCCAGAATGCGTGGACAATAGATATGCTGACTAAGCGGGATGTTTATGTGGTGGATCAGTTTGGGGCCCACGAGGACGGACCTACAATCGGTGATAACCTGGGGAATTCTATTTTCACGAAAACCGGCAATGGGATAATATACAACGGAGCAGTCCGCGACATCAACGGTCTGAGAGAGCTTGGAAGCTTCACGTCATATTTCAGGACATATCATCCCTCACACCACCTTAATAATCCGAAAGGTCAGTTGAATACCACACTTGTCGGAATCAATACACCTACGCGGATCGGCAAGGCAACGGTAATGCCGGGTGATGTGGTTCTCGCACGTGATGGTGGCGTAATCTTTATTCCGCCACACCTCGCTGAAAAGGTTGTCGTGACTTCTGAAATTGTACGCCTACGAGATATGTTCGGTCATCAGCGTCTTCGCGAACAGAAGTATACGCCGGGCCAGATTGATACACGGTGGACCCCGGAGATAGAGCGAGATTTCTCAGAATGGCTCAACACGAATATGGACAAACTTCCTGTTCCGAAAGAACAAATTCAGGAACTCCTGAAACAACGTACCTGGTAACCGCACAAAACTGAACCTCATGACAAATAAGAACTCAAGACGAACCTTTTTTAAAAGTGCAGCTACTGCTGCTGCCGCCATTGCACCTCTTTCAACAACGTTTGGCAGTGGACTGGAGCACGCCATTGAAAAGATGCCGGCCAAATCTAACCCATCAGATCTGAAAATTACCGAGGTCCAATGCGCATTTATCCGAAATGGCAGTGGCCTTTTTGTAAAAATACTAACGAATCAGGATGTGTACGGAGTGGGCGAAGGGGTCGACGCAGTGGGAGGGACCTATCATTTTGTGAAGATGATGGAGCAACGACTCAAGGGCAGAAATCCTTTGAACGTTCATCGCCTGTTCGAAGATTTGCGACGCTCCGGAGTATTCGGCGGAGCGCAAGCCGGGGTATATATCGCAGTGTTGTCAGCGATCGAGACGGCACTGTGGGATATCGCGGGCAAGGTATTCAACGTACCCGTATACCAGCTCCTCGGAGGAAAATTCAGAGACAAGATCAGAGTTTATTGTGATACCGCTTTGTACCAAAGCAATTTGCCATCGCCCGCGGATTTTGCGAAGGCCGCGAAAGAAGCCAAGGATATGGGTTTCACAGGTGTAAAGTTCGACCTTGACCAGTGGAACGATCCTAAGAAGTATGATCGGTACAACTGGACGGCCAGCCCCGGTGAGATTCAACGAATGGTTGATCAGGTTGCCGCCGCACGTGAGGCCGTTGGCCCTGATATTGATATCTGTTGTGATATGCACGGACGATATGATACCGTAACAGGTCAGCAAGTCGCCAGGAAGCTGGAACCATTTAATCTCATGTGGCTTGAAGAACCCATTCCTGCAGAAAATGCCGAAGCTTATAAGATCATTGCAGACTCTACAACGACACCAATATGCGCAGGTGAGAACCTATACCTTGCTTATGGATTCCGTCGCCATCTTGAAATCGGTGCCGTAGACATAGTGATGCCGGATCTTCAAAAGGTAGGTGGACTAGGGGAAGGACAGCGAATTGCCAATCTGGCCAACCTGTATTATGTTCCCTTTGCACCACATATGGTAGCGTCATTCCTTGGCGCAATGGCGGCATGCCATGTATGCGCATCAGTACCTAACTTCATGATACTTGAGTGGCAGATATATTTCCACACTAATCCGATGTTCAAAGAGATCGTGAAGTATGATGAGCCTATGATTGATAAAGGTTTTATTCCGCTTTCAGAAAAACCGGGTATAGGTGTTGATCTCAACATGGAAGGATTGAAAAAGCACGCAACGCCAGGCCTACCGTTCTTCAAATAGAGTAATAATATTGGGTGTTCGATTACTAAGCTCCTCGTGGTCTATGATCATGAGGAGCTTTTTTTATGTTGTGAATGTGATGACATCTAATAAGTGTATAAATAACAGTTGTGTTCAAAATTCTCCGCTGGTCATTATTGGAAGTAAAATGCAACCGATTTCGTGACCTTTGATCATACATAAGTAAGAAATACACGACCTAACAAGAGGGTTTGGTGCCGCGCTATCGCACGGTGTTGAGGGAGGATTTTGTCGAGAAAATCCCGGTTAAGTCAACCACTATGTAAACCTCAATTTAAACCATAAACCATACCCTCATGAAACAACGTTATCTGTTGTCCGGTATTCTTATTGCCTTTTGCGTCGGGTTTCAGACGCAGGCAAACGAGATACGCGGCGCAAACGCAGCAAGCTCACCGACGCTATTACCCCATGCTGATGTTCTGGCAGTTCCAATTTCCGGAACTGTAACTGATGAAAACGGCTCACCATTTCCCGGCGTGAACATAGTGGTGAAAGGAACTTCTATTGGAACGACGACCAGTGCTGATGGAAGATATCAACTCGATGTGCCAGATGGCACTACTACTATCGTATTTTCATTTGTAGGCTATGCCACGCAGGAAGTTAACATAGCAGGCCGATCTGTAATTGACGTTACTATGAGTCCTGATGTAAGGTCACTGGACGAAGTTGTAGTGACTGCCCTCGGCGTGCAAAAAGAAACAAAGAAGCTGGGATATTCAGCAACTGCAGTACAAACCGACGAGTTGGTGAAGCACCGCACAACAAACGTGATGGAATCGCTTGAAGGTAAGATCGCAGGTCTCAACATTACACCTCCCGCAGCGGGTGCCGGAGCAAGTATGCAAATACGGCTTAGAGGTCAGGCTGCTTTTGCAGGAGCCAACAATGCACCGCTCTTTGTTATAAATGGTTTGCCTATGGACCAGGGCGCACGTGGCGCAAACGGAACTGGACAGGTTGAACAACGCGATCGCGGTGATAATCTTCAGAACATCAACCCCGATGATATCGAAAGCATGACTGTTCTGAAAGGAGCTACCGCTGCGGCTATTTATGGTGCTCGTGCAGCCAATGGCGCGATCATTATCACCACGAAGTCAGGCCGTAAAGACCAGGGACTGGGAGTAGACTTTACGTCAAGTTACACCACTTCACAACCACTTAATTTTATTAAAGAAATTACTCAAACAGAATATGGAATCGGGACGGGAGGAGTTCGCCCGCAGACTCAGGGGGACGCTCAGTCCTTTGGTCAGTTCAGCTTTGGTGAACGACTTGACGGAGCACCTACTGTCAACTTCGATGGCGTGATGCGTCCCTATTCCGCATACCCCAATCAATTATTCGATTTCCTTCGGACAGGAACAAACTTCACCAATACTATCGGATTATCTGGAGGTGGCGCGAACGGAAGCTTCCGCGTGTCATTCTCAAATACGGATGCAAAAGGCGTTGTACCTAACAACGACTACAAACGCCGAATCTTCAACCTGGGTATTAACCATGATATTACGAAAAAGCTGACACTCTCTGTTAACGTGAACTATGCCAACGAGAAAAATATCAATCCCCCGCAGATCGGGACACAGGGTGATGGAGCAGTTAACTTCTTCGGCCGGATGGGTATTTCAACACCGCTCGAGGCTTATCGCGAAAGTGCAATAGATCCGGCTACTGGTGCCGAATACCGCACGAATGGTTTTATCGGTACAATAAACAACCCCTATTACCAGCTTCAGAAGAAACAATACTTCAACGACAACAGAAACCGTCTGCTCGGTACAACGACACTTCGTTATCAGATTACAAACTGGCTATACGCGCAGGGTCGTTTCAACTATGATCAGGCTAATGGATTTATGGAGTGGAATTCACTGAATGGATCCGGATCGACTACGCTGTTTAATGGCGATGGAACATATCGTGGAAACTATAACATCCGACAAGATCAGACATATGATTTGAACGCTGACTTCCTTGTCGGTGGTAACAAAGATTTCGGGAAGTTTTCTGTCGATGCCAGCTTCGGAGGAAACACATGGCGCACCCAGTTCCAGCGAAACGAACAAAACTCAAGCAACTTCATCGTCCCTGACTTGTATTCGATATCAAACGGTACGCTTCGCAATCAGGGCATCGCCGGATACGTCTTCAATCGTACGCGTGTAAACTCGCTGTATGGATGGGCTGAGTTCGGATACAACGACCTTCTCTTCCTTAATTTTACTGCGCGGAATGACTGGTTTTCAGTCCTGAATCCTGCTAACAACAGCAAGTTTTATCCATCCGTGTCGGGAAGCTTTGTGTTTTCTGAACTGCTACCAGATCAGAACTGGCTTTCATTCGGAAAACTGCGTGGATCGTGGGCAGAAGTGGGAAGTGCCAATGGCGTGAACCCCTATGAAGGCGTACTTCGCTATTCGATCAATGCCAATCAGTTCAACGGTCAAACGCTTGCCGGCGTGAGCGGATCCTTCGCTCCAAACCCTGCTTTGCAGCCCTTTACTGTAACGGAAAAGGAAATTGGTTTGGAAATGCGTCTCTTTAACAGCAAGGTTCTTTTGGATGTGGCTGCATTCGACAAAGTGACCACAGATCAAATTCTTGATGTTACCATATCCAACACTTCTGGATTCAATAACTCAAAACAGAATAAGGCTTCACTGAAGAACAGCGGGGTAGAATTCCTGGTCGAAGTTGTTCCCTATGAAACAAGAAACTTCAGCTGGACAACCTCATGGAACAATGCCTATCTGAAAACCGAGGTTCTTGATGTTGGAAATGACAGCGGAACAATCCTTGTACTTTATTTCAATGGTACAGGTAACGAATTCCTTGGTGAGCTACGCTACACGGAAGGTTTGCCGATGAATCAGCTGTATACTAGAACTTACAGGAGAAACGACAGGGGTGAGATCGTTGTTAGCGACCAGGGACGTCTACTTGCTTCAACCAATACAACGACCGGAGCAGAGAAGACAAACGGATTCCTTCCAGTTGGTAGTTCGATCCCTAAGCACGTTGGGGGATGGACCAACACGTTCGAATACAAGAACTGGTCACTCGGCGTGCATATCGACTACAAATTTGGCGGTACTGTATTGTCATCTACTCACCTGAACATGCTTCGTCAGGGACATTCCAAGTTGTCGCTTGAAGGCCGCAGAGATGGCGAGAATGGACTTGTTTTCCCTGGTGTATATGAAGATTCAGGCGAACCCAATACTACTGTTGTAGCGAACCTTCAGTCATTCTATGCCGACTATCGCAACCTTCAAATCGGTGACCCTTTCACATTCAAATCTGATTTTGTGAAACTTCGTAACATATCGTTATCATACAACTTTACCGAGTTGCTTGAAAAAGCTCCGGCCTTAAAATTCATAAGGGGATTAACTTTATCTGCAGCTTGTCGTAACGTTGCTATCCTTTATAAGGATCTTCCAGGACTTGATCCGGAATCCGTTCAATCCTCCGGTGACTTCCGTGCAGGTTATGAGAACGCCGCACTACCCACTACCCGCAATTACAACGTATCCCTCAATGTTAAATTCTAGACCATGAAGACTATAAGATATTTTATTCTCATCACGACATTGATACTGGCTGCGTGTGATAAAGACTTTGTTGAAATCAACACGGACCCGTATGCAGTAACTGATATTGATCCGGCTCTCCTTTTTGCCGGAGCTCAGCGCAGCCACCTCGGCACGTGGGCGGCGGAGCATACCATTGTGCAGCATTTCGTCAACCCATACAACCAGGGTGCTACACTCGGTTTTAATTTTAACGAAGATATCGACGGAGTGAGCAGTCCCCGATGGGACCAATCCTATCCCGGAACTCTTCGAAATCTCACTCAGGCGATGAATCTGCTGGGCGAAAACACAGATCGTGTAAACCTACTCAGCATGATCAGAATCTGGAGAGCAAACGTGGTCATGGGACTTGTCGACAGCTATGGCGATGTGCCCTATTTCGAGGCGGGCCAGGCAGTATCAGCAGGTATCTTTTATCCGAAATACGACGATGACGCATTGATCTATGCCGATATCGAGAAGGAACTCAGAGAAGCGATTGCCGCGTTAAACAGCGGTGCGGACTATGTTTCCTCTGACTTGTTCTTCGGGTCAAACAGCGAAAACCCCACTGGCAGCGCCGCAGCACAGGTGGATAAATGGAAGAAACTTGGAAACTCAATTCTGCTCCGTTTAGGAATGAGGTACTCAAAACTTAATCCAGGAAAAGCACAATCCATCGTTGCTGAGGCCGTTCAAGGAGGTGTAATGACATCAAACAGCGATAACGCCTACGTTAAGTATGATGGGACGCTTTATGTTCAGGCCGAGAACAACAACCTTCGGAACTTCTCGTACTTCTATTATGCTGCCGAACCTTTTGTAGACCAGTTAAAGTCGACGAACGATCCTCGTGGGAAATTCATCCTTGCCAACTTCAGCGATCCGGCAGCGGTGGCTAATGATGCCGAGCCTGACACAGAACTTTCCAATCAGTTTGGCGCGCCAGTAGGTATTATCAGTACAGAACTGGCCGATCCGAATAAGCCGTACCGGGGACCACGTGCGGGTGGATTAAATTACTCGCAAATGAACGTATGGATCATCGCATCACCTGCCGCTCCTGACTTCTACCTGACCTATGCACAAACGTCTTTGCTTCTCGCAGAAGCAGCGGTGAGGGGATGGGTTCAGGGCGATGCCAAAACGTACTATGAAAACGCTATTCGCGCCGATATGGAGATTTACAGCTTGTATCCGAATACTACGCCGATCACCGATGCTGAAATTACGGCATACCTGAACGACCCGGACGTTGCATATGACGACGCGCGGGCACTTGAACTCATCAATACGCAATATTGGGTGGTCAATATCAGAAACGGCACCGAAGCTTATGCAAACTTCAGAAGGACCGGGCTGCCCGCATTGAGCCCTAACCTCTACAACAATAACTTAAATGGCGGATTCGCCAGACGCCTCAGCTATCCCGACTACGAAGCATCTTCCAATGCCAGCAATTATGCTGCTGCAGCGCAGGCAATTGGTGGTGACAACCTCCTGTCGAGAGTCTTCTGGGACGTGCCTTAAAAATTTGGGTTACTTCGGGTTTAGTTTGGTTTACGAATGGCCGGGCATGTCCCGGTCATTTTTTTTTGTAAACGATAGAAGCCTCCTCCCCGGGAATTCCATTAAGCGGTTGCTTTGTCGACAGAAGCCCGGTGTGTGTTCCTGTGTTGCATCTCGGAGATGTCGTCGAAAGCATCTGCGAGGTAAGTGCTCATCTTTTCGAAGATGCCAAAATACTCCTTGTACACTGCATGGTTGTGCGGATTGGGGCTATAAAAATTGGTGGGTTCTACCGCCTTTGAAGCTTCTTCCAATGATGAGTATTCACCCAGCTGTGTGGCGCTCAAAAGGAACGACCCTATTGAAGTACTGTTGGTATTCTTGCTTGTAACCGGTTTGTTGAAAATATCGGCGATCATCTGACTGCAGAATGGAATTGAGGCAAAGCTTCCGTTCACGGAAAGAGAGTCGATCCGCCGATGTTCACCGAGCGTTTTGCCAATGCTGTAGACCTGATATAGGATACCTTCGATAGTTGCACGAATAAAGTGCTGGCGTTCGTGTTTTATGTTAATACCGAAGTAAGAACCGCGTGCATTAGGGTTCCAGATCGGTGCACGCTCTCCCAGGAGATAGGGCAGGAACAGGAGACCCTCTGAACCAACGGGGACCTTTGCAGCCTCCTGGATAAGATTCTCGATCGTATACTCGATATCGTATGGTCCGCGGAAGTCGCCAAATTGTTTCGCAAACCATTCAAATACAACGCCCCCATTATTGGTCGGACCGCCCGACACGAAGCAGTCTTTCTGAAGCAGATAGTTGAAGAAGCGCCGTTTCTCGTCGCGAAGCATCCGGTTCCCGACCACGCGCACCGCTCCGCTGTCCTCAATTGTAATCGTTGCTTTCCCTTCCGTCCATACCCCTGCACCAAGCGTGGCCATACATCCATCGCTTGATCCCAGGATGATATTCGTTGAATCGGATAGCCCCAAAGACTTCTGATACTCCTTGCGGAGCTTTCCCGGATAGTGAAATACTGGAGCCAGCTTTGGAAGTTGGTCCGCTGTAATGCCAACGTACTCGAGCGCCGCAGGTTCCCATTGGATCTGCTGAATATTCAGCAGGCCAGTTGCTGATGCAAGGCTATAGTCAATATAGTATTCCCCTGTAAGTTGTTGAATGATATAACTCTTGATCGAAAGAAACTTACTGGTTTGTTTAAACTGCGCCAGGTCGTGATTCTTCATCCAGGCTATCTTCACCAGCGGAGACATCGGATGGATAGGAGTTCCGGTTATTTCATAAAGCTGTTTACCAAGCTCTGATTTTTTTAGCTCTTGCGCTTCAAGCTTACCTCTGTTATCCGCCCAGGTGATCGCATTTCCGATAGGAACTCCACGTTTGTCAATAGCCAGAACGCTGTGCATTGAGGCGCTGAAGCAGATGCTGACAACTTTGTATTTGCCTGGATTTATCTTTTCGGTGAGAAGGTTCTTCAATACGTACAACATGGTGATGAATACCTGCTCGGGGTCTTGCTCACTATAGTCGGGTTCAGTATGGAACGTCGGATAAGATCCCTTCATCGAGCCAATCGTATTGCCCTTCATATCGAACGCGAATATTCTGACCGCGTTTGTGCCGAGCTCAATGGTAATAATTGCTTCCATCTATGTTGATATTTTATTGCCTTGTGGTGAGTTCCTCTTTCTGAAATCGCTTGGTGTGTACCCTGTAAGCTTCTTGAATGTTGTAGAAAAATGCTGCGACGAGTAGAACCCTGTTCGCAGCGCTATATCGGTAACGTTATCTTCCTGTCGATTCAATAATTTGATAGCCTCAGAGATCCTTATGTTAATCAGATAGTTCAATGGCGAGAATCCTGTATACGCTTTTACTTTTTCGGTGAATGTCGTGGTCCCGATACCAATCAATGCCGCCATTTCTTCCACACTCCACTGGTGCGCAAGGTTCTGGCGGAGAGCCTGCTCAAGCTTCATGAAGGTTTGTGGAAAGTCACGGTGTGAATTGCTCTCCCGCGTACACTGCCTGGCGATAAGGATGAACATCTCATCCAGCAGCTGATTTACTCTTGATGCAAATCCAATTTCGCGGTCCGTCAGCTCTGAACGCAGATTGTGGAACAGCGTGATCAACTCTTTCAGTTTAATAACTGAGGATTTGTTCAGAGAAAGGATTTTGCCAATGGCAAGACACTCGTTCTTCGACAGCTGACTCCATTTGCCTAACGACATACCGTTCATGTCCAGCTTTTGGACCTGAAGGCAGATCCATGATATCGTTCCGATGTGAAGGATGTTGTTTTCTCCGCCGAAGACCTGGCCTGGTAGTACAATTGCAAGATCCCCCGGATACAAGATATAGTTCTTGCCATCGATGATCCATTCGTATTTTCCCTCCAGTACGATGTATATCCGTATACTCGTGGTGCTCGTTGCGTTAAGGGAGTTTAGCTGAATGCTGTTGTTTTTCTTTAACGCAAATTCGAGAATATGCGGAAAGTGCTGGATTTCCTGACTTTGAGTTTGTCTAAAGAAAAACTGATTCATGCAAAGTGGTGGATCAGACCTGGAACATCGCAAATTCAGCAGTCCGGGTCGTTAACAAATCTCCAGAAAAATAATGTTCCGGCCAAGTATCAGGGGCCATTATTGCAATGGTTTTCGCCGGGTTTATTCGTCGAAAATGGCGATTTCGCCTCGCTGTACGACCGAATCGGCCGGGGTGGGGCGAATCCCTGATTTGATTGTCAATCTTTTTTGTTTTCTTCACACTCCTCGTATTTTGATCGTATATGCCGAATCAAGAAGATGTTGAGTTTGACGTGATCATTCTCGGAGCCGGACCTGCAGGGTCAACCTGCGCGTTGGCGCTGTCAAAATCTAAGCTCCGGGTGGCCCTTCTTGAGAAAAATACTTTCCCGCGACAGAAGACGTGTGGTGATGCCGTTGCTGCATACGTTCCGAAAGTACTCGGAACTATAGACCCGGGGTTACAGAGACAATTCGAAAGCTTTGCTGAAAAGCTTCCTGTTAATTCATGTCGTCTTTTTGCCCCTAACGAAAAGTATTTCGATCTCCGATTTGAAAAGACTGGCTTCATCTCCCGAAGGCTTGATTTTGATAATTTTCTATTTGAACAGGTGGTGGCCACCAATAACATTGCAGTGTTCGAGAATCATCAAATTACCGACGTTTCGATCTCGGCACATGGAGTGAATGTTATGACATCTGATAACAAAACGTTCAGAGGAAAGCTTGTGATTGGATGTGATGGAGCTCACTCTGTTATCAACAGGAGGATCACAGGAACCAGGCGCGATCCTGATCATCATTGCGCAGCGGTGCGCGCCTACTATCGGAATGTAACAGACATTCCGGAGGGAACCTTTGAGATTCATTTGCTGAAAAATATTTTGCCCGGATACTTCTGGATTTTTCCGGAAAAAGGAGAGGGAGCCAACGTCGGACTTGGTGTTCTGTCTTCTGTTGTTGCGAGGCGAAAGTTGAACCTCCGTGCGATATTTAATGAAGTGCTAACTGAGATACCCTACATCACAGACCGGTTCAGAAACGCTACACAAATTGGTCCGGTAGAAGGCTATGATCTTCCCCTGGGCTCTAGAAAGGTCCCCATCAGCGGAGATCGCTTCATGTTGTGCGGTGACGCAGCTTCGCTTATCGATCCCTTGTCAGGTGAGGGGATCGGGCAAGCCATTGTGTCTGGCAGATATGCGGGGTGGCAGGCAATGAGATGTTTTGAACAGGATAATTTCTCTGCTCCTTTTATGCATTCATACGACAGACAGGTCTACGCTAAGTTCTGGTCCAGACATCGCAAAAATTATTTTATCCAACGACTGACAAATTACGAGTGGCTACTCAACGGACTTTTTAATACTGTCGTAAAAAATGAGCTTCTGAAAACCTTAATCTCAAAAGGCTTGCGTTAGCGCCTCGAGGCCCAAATAGCGGTTAGTTTGGCTTGTTTTCTCCTTTTTACAGTTTTTCTCCATCCTTCTAACGGTAAAACCTATTCAAAAAAAGTCCGCCAATTGCTTGTTCATATGTCCATACATACTAACTTAGCAAACGTTTGAACCACCCTAAACTGGCCTCATGAAGTGTCTTGCCCTTATAATATCACTTATTTTTATAAGCCCATTTGCCTTTTGCGGGACTGATAACATCGCGCCAAAAGCTACGATTACAGCGTCGTCGTCCAGGGGTACTGACTTCAACGCGGAGCAAGTTGCCGACGGATTAATTCGTATGGATGGAATCGGGGAGTGGGCATGCGAAGGCGTCACTACAGACTGGGGCTACATTCGGTTTCCATGGATTGAACTCCGCTGGGAACGAGCGTATACAGTAAATCGTATTGTTCTTTTTGACCGCCCCTCACTGAAGGAACACATCGCAGGAGGAAGGTTGATTTTCAGCGATGGCTCAACGGTCTATGTCAATCAGATCCCGAATAATGGCGAGGGCAAAGCCGTCACATTTGAACCAAAGACTATTGAGTGGGTGAAGTTCGAGGCTACTGACGGAACAGGAAGCGACCTGGGCCTTTCCGAAATTGAGGTCTATCTGTCATTTGATGAGTTTACGGATTATGTTTCCATGGTTGACCCGTTCATAGAGACTAATCGCGGACGTTATTTCTTTTTTGTGCCAGGAAATAGGCCTTTCGGAATGGTTGGCGCTGCCCCGCATACCCGGAATAAGAATCAAAATGGCGGTGGATATAATTACAATGAACAGTATATCCTGGGCTTTGGTCAGATCCACTGCTGGATGTTGTCTGGAATCGAGGTGATGCCTGCATCAATAAACGTAAATCCTTCCGGTGGAGAAGATGCGTGGAAGTCCCGATTCTCTCATGACGAAGAAATTGCTCAGCCCGGTTACCAACGACTGTATCTTCATGATCCTAAAGCGTGGGTGGAGCTCACGTCTACAGACCGGGTAAGCTTCTATCGCTTTCGGTTTACGGAAAATATGCAAACTCAAATTCTCACAAACCTGGGAGGGTATCTCGGAAATTCAACGATGGCCGACGCCAAAGTCACGAAGATTTCTGATCGCGAGTTTGAAGGTTCTGTAAGTACAATAAAACGTTTCTGGGGCGGCCCTGAGGATGTAAAAGTGTTTTTTGTAGTTCAATTTGACAAAGACTTCGATGAACTGAAAGGATGGAACGGCCGCAAACACGCGAAAAATGTTTCGACTGTTGAGGGCGACAGCGCGGGAGTTTCGGCGATTTATAACGTAAGCGCCGGTGATCTCTTGCATATGAAGATTGGAATATCCTATACAAGCATAGATAACGCCCGACTGAACCTGAATACGGAATGTACAACGTGGAACTTCGACGAGGTCCGTAATGAATCACGCGACATATGGAATGAATGGCTGGGGAAAATTCACGTGGAAGGTGGACGTACTGATCAGCGAGTCAAGTTTTATACGGATCTGTGGCATGTGCTGATGGGCCGCCACAAAATCAATGATGTGTCCGGCGATTATCCGGACCGAACTACGGGTAAGCGCAAGGGAACGTTTACAGATGCGGAATTTAAGATACGTACGTTGCCGAAAGACGAGGCCGGTAATCTTAAATTCAACATGTACAACTCCGATGCATTCTGGCTTTCTCAATGGAACCTGAACGTTCTTTGGGGCCTCGCCTGGCCGTCAGTTCAGGATGAGATTTCAGCGTCGCTGATTCAGTACGCCGACAATGGGTATCTCTTGCCTCGTGGACCTAGTGGTGGCGGTTATTCTTACATCATGACAAGCTGCCCAGCAAGTATGCTGGTGATCAGTACGTATATGAAAGGGTTGCTGACCAAGACCAAAGCGGAGCACGCCTTTGACGTGGTGAAGCAGAATCATCTTCCCGGAGGAATGTTAGGTACGCCCGATGAAATCAATTTCTATACAAAGAACGGTTATTGGAAAAACAATGCTGGGATTAGCATAGAGGCTGCGTTGCAGGACTGGGCGATCGCTCAAATGGCACAGAAACTTGGCCGCAAAAAAGATCATTCGTTCTTTCTTAAGCGATCGGAGGGTTGGGTGAAGTGCTTCAATCCTGAATGGAAATTGCTATTTCCTCTCGATGAAAAGAAGCGTTTTCTTCACAATGATCCGCTAAGTGGAAACGGATGGGTTGAAGCCAATGCGTGGCAAGGTACGTTTGGGGTGTCGCATGACATTCCACGCCTGGCAAGGTTGATGGGAGGAAACGATTCGCTCTGCGCGAAGCTGAACTTTGCTTTTGAACAGGCTAGTACAAGTGATTTTGTGTTCGCGTATAATGACGGATACGTGAGTTATGCCAATCAGCCGGGATGCTCAAATGCACACGTATTCAGCCACGCGGGCAAGCCGTGGTTAACACAATACTGGGTTCGGAGAGTGAAAGAACAGGCGTACGGTGGCGTGACACCAGATCTCGGCTATGGCGGCCACGACGAGGACCAGGGGCAGATGGGAGGGACCAGCGCGCTTATGGCAATTGGTCTGTTCAGCCTGAATGGAAATACGTCGGCGACACCGACGTATGAAATTACAAGTCCTGTTTTTGATAAGGTGATTATCAAACTGGACCCCCGGTATTATTCAGGCAGGACGTTTACGATCACCACTCACAATAACGCTGATGAAAATGTATATATACAACGAGCATCTCTGAATGGAAGGTCTCAGGATACGTTCTTCTTTCCACATAGTGAATTCGCTGCCGGAGGGGATTTGCAAATCTGGCTCGACAACAAACCATCAAATTGGGGAACATCAAACCACTAATCATGAAGCCTTCTATTGTTTTGGTATTGCTGGTAGTAACGTCAATATACGGTGTAGCGCAATCGCCTGCCTATAAAGACGAAGTCTTTACAGAGTACTTCCGACGGAACAGTGAATGGGTAGCATCGGATGGGACGATCTCTGTGCCACTTCCGAATGGAAGATCCCTGTGGCTAATGGGGGACAGTCATATCGACGGACTCAATCAGGCGGATACCACTCTTCCATGCTTGTTTCAGGTTAGAAATGCTATACTGGTTCAGAATAATGCTTCCCCCAACGAGATAGAAACCATTCTTGATAATACGCAATCCGGTGTGAACAGAACACCGGTGAAGCTTGGAATAAATGATAGCAGGTACTTCTGGCCCGGGCACGGTTATGCCTACGGTGACACAGCTGTTGTGTTCTGGCAACTGTACGAAGGTGCAGCAATGACGCACGTGGGAAACTATGCTTCCAAGATTTATACAAAAAATATCGCCGACGCGTCTTCGATAAAAAAGCTGGAGAAGCTACCAGTTCCCGATGAATTCGAATTCGGAAATTCTGTCGTTGTGGATTCAGCGAATAATTACATCTATTTCTATGGCATAAAGAAGGACTGGATCATTCTCCGTCCTTACGTGGCAAGGATCCCGCTGGGGGCTGATATTTTTTCACCCTGGGAGTTTTTCGATGGAACCGGTTGGACAACAGACGTGGAAACATCTGCCCAGGTGATGGAGAGCACGAATGACTATGTTTCTGCCAGTTTTAGTGTCGTCAAGTTACAGGATAAATATTATATGATATCGCAGGATATTGGTTTCCTTACGTGTGGATTGGGACGCGATATTTTTTCGTGGGAAAGTGATAGTCCGGAAGGCCCATTCACAAATAAAAAAATCATATACACTATTGAGGATAAGTATCGCGGCGAGTATCTGATAACGTATAATGCGAATGCGCATCCTCAGTTCATTCGAAATAATGAGCTGCTGATCTCATACAATGTTAACCGCACCTGTACGGATTATTGTTCCTCGCCGTTCACTGACCGGTATAATGCAGACATGTACCGGCCTAAATTCGTCAGAGTTCCTCTTGATTATATTGATGCGGAGTTGAACGTACCCGATGCTGTTTACCCATCTGAGCCGCCAATAACCAGTGTGGAAGAATCCGGTTCTTATGGATTTCGCGTTTTCCCGAATCCTAATAACGGAAACGTTACGATAATGATTGACGGCATGCGGAAGGAACGAAGCATTGAAATCTGCAGCGCAGTCGGCCACCGCATTCAGGAAATCGTCACCAGCGAAAGTGAAGTCCAGATCAAAATCAGCAATCCTGGAATTTATGTAGTTGGGGTGTGGGAAGACGGTCGCAGACCCCGTGTTCAAAGGATCATCGTTTTCTGATCAGATTCGCACCTTTTAACTGAAAGAAAAAATCTCCGAAATCGTTTTCAGAAACCAGAAATTTCTCGATCTTTATTTTGTTCATATGTTCATACATAATACTCCAATCCAGAATAACCTAAACACAAATTCTATATGCTCAAACTAAACGGCTTATATGGGCTGATACTCATAATGCTCCTGGGAAGCTCTGTCCTTGCAGCATTGCCTGTACCACCAGTCCCCGTACCCCAGCAGCGCGTTATCACGGGAAAGGTAACTACGACAGATAACGAAGAACTTCCCGGCGTCAACATTGTCATCAAAGGCACAACTGTTGGAACTGTCACCGATGGTTCCGGAAACTACAGTCTCAGTGTTCCAAATAATGACGCAGTACTCGTATTTTCTTTTATCGGTTTTGTTGAACAGGAAATTGCTGCGGGTAGCCGTTCCGTGATCAATATTTTGCTGGAACCCGCTGTACAAAGCCTCTCAGAAGTAGTCGTAATCGGATATGGCGAAGTGCGAAAGTCGGATCTCACGGGCTCTGTATCTTCCGTCAAGGCGAATGAACTGAGAGCGGTTCCCGCAACGTCCTTTGATCAGGCACTGCAGGGCAGGGCCGCAGGCGTGCAAGTCTCTCATACATCCGGGCAACCCGGCGCAGAAGCATCTATCAGAATTCGCGGTATCAGCTCTATCACCGCAGGCAATGAACCACTTTACGTGATTGACGGAATGTTGATCAACAGCAATTCAGGTGATGTTACGGCTGGAGGAACGTCGGGTCCTCGAATTGGACCACTCTCAGCACTCAATCCCAACGATATTGAATCAATTGAGATCCTTAAGGATGCATCGGCTACCGCGATATATGGATCGCGTGGCGCGAATGGCGTCGTTCTGATTACTACTAAGCGCGGCAAACAGGGAACATCAGCCATCGACTTTGAGGCATATTACGGCTTCCAGCAGGTTTCGAAAAAGCTTGATGTTCTTAATGCCTCACAGTTTGGAGAGTTTGTGAATGAGGCCAGAGCGAATGCCGGACAACTCCCGGCCTATGTGAATCCGGAGAACCTTGGTAAGGGAACAGACTGGCAGGAGGAAATATTCCGGGTTGCACCTATTCAAAGCTATCAGCTTTCTTTCTCCGGTGGAACTGAAAAAACTCAGTATGCCATTTCAGGTGGCCTGTTCGACCAGGAAGGGATCATTATCAATACAGGGTTCAAAAGATACTCCTTCCGATCGAATATCAATACGCAGCTCACGAATCGCCTTAGTGTTGGAACAAACCTTGCCCTTGCGCAGACTTCCGGAACAACGGCGAACACCGGTCTCCAGTTTATCTCTCCGGGGGTAGTGGGTGCAGCGTTGACGATGAACCCAATCCTTCCTGTGTATGATCCCCACGAAAGGGGAGGTTATACCTATGAGAACGTTATCGGCGGCGGACCGGTAATGGTGGGCACCGTCGCGGCCAACCCCGTAGCAGAGTTGATGGGAACGGATGTAAAAAGTACCAGCTCGAGGGTGATAGGGAACATGTTCGCTACCTATAAGTTCATCGATGGCCTTGTATTCAAGACATCTCTTGGTATTGATGCCGTTTCGTCACGGGATCGCAGTTTTCAACCGTCATGGTTAAGAGCCTCGCGGAGTGTACAGGGTATTGCAGGCATTGCGACGATTGAAGCAATGACATGGCTGAACGAAAACACGCTGACCTATGATAAACGCCTCAGGGAAAATGACCACTTCAACGTCGTGGTAGGATTTACAGCCCAGGAGTTTCAAAATGAATCGCTTAGTTCCCTCGTGTTCGGCGCGAGCGATCAACTTGGCTACCATCGCCTCAGCCTTGCATCTGACCCACAAAGTCCTTCGAATGGTGAATCCCGCTGGAGCATGATTTCATACCTTGGACGTGCACAATATTCCCTGAACGATAAGTATTTGTTTACCGTGACCGGAAGGGTCGACGGATCTTCTAAGTTTTCAGCCGATAACAAGTATTCGTTCTTCCCTTCGGCAGCTGCCGCATGGAGGATATCACAAGAGTCGTTCATGGACAACGTGACAGCTGTATCGGATTTAAAACTTAAGGCATCGGTCGGCGTCATCGGAAATCAGGCCATTGGGCCTTACGCGTCCTTGCCACTGGTTGCATCCTATGGACAGGGTGTTTTTAATAACGGTCCAAACGTCATTTCATACACTGCCAGTCAGCCTCAGTCGTACAATAATCCCGACCTTAAGTGGGAGACCACACGTACAATTAATGCAGGATTTGATGCAGGTTTCTTCGACGGGAGAATTCAGCTTACGGCAGAGTATTATCAGAAGTATACGTACGACCTGTTGCTTTCGACTCCTATCGCCAGCACGACTGGATTTGAACAAACCATCCTCAACGTCGGAAATGTTGAAAACAACGGTTTCGACCTGGAGTTAAGTTCCGTAAACGTGGCCTCATCGAGAGCTCTGCAATGGAACACGTCACTTAATTTTTCTCTCGTTCGCAACAAGGTCACGAAGCTTGCAACAGAGAATGACGTACAGCTTGGGTCCGGCCTGATCCTCCGCGAAGGCGAATCAGTAGGAACATTCTATGGATATCAGTTTGACGGTATCTTCCAGTCTGACGCCGAAGCCAGTTCAAGTGCCGTGTTTGCAAATCAGGTATCGGGCGCCGGGCGCGCACGCGCAGGTGACAGAAAATACAGGGACATCAATTCCGATGGAGTAATTGATGAACAGGACAGAATGATAATCGGAAATGCGTTGCCGGACTTTACCTGGGGACTGAACAACAACCTGACGTACAAAAATATCAGCCTGAGTTTCTTCATTCAGGCATCTCATGGAAATGATATGATCAACCTCAATCAGTTGTTCCTTGAAGACATGACGGCCATTCACAACGTGTCCACTGATGCGTGGGAAAAACGCTGGACACCGGAGAATCCATCCAACGATTATCCCCGCGTACTCGCAAACCGCACGACAGACGTAGGTGTTGTTTCGTCCAAATTCATTGAAGACGCCTCTTATGTGCGTTTGAAGAATGTTACTCTGGGTTACAACCTGCCAGCGTCACTTCTGCAGCAAATGCGGATGAGAAGCTTCCGTGTATTTGCCAGTGCTACAAACCTCCTGACAATTACCGGATATAAAGGTTATGACCCCGAAGGCAGCAGCTACGGTACGTCTACTGCCTATCCAGGTGTCGACCAGGGACGCTATCCACTGACCAAGACGTATACGTTCGGACTTAATCTCGGATTTTAATCATCGAAGTTATGAACCACATCATAAAACATATAAAAACATTTGGGGCTATTCTTGCCCTTGGTATTCTGTTGCCTTCCTGTGGTGACTTTCTGGAGGAGAATCCGAAAGACAGGATTGCTGTTTCAAATTATTATACGACAGAAGAAGCTGCGATTTCCGCGGTAAACTCAATCTATGCTCATCTTAATGGTCAGAGCGGCGACTCCTTCGGAGGTGTCTACTTTGGGGGAATATGGGTTGCCCCTGGCCTTGCGTCCGATGAGATGGTGAATTTGCAGGCAGGTGCTCCTGACCAGGATCAGCTGGCTACATTTTCATGGAACCCCGAAAATGGTATGCTCTATGAAATCTGGAAACAACACTACAAGGCCATCACGCTGGCGAATATTGCTATCGCGCGAATTCCTTCCATCAACATGAATGAAGGTACGCGTGACAGACTCGTGAATGAAGCGAAATTCCTGAGAGGTTTACTGTATTTCAATTTGGTCAGAATGTTCGGAAACATTCCTCTGCTCGTGAACGAAGTAGAGTCGCCAACACCTGAAACAGCGTCTGCTGATGCGATTTATGCGCAGATTATCAGTGACCTTCAGGCGGCGGAATCACTCCCCTGGGAACAGCCGGAAGGAAGAGGCAAAGCAACTGCCGGGGCGGCGAAGGCGATCCTTGCGAAGGTATACCTGACACGTGGTAATTGGTCTGAAGCAGCTTCGAAATGCGAGGAAATTATCAATTCTAATCGTTACGAGCTCTTTGAAAATTTTGCCGATATCTTCAAAATCGTAAACCGCGGACTGAAAGAAGCAATCTTCTCAGTTGGATTCGGAACCAATAATGGAAAGATCATCTTCTGGGAAATTTCACAAATGCACGTGCGACTGCTTCCTCCGGAATTAACGGCTGCGGGAGTGACTTCCAATACATTGGGCTGGACTGGCCCGAGCCAGTCGCTGGCGGATAGCTACCTTCCCCAGGACGAACGAAGAAATGCTACTGTATTCAACGCGTTCAATGAAACTGTTAATGGCGTTGATTACAACGTCCCTTTTAGTCGTTATTACTTCCGCAAGTACTGGGACGTGACAGACCCCGATGAGTTCACGACGTCTACTACTGCTGACAATGACTTCCCTGTTATTCGTTACGCTGACGTATTGCTGATGTATGCTGAGGCACTTAACGAACTCGGTGATGCAGACGCCGCACACGATGCCCTCAATGAGGTACGCTCCCGTGCGGGCTTGGCAGGTCTTGGCGGTTTAAGTAAGGAAGCATTCCGCACAGCACTTCTGGAAGAACGCAAACTTGAGTTTGCTGCCGAAGGCCATCGTTGGTTCGACCTTGTACGCTTCGGAAAACTTGAAGAGGTCGTTCCTGCAGCTAAGCCTGGCGTTGCCCCTCAGGCAAAACACTATCTGTTCCCCATTCCACAACGGGAAAGGGATCTCAATTCCAATTTGCCCCAGAATGACTTTTGATGAACCCTTTTTGACATCATTATGAAAGATATATTTAAACTCAATTTGATATCGGCCCTTGCGCTGCTTATGGCAATCGCGATCGTTTCATGCGAAGATGGTTTTGATAACGATACCGATGCTGATGATCCCGCGATACCATTGATGGTTGCAGACACGTCAGTGAAGGCACCAGGTCGTGGACAATATAAACTCAAGGTACTCTCAGGCGAGGAGATTAACGTGCGCGCTGACCTGTCGGATATTTCGCCCGTGTCTTCCCTTGTAATCAAAAAGACCCTGAACCGTGTCGTGGATCCCTCGTTTGGCACCAACGGCACACTAACGGTCGCACAAAATGATATCGGGAGCAGTTACGAGTTTAACTACGTGACTGATTTAGCAGATATTGACCAATTGGTTGGATTTACCTTTGAGGCAACCGGAAGTGATGGAAAAGTGACGGTAAGTGACCTTACGCTGATTGTGACCTTATCACCGCGTGACAACATTCCCCAAAAGCGTTGGGCGTGGACCGACAAGATTTGGGTAGACGGAAATAATGCGCCTGATTTAAAAGACTGCGAGAAAGATAACTTCACCTACTACAACGCAGACGGTTCGATGTCCATTGACTATGGTGCAGACACTGGCGCAGGGGATTGCGCGTTTGATGGCTTCAACATATATCACAGCTGGGAACTTTCGGAAGATGGGAAATTCTTCACGACAACAAGGTCCGGACTTTTTGATCCGACTGTCATTACGGAAACATACCGTGTCGTTAGTCTGACCACGGAAAAGATGGTGCTTGAAATAGATCTGGATCTGTCGATTTTTGGCTTGGGTACCGAGGAGACGTATCGTTATGAATACACAGCGATGCCGAAATAGTGAATACTTAAAACAGTTAAGATGATTAGACGAAAAGTTATAGCTAATATCATTTTTGGGGTTGCCGTATTGTTGACGGCATGTAGCGATGGAAAACGGGAAGCGCCGGAATCGCCTCAGGCCGGTATTGACTTCACTGTTGAACGCGCGCCCGAATGGACGGAGCTGTTTAAACGTGGTGATGGGTGGTTCGGTGGTGATGGCATTTTTGCGATTCCGACAAACGGCCAGGAATCGGGTGAGTCCGACAGCGTGCTCTTTGTATTCAGTGATACAATGTTCGGTCAGATTGTCGACGGAAAATTGCAGCCGGGATACACGATGCTGAACAACTCGGTGATGATCCTACGCGGGGAAGAAGCGGATCCGGAAAAGGCATCATTTCTCGTGAATGAAAAAGACGGACAACCTAATACGTTGTTTGTTCCGCAGACGCCGGAACGAGGCAAAGACGACTACTATTGGCTTGGTGATGGATTTGTCAACACATCAGGTGACGGAACAATGTACATCTTCGCATATCGGATCCGGAATACTGACGATGGGTCCGCGTTTCCCTTTGTGGAAGTCGGCAATAGCCTCATTGCTATCCCGAAAGGGGATACATATCCCTTCAGCGGTCATCGCCAGCTGGATCTTCCTTTTTCAAACAAAGCTGACTCGCTCTCGACATCATTTGGTGTAGGCGTAACGACAGATCAGGAGTCTTCCGACGGGTATATCTACGTGTATGGTGTCCGTGGCAAGTCAAAGGAACTGGTCGCCGCAAGGGTTAAGCCGAACGCAGTTGAACAATTCTCCTCGTGGGAGTTTTTCAACGGCAATGGCTGGGGTGAAAACCCTGAATCAGCGCGCGCCATCAGCGACAGCGTATCCAATGAACTTAGCGTAAGCCCGATCGGAAATGGGAAGTTTGCTTTGGTCTACCAGTATGCAGGACTTATGCCTACCATCTATATGCAGATTGGCGAGTCACCAGTGGGACCTTTCGGACCAAGGCTAAAAGTTTGGAATACAGCAGATGATATCAAAGAGCCCGAGTTGTTTACCTATAACGCCAAGGCTCACCCGGCAATTTCGAAACCCGGTGAACTCCTGGTCAGTTACAACGTCAACAGCTTCAAATTTCACGAAGTGATTGAGAGCATGCCTAACCTGTATCGCCCGAGATTTATAAGAATATTGTTCAACGACGGGACGTCACAAAAACCATCAAATTGAGTATGACTGATTCGGTAAGACAAGGTGTAATGCAGGAGGCTTCCAGGGGGTTCGTTGTTAAAGTCTCCGTCGTTGCCGCGCTGGGTGGGCTTCTCTTTGGTTATGATACTGCAGTTATTTCTGGTGTCATTGGATTTCTTCAAACGAAGTTTGATCTCAGTCCGGCCATGGTGGGGTGGGCCGCCAGTAGTGCGATATGGGGATGCGTATTTGGTGCAATGTTCGCGGGATACCTAAGTGATGTCTTCGGCAGGAAGAAGGTTCTTATTGTTACCGCGGTGCTGTTCTTTATCTCTTCACTGGGAGCAGCAATCCCTTCGAATCTGACACAGTTTGTCGTTGCGAGATTTGTCGGTGGATTGGGCATTGGCGCGGCATCGATGTTATCACCACTTTACATCTCGGAAATTGCACCGGCAAAAATCCGCGGTACGCTGGTTAGCCTTTATCAGCTCGCGATTGTAATTGGCATCAATCTGATTTACTTCGTCAATTTCCGGATCGCTGCGCAGGGTGATGCAGCATGGAATGTTGACACGGGATGGCGATATATGATGGGATCAGGAATGTTACCTGCACTTCTGTTTTTCGTTCTCCTGTTCCTCGTGCCGGAAAGTCCCAGATGGCTTATTAAGAAAGGGAGGAATGATGAGGCACTTGATACGCTTGCCAAAGTCAATGGAGCCGAGCAGGCTGGAGTGCTTGCCGGCGAGATCAAGTCCGCACTTTCCTCCGAAACGGGAACTGTCGGCGAACTCTTTGGGTCCGGTCTCAGGATCGCCCTTATCGTCGGGGTAGTCCTGGCGTTGTTTTCTCAGATCACGGGGATAAATGCCATCATTTACTTCGCTCCTGAAATATTCAAGAGTATAGGCATCGGTTCGGAGTCGGCGTTCCTGCAGACGTTCATCATCGGAGTCATCAATACACTTTTTACGTTTGTTGCGATCTGGTTAATCGATCGCGCGGGAAGAAAGACGCTCTTGCTCTGGGGTGTTGCCGGCATGATCATATGCCTTGCAGGTGCGGCGCTCTGTTTCCATTTCAATATTACGACTGGGCCATGGCTGCTAATCAGCATTTTTGGATTCATCGCATGTTTCGCTTCATCACTTGGACCTATTCCGTGGGTTATCATGAGTGAAATATTTCCTACGAAAACACGCGGGATCGCTATGTCATTCTGTACCATCATTCTGTGGGTTGGTGTAATCTTCATCACGCAGTTTACTCCGATGCTCCTTGAGAGCGCCGGAGGTGCCATGACATTTGGATTATTTATGGTGAACTCCATTATCCTGCTTGTGTTCATCTGGTACAAAATCCCGGAAACAAAGCAGAAGTCGCTGGAGGAGATTGAACAAGTGTGGAGGGTAAAACATGCTAAATCATAAGTCGGATGCGGGTTGATATAGGAATAGATATGGGCGGGACGCGTATCAAGGTAGGCTTGGTGTCCGAGGGCATGATGATCGCAAGCATGACGGTTCCGGCGTCGGCGCATGAAACGCTTGAGGCCCGCCTGGAGTCACTTGCCACAGAGATCGATAATCTGCTCCGGCAGCATGATGCGCAGCCATTGGGCGTGGGCATTGCCTTTCCGGGTATTGCTGATCCGGAAAATCTGAAGATTCTCTCAAAGTATGTGAAGTATCCCGATGCCCAGGGGTTTGACCTCAGCCGATGGTCTCATCGTCATTGGGGTGTTCCTGCAGCGTTGGAAAATGATGCTCGTGCTGCCCTGCTGGGAGAATGGCAATTCGGCGCGGGACGAGGTTGCGATGATCTGGTGTTGATAACACTGGGAACCGGAGTGGGGTCCGCCGTCCTGCTAAATGGAAAAATCCTTCGCGGCAGACACTTCATCGCTGGTAACCTCGGTGGACATCTGTCTATAAATCTTTACGGCTGTGAATGTAACTGTGGAAATACGGGATGCGTCGAATCAGAAGCCTCAACCTGGGCGTTGCAGTCGTTGCTTGATCGCTCGCCGTTACGGAATGTATCTATACTCAAAGACAATAAAGAAGTAAGCTTTAACGCGGTGTTTGCTGCCGCGAAAGACGGAGATGCTCTCGCATTGGAAATCAAAGAGTCTTGTCTCAAAGCCTGGTCACTGGCCATCATAAACCTTATTCTGAGTTATGATCCGCAACGCGTTATCATCGGTGGCGGAATCATGAACAGTGGTGATCAGGTTATCGCTTACGTCAGGAAAATGATGACGAAGAATACATGGTTGACCAACAACGAGGTGGAGTTAGTTGCAGCCGAACAAATAGAATTTGCAGCAATTTTTGGGATGCATTACATGCTGGCGGAGAACCGGCGCAAAATTTAACGTGAGAATGAAATCAAACTTTAATAAATATCCTTTTATCAAGGCTAGTGATAAATCTGAGCAGTGTACTACCGGCTGGGAAGATATTGCCAACGTATTAAATCAGCATATAGAACGTCTCGGAGGGCGTGTTGTCGTGGCAATAGATTGCTACCACGGAGTACTTCATGATGAGGTTGAGAACGCCCTTCGAGAGTTTTTGACGTACAATACCTTTGTTCGTACTACGGATGCGTTCAAGCCTTCCGAGGAGATTGCAGAGATGGTATATCCCGACGTGACTGATGACAGGATTTTTGGCTTTGTTACAAAACTTACAATCAACTCGTTTTTCGATACTGCTTCGCTCGCGAAGGTGAGGCAACAAATTGCAAATATTACCGAAGGTGTCGTCGTAGTTTATGGGGAAGGGGCAGCTCATGTTGTTCCGGATGCACAATTGTTGGTGTACCTCGATATGGCGCGCTGGGAAATTCAATTGCGCATGCGACGTAAGCTGGTTGACAATCTCGGTGTGAAAAATCGAAATTCTGAATTCTCATATCTCTATAAGCAGGCATTTTTCGTTGACTGGCGCGTATTGGATGCACACAAATCAACGCTATTTGATAAGTGGGATTTCGTGGTGGATACCAATAAGGCAGGCTCGCCCAAGATGGTTCGCGGCGAAAGTATCCTTGATTCATTGAAGAAGGCCACGAAAACGCCTTTCAGGGTTGTGCCTTTCTTTGATCCCGGCCCCTGGGGCGGACAATGGCTCAAGGAAGTAGCTGACCTGGATCGCTCTGCTGTCAACTTCGCGTGGGGGTTTGACTGCGTCCCGGAAGAGAATAGCCTATTACTTCAATTTGGAGAACACACGGTCGAGATACCCAGTATCGACCTGGTGTTGCGTGAGCCTGAAGCATTGCTGGGGAAAAGGGTATACGACCAATTTGGTGCAGAGTTCCCGATCCGCTTCGATTTCCTTGATACAATGGATGGCGGAAACCTCAGCCTTCAGGTGCATCCGACCGATGACTATATCCGCCGGAATTTCGGAATGAAGTATACGCAGGACGAAAGCTATTACCTACTTGATGCGAAGGATAACGCAGTGGTATACCTTGGTCTGAAAGACGAAACGAATCCCGAGGATATGATTCGCGATCTAAAGACTGCTCAGAGCGGCGGCAACCTGTTCGATGCTGATAAGTATGTGAATAAGTTTCCAATTCAAAAACATGACCACGTATTGATCCCTGCAGGGACCGTTCATTGCTCGGGTAAAGACAGCGTCGTGCTTGAGATCAGCGCCACACCATATAATTTTACATTTAAGCTGTGGGACTGGGGTAGACTTGGTCTGGATGGAAAGCCCCGGCCTATAAACATTGAGCACGGTGAGAAAGTGATTCAGTGGGACCGCCGTAAATCGTGGACGCAAAAGAATCTGATCAACCGGTTCGAAAAAATCTCCGAAGGCGATGGCTGGATCGAGGAACGGACAGGGCTGTACGAAACACAATTCATCGAAACGCGCCGTCACTGGTTTACCAAGGTTGTCTCGCATAATACCGGGGGCGTTGTAAACGTAATCAACTTAGTTGAAGGAAGGGAAGCGATCGTTGAAAGCCCTGATGGAAAATTTGAACCATACATTATTCACTATGCGGAGACATTTATCGTTCCCGCCGCAGTGGGTGACTATACGATTCGACCTTACGGTGAAGGTGAAGGGACAAGATGTGCTACGCTGAAAGCATTCGTGCGAACGGAGCGTGTCATCAACGGCCACAAAAAATAATTGGTTTAGTTTCGCATCTCGTCAACACCTGCACGTGGAAAACTTGCAGGTTGTTGGCGGTGCGTTGAGTGTTTAATGATTTGAATTATGAAGGTTTCAGAACCGTTGCTTATTGGTATCGTTCTTCTTTTTTTGAGCGCGTCAGCTGTCGCTGATCCAAAGTTGCCTACTATCTTCTCTGACAACATGGTGCTTCAAAGGGATGTACCCATAGAGGTGTGGGGATGGGCCGATCCCAAAGAAGTAATCGTCGTTCAGCTGAACGCCCGCGAATTAAAGACAACTGCCGACAGATCAGGAAACTGGAGTGTGAAATTCGATCCCATCAGCGCTGGCGGACCGTATGAGATGATCGTCCGTGGTAAAAAAGAACTGCGAGTCAGAAATCTTCTGTTTGGTGACCTTTGGTTATGTGGTGGTCAGTCAAACATGCAATGGACTGTCGCGCAAACAGGATGGACCGAGATAGATACGGCGTTTATTAAGAGCGGCGATGTGCGTTTGTTTACTGTACACGTAGGGATGGACTATATGCCTCAGGCCGACCTCAACGGATCAGGGTGGCTGACGCTGTCGCCGGACAACATCAATGCTTTCTCTGCGGTAGGATACCACTTTGGAAAGTTTTTGCATCGCGAGATCGGAGTGCCCATTGGCCTTATCAGCGATAACCTGGGCGCCACTTCCGTAGAGACGTGGATGAGCAACCAGAAGCTTGCAAAGTTTCCGCAGTTCGCCTCCCTCATCGATCCAGTGATAAAAAAGGGAAAGGGCTTCAAAGAACTCATGGCAGACTTTGAAAAGACGCGGGCTAAATGGGAAAAACAATACTACCTTAAAGGCCCGGGCTTCGATGGACAATGGTATCTGCCTCCAACGGATGTCACCGATTGGAAGGAGATTGATGCATCAGGCAATAGCTGGGAGAATGAACCAGCCCTTCGCGACCACGATGGAGCGGTGTGGTTTCGGACAACCTTTGATCTACCAGAAGACTTTTCAGGCGCTCATTTTCATCTGGGGCTTGGTCAAATTGATGACTATGATATTGTCTGGGTGAACGGTAAAAAAGTGGGGGAGACGTTTGGTAAACACAACCATCGGAATTATCAGGTACCGCGGGAAATCCTGAAGGAAACAGACAATGTCCTCGTTGTGCGCGTCTTTGATAACGGTGATATTGGTGGATTTACGACGCATCCCTTCTGGGGTAATGATATACTTCGCGGTAAGTGGAGTTACAGGAGAGGTCGTGCCATTGCGAAACCAATCCCTGAGCCTTTCCTTCCGAATGTGACTCCGTTTTCATCACCTGGTGTACTATTCAATGCAAATATCGCCCCGTTGACAAGGCTTGCAATCAAGGGAGTAATTTGGTATCAGGGCGAATCGAACGCAGACCGCGCACACGAATATCGCGCACTCTTTCCTGCATTGATCGATGACTGGCGGAAACAGTTTGGCAATCCTGAGCTTCCGTTTTTATTCGTCCAGCTCGCCAACTACGGAGCGGAGTCGGTAGAACCGGGTGAGAGCAACTGGGCTGAGTTACGCGAGGCGCAGGCCATGGCATTATCACTCCCGAACACAGGCATGGCATCTGCAATTGATATCGGCGAAGCCGGCGATATCCACCCCAGGAATAAGCAGGAGGTGGGAGCGAGGTTAGGTAAGGTTGCATTGAAGGTAGCCTATGGCAACACCAATATCGCGTTGAGCCCGACGTTTAAGTCAACCGCAATTGACAACCGGAAAGCGTTGATAGAGTTTGATTCCGAAAATTTGATAAGTCGCGACAAGTATGGATTTGTCAGGGGGTTCCAGATTGCCGGGGCTGATCAAAAGTTCTATTGGGCACGGGCGTATATCCGTGGCAAACATGTCGTCGTGGAGTCAGATCATGTGTCGGATCCCGTGGCTGTAAGGTATGCGTGGGACAACAATCCCGGACAGCTGGATCTGTTTAGCAAGGATGGACTTCCCGCATTGCCCTTTCGTACTGACACCTGGCGAGGAATAACAGAGGGAAAAGTGTTTGAGGATGGCCCGCGGTTTTGAGTTTTGTTACTTAAGTACAAGCTGGAAATGAGGTCGTCACAGGAAGGAATGAAGGTTTCGTATTGGAATTTTCAACAAACCGGCATAATTTGAAATGTTGTACAGAATGGCCGTTAAAACAAAAGCATCCACAGGACTACCTATTGAAATAAAGATTGATCATGATAGTCCGGTTCCGCTTCACCTCCAGGTAGAAGAGTTGCTGCGAAAATTGATCGAGAGTCCGCCGTACAAGTCAGGCAAGCTGCTCCCTAAAGAGGTTGAACTTGCCAAACGTCTGGGCATTTCACGAAACACAATCCGTCAGGCAACGAATAAGCTTGTCCATGAGAATCTTCTCATTCGCAAGAAGGGTGTAGGCACACGGGTTCAGAACAACCCGGTGAGTACACGTCTGAACAACTGGCTCAGCTTCAGCGAAGAGATGCACAACAAGGGCGTTGAATTCATCAATTACGACATAAAAGTAACGTGGGTTGAGGCCAATAGCGAGGTTGCTCAATACCTGTCGATCGATGAAGGTAAAAAAGTGTTACGACTGGAGCGCCTTCGCGGCGTATCGAAAGGCCCTTTTGTATATTTCATATCATATTTTCATCCGAGGATTGGAATGACGGGGAAAGAAGACTTCTCCCGGCATTTGTATGAAATAATGGAGCAGGAGTACAACACCATCGCCAGTATTTCCCGTGAAAAAATAAGCGCTGTTGCAGCAACAGCCGATGTGGCTAAAAAACTCAAACTGAAGAAGGGCGAACCTGTGTTGCTCCGCCGGCGTATCGTCTGCGACCCTGGTGATCGTCCCGTTGAATATAACATTGGCTACTACCGCGGTGATAGTTTCACCTACGAAATTGATATCAAGCGTTGATTTGATGCCGTGCCGATGCGTGCATAAGCGCGGATGATCAAACATAGTCTGATGACTGTAGAGAGCATTGAGTTCTTATGGGCTAGACCGATCACAATTCTGACCGTTATTATACAGTTCTTTTTATCCACGCTGAATCCGCCCTCCATACTTGACCAGGTATAAGGGCTGATCATTCAGAGACCTTTCGACAATCAGACCACTTCAACCTTGTCATTATTGGTGCGTGCAGGGTAAACGTTATCTAGTGTGCGCCATTGAATAAGTGGTAATGGGGATCGGATCGGGATACTTCGTTATTGGCGGGCCGGCGTTGGAGCAAAGCATGAAAAAAATGCACCCACGCTTTTAAAAAGACCGCAAACGATTGCGATCTTGAATGGTGTGTCTTGTGCACACCCGACAGAGGTATTTCTTCTGCCGCTTGAATAAAATTTCTTAAAAAAAGCGCCCTCCGGGCCCGTATCGCGCGTTTTTGATCATGTGACAGACCAATCTGTCCAATTGCGTATGAATCAACGGTGTGCGAAAAAAGACACACTAAAAGGAGGTCTCAAACGATTGTGTTACGGTTTGATGACCAAAGTCATAAGGCTGAAATTGTCTAATTCATACTTTTCCCCGTGCATTACTGACCCATTTCTTTTGTATAATGCACAAATTTACCTAAACCAAATAAACAATTAAGATGATGAAAGAACTCTACAAGAAAGTGAGTTACGCAGTGCTCGCACTGTGGCTTTGTTCATCGATGGCGTTTGGCCAGGGGCGAACCGTCACTGGGACAATCGTCGATGAAAACGGGCAGCCCCTGCCCGGCGTTAACGTGCTCGTCAAGGGGAGTACGTCAGGTACCGTGACCGATGCCAATGGAGTTTACTCCCTTGGAGGGGTCACCGACAACACAACCCTTGTAATCAGTTTTATCGGCTATCTCTCTGAAGAGATCGTCGTTGGCCCGCGGTCTGTTGTCGATGTCAACATGAAGCCGGATGTCACGTCACTCGATGAAGTAGTCGTAATTGGTTACGGCGAGCAAAAGAAAGCGCTCGTGACCGGTGCAAACATCCGCCAGGATGGGTCTAAACTTCAGGGACTCAATACAAGTAGCGCTATGGAGGCCCTGCAGGGAATTACACCAGGTGTGAGCGTGTCGCGTAACAACGGTCAGCCTGGAGCAGGAACCAGAATCCGGATCCGCGGTATTGGAACCATCGGTAACTCAAACCCCCTTTACATTGTTGACGGCGTTCCCGTTGGAAATGACATCAACTACCTCGCTCCGTCAGACATCGAATCCATTGACGTGTTGAAAGACGCGGCGTCTGCAGCGATTTACGGATCCCGCGGTGCTAATGGAGTGGTGTTGGTGACAACGCGAAAAGGTAAGAAGGGTGCGAAACCACAAATCTCTTACAATGGATTCTATGGCGTTCAGAATATTTACAAGAAACCCGCGGCTCTCAATGCTCAGGAATACATGTTTATCATGGACGAAGGGCTTGCGAATGATGCGCTTGCAGTTACTGATTGGGAGAATGTACTTAAGGCCAACCATTGGGCCAACAATCCCGCTAACGTTGGTGGAGTCAACAATCTCGGAACGACGTATGGAGAATACGTTTGGAATAAATTACAAAGTGGATGGAAAGGTACCGACTGGGTTGATGAAATTACACAGAAGGATGCACCAATACAAAGTCATTCTTTTAACATCACGGGGGCCAGCGAAGACCTTATCTACGGAGCCGGTTTCTCGTATCTTGATCAGGCCGGTATAATTGGCGGTGATATCATCGATGCAGGATTGAAGAGGATCACTGCGCGCCTCAATACCGAACTCAATCTTGTGGAAATCAATGGCAGAAAGATTTTCAAACTAGGTGAAAACTTTACGTTCACGAATTCACAGAACCGCGGTACCGGTACAGGAAATATCTATTGGAACGACTTGCACGATGCGTTGGTGGTCAATCCACTTACACCGGCATATTGGGAGCTTTCTCCAAATGAATATGGATTCGGACCCACACTGGAAGGCATCAGCCTTGGCCAGACTAACCCGGTAGCAACCATGTTCTACAGACATAATTTCAATTGGGGTAAGGGTAACAACATGGTAGGTAACGTATACGGGGAACTCGAGCCAATTGAAAATCTGAGACTTCGTTCATCTTTTGGGGTGAACTCATGGTGGGGATGGGGAAGATCGTTTGCTCCGGCTTATGCACTAAGTTCACAATTCCAACGACAGGCTGACGCGAGAAGTATAGGCCAATCATCTTACCAGGGAGCCAACACCACATGGACAAATACGCTTTCGTACGAGAGAACATTTGGGGATCACAATATAGCTGTGATGGTAGGTAATGAACAGGTTCGGAATGACGTGTTGAATTTCGACCTGAGTGGTACAAGGATGAATCCGCTATACAATGATCCTGACTATGCATTCCTGGACAACACGTCACCACCATCATCCCAGGCACAGGTAAATGCCTCTGGCCGCGATTATGCTGCCAACGCTGGTGGTTTGATGTCGTACATGGGGCGGGCCTCGTATAATTATCAGGAAAAATACATGTTGGACGTAACAATGCGCCGCGATGGTTCCGGTTACTTCCTGCCACATAAACGTTACGGAAACTTCTTCTCTGTTGCGGGAGGATGGAACTTCACAGAAGAAGACTTCGCAGCCAACTTATCGTTTCTTGACTTTGGTAAACTTCGCGCAAGTTGGGGTCAGAATGGTAACCAGGATATTGGTGCATTCCAGTATCAGACGAACGTAGAAGCGCTCGGACAAGGATATTACTTTGGTGGAGACAAGCTGACTTCTGCACTCACGTACATTCCAAGGAACATGCCTAACCCCGATGTCGGTTGGGAAACTTCTGAACAGATCAACATCGGTTTGGATGCTGGGTTACTCAATAATAAAATCTCCGTTACGTTTGACTGGTATCAAAAGCTGACGAAAGACTGGTTGGTACAAGCTCCTATACAGGGAACCGCTGGTGCCGTGGCACCGCCAATCAATGGAGGAGACGTTAAGAACAGCGGTATCGAAATTGCTCTTGGCTGGAGAGACCAGATCGGAGACTTTAAATATGGGGTAACTTTAACTGGTGCAACGGTGAAGAACGAAGTTGTACGTCTGGCTAATGCTGAAGGCGTTATCAACGGGGATGCGCACATTCTGTCACAGGGAACATCCTTCGTTTCACGCGTTGAAGTTGGTAAACCTATCGGTCACTTCTATGGATTCAAGACAGCCGGAATTCTCCAAAACCAGGCAGAAGTTGATGCTTACGTCGGTCCTGAAGGATTGCCAATGCAATTTCCTGATGGTGGAACAGAAGGACTGAATGCTATTCGCCCGGGTGATGTGCGCTACGTAGATCAGAACAATGATGGTATCATTGACGACGCTGACAAGGTAATGCTTGGAAATCCGATTCCGGATTTCGAACTAGGTATTCAACTCAATGCATCGTGGAAGGGAATCTATGCCAACGTAACTATGAGCGGTAAGTTTGGCCACCAGGTAATGCAGTCATATCGCTCATTCTCCGATCAGTTTGACCAAAATTATACAACGGCGATTTTCGGAAGATGGCACGGCGAAGGCACTTCAGATCGTTTGCCGCGTCTAAGCTCTGTTTCTCACCGGAACCAACGGTTTATCTCTGATATCTACATGCACGATGCAGACTACCTCCGTATCAACAACCTGACGGTAGGTTACGACTTTGGTACGTTTGCAAGCCGCTTAGGCTGGTTCAAGGCTGCACAAGTTTACATGACAGTAAACAACCTTTATACTTTTACCAAGTATGATGGTATGGACCCTGAAGTAACATGGGGTGGTTCTGATAACATGCAGTGGGCTTCAGGTATCGACCTCGGTCTTTATCCGCTTCCCCGCACCGTAATGGTAGGCGTAAACCTGACGTTCTAAAACGATTGATCATGAATACAATGAAAGGAATAAAATACATAGTGACGGCCATGTTGCTTCTGACAATGGCTGGGTGTGATGACTCATACCTTGACATGACCAATAAGTTTGGGTCAAACACAGATACCTTCTACAAAACGAAGAGTGATTTCGATGCCGCAGTGGCTGGCGTTTACAACAGTTTGTATATAAGTGGCGGTAGCGTCTTTGCCGAAGAACATATCACCGCATCGCTTCTCGACGATACGATGCTGGGTGGTGGTGGTCCTGACGACCAGGGTGCCAAGAATGTTGATAGTTTCGTTGATCCTAGTGATGATACTTACCGGGATCTTTGGGTAGAAACGTACAATGGGATTTTCCGGGCAAACCTGATCATCGAGAAGCTCGAAGAGGTTGACCTGAGTAAGGAGTTTCCTAGTGAAGCTGCGGCAGAAGCCTACAAGAACAATATCCTCGGTGAGATGTACTTTATGCGTGGCTTTCTACTGTTCCGTGCAGCGAAGTTCTTCGGAGGTATGCCGTTGATAACCTCAACGGTAACGCCACGTGACCTCCCGCGCGCTTCTTTTTCTGAAACCTTCGGACAAATCGCGGCTGATCTGAAAATGGCTACTGATCTGATGCCAAGGGTTGATCCTGCCTCAATTCCTTTGCGTGAGTATGGCCATGCCAACCTCTGGGTTGCCCAGGCTTACCTTGCACGCGTGTATCTGTTTTACACGGGTTACATGACAAATATTGAAGGACAGTCAACAACTGCGTTTACTCTTCCCGATGGCGGAACAATTTCAAAGGAACAAGTAGTATCGCTGTTGACAGACTGTGTTAATAATAGCGGCTATGCCCTTGTAAGTGACTTCCGGAACCTGTGGCCATACAGTTATGTAAATGAGGCTGCCGGAAGCGATGTCTATCCTTGGGCAGCTCAGGAAGGTCTTAAGTGGGCTGGTCAGGATGGCTTTAATGGCACAATTGGTACAGGTAACACAGAAGTAATGTTTGCACTGCGTTACACTTTCGCCGATTGGGGTTGGAGTATTGGACAGAGAACGACGAACCGTGCGCCTCTGTTTATGGGCCTACGTGGCAACTCAAGCCTGACGCCATTCGGTGAAGGTTGGGGTTGGTGCACAATTCACAGCGATTTCTTCAGCCAATGGGCCGACAATGATCCCAGAAAGCGTGGATCTGTTCTTCAGGCGGGTTTGGCCGATGAAGGCATGTCCGGATACTCCGGAGATAAGGGTGATCATGAGACTGGTCTCTTCAACAAGAAGTATTTGCACCTCGAATTCGACGATGGATCGGGTATGAAAGGGCTCTTCAACTATATCTATGGGTGGCCGAACACGGATATGCAGTTGCGCCATGCGCAGGATTTCTACTACCTGCGTTTTGCAGATGTATTGTTGATGCTTTCTGAGCTGACAGAAGACGCACAATACATGAACCAGGTGAGAGCACGTGCCGGACTGGATCCGATTGCTTATTCATTGGATGCCCTCAAGCGTGAGCGTATGTATGAGCTTGCGTTCGAAGGTTTGCGCTGGTTTGACCTTGTGCGCTGGGGCGATGTAAACGATCCATCGAAAAATTATTTCGATAATGCTATTCCGGTTGGAAATTCAGGAAGTACAGCTACTTACCAAGTGAACTATCGTCCTGAAACCAAAGGGTTAGTCTCAATCCCGGAAACGGAGATCAGACTTTCAAATGGCGTCTATCAGCAAAACCCGGGCTGGTAATCTGATTACCTTACTCAAAACATTTAATAGATATGAAATCATTGAAAAATATAGCAAGGTTAATCGCTGCCGGCGCCATTGTAATCGTAGGCGGCTGCGAACCGATTGAAGAAAGGGAGAACCTGTCGAATAGTTTTAATCCTGCAGATATCAGGGTCGAAGCAATTCAAACAGCCGGAGGTGTCGGAAACGGTATAACACTGAAAATGAACACTCCCGGTGTCAATGGGTACTGGGATTTTCTGATCGATAAACGATACTCGAATGAAGCAAAGGATATTGTTTTTCCGATAAGAGGAACGCATACCTTCACGTTTTATGTAAGCAGCCCTTACATCAAAGACGGAGATCCAAGTAATCGTGAGTACATTTCTAAAAGTATTGACGTAACTATCGAGGAAATGGACCAACCCCTTCCTGAGGCTTATTATCACCTGATAGGTGACGAGTTGATCAGTAAGACGTGGGTGTTTGACAGGGAAAGTACAAATTGGTGGTATATGTCATCAGGTGGACCGGAACCGCCGAATCCTCATGCAGTGTGGTGGAATGCATCTGAATGCTGCGCCCCCAGCGACCAGGGAGGGAAGATGGTTTTCGATTTGAACGGTGCGGCAAATTACACCTACTATCCCGACAAAGATGGTGAACCTGCAGGCAAGGGCACCTTCAGTTTCAATAGCTCTTTCACCAAGTTCTACATTGGTGGCGGCCTTAATATTCTCGGTGCTGAGGGGACACCCGATGTAAATGGATGTGCGTTATCAAATTCTACATTCGCCGAGTTTGAAATTGTCGAATTATCTGCAGAAAAGCTGATATTGTATATCCCGGATGCAGGATGTGATTCAGGTTGGACCTGGGTATTCGTGCCCGCGGAATAACTAGTGTATCCAATAGATTTGAAAAGAGGCTGCCTAAATAGGGCAGCCTCTTTCTTTTTGCTTGTGATTTCCGGATTCGAGTTTGTGTTGCGGAGTAGTTCTTTCCGGGGCTGGCGCTCGCGGAATTCTCATTGCCTGTTGCCAGAGGCCTGGTTGTTAGGTGTCTGTCAAACGTTTCAATATCTCGCCCACGCCCCTGGTTTGTTGCGTTTCTGATCGCTGATTACTAAATTTTGCACGCTATCATCCGGCTGCGGAGTCAACATCCTGATACTTCAATCCTCTGAAGACATCCGAAGTGTCTTCGCAACGACTTCGGGGGTGCCTCATAGGTAAAGCATACGCAAAGCATAGATAAAACATAAGTAATGCATAAAATAGGCTTCTGTATGAGATCGCCTTGCTTTAATATGACTTCAAGTCAACCGTATATACGAGGCGCGGTCCAGGTCCTGTCGACGTCCTGTCCAGGACCATTGCTGATTTC
>JAEZGH010000229.1 GCA_023417065.1 Bacteroidota bacterium
CTTGATAATGAGCTGTTACTATGGAAGTCGGATGGTGCGTTGCTGAAGGACTTTGGTCCCCTCACTGATGCCGTGTATGCGATGGCTTTCTCCTCCGATTCGAAAATTCTCGTGGGATTGAATGTTCTGGGGAGAGGCATGAGCTGGTCTGTCCCGTCGGGCAATAAATTCGCTGACTTCAACGGGCATGATAATACGGTTTTCTGCGCGGCGTTTGCGCCTTCCCTTACGAACTATGTTGTGGCATCCGCCGGAGGCGTGAACAATGAAATTCTGCTTTGGAATCCGATCAACGGTATGGCTGTGCGAAAAATCAAGGGTATGGGCAATGCCATTCAACAAATTGCTTTTGGTGAAGGATTGGAATTGTTTGTTAGTCAGCACCCGGAGCGAGCTTCAGGAAACAAAGTGCACGCCAAATTTGACTTTGCTAATCTCACACTGAGTCATAATGTAACAGGAGCGATCCCAGGAGTTAAGAAGGCGAATCTGGCGTCGCTCGCGAATGAAAATACGCTATCAATAGGCAAGGGGAAACCAATAAAGACGGACCCCAATATTGATGGAAGAATACTTGACTACAAAGTTCTGGCAGATGGAAATACTGTCGTCGCCAGTGACTTTTCGCTCAAGATGTTTGACAAAAACGGATTGCCCCTGAAGGAGTTTGTCGGACACTTTGGAGCCGTTCGAACATTAGCCGTCACGAACGATGGTCAATATCTTGCGTCGGGAGGTGAAGATCAGACGATAATTCTCTGGAGGCTTGCCGATTCGGGCAACGCTCCGTCTCTGCGCGAAATATTTGATGGCGAAGAGTGGGCACAATTCTTCTCATCCCTCCCCGTGGATTCGTTAACGTATCTGCCTACGCGAAAAGCATGGCAGGATGTGATTGCTTTTTTGAAAAATGATGGCGCCAAGGCATATCGGAACATCGAAGAAGTTTATCGAAACCTTTCAGAAGTAGTCCTCCCTTTTGCAACGCTATTCCTTGCGGAAGATGGAGAATGGGTCTGCTGGACTCCGCATGGATACTTTGGTTGTTCGTCAGATGGAAGCCAGTACTTTGGATGGCATATTAACCGCGGCATTACCAAACTTGCGGATTACTACGCGGCTGAGCAGTTTTTTGAAATTCTTTTCCGACCTCAGGAGGTTGCCCGAAGCATTCGCGAAGGGCGGCGCGTTGAGGAGATATTGCGGGAAAAGGGTGAAAGAATTTTCGACCTGAGTAAACTCCATCGTCCCCCTGCCGGCTTTTTTGATACACGTATCATAAGCAGATCCACGGATCTTTTGCGATTTGAAAAAGGAAAGATTTTTACTCAGGCGCGTCATCTGCCCCTGGTGGTGGAAGTGTATGATGGAGGCGGCGGAATCAAGGAAGTTAATATCTACCAAAACGATAAGCTGATTATCACCGACCGTGATATCAAAACCAAAGGTGAAGGAGACAAGGTAGTACGCACCTATGAAGTGGAAATGGTGAACGAGATAAATGAATTCAAGGTGGTGGTTGTGAACTTCCAAAAGATCGAATCCCGGCCTGATATCCTCACCGTAGAATATAAAGGCGAGATTCTGGTAACGTCTACGCTACATGTGCTCGCAATTGGGATCAACAAATATCAAAACGAGGGCTACAATCTGAATTATGCCCAGCCCGATGCGCAGTCGTTTGTCAGCGCGCTCAATGAACGTTCAAAAAAACTTTTTAAGAACATCAATAAGATAGAAATCTACAATGAAGACGCCACCCGTGAAAATATCATGATGGCCTTCAAAACGCTCGCGTCGTATGCAAAGCCGGAGGACTTGTTTTTGTTCTACTACGCCGGCCACGGTACGCTGGATGAAGATAACGATGATGAGTACTACCTCGTTCCATCAAATGTCACTAAGCTGTATGGCGATCGCGACCAACTAGTCAGGAAAGGAATATCCGCTTCAGAACTACGTCAGCTGTTAACGGAGGTGAAAAGTCAGAAGCAAGTAATTCTGATGGACGCATGTCATTCAGGGGGAGCCGTCAAAAGCATGAGTGTGCGCGGTGCTGCAACCGATGAGAAGGCGATTATTCAGCTTGCGCGAAGCTCAGGCGTGGTAATGATCGCATCCAGTGGTACAAAGCAATTCGCTACCGAGTTCGAGGAATTGAAACACGGGGTGTTCACCTATGCATTGCTTGAGGCATTGGAAGGAAAGGCTGATACCGGTGACAAGAAGATTACGGTGAACGAACTGAAATCTTATATGGAGGAACGCGTTCCCGAGCTGACCAAAAAATTCGGAGGAAAATCTCAATATCCAACCGGATACATGACTGGAAATGATTTCCCGATTTCACTGATTGATTAACGGTTCATTACGTAGAGAAACGCCATAATTTGCTGGTCTTCTGTTCTGGCGTTTCCCCGTCTTTGGATAAATCGTATCTTTATTTTTTACTACGTTTACGAGCCATGAACAGAATTGACCGGCTTTCCGCGATACTCATTCAGCTTCAGACCAAGCGAGTGGTGCGCGCAGAAGAAATTGCGGAGCGTTTTGAGATCAGTCTGCGGACGGTCTACCGCGATGTGAGAGCGCTGATGGAAGCTGGAGTTCCCATAGGCTCTGAAGCCGGAAAAGGCTATTTCATTGTTGATGGTTACCACCTTCCCCCGGTTATGTTCACGCAATCGGAAGCCAGCGCGATGATGGTCGCCGCGAAGCTGGTGGAGAAGATGACCGACAAGTCGGTGCGTGATGAATTTGCGTCCGCACTTAACAAAATCCGCGCGGTGCTCAATGAGCGTGAAAAAGATCACCTTGAGAGTCTCCAGCAACACGTTGAGGTGTGGCACCAGCCAAAGCCAGAAGGCCCGTTCCCCGATCGCTTTCTTACCGATATCCAAAACGCCGTGGTAGCAAAAGAAGTGTTGTCTATGGACTACTTCTCGGGTTACAATGATCAGCTTACGGCGCGTGAAGTTGAGCCAATAGGGCTTTTCTACTATGGTGCTGCCTGGCACATGATCGCGTGGTGCCGGCTTCGCGGCGGCTATCGCGACTTTCGTGCCGACAGAATAAAGGAGCTTCGCAGCACGGGGCAGAAGTTTGATCCGAGAAACCTCTATACATTGAAAGAATACCTGGCAACGGTTGTGCTGTCCAACAAGGAAATGTCCAAAGTTGTGGTATTGTTTGAAAAGAGTGCTGCGCGCTATATCGGGAATACAAAATATGGTTACGGGTTTGTTTCGGAAGAAGAACACGATGGCCGGATAAAAATGACCTTCCTCACCTGCTATCTCAAGGGTCTGACGCGATGGTTGCTGATGTATGGCGATAAAGTTGAAATCGAATCACCGGAATCTGTAAAGGAGATGATGGTCCAGCTCGTGGAAGAGCTTATCGATCATTACAAGCCTGTTCTGGCCTAAATTCCACGTCCGCGGGAACTTACCCGGGCCACCTGAAGTTAACCGGGATTATGGTAACTTCGCGCCACGATTAATCTATCTCCGTGATTCCTGAAAACTTTAAGAATCTGGCTGGGAACAAAAGCGCAGAGAACAAGAAATTCCTGCAAGGTCTGAAGAAGAAGGATCCCCGCCGTGTCGATGACGCATTTCATCAAACGCATCACGAAGTTTTCGAGACGTTTGATTGCCTCGAATGTGCCAACTGCTGCAAGACTACAAGCCCGATATTTTACAATAATGACATAGAACGCCTGGCACGTGCGTTACGCATCCGGCCAGCCGAGTTCATTGAAAAGTACCTCCGGATCGATGAAGACAACGATTACGTTTTGCGTTCTTCGCCGTGTCCCTTCCTCGATGCCGATAACTATTGCGTTGTTTACGACGACAGACCCAAGGCCTGCCGCGAATATCCCCACACCGACAGAAAGAAGGTGGTGCAGATAATGGAGCTGACTCACAGGAATACCTTGGTGTGTCCTGCAGTATTCGAAATGGTTGAGCGACTAAAGAAGATCATCTAGAGAATAATCTTCACAATCAAGGCCAATAATACCAGGAAGAAAATTATCATAAGTAACAGGGTTTAAGTCTCATTATTAACGGCGACGGATCACTTCAGGATTCCCACGATAGTCAATATCTGACGCCATCCCCTCTTCAATTTCCAATGTCCGGGCGACGTTGACTTTGGCAGTGGACGCACCGCGTAATTCAATCACCGCATCCTGCACCTCGAAGTCATAGGTGTTGAGGTGCGACGCAAATTCGAGGTCGGCAGACATTCGTTGGGCGCGTCCTTCAAGCTCCAGTTCCGATTTGGCGGCGAGATCTATGCGCACATGATCTGCATTCAGTTTCCCTTTCACCTTAATCGGGCCACGGAGGGAAAATTCTATTTCATCACCCGCGATCTCGTCGAAGTCGATCGAGCCGAAACCCGTTGCTTTTATCTCGCCAACCTCAGGCATCGTTACAGAGATATACACTTTGTCATTCAGGACTTTTTCCTTTTTCCAGTTCCAGTCAAACCGTTTCTTTCCTTCGAAATCGATAACCAGCGTTTTTCCGGTCCGGTAGATGTTGTATTTCTTCTTTTCAGATTCCGGCCCCTTTAGCTCGACAGAGAACGCATCCCCGCGGTGGATTCTCACGTCGAAAATTCCGTGAATATCGAGCTGATCAAAATCGCGCAGATCTTCCCAGGCAAGTTCTTCCTCTGTAGGTTTCGGACAGTCGATGCACTCCATGCCGTCTTCGGTCATTTGCCATGTATACCCGTCGCGATAATTGTAGTCCACATACTGATCGATGAAGTCACTTGATGAGCGATCCAGTATGAAGGGATAGTTATACGGAATGTAAAGGACCATGTCCAGCTCCTGTGCGCGGAAGATGGCGTCGGGTTTGAATCTGACATTGCTGTCGAACGTGAAGACCGAATCCTCAACGCTAACATGGTAGTCTACCATTTGAGCATTTTCGATCGCCTGTGCTTTGGTCGTTCCCTGCGCCTTGAAGTTCTGCACGAGTTTAAACTGCTTATCGGAATGCCCTCTTAATACCAGTGACGTCGCATCATAGTTGTCGAGACCGACTTCATGAATCTTCAATACGGCAGTTTTTCCAGTCGGGGAGTATTTGGTTTCAACGATGTGTTCGCCCGGCTGATTGAAGGCAAAGACGATCTTCGGAATCCCGACTGACAGCAATCCGACGCAGACAAGAAAGATCGCAAACATCGACCAACCTACAGCTGCGTTAAAGACCATTCGGCGCGCGATAACAGAGATTCCAAGCAGGATGATTACCAGGGTGGGGATGAGCATTGCGAGAAAGCCCGCGATGACGGTCCAGCCAGGAAAAGCCCTCATAAAAGCATCGACAGGGAATGTCATTTCGTTGTAGTTCCGGCCCCAGGGAACATCAACTATCGTCGCGGAGAATAATCCGAGGCTGATTCCACCAGTTACCAGAAGCGAGATAAGAAAGGTCAGACCTGTTCCGACGATAAACAGCCCAACCAGTACACGCACAGCTTCTGCCAGCGGGCCGATCACGCGCGCCAGCGCCTGCAGCAAGGTGCCTATGAGCCTGAACGGAAACAGCAGTATTTTCGTCAGATCACTCTCTTCAGAAGCTGCCCCCTGCGTTTCCTGGTTTTTTTTTAAAGAGCTTTCAATATTCGATAGTGTTACCGGTTCGTCCTGCATTTGCATCCGGTCAGTCAGCGTTCGCGCTTCTGGCAGAATTACCCACAGAATGATGTAAAGAAAAACGCCAAAGAATCCTGCGAAGGCAAGCAAAACAAAGATGATTCTGACGGCGAGGATATCGATGTGCAGATAAGACGCAACGCCTCCGCTAACGCCACCTAATACTTTGCTTTCAGGGGCGCGGAACATCTTTTTCGTGGTCTCCGGCTCCGACAAGTCATAAGAACCCGGAACGACAATCCACATGACGATGTAAACGATGATGGTAATGCCCCATGCAAACGCAAAAGCCGCAAATAACAATCT
>JAEZGH010000120.1 GCA_023417065.1 Bacteroidota bacterium
AGAAAAAACCAAGACGATTGCCGAACTGCAGGAACAGGTAGAACGCTACCGGAATGAAAACGAAAACCTCATTTCAACCGTTGGCATGCAGGAAGCTGAGCTTATCGAAAAGCAGCAGGAAATCGAATCAAAATCTCAGGAGCTTGCTCTTATCGAAGCACGCATTCAGGAACTGATGATTCAAAGCAAGATGAGCGAAGCCGATGCTTATTACGCACGTGCTCAGGCGGTGGAAGAAGCTGCAAATCGCACCAAACTCGCTCCCCGCAAAAAGAAAGAAACGCTTCGCGAAGCAATCGAACTGTATAAAAAGTCTTTATCTCTCGGGAAAGCGGAAGCTCAAACACGGATAGACGAGCTCGAGAAAAAAATCTAGCATTGTTGAATTTGCAACACAGGAAAGGTGCCGCGACAGCTGCACCTTTTTTTATTGTCTGAAGGCTGCCTAAACCTGACTCAGCGGCTGGTCGTGGAAAATCTGATAAACGACGTACGTAATGTAGCCTGCGAACAACAGAAATGCTTCCCAGCGATCAAGTTTTCGTTGGTTAATAGTGAACATAAAGATCATCAGCACGATCGCGCCGACGCCCATAACAACGATATCGATGTTCATGGAAGAATTATAGGGAATGGGGTGTATTACTCCAGTTATCCCCAGCACTACCGTGAGGTTGAAAATATTCGAGCCAATTACATTCCCGATAGCGATATCCGTATTCTTTCGATACGCTGCAACTGCCGATGTCGCCAGTTCAGGAAGAGAGGTGCCTGCAGCCAGTATCGTGATCCCGATAAGTTTTTCGGATAATTTATAGTGCTCGGCAATGGCCACTGCATTTTCAACTACGAGCGTCCCTCCTCCAACAAGCATGACCAGCCCTAATAAGGACAAACCAATTGATATTGGAAGTGTAAAAAGGCGGATAGTTGATTCCTCCATGTGGGCGCCGCGCTTCATCATTTGAGTGATGTAGTACATAAACAACAGAAACGTGAGGAGCAGCAGTGCCGCATCGAAGCGCGATAATTCATTTGAGGCCGAACCCCATATCTGCACATCGTTCACCAATACAAAAACCAGGAGCGCCGCAAAGAAGGAAAGAGGAACTTCGTATTTGATAGTATTGCGTTGTACGACCAATGGGTATATTAACCCGGCGGTACCAAGAATCAGGTAAGTGTTGAAATTGGTGCTTCCGAAAACATTGCCGAATGATGCATCATTCCGTCCATTAACCGCTGAAAGCATACTGACAATAAGCTCGGGTGTGGAGGTGCCAAATGCCACAACGGTCAAGCCAATCGCCAGACTTGAAACATTATATCGCTTAGCTATTGATGACGAGCCGAGTACCAGAAAATCAGCACCCTTCACCAAAATCACAAACCCCGTAAGCAGCAACAAAATCGCTAAAACCATTCAGACCAAGTTGGATTAACTATAAATATAGAGACCAGTCCGACAAAGTTATCTGGTGGGACATTTTTTTCGGATCTGAAGGCGTCGGCTTTGGGGATAAGTAAGGTTTTTCACGAAATAATAGAATCTTGACTCAGATCCACTTCTTGTAGCGAAAGAAACCGAGCATCCCGATAGTAATCGCAATCATAATTCCCCACACCACATAATACCCGTATGTCCAGTTTAGTTCCGGCATGAACCTAAAGTTCATTCCATAGACACCTACAATAAATGTGAGCGGAATGAATATAGTTGAAATAATGGTCAGCACTTTGATCACCTCGTTGAGCCGGTTATTCATGGCGTTCATGTAAACGTCGAGCAACCCTGAGGTCAGATCCTTATACGTATCAACCGTATCGATAAGGTGAACAACGTGATCATAAACGTCGGCGAAAAACCGGGTGTTTTCATCGTTCACAAATCCTGTTTCATCCTTCACCAGCTTGCTTAGCGCATCCCGTAGCGGATACAAAGCCCTCCGGAGAAAAATCAACTCCTTCTTTAATCGCTGGATCGTATGAAATTCACTACCCGACGGTCCTTCATAAACGTTTTCCTCCATCTCTTCAATGATATCCCCGATCTTGTCGAGAACATTGTAGTAGCTGTCAACGATTATGTCTATCAGCCGGTACAGCAGATAATCTGCCTGGCGTTTTCTTACACGGCCCTGATCAAGACGAATTCGCTCCCGAAAACCGTCGAACAAGTCGCCTTCTTTTTCCTGGAAGGAGATCAGAAAGTTGTGACCCAACACAAAACTGATCTGCTCATAGTCGAAATGACTTCCTTCGATCCGATACAACATCTTTAATGTGAGGAACAGGTAGTCGTCAAACTCTTCGGCTTTTGGACGCTGATCACTCAATACATCATCAATCAGCAAACTGTGCAGATTGAAATATTGCTGGATCTTTTCGATGATGTCGTGATAAAAGAGCCCGTCAACATTGATCCAGTTCACCCGGTCATCATGCAGTCCCGCAAAAATGTTTTCCGGCGTGGTGTTGTCAATGCGGTCAAAACTATCCCGGTTATAGGAAATCAATTCTAGAATAGGATTGCGGGGTATCTTATGTTCCATAACGAATGCAGCTGGGTCGGGAAATGTTGCTTAAATGGCAGATGCCCAGGTACAAGTAAAGAAAATTTGTCTATATAATGCGCCCTTCACCAGATAAACTAAGCATTACCGGAACCGCCCAAAAGCGCGATACAGGACATTGAGGATTGAACTAGTATGTGTAATATTGCGCCTTCATGTCACTCCGCCTGGACGATATCAAAGCCCCCATTGCTCGGGAAATGGAGCAGTTTGAGCAAAAGTTTCGCGCTTCGGTGAAAACCAAGGTGCTGTTGCTCGACAAAATAATGAGCTATATCGTCAAACGGAAGGGGAAGCAGATGCGCCCTATGTTCGTATTTCTCAGCGCCGGGACATGTGGCGAAATCCGTGAATCAACGTTCAGGGGGGCTTCCCTTATCGAACTTCTTCATACGGCCACCCTCGTTCACGACGACGTGGTCGATGAAGCCAACTACCGCCGAGGCTTTTTTTCTGTAAATGCCCTCTGGAAAAACAAGGTGGCTGTGCTCGTCGGCGACTTCCTTCTGTCGCGGGGGATGATCCTTTCCGTCGAAAACAAGGACTTCGACATTCTCAGCATCGTCACCGAGGCCGTAAAAGACATGAGTGAAGGCGAGCTGTTGCAACTCGAGAAGTCACGCCGTCTCGATATCACCGAAGATGTTTACTTTGAAATCATTCGCCGCAAGACTGCATCGCTGATCGCGTCGTGCTGTGCTGTGGGAGCAAGCTCATCGGGCGCGACCCCCGAACAAGTCAGGGTTATGCATAAGTTCGGGGAACACATAGGCACGGCTTTCCAGATCAAGGATGACCTTTTCGACTATGGAGAAGAAGAAATCGGAAAACCCCTGGGAATCGATATCAAAGAGAAAAAAATGACGCTTCCGCTGATCTATGCGCTGTCGAACGCAGGTTGGGTGGAGAAGCGTATAATCCTCAGTATCGTTAAGAACGAAAGTTCCAACCCGCGCAAGGTGAAGGAGGTTATCGCGTTCGTAAAGGCTTCCGGGGGGATCGATTATGCGCAGAAAGCAATGGAAAAATACCATCAGGAGGCGTTGGCGATGCTTCATCAATTCCCGGATTCCCAATACAAAGAATCCCTTGTCCAACTGGTTCAGTTTACTATCGACAGAAACAATTGACATAGAAAAAGGCTGCCCCTGGATGGAGCAGCCTCTCAACCTGTATAACAATTAGTACTTTATTTCTTAACGCGTGAACGTCCGGCTTCCTGGATGGCGTATTCTTTCCAGCTCATGAAGCTTGACGAATCAAGCGCATCGGCTGCCGGACCACTGTTCTGGGGTTCGTACTCGCCGTTGTTTTCCCACCACTTGCGGGCGTTTTCCCGCGCTTCCTTTCGGTCAACACCTTCGAAAAGGTTAATACATGAATCGGAAACCATCCACGGCTTCGACACCGTGCTGTATTTTTCAAAAATCATCGATCTCATCTGAGTTCCTGAAGGCTGATTCTGAAAATGGGACAACGTGTAAGACATGGTTTCTGGCTCCGTCATAACCATATCCCAGTACTTCCTCGACGTGATGACCTGCGCCGTTGTCAACAAGTATCCGTAGCCGTTTTCAATCGGCTCCTTCGTGATCGGGCAGCGTGCTTTCAACTGAGGTTTCTTCTTTCCAAATATCTTTTCAAGAAATGCCATAACTTTTGGGTGGTTTGAAAGCTACTTGTCAGTGATCTTTACTATTGATTGACTTTTCTGACAAATAGTTGCATCTATTAGACTCAATTTCCCCGGAAAAGTTACAAAAGCTTTACCAAAACCGTAAAGTGGCTTTTTACCCCGCCAGGCCGTTCTGGGTGTCCGAATGTGAACGAGAGGGTGTCCGACGATGACCTATGGAGTGCCCGTTTTCGGCTTTCCGGAGGCCTGTGTCTTCTGGAACTTTTCGTACTGTATAAAGAAATCTTCCAGCTTCTCGGCGGGAATTTTTTTTGCGATTATCTTCTTGCGGCTGTCCAGAATAAACAGCGACGGCGTCGTCGACGCATCGTAATGATCCTGGTAAGGGCCGACGTATGTACGCGGACCGTTGACCACCGGGAATGTCATCTTCATGGTCTTGATGTAGTCCCTCATTTTGGCCATTGAGGTGTCTGCACTTACTGCAAAAACCTCGACGTCAAAACGCGCCTTATTCTTGTTATAGAAGTCCACCAGCTTCGGCGTTTCCACCTTACAATGCCCGCAGTCAGGATCGAAAATGTATAGAATGGTATACCGATTCTTGATGGAATACAACTCGCGGGCTTTGAAGTTCTGGTCCTGCATGATCAGGTTGGGCCCGGTCTTGCCGATGAGGCTCTTGCGCAGACGATCCGCGTGCTCTTTGAGCGTCTGTTTCGTCTTGTCGCTGATCCAGAAGTCCATCTCACCGCTTCCGAAGTATTTATCGAATACGTGCACGTAAACCGCGTCAAGCCCCATGATTTCCGGCTGCTGATACTTGACCAGCGCGATCCACGTGGCATACTTGTACGATTCCTGGTTCTTCTTCGCAAGCTTCATAACGTCGTCGATGGCCTTTGCAAGCGTGTCGGCCTGCGGAGCAAAAAGCTTGTCGAGATATTCGTTGATCTTTTCCTTCAGCACTGGGCGGGGCATCCGTACGATCGCCTCGTTCGAAAGATCGATGTTATCAAAGAAGTGCGCGCGATACCAGCGCAGTTGAAACGTTGAATCTATGGTGCCATCGGCCTTCTTTGGCGGATCGGGTACCTTAACAGGCTGACTTGATTTCAGAAGTAAGGCTGTGACTGTCTTCGGATTCTTGTCGATAAGCTCCTGCTGGTAGGCCAGCACCTTTTCATTGATCCGGGAAAATTCTTCCCGCGCCGTTGCCTTACTCGCTTCTGATGCAGTGCTGTCTCTGAGAATTTTTATAAATGGCTCAGCTTCCATGTGCCGCTCCATATTGAAGTTCATCTGATTGAAGAACAGGCTATTGTCAGGGTCACCTGTTACCTTCATGTTCTTCACGTAATCAGTTGCGTTGGTTTCCATCCGAAAACGCTGCGCCTCTCCTATGACGATGTCAAAAATTTTGGTCTTGTCGAGCACCAGGAAGTACATGCCCGGAGGCAGAGGTTTCGAACCGCTAAATCGAAACTCACCGTTGCCGGAAACTTTCGCGGTGTCCTTGATGTAGGTGCTTTCCCAATAATAATGTCCCAGGTAGGCCGTTGTATCTTTCCATCCGTCAACGCGGAACTGAATGTCATACCCCTGCTGGGCGAAAAGTGAAACACACGAAAAGAGACAAAAAAATAGTAGGAAAGGTCGCATAACTTGAATTATAACTGCGAATTTGTAAAAATCGGGTCTTAACATCAACGTCTTTAATATTCTTTAACATTCACTGGTAACAACTTTTGTGCAATAACTGCATGTTATTGAGTGAAATCTTTAAACTTTACGCAAAATAAGGCGGAAAATGTCCCTCCAGATACAGCATTTAAGCAAAGTATACGGCAAGCAGAAGGCGCTGAACGAAATCTCATTCTCTGTGGAAACGGGAGAAATTGTCGGTTTTCTGGGGCCAAACGGCGCCGGGAAGTCGACAACGATGAAAATTGCGACCTGTTTCTTACCTCCGACATCGGGTGTGGTTAAAGTCGGTGGATTCGACGTCTTAGAGCATCCGAAGGAAATCAAAAAAATCACCGGATATCTGCCGGAGCACAACCCGCTGTATCTCGACCTCTATGTGCACGAATATCTGTCGTTTATCGGTAAACTCTACGGCCTGGGGGGCTCCGCCCTGAGGAAACGCGTAGGCGAAATGGTCGAGCTGTGTGGCCTCACCCGTGAACAGAACAAGCGCATAGAAGCACTGTCCAAAGGATATCGGCAACGGGTGGGGTTGGCGCAAGCGCTGATTCACGATCCGCAGGTGTTGATCCTCGATGAACCAACGTCAGGCCTTGACCCGAATCAGCTGCTCGAAATCCGCAAGCTCATCCGTGAAATCAGCCGAAACAAGACCGTGATCTTCTCGACGCATATCATGCAGGAAGTCCAGGCGTTATGCAACCGCGTGGTCGTGATCAACCGCGGCAATATCGTGGCCGATGATCAGGTGGATAATCTGCTCAAAGGGGCTGTGGATCAAAAATTTGTGATCGTCGAATTCGAAAATGAAGTCGCGACCACGCTTTTGTCAGGTATCCCGGGCGTTGTGTCTGTCAACGAGGTAAAAGCATTTACCTATCGCCTAGGAACTGCACCGGGCGCCGACATTCGCCCTGAAGTCTTCAGGTTCGCTGCTGACAACAACCTTTCGCTGGTCGGGCTTCGACAAGAGGAAAGCAAACTGGAGGATATCTTCCAGATCCTGACGTCGCAAAACCCCGTTCAGCATTAGAAAATTTAACCTTACTTTTGCAGCGTTCGAAAAAAGCATGATCCAGGTCCTTTCAAAAGAGTTTAACAGTTTTTTGAATTCACTCATTGCCTATGTGGTCATAGGTGTGTTTCTGATCGCCATGGGGTTGCTTATGTGGGTATTCCCGGAAACGTCGGTGCTCGAGTATGGATATGCGGACATGGAAACACTGTTCAGGCTCGGACCTTATGTGCTAATCTTCCTTATTCCGGCAATCACTATGCGAAGCTTCGCGGAAGAGAAGAAAGCAGGAACCATTGAACTTCTTATAACAAAACCTCTATCCGACTGGGATATTATCCTCGGCAAGTTCCTCGCGTGTTTCCTGCTTGTATGTTGTGCGCTGTTGCCGACGATCATTTACTACGTGTCGGTTTATAAACTCGGCGCCTCGCCTGGCAACATTGATACTCCCGGTGTAATCGGTTCCTATATCGGCCTGGTACTCCTCGGCGCGGTATTCTGCGCAGTCGGAATCCTTGCATCTTCCCTTACGCGGAATCAGATCGTCGCTTTTATCATCGCAGCTTTCCTGTGCTTCATCCTGTTTTCAGGTTTTGAATCACTGTCTGCGCTCAATGTGTGGTCAGCGAATGCGTTGCTCATCAAGCAACTCGGCCTCGTTGAACACTATCAATCACTCGGAAGAGGTCTCATCGACAGCCGCGATGTCATATTCTTCGGAACCGTCATTCTGGTCATGCTCTCACTCACCAAACTAAACCTCAGTATCCGCCAATGGTAAACTGGAAGAGCAGAAGATTTGGCGACGTGCTCTGGATCGTAAACATGATCCTCCTGGCGGTGTTGCTGAATATCATCGCCAATCTGTTTTCCTTTCGGATTGACCTCACGGAAGAAAAGCGTTATACGATCAAGGATCAGACCATCGCCTTGCTTGAAAACCTCGACGAAGAGGTGTACGTCGAAGTGTACCTTGGCGGTGAGCTCAACGCCGGATTCAGACGCTTCCGCAAGAGCATTGAAGAAACGCTGGAAGAATTCAGTATTCATTCAGGAAAACGGGTGCGCTATGCGTTCACAGATCCGGCAACGGCAATGGGCCAAAAAGCCCGCAACGAATTTATGGCCGACCTCGCCGCACGCGGAATCCAACCTACCAATGTGGTCGACAAGAAGGATGGCCAACGCGTTGAAAAAATTATCTTCCCCGGAGCAATAATCAGCTATGGCGGTTTCGAAACTGGCGTCATGCTGCTAAAGGGCAACAAGGCTGCATCGTCGGAAGAAATCATCAACCAATCGATCGAAGGCGTTGAATTCGAACTTGCCAACGCAATTCACAAGCTGGTCAATACCGACAGAAAACAAATCGGATTTGTCGATGGCCACGGCGAACTCGATAGCCTTGAAATCGCTGCGTTCAACAATCAGGTGCTGGAGTTTTATGACGTATTCCGCGTAGACTTATCACGGAAAAGCGACTTGTCGCGATACGACGTGCTCATTGTGGCGAAACCAAAATACGAGTACTCACCGCTCGAAAAATACAGGCTTGACCAGTTTATCATGCGCGGAGGAAAAGTGATGTTCCTCATCGACAAGCTTGAGGCGAGTATGGACAGCGCGTCAAGGGAGGATTACTTTGCGTTTCCGTATAGACATAACCTCGACGATCAGCTTTTCCGTTATGGAGCGCGTGTTAACCTTGATCTGGTCCAGGATCAGAATGCTGCATTGTATCCTATCGTAACAGGGCAGGTTGGCGGAAAGCCTCAGATGCAACTGATCGACTGGCCTTTTTTCCCCTTGATCAGCAGCTATCCGGAACATCCGATCACGAGAAATCTTGACGCAGTGATCACGCGATTTGCCAGCAGCATTGACACGGTGAAAGCGGAAGGAGTGAAAAAGACGCCGCTGCTGGTGACGTCAAAATATTCGCGGACTGTAGGTGCACCGGTCAATATCTCGGTCGACAAACTTCGCAGCATGTCGGCGGCGCAGTTTGACAAGTCGGCTGTCCCGATCGGGTATCTGCTGGAAGGGAAGTTTACGTCCCTGTATAAAAACAGATTTCTTCCCGAAGGTGCGGATCCTGCAGGATTTCGCCCCGAGGGCGATTTTTCGCGGATTGTCGTGATTGCTGACGGCGATATCGCCCGAAATGAAATCAATCCACGATCCGGACAGCCCCAGGAGCTCGGATTCGACCCGTTCTCAAATTATACGTTTGCAAACCGCGACTTCCTTATGAATACGCTCGCCTTCCTGACGGATGAGGCCGGGCTGATTCAGACCCGGAACAAGCAAATCAAAATACGACCCCTTGACCGTCAGCGTATCCAGGACGAAAAAACATTCTGGCAAATAGTAAACGTCAGCCTCCCGTTGGTCGTTTTGATTGCCTTTGGCGTGGTGCGGTCATTTATCCGAAAACGCAGATATGCCAGTTTCTGATATGCAGGAATCACGTAACAAACGCCAAATCATCATTTTTCTGGTACTTCTGACGGGTATCGTTGCTGCTGTAGCACTTACGCCGGGGCGATCCCGCTTTAATGTTTCCCCGGACTATTATCGCGATTTCAACCTGCGGGAGGTAAACCGCATAGTAATGAAATCTGCCGGCGGAGAGCTGACGTTACATTATGACAACAATCGCTGGCGCATAAACGAGGAATTTGCGGCCGACCGCGGGCTTGTCGAGGTACTGTTTGCCACGTTGCAACAGGCTGAGCCGAAGCGCCCCGTGGCGACCTCAATGCGTGATTCTGTGGCGGGATGGCTTAAAGACAAAGGCGTGCACGTTTTCTTATTTAATAATGAAAGCCAGGTGGGAGGGTTCTTCGCCGGCGGAAACGCCGCAAAAACGCAGGCTTACTTCCTCCGGGAAGGAGACGACCAACCCCATCTGATGGTCATTCCCGGCTATCGCGTCTACGTGTCCGGAATCTTTGAATTGCCTGCGATTCAGTGGCATGAAAAGCTGATCTTCGATTTCAACTGGACCAACTTCCGCAAGCTGGAAACGACCTTCCGTAATCCGGCGGGCAACTTCACCGTTGAAATGGCGCGAAATCAGGCTGTCATCGCCGGGGTCGCTGAGGCCGATACCGCCAGGCTGAACACGTTCCTCGACGACCTTTCGCTGCTCAGGGCGTCGGAATATCTGGAAAGTAATCCCGAACTCGAAAATCTCAGGCAATCACAGCCACTTGCCGAATATTCCATAACCGATATCGGCAACCGGATCTATTCTCTTCGGGTATTTGAATATGGACAGGATTTCGTGGGTGTCACCCACACCGGAATGTTTGCGGTTCTCCCACGCCAGCAGCTAGTTCCACTGCTCCGACCGAAAGAATTTTTCATAAAGCGGTAGCGGATCTGCACCTTTTTTTGCACTTTAACCGCCCCGTTTTATTATTGCGTTTTCTTTATAAATTTACCGCTGCTATAAATTACAAACCACTACTTTGCGAAAATGAAATTCATCGTAAACTCGGCTTATTTGCTCAAGCAACTCTCAAATATTAATGGAGTAATCACGACAAATCCGGTTGTTCCGATTCTTGAAAATTTCCTGTTTGAGCTCGACAAAGGGAGTCTTACGGTTACAGCGTCTGACCTTCAGACGTCTATGATCACCGAAATTCAGGTAGAATCCAAAGAAAAAGGAAGCATTGCGGTACCTGCGCGCATCCTCCTGGATACGTTGAAAAACCTTCCTGAGCAGCCGGTGACATTTTCAATAGACGAGTCTACATATAGCATTGAGATTATCTCTGACAACGGTCGATATAAACTCTCAGGTGAAAACGCCACGGATTTCCCGAAAGTGCCGAATGTCAGCAATGACTTCAGCGCCGAAATCTCAACCGAAGTTCTCGCCCGCGCTGTCAATAATACCATCTTCGCAACCAGCAACGATGAACTCCGTCCTGCAATGACAGGGGTGTTTGTCAACCTGGGTGACAAGAACACTACGTTCGTAGCAACTGATGGCCACCGTCTCGTGCGCTATCGCCGATCAGACGTTAAGAGCGACAATGGAAGCACTATCATCATTCCGCGGAAAGCCCTCAACCTCTTAAAAGCAACACTTCCTTCGGAAAACACCGAAGTAACTGTGAACTTCAACCTTTCGAATGCATTCTTCAAATTCGGCAACATCCGCATGATCTGCCGTCTCATCGATGAACGTTTCCCTGATTACGAGAACGTCATTCCGACGGTAAACAATATCAAGATGACCATTGAGCGCAGCGACTTACTCGGTGCGCTGAAGCGGATTTCCATCTATGCGAATAAGACAACTCACCAGGTACGCCTGAAAATCACCGGAAGTGAGCTTCAGATATCTGCGGAGGACCTTGATTTCTCAAACGAAGCGAATGAACGCCTGTCGTGCGAACACGAAGGGGAGGATATTGAAATCGGGTTCAATGCCAAGTTCCTTATCGAAATGCTGAGCAACCTCGACTCCGACAAGATCCGTCTGACGATGTCTGCACCTAACAAGGCGGGTGTTATTCTGCCCGCTGAGAAAGATGCCGATGAAGACATCCTGATGCTCGTGATGCCGGTGATGCTCAACCAGTACGTCTAGCACGTCGGTTTAGCCGTTGTATGAAATACCTGCTGATAAACGCGGTCTGCATCTGGATCGCAACCTTTTTTGTTGCAAACAATTTTGTTTACGCTCAAGTAGCAACTGCGCGGCTTGAAACGCAGTCTCCTGTCGTCATGCCTACAATTGTCATGGATGCAGGCACCCCTGCAACGGGTCCGGGTGTCAGGATGGAGAAAACAGGCAAAATCCTCACCTTTACCGGAGCTGCCCTGATGGTCGGCGGTGTCGCCCTGATAAGCACAGCGGACGATGTTTATTATTCGCAAACAAATACGCCATACGGAACATACGAGGAGGGTGATCCTGCCGGTGCTATTGGCCTGGTCATGCTCGTAAGCGGTACCGGGATGACTGCGACGGGCATAGTGCTATGGCGTAAAGGAGCGCGCAAATATCGCCGACACCTGGAACTTCAGAACAATGCAAAAGTCTTTGTCGCATGCCGAAATCGTGGTCTCGCGCTCACCTTCAGATTCTGACTATAACGCCCCGCGTTTTCCGAGTTCGATAACCTCCATGTCGCGAATTGTCTTTTGCTCAAGGGTAAACCGCACGATAGTCTTCACCGTATGAAAACCATGATTTCCCGCAGCACCAGGATTCAGATATAACATGTCGTTGAATGCCGGATCGCGCTTCACCCGCAGGATGTGCGAATGACCGCATATAAAAATGTCAGGCGCACCCTTTGAAAGTTCTTTCCTGACCCGCGGATTGTATTTTGGCGGAGCACCACCGATGTGGGTGATCCAGATGTTAAATCCTTCACAGTCAAATCTCAGGTCTTCGGGGAAGACTTTCTGTATACTGATATCATCGATGTTGCCATAGACGCCTTTCAATGGCCTGAATTCGCGTAGTTGTTCGATGACGTCGGTAGAACCGACATCACCTGCATGCCAGATTTCATCGCACTCTTTGAAGTGGTTGAAGACTTTGGGATCGAGAAATCCATGGGTATCCGAGATTAATCCAATACGCATTTTACCAGGATGTTTATGCGTGTAAGGTATCTATAAAAATACATAGTCATACGGTGAGGATTTTAGTAACTTCACACCATTTAACGTTAAATGAAATTCCGGCTCGTTATCCTTCTTCTGCTCAGTTCTGTATGCGTCAACGCGCAGGACGATTTGTTCAAGTTCGGTCAGGTAACTTACAGCGACCTTGGGATCAACTCGTATGACCGCGACACCAGCGCCGTCGCCCTTGTGCTGAGAGAGCGCGGACATTCGTATATCAGCAACAACGACCAGGTTGCTTTGATATTCAAATACCACGTAGTTATAAAAATCCTGAAAACACAGGGCCTCGACAGGGCCGACATCGTTTTGCCGGTATATCGCGACAACGGAAAATTTGAAGTGATCCGTGACATTAAAGCCTCGTCGTATACCATGCAAAACGGATCCATGGTCGAATCTTCCGTAAATCCGCGTGATATCTTCACCGAGAATTACAAATACGGCGATTTGAAAAAATTCACCATCCCGAATGTCAAGGTTGGTAGTGTCATCGAATACCAGTATGAATTGCAGACGCCGTTTTACCTGATGAACTTCCGTCCATGGGAGTTTCAGTCGGATATTCCTAAACTCTCAAGTGAATACTGGGCAACAATTCCCGCAAATTACAGATATAATATCAGCCTTCGCGGATTCCTCTCGCTGACAAAGCAGGAAGATGAACTGATCCGTTCCTGTTTCAGAGTCGGAACTGGCGAATCAGAGTGCGTTCGCTTTAAGTGGGGCATGGAAAATATCCCGGCATTTATTGAGGAGGATTACATGACTTCTAAAAAGAACTTCCTCTCAGCGATACGGTTCGAACTAAAACAGATCGATTACTTCGACGGACGCAAGGATCGCGTTACCAAGGAGTGGAAAGACGCAGACCAGGAAATGCGGAACCACGATCGTTTCGGTATACAACTGAAAAAAGGAAAAGATGTTGTTTCGAATGAGCTTGAGAAAGCCGTTGCAGCGGAGCCTGATCAACTTAAGAAGGCTGAACTGATTTTTGCATTTATCCGCAACTGGTATAAATGGGATGGTCAGGAAAGATTTCTTTCAGAGGATGGTATCAAAAAAGCTTTTGATAAACGCGTTGGAAACTCCGCTGACATAAACCTCTCACTTGTCGCTGCGCTGCGTCACGAGGGCCTTGAGGCTGATCCGATGATCTTGTCAACACGCGATAACGGACTGCCTACTGACCTTTTCCCTGTGTTGTCGGAATTCAACTATGTCGTCGCGAAGGTCGATATCGGCGATAAATCCTATCTGCTGGATGCGACGGAAGACTTTTTGCCATTTGGCGCCTTGCCCGAGCGTTGTCTCAACGGACGGGGTCGTGTCTTCAACAAGAGTGGATCTTACTGGTTCGATATCAAACCCACTGACAAGGCGCGGCAGGTTGTTGTTGTAAATCTCAAAGTCGCCGATGATGGCGCGGTTGGAGGCGAGGTTCAAACGACCTACATGGGGTACAAGGCCGCAGAAAAGCGAAGCCGCGTGTTTGGCTTTTCCAACCTCGATGAATACAAAACCGATCGCAAGAATAAATGGCGGCATGGCGCTGTCGAAGAAGTTACGATTCAAAATCTCAACGACTACTCAAAACCTATCGTGGAGAAGTTACGCATCGAACTCGATCCGCTGTCAATCCCTAAAGGGGGCGCGTTTCTGTTCAATCCTTTTTTGTTTGATAAGATTGTTCAGAACCCGTTTAAGTCACAGGAGCGTCTTTATCCAGTTGACTTCGGCGTACCCTACGAAGAGACGGTCATGATTAATGTTGAACTGCCCGATGGCATCGAACTGGATGAAGTTCCCGAGCGCGTCGGTGTGGCACTCCCGAACAACGGCGGGCGATATATCTTTCAGGTTCAGAAAAACGGGAAAGTACTTTCCGTAAGCACAATGCTGGCGATCAGCAAGACGGTGTTTACTTCAGAGGAATACCATTACCTGAAAGAACTTTTTAATAAGATGATTGGAATTAATCAGATGGATCTCGTCCTGAAAAGGATCTGATCTGATGCGCTGGTTGCTTTTTTCCATGTAGCGAAGCTGCTGTGAGTTAAACGGCTATTTGGGAACTTTAAATGCACACACTTGAAACTTGTTGAATGTTCTTTTATGTTTATAAATTTCAGTACAACCGGACTTTTATGAGAAACTGTATTACCCTCCTCCTGTTTGTCTTCTCGATTACCCTGGCCCACGGCCAACAGGAGAATGCTGCACTTGAAGGTGACTACCCGCTGAATGAGCGGTTCCAGGTGTTAAAATCAAAATCACAAAACTATCGCGAATACAAAGTTATCCGTGAAAACGTGCTCGATGGATTCTGGCGCATTGTTCGCGACTCCGTTGCAGCAAAACAGTCAGCGATCTCGTCCAGAGATAAAAATATCCAGGATCTGAAGAAGGAATTGGCTGAAACTCAGGCTACCCTTAAAGAAAAGGAAGCGTCCATGGAGGAAATTGTCCACGACAGCACGCATATCAACGTTCTTGGGATCAACTTCGCCAAAAGCGTCTTCATCACGACGGTGGGGGTGATCTTTGGTGGACTGATCCTGGTAGTTCTGCTAATGTCCGGTCGCCTCAAACTCATCCAAAGTTCGCTTAAAGAAAGGGCTGATGCTTTCAATAGCCTCAGCACCGAATTCGAAGAATACAAACGCAAGGCGATGGAAAAACAAACCAAGCTTTCGCGCGAACTTCAGACAGAACGAAATCGCCTTTCCGAAAACAGGGGGATATAACGTCTTCCTTAATTAAAGCCATTGCAGAAGGAGGGATGACCTCCTTCTTTTTTTGGTACTGATTCCGACGGAATGCCTAACTTGAGCTGGCATCAGATTGAAACATCTACCAGAAAAAGCTATGAAAAACCTCGTATTAGTCGGTTTGATTTTTGGGTGGGGCACCTTGTTTGCGCAGGAGTCTCCAAACATGAAGCAGCCTGAGCCCGCCAGCCCGCAGGGTCAGTATGGTACGCAACGTGTTGAACCCGACAACCCTGAATTAAAGGAAGACCGGATTCCGGTAGGAGAGGATCAGCTGCCCCCCGCGATGCTGGATGAACTGGATACCAATGACACCTATGCCGGTTGGGAACAGGGGAACATCTTCTTTGACAAGGACACGGATCAATATATTGTGCATATCGTTCGTGAGAATACAACGCACACCTTCCGGTTCGACAAGGAGGGGACTGCCATCCGTACAGATGCGCCTATTGATTCCCACGGTGACCAGCAATAAGTTTCGTGCAGCATCGTCTCACCGGTGAACCTTCAGTCAGCTGTATTGTTAGAAAAACAGGACCCAATAAAGCTATGACGACACTGTACCTGAAAAACATGGTGTGCAACCGCTGCATCATGGTGGTTCAACAACAACTTGAGAACCTCAAGTTACCGGTATCCGATATTTCTCTTGGCGAGGTGGTGATCAATAAAGACTCATTGTCTTCAGATGATCTGAAAGCCATTGACGATGCGTTGAATCCACTGGGCTTCGAGCGCATTGATGACCGCAAGGGAAGACTGGTAGAGGCGATCAAGAAGAAAATCATCGCAGTCATTCACAGTTCCGCTCCTGCTCCAAAAGTCAATTGGTCAATCCTGCTTTCGGAAGAATTACACTATGAATACAACTACCTGAGCAACTTGTTTTCCTCGATGGAAGGCATCACCCTTGAGCAGTATATTATCCGTCAAAAGATTGAACGTGCGAAGGAGCTGTTGTTTTACGATGAGTTGAATCTTAGTCAGATTGCGTATCAGCTGGGGTACAGTAGCGTAGCACACCTTTCATCGCAGTTCAAAAAGATCACGGGCCTGACGCCGACTGAACTCAAGAAGAACCGCGATACAATTACTACCCGCAAAGCCCTGGATGAAATTTAGGTTTGGGTGATTGATCGCGTTTCCTCATAAATACTATAAGAAATCCAAGGGATTGTGTAAGCCGCAAACGGAGCGTTTGTTGAATGTTTGTTGTTAATTGGATAAACGAGAAAACTATGGAAAAGAAATTCAAGACGAACATCAAATGCACCGGTTGCGTCGAGAAAGTCACGCCGGTTCTGAATGAGTTACCGGGAGTGGAAAGTTGGAATGTAGATTTGACTTCGCCGCAGCGGACGCTGACCGTGGAGGGAGGTGCCAACGCTTCAGAAATTAAAGAATCCCTGAAAAAAGTCGGATATACCGCGGAAGAGGTATAACGCAAATTCCCCGCTGGCTGAATCTGATTCCGGAAGTGTTCTTTGGAGTGGTTTCAGCCTCCGGGCGACTGAGTGCAGGATTGTCAGATTTTCGTTAGCTTGTAACTTCATCTGCCCCCTGTCGCCCGCAAATCCCCTTATTTAATCCCTGATTGTTCCGGAAACAGGCACAGAAAGCAAAAGCTGCCTCAGATCCGACAATGAAATGATACGATATTTCGTAGGCCAGATCGAAGAGTCAGAGTCAGGATCTGATGTGGCTGGTAATGTCTTCGCGCATCGATTCTACTGCGCGCTCCGAGGCACCCAGACATCGGGAATCAAATTAAGGTGTGTCATACCCAGGCTCAGGCTAGTTATAGGCCTTGTAGTAGTTGCGGCAGCTTTCTGCGCAGCTGTTGCAGGCGGTTGCGCAGATTTCGCAGTGGTCTGCCTTATGACGGCGGCATTCTTCAGCGCAAAGCCGGCAAATCTCTTCACAGGTTGCCAGATACTGATCGGCAACCTCAGATCGCCTCATAATCAGCCGGGAAGCCTGCAGGCAGGTGTCAGCGCAATCACGCGCCAGCTCAGCGCACCTGACCATATGCTGAACATCGGGGGCTTTGAGGCACATAGAAGCGCATGCCTCACACGCTAATGCGCAATTTACCAACTCCTGGATGACCTCGGTCTGCTGGTAGGTAAGAATTTCTGAAGTGTAGGAGGGCTTCATAACTATGGATTTAATGATTGCATGGTGAGGGCCAAAAAACAGTGCCATTCAGATCAATTTAGAATCGCGATCGAGCAACCTTTACACGCTGGCTCCCGTCTGTTCAGTGTATTTTCATAAATTGCCCCACCTTTCAAATGGCATCAACGCTTTCTCATTCACGTCAGCCAAATGCATCACTGCTTGCAATTCCGCTGGCATTATCACTCATCAAGTTCCTGATTCATGCCGTTCTGAACTTCGATGGCGGCTACGGCTTGTTTCGCGATGAACTGTATTATGTCGCTTGTGCAGTGAAACCCGCATTTGGCTACGTCGATCATCCGCCACTGTCTGCTATCATTCTCAAAGTAAATATGCTTTTGTTCGGCGATTCGATCTTTTCGATTCGCCTTATTCCCGCGTTGTGCGCTGCCCTCACTGTCTGGCTTATTGGCCTGATGGCTATTCGCATGGGAGGTGGCCGATGGGCAGTCTTTTTCTCATGTCTGTTCACCTTTAGCCTGGGAAACTTTGTGATGTCATCGTTCTATTCGATGAATTCCATTGAGATTTTCTCGTGGACGCTGGCAGCGTATCTCGTCGTACTCATCGTCCAGACAGAACAAAGAAGGTATTGGATTATGTTGGGCGTGGTCCTCGGACTTGGTCTCATGAATAAGATCGGCGTGCTCTTCCTGGGCGTGGGAATTTTCGCGGGACTGATTTTCACCAGCGAACGCAAGTGGCTTTTTACCCCATGGCCTTATGTGAGCGGTGCGATAGCATTCATCCTGTTCCTGCCGTATATTCTCTGGAATATCCAGCACGACTGGGCGCATCTTGAGTTTATCAAGAATGCATCTGAACAAAAGTACTCCGGACTGTCAATTATCAGTTTCCTCGCGGGACAGCTCGAGTTGAACAACCCTGTGGCTATCCTCATCTGGCTTCCCGGACTCGTTGCTCTGTTTTTCTCGCCTTTCTTCAGACGTTGGCGCATCCTGGGGTTCCTCTACCTTGTACCGCTGCTTATTCTTATCTTTAACAAGACCAGCAAAGACGTCTATCTCCTTCCCGCGTATTCCGTGTTGTGGGCAGCGGGTGGTGTATGGCTCGAACGATTGATTCAGCAACATAACTGGGCTAAATATTTTGCCGGAGCCGTAGTTGTGCTCTGGGGTGTTTCGACAATCCTGTTTATTCCCCTGGTACTTCCCGTTCTTCCTGTTGAGGATTATATCGCATATTCCAAAAAGCTCGGCATGGAACCCAGTTCTGCCGAAGGAAAGGAACTCTCAGAACTTCCGCAGTTTTACGCCGATATGTTCGGATGGGAGGAAAAGGCCAATAGCGTGGCTGAAGTTTATAATACGCTATCGGAAGAGGACAAAGCAAATGCGTCGATCTACTCTAACAACTATGGACGATGTGCTGCGATTGATTACTACGGTAAAAAACTCGGTCTGCCTCCATCAATTGGCAGTCATAACAACTACTGGGTATGGGGTACAGGTGAGCGCCGCGCAGAACCGCTGATCATCCTTGGCGGAAAGGCTGAAGACCACGCGAAGGTCTTCGAGAGTGTCACCCTTATGACAACGTCAGAATGCCGCTATTGTATGCCGTACGAGAATAAAGTTCCGGTATATTTATGTCGGGGAATGAAAGAAGGATTGGATTCGGTCTGGCCCCGGGTGAAACACTATGAGTAACCCATAGCGTCGCTCCGTTTGGGCGTTTTTCTCCCCAATGGGTAATAATGCCACAAACCGCTGCCCGAATCATGCGTTTAAAGCCGTTTTTACATTGGAATGATAATATAGCCTTCCCGTTAAATCCACATACTATGACATTCTATCCGGCATATTACAGAAAAGGCTCCGTTTGTATCAAGCGGGAGGATCCTCAAAATGGAAAACAGGTTGATCTTTCAGAGCTATCGAACAAAAATCCTTTCCGTATTATCCGTATGGCAGATAAAGCGGCTTTTGACCTTCTGGTGGCGGATATGGAGATGGTGTCCAATGAGATCTATGAGCGCTACCTTATTCACCTCCACAACCGGAGCAAGTTCGAAGCGAAAACATTTCGTGAGGTACATGATCGCTCACCCGAATTTCCAGGTCTCGATCAACGCCGGAAATATCTGGACTAGCATTTAACTTACCGTTATCCGTTGAATCCCAGATATCTGTCAGTCATCAGGTGCTGATAGGCCCTTTTAATGTTGCCCTGGGAAACTCCAAACGTATATAGCGCATAGAGGTAGTAATACACACATTGGAGCCGATAAATGCCGTTATCGAGGTATTTGCGCCCACTTGACGTGATGTATCGCGGGATGACCACAAATTTACCAGCAGCCTTGATCCGCCCGATGATTTCCATATCCTCGAGCAGCTCATGATCTTCGCGAAAGCCGCCGATTGACTCAAACAGCACGCGGGCTACAAAGAGGCTTTGACCTCCAAACCGGAACCATGGTGAATTAAATCGCGTGAACCAGGCATTCAAGCGTAAAAACCAATGAGAATGGTCGAACTGAAGCCGGAAAGATCCACCGGCATAGCCTTGGTGATAATAGTTCTCGATCTCATTTACGAAATCCCGGGGTGGGAGTGAATCGGCATGAAGGAAGTAGAATACTGATCCTGTGGCCGCTTTCGCACCTGCATTCATCTGCATGCCCCGGCCCGCTCGGTCGTTCCGCACCACCTTACATTCAAATGATTCGGCGATCTGTACCGTATCGTCCGAGCTGTTTCCATCACTGACGATGATTTCCGATATTCTTTCAAAAAAGGGGAGACGTTTCAGGTAGATCAGCAATGACGGCAAACTGCGGGCGTCATTCAGAGTTGGTATTATTACACTAATCATAGGTTTCAATCACAAGACCGGTGTGCCGGTTTACTCTTTTCAAATTCGCGCATTCTCATAACGAAATGCCGCTTAGAATTAGTATTAGAAATATTCGTGCCATTACTGGTGGGATTTGTTGAGGTTGTCTTTTGCGGTACGAGCCAATCAGAAAGGTATGATCAGGAATCACAATGGAACGCGAACAGGGGAATTTCACCCTGAAGCGAAAATTTTTTCGTGAGGCTTGGGTTATACATCTTTTCGAAGAGGCTGCGGCGCCGGGTAGAAAGCGCGATGATATCAGCTCTCGCTTCTGCAATGAGGGCATCAATGCCCATGGCTGGGGTGTTTCCACCCACGATGCGCGATGTAATTTTTTTGTAACCGCTCCGCCGGACGATCTCACTTGTGAAAACGTCAACAAGTGATGCTTCAGCTTCTTCGCGGTCCTCCTCGGTAGATACGTGTGCAATAATAACTGTCGCATCGAATGCTTTCGCGAAATTCACGAAGTGTATCGCGGCATTTTTCTCCGCTGGCGTGAGGTTCGTGCAAAAGAGCATTCGCTCAGGTCGTACAAAAGCCTTCCCTCCTGGGATAGACAGCACAGTACGTGTAGTTTTCTCGATGACTGCTGCAGTGTTGCTGCCGAAAAACAATCTACCCAGATTGCTGGCGCCTTCTGTGCCCATCACAATCAGGTCCGCCTCCAGTGAATCCGACTGAAACAGGATCTGTTCTACAACGTCCCCCGAGGCGATGGCAGAGGTGCATGCAATTTCTGAGTATTCATCTGCTATCGTCTTGATGAGAGCAGCCATCGTTTCTTCAGCCTGAAGGCGTTGCCGTATCGGGGACAGTTTGTCGGCACAAACATGCAATAAAACAAGCCTACTGCCAATGGCGCGGCAAATCTCGGTCGCGTATTCGATCGCCTGACTGGCATTGGCAGAAAAATCGGTAGGAACAAGAATTGTCATAACGTGTCTTTCCTCTAAAGTACGCAAACGTTACCGATAAGATGAATGATTATCGTCACCAGTCTCATGATTTCTGAGCCCTGCCTGCTGATTGAAGTTGCCTTTCTATGTGAAGTTGAAACGCCTCGAGACTCATGTTGCTGGTTTCCGGTTTGCCGGTTGCCGGTTTGCGGCACATGGTAAGTTTGCTGGTCGTTGCGCAAGTTGGCTTTCTTACTACAAAAATTGAAGCAGGGCACGTTATCAATGTGAGGTGTTAGCACAATACGCCGGCAACAGGTGACCTGCAACCGGGAACAAGCTTTAGTGTATTAATCGTAACTTGTACAAAAAAAAAAGAACCCTATGAAGAAGATACATTTCAACGCGCTTGCCTGGATGGCTTTGGTGATAATCATGACGGCATGTACCTCCAACAATAAAGAAACCGGGGTTACAGATTCACTTTCTGTCACCGATGCAGAGAAACATGAGCACCCTGCAGATGTTACACGAACAGAAGCCGGAAAACCTGAATTTACGGTAGATCAGGTTTTTCAGCAGCAGCTATCACAATTCTTCAGAAGCTATGTCAATCTTAAGGATGCGTTCGTTGACTCTGATATTTCTAAAGTGAGGAAGGAGATTGGCGGAGCGCGAGAGGCGTTGGCAAAAGTGGATATAACTCTGGTGGATGGGCCGGCGAAAACGGACTGGACCGTTTACCGCGATGAACTGAACCGCGGTCTTGATGGCATTGAGCAAGGCAGCGATATTGAGAACCAACGCGAGCACTTCAGCAAGCTTTCTTATTCCCTCTATAAAGCCATCAAGGCGTTTGGCCTCGCAGGCGAAACTGCGTATTATGACTTTTGTCCTATGGCGTTTAACGACAAAGGTGCCTACTGGCTCAGTGACAAGGAGGCAATTCGCAATCCTTATTTCGGCGACAAGATGCTGACCTGCGGCTCCGTCGAAGAAACCTTGCACTGATAATTATCTCGGGCGGTTTCTGTCCTGTTCGACAAGTTCAAGACGTCGCACAATGGCGTGGGGTGGCAACACCGTCCCCGGGCTGCAGACGGCATTCGCAGCAATGCGTGAGTGGTCGCCGATAAGTGCCCCGAATTTGGTTACACCCGTGTTGAAAAAAACGTTCTCGTCGCAAACCCAGACGTCTTTGTCTGATCGGTCATTGTGATGGTTGGCAATTACGCTTCCGGCTTCGAGATTTACGTCGGTACCAATCAGTGAGTCGCCCACGAAGTTGAAGTGAGCAAGGCGACTTTCATTCAGAATAATACTGCTTTTTACCTCGCATCCCGGTCCGATCGAAACACCCTTTCCGAGAAATACACCGCCCCTCAGGTACGCGTGAGCTCCGATAAAACATCCGGCAGAAATGATCAGTGGCCTTTGATTATAACGCCTTCTTCTATCGTTGCCGATTCGTGAATAATCACGTCGTCGTGAATGCGATATGCTGATTTTATCTTCTGACCTGATTCACTGATATGTTCGCGGATGTGTGCGATAAAATGCCATGGTGTACTTTCACCTAGATTCGGGAAGTAGTTGTCAAAGTCTTTCAGAAAGTCATTAACGAGTAACATGTGTCCCGGGCCGTCCAGGCCGGATCAGATGCGTTTGGCCTTGTATCCTTCTTTCGTCAGCAGCTGCACTATCTTGTCGCGATGATCACCCTGAATGATGATTTCACCATCTTTAACCGAACCCCCTACGCCGCATTTTGACTTCAGGGTTTTGCCCAGTGCTGTGAGGTCATCCTCGCTGCCTACAAATCCACTGACAAGCGTGACCTGCTTTCCTGCGCGCATCGATTTATCGAGCATCACTTTCAGGTTTTGCTTGTTTGGAGGCAAAGTGTCCGGTGTTTCTTCCTGACCATACGAGAATTCAAAAGATGAATCTGTAGAGTATACGATGCCATCGCGCTTTTTCCATTCGTTTTTCTTGCTCATAAATAAAACAGCAGTCCGAGTGTGAGAATCAGAAAAGTACCACTAATGATGCTAAGGTTAAAGGGAAACTCGACGTTCTTTCGGTAGGTAACTCCCAGAAGGGATGATACGCCAAGAATCAACGGGAAATAGAATAATGTCCGGTAGAAATAGCCCAGCTTGATAAACTGCTTTCCGTTTGTGTCGGAAAGGTACATATCAGTATGAAAGATGGTCGTCTGATGATATCGGATACGATCTTCATATGCCAGGACACTCGCTGCATAGTCGTGGGCGTGAATTCTTTTGCCGGAGTAGGTAAGGAATTCATAGTAGCGGAACTGATCTTTGTTGTCAGTATGCCGTTGTACACTCACCAGTAGTTCCTCCGTTGCAGTGTAGGGCAAGAGGAAATCAATTGCAATAAGCGCAGCGACGATGAGGCCGGCCCAGCTGATCCGCCTGAAGTACGGCAGATACTCAGCCATGGTATCATACACGGAAGGTTTTGCTGGTGGACGATATCCGGGAGGTTTCGGGCGGTATCTGGGGTCGCGGTGTTTTGGTTTTGCCGGCTCTTCAGTAACGAGAGACTGGAAAGGATTTTCAAACTGGAAGTCGTACGCCTTTCTCTTCTCCCAGTCACCAAGAACTTCATATGCTTCAGTGAGTTCTTTAAAGAAGGCCTCAGCCTGAGGGTCTGGGTTTTTGTCAGGATGGTATTTCACCGCAAGCTTTCGGAATGCTCGTTTAATTTCGTCGGCCGAAGCGGTACGTGATACACCCAGAATGGCATAGTAGTCCTTCATCAAAATATGCTCCAAATTCAAATATAAACAATAAAGCCCGACAAATTGCCGGGCTTTGATTGAATGCGTGCTCTGTTACTTCCGATGTTTCGTCACGAATGTAAGGACAGGACGTTTTGAGTGTGAAACAACATCTTCCGCAATACTACCTGCAAGCACGTGGGCGAAGCCTGTACGGCCATGTGTAGCCATGGCAATCATGTCGGCGCCAATGCTGTCGGCGAAGTAGATAATACCTTCCTCTTCAGTGATGTCATTGAAGACGTTGACGGTAAAGTTTTTCAGTTGAAGCTTCCGCGCAAAGTCGTTCATGTATTTCTTCACAACTACATCGCGCTGGAAGTTACCTGGTGTATTGATGCGTACCAGATGGATGGTAGCGTTATACAGGTTCTGCGTATTTCTGACAATTCGGGAGAATACTTCTTCACCTTTGTCCATCGCAGTTGCATAGACAATGTTTTTGAAGTCTTTATTTGAAGGCTTGTTTTGTACGGTGAGAACAGGACAATGAGCGGTGCGTACTACTTTCTCTGTATTCGATCCAATGATCATATTTTCCAGGTCCGTCTTACCAGACGTACCCATCACAACCAGATCAACCTTGCGGTCAACGATAATAGAATTCATACCGTGGTAGGGAGTGCCCATCCGTAGTTCGGCCTTGGTCCGCACACCTTCGAAACGAGGGTCTTCCAGAAACTTGGCCATCTGTTTCTTCGCTTTGTCGATAAGTTTGACGGTGAAGACTTTGTCTTCCCACGTTTCACCAGTTCCGGTCTCACCCTCCACGTTGATGGAGCTGCCACTGATTTCTTCGATCACGTGAAGGAGAATCAATTGGGCACCCGACTTTCTTGCAATATCAGCTGCCACATCAGCGGCATTGATTGCAGGTTTCGAAAAGTCTACAGGTACAAGAATTTTTTTCATAAGAATAGATTTTTACCGTTACAAGTTAGAAATGTGCGGGACTTTTTATTGTTTGTTTGCTTAACAAAATTGAAAACAATTTCAATGATTGCCGGTGATATTCCTCAGTCGAAAAGTATGATTTATATCACCGCCGAAATGAGGTACCAGGCCATCACAAAACACGCTATCAGCTTGAGCAAGGTTCCAAACAGAAACCCAAGAAACGAGCCGAAGGCTGCCCTGAATGCATTTTCGGTGCTCGTATTTGCGAGTATTTCACCGACAAATGCGCCAATGAATGGCCCCAGGATCAATCCCCACGGAGGAATAAAAATTCCTAAAATCAGTCCGATGGTGCATCCCCACATACCCCATCGGGTGCCGCCAAAACGTTTTGTTCCGGCAAGGGGAACCACGTAATCGAGAACCGTAACAAGTAAGGTCACACCTGCGAGAATCAGCAAAAACCTTGTACTGTAAGGAGGCTCAGAACGCAGCTGCATCAAAAGCAAAGCTGCATAAGACAAGGGCGGGCCAGGCAAAAAAGGTATGATGCATCCAATGATCCCTACAATCATCAGGACCAATGCCAGCACAAACCAGAATACATCCATAGTAGTGTTGTTTGCCGAAGGTACACAAATGTTTTTATCAAAATGTCTGTCGGCGCGTGCCCGGCGTGTACCTTTTATTCCAGTCTTGTTCATTCAACAGGTTTGAAACAGAATCTGTAGTCTCGAGGAGGTGTACGGCTCAGGGCGATAAGGTAAGCTATGCCCCATCCCTGTCACGGCTAATGGGATCCGGACTGTGATGTTGAATCAGAAGTATGGCCCGCCGTCATCACTGACATTTCTTGATGTCGGACTGTGGCGAGCCTCTCCGGAGCGCAGGTCTCTGGAAAAGCACCCGGGTTTGGACTTGTGCTGACGAGGGGGCATAAATCAGACGGTCTGGAAAAAGGAACTATACTGCCATATTGAACTTTCCTGTTTATCTTTAGCCGCCTATGCAGGAAAGTTATCTTACGGAGTTTGGCGAAGTATTGTTGTTCATCATCGGCGGAATCATTTTCGTCGTCATGGGTGTATTTACAGCGCGTTTGATTCGCCCGCACCGCCCCAATCCGGAGAAGCTGACTACCTACGAAAGCGGCGAAGAGCCCGTAAGTTCAGCTTGGACGCAGTTTAACGTCCGTTTCTACGTGGTAGCGCTCATCTTTTTGTTATTCGAAGTGGAAATCGTATTCCTTTTCCCATGGGCGACGGTTTTTGCAAAAAAAGAACTCATCAGCCAAACGAATGGCGCCTGGGGATGGTTTTCACTCATAGAAATGTTCCTGTTCATCTTTATTCTGGCCCTGGGGCTCGCCTACGCGTGGGCCAACGGTTTCATCGATTGGGTAAAGCCGCAGCCGAAGCCCTCCTCCGTGAATTCACCTGTGCCGGCCGGGCTATACAAATCTTTGAATGAGCGATATGCACAGAAGCCTCCGGTGAAGGGAGAGCAGGGCAAATAACAACTCAACTAATGAAAGGACTACTCGATCAACGTTTTGAAAATGGTGGTGCAATTGTCACCCGACTGGATGACTTACTCAACTGGGCGCGTCTTTCGTCTATGTTTCCGATGACGTTTGGTATAGCCTGTTGTGCAATGGAATTTTTCAGTACGGCGTCAATCTACGATATGGACCGTTTTGGAATGGCTCCCAGAGCTACACCACGTCAGGCCGATGTGATGATTGTGTCGGGGACCGTAACGTTCAAAATGGCGGAGCGTATCAAAAGGCTCTACGAACAGATGGCCGAACCCCGATATGTTATCTCCATGGGCTCATGTTCCAATTGCGGCGGCCCCTACTGGCAGCATGGATACCACGTTGTGAAAGGTGTTGATCGCATCGTTCCTGTCGACGTGTATGTACCGGGTTGCCCGCCCCGCCCGGAGGCCCTCATCGGGGGTTTTCTCAAACTGCATGAGAAGATTCGAAACGAGACGCTGATGGCACCGACGGCAATTGAAGAATTGATGAAGAAAACGGAAGCTACCCATGTTTGACCGGATGCTCGCACTGGTACAGGAGGTCACACGTCAACTCACACCATCAGTTGACGAAAACGCCACGCCGAAAGCAATCGTAATCCACCCTGATGATTTGTTGCCTGTGTGCAAAAGGCTTTTCGAGCACCCGGAGTTGTATTTTGATTTACTCTCGTGTATCACCGGTATCGACAACGGTCCGGATAAGGGTACAATGGAAATCGCCTACAACTTTTATTCTATTCCGCACGATCATCATTTGATGATCAAAGTGATCTTGCCCCGCGACAATCCGTCAATCGAATCGGTAAGCTCCATCTGGAAAACTGCCAACTGGCACGAGCGCGAGATTTTCGACTTGTTTGGAATACACTTCAGCAATCACCCGGATCTTCGACGCATACTTCTCCCGGCAGACTGGGAGGGCAATCCTCTGCGTAAGGACTATAAGGCTCAGGAATACTACAAGAACATTAAACTCGATTACTAATCTGATCATCGGGCATGTCGCAAAGCAAAGTCCAGTATCAATTCAAACCCGGAAGTCTTCAACAGTCGGAGCCCAACAAGTTCTCCGCCGAGAACCTGCGTTCCGAGGAGATGATCATCAACCTCGGACCTCAGCATCCTTCTACGCACGGTGTACTGCGTCTTGAAGTATTGATGGACGGGGAGATCGTTCAGGAAGTTGTGCCGCATATCGGGTACCTGCACCGTTGTTTTGAGAAACATGCTGAGAACCTGGCCTACAACCAGGTCATCCCTTTCGTTGACAGGCTGGATTATACGGCCGCGATGAACAATGAGCACGCGTATGCCATGGGCGTTGAGCGAATGCTGGGCATCCAGGATCAGATTCCCAAAAGAGTTGAGTACGTAAGGGTACTTGTTGCCGAACTTAATCGTATTGCATCGCACTTCATCGCGATCGGAACTTACGGTATCGACATCGGAGCCTTTACACCCTTCCTGTGGGTGATGCGAGATCGCGAACATATTTTGCGAATGCTCGAATGGGCTTCCGGTTCGCGGTTGCTGTACAACTACATCTGGATTGGTGGTCTGTACTACGATATCCCGGTAGGGTTCGAAGAGCGTTGTATTGAATTTTTAAAATACGTCAGGCCTAAAATGGAGGAACTCAGAAAGCTCCTTCTCGAAAATAAAATCTTCATTGACCGTACGGCCAATGTTGGCGTACTACCTCTCGATCTCGCGATCAACTGTGGCGTTACAGGGCCTATGTTACGCGCCAGCGGACTTCGTTTTGACTTGCGTCGGGTAGATAACTACTCGGTTTATCCCGAGCTTGATTTTGACATTCCCATTGGTGAAGGCACAGTTGGCGCACTTGGTGATTGCTGGGATCGCACGTGGGTGCGCTTTCTGGAGATCTATGAATCGCTGAAGATCATCGAGCAATGTGTTGAACGCCTTGCCACTGATCATAAGCGCACGCGGGATTTTGATCCGCAGGCGCTGGTGCCGAAGAAAATCCGTCCAAAGGCACAGGACTTCTACATCCGTGCCGAGATTCCAAAAGGGGAGTTAGGCTTCTTTTTCCGCGCCGACGGCAGAAATGACGTGCCGTTCCGATGCAAATGCCGCTCGTGCAGTTACGTCAACCTGTCGATGCTACAGGAAATTTCGAAAGGAATACTGATTGCCGATCTCATCGCTATTGTCGGGTCGCTGGATTTGAATATTGGCGAGGTCGACAGGTGATACCTGATTTCTGATTGGGCGAATCGTATACTTGTGGTTGGCGCTCCGTCAGAAGAAGGTTAAAGTCTCAAGGTCCAGATTCGGTTTGTTGCTTCTTGGAATACATTAGTTGCCCGTTACCTATTGCCGGTGGAATCGCCGTTTGGTTTTTGATTATGATTGGGTTGTCCGATTCGTAGAGCCGTAAGGTTAATCTTTCGCTCTCAAACTCGAACTGCCGCTACCAGGCAAACGCGTTGTGATGTATTGCCTGTAAGCGGTCTGCGCAAGGGAGGCCTTCGAAACGGGCAACCAGGCACCGGTAACCAGGCAACCACCAAGAAACCGAGCTACCCTGCAACCGGCGGGCGCGTGGTTTTGGTCGCATTGGTCCGTCCATCTATAGTCATTCCTCCACTCTTTGTCCACTCTTCCGATTAGTTTTCTCATTTCTGATTGGTTGCCCGCTATCACCAAAAGAAGGGAACAACCAACCATTCAGCGAGGCGACAGACAACCGGCTACAGGCTTTGTCCGAGGTTTCTTCGATGTATCCCCGACCTTTCCTCGACAAGTCCTGCTATATGCCGCGGTATTGCCGCGAGTATTTAGCAAGGGATATTGTATTAAAAAAATCCCGGAATTGAGATATCCTTGCTAAAAGGTAGCTTTAATATTGCCGTGCACTCGAAGAAAGGTCGAGGATACCTCGGGTAAAGGTCGAAGATAGCAGCCCGGGGAGACGATTGGGGCTTCCGCTTGCCTGGAACAAAAAGTCAGGCGCCACTTGATTTCCATTTCGCAGATCGGAACTAAATTCGGAATCAAATCGCAAAATATGCATAAGGTTTTTACGGCAGCTCAGATACGAGATCTGGACAAATATACGATAACGCATGAGCCGATCGCTTCAATAGATCTTATGGAACGTGCCAGCAGGAACTTCTGCGATTGGTTCGTTGGAAAATTTCATGCGCTGCAGAAAACGGGTATTGTATGCGGAACGGGCAACAACGGCGGAGATGGGTTAGCTATTGCGCGGCTGCTCGCCGGTTGGGACTATCCGCTGAAAGTATGGATCGTTCGCGGCGGGGGAACGCCGTCAGCAGATTTCCAAATCAACGTCGATCGCCTGGCAGGAACGAAGGTTGAAATCGAAGAAATCAGCTCCCCGGAGACCAATTTTGATTTTTCTGACCGCGAGATAATAATTGACGCCCTGTTCGGCAGCGGGCTGTCGCGGCCGGTTGAAGGGCTGTATGCGGATGTCGTAAAACGAATCAACGAAACAAATGCTACCGTGGTGGCCGTAGACGCGCCGTCAGGGCTGCATGCTGACGAAGTGTCGTCGGGTGCTATCATTCAGGCCGACTATACCGTCACGTTTCAATTCCCAAAACTGAGCTTCTTCCTGCCGCAAAGCTTTCAGTACACGGGCGAATGGACTGTTCTGGATATCGGCCTTCACAAGGAGGGCATACGCGAAGCCGCGACGCCTTGGTTTTATCTGTCGCGCAAGGGTGTGAAGCGACTTCTCCGCAGGCGAAGCAAATTCGACCACAAAGGCACCTATGGACATGCGCTGCTGGTCGTAGGAAGTCATGGTAAGGTTGGGGCAGCTGTCCTTTCAGCGCGAGCGGTACTCAGGTCCGGCGTCGGACTGCTAACGGTTTATGCCCCGGAGTGCGGATACGTAGTTTTGCAGACAGCTGTACCCGAGGCCATGGTACTAACCGATACTAATTCAAACCATATCGCCTCGGCGCCTGATACGAGTTCCTATAACGTTGTTGGGGTTGGGCCTGGAATCGGGCAGGCGGAGGAAACTGTAAATGCCTTTCGTTTGATGCTGGAAAAGAATGAAAAACCACTCGTCGTGGATGCCGATGCGCTGAACATCCTCGCTTCACATCGCGAGCTTATGCATATGATCCCGCCGGGAAGTATACTCACTCCACACCCGCGGGAATTTGAGCGCCTCGTTGGCGGATGGTCCAGTGACTTCGACCGCCTGGCAAAGCAGAAGGAGCTCGCGGCCCGGCTAAGGAGCATAATCGTGGTAAAGGGAGCGTATACCTCAATAGCGACCGCTGAAGGAACTGTATACTTTAACACCACGGGCAATCCCGGAATGGGAACCGGAGGGACGGGAGATGTACTTACCGGGATACTTACCGGCCTTCGTGCGCAGGGCTACGACGCGACTACTTCGGCAATTTTGGGAGTTTACCTTCACGGTCTTGCTGGAGACCTCGCGGCCCGCGAACTGGGAATGGAGAGCCTGATCGCCTCCGATGTGATCACTTTCCTGCCCGCAGCGTTCAAAAACCTTTCCTCCTGACGAATCTTTTTTTGATGCGTCACAACTTTTTTCGAATTCTGGCATCTATATAGTAAAGGAAGTTATCGGGCAGCAAACTTTGGAGCAATTGTTGCCGTATAAAATAAAAACGACTAGCATGTTCAGATACCTTATCGTTTTTCTGTTTTCACTGAGCCTGGCCGCGCAGGCCCAGACGCAGGAGGACTATGATATGACTGGACCTCAAACTGAGATTGCCAAGTCGGTCCACATTTATCCCAACCCTGCGGTTGATTTTGTACATGTCAGGCTTGACCGTTTTTCAACAGATAACATCAAGCTGACCGTGCATAACATTATCGGTAACCAGGTTGAAGTTGAAACCGAGGTAATCGACGAGCACGAAATTCGTGTTCGTGTTAAGGACCTCACCTCGGGATATTATCTCCTGGCGCTTAAAGACGACCAGGATCGATTCAAGGGAACGTACAAGTTCGTCAAACGGTAGGTTCAGGAATTAAGCAATTCGCCGACCTTCCTCACAAATCCGTCAACATCCTCTTCCGTAGTATCGAAGGAACACATCAGCCGTACTTCTGAGATGTCGTCATTCCATACGTAGAAGAAATATTCTTCCTGAAGAGGGGCGATGATTTCCGGGGGGAAGATGGCAAACACGCCATTGGCCTCCACGGGATGGGTGATGCGGATCGCGGAAAATTGTTGCAGCCCCATTGCCAGTCGTGATGCCATTCGGTTTGCATGCAGGGCGGTCTTCGACCATTGTTTGTCGTGGAGCAGTGCCGAGAATTGCGCCCCGATGAAACGCCCTTTTGAATGCAACTGCATCGCCTGTTTGCGGAAGTATTGAAAATGGGTGGCAATATCCGGCTGCCCGAAGATCACCGCTTCGCCGAACATCATTCCGTTTTTGGTGCCACCAAATGAAAGGACGTCCACACCCGCATCGAAAGTAATTTCAGCAAATCCCTTGTCTAACGCTGCTGCCGCATTGGAAAGTCGCGAGCCATCCATGTGCAGGAAAAGATTAAATTCCCGCGCAAGCGAGGCTATTTCCCGAATCTCCTCAACAGTATATACGGTGGAGTACTCAGTGCTCTGCGCTATTGAGATGACCCGGATCTGTGGGTGATGCTGGTCACCGAAGCGAATTAGCTTCTTTCGGATCTCGTCGGGACGAATCTTTCCGTGGACATGTGGGACCGGTATGATCTTACATCCGGTGAAGTTTTCAGATGCGGTAGACTCATCAACGTTGATGTGCGCCAGTTCGGAACAGACTACGGCGTTGTATGATTGCGTCAGTGCCTTCAGAGAAAGGACATTTGCGCCGGTTCCGTTGTACACGAAAAATACTTCGCGATTGTCGCCGAATTCTTTCTTAAACGCTTGAACTGCGGCGCGGGTCCAATCATCCGAGCCGTATGATGATGTATGTTCCCGGTTCGCTTCAATGAGTGCATCCATTATCTTCGGATGAACACCGGAATAATTGTCACTCGCAAAAGTTCGCTTCATTTTACAGTAGGGCAGACGTTATCAGGCTTTGCATCACACTTGTTCAGGTTCCTCTTTCCTGAGGCTATAGCCGAGGCTTCCCAGCAGCAGGAGAACCATCAGCCAGGACGAAGCCGCGGTGATCGAATTTCCTGTATAATAAGCTTTGGGTTCAAAACGGAATTCTATGGTGTGATTTCCTTCAGGTACTTCGAGCGCACGAAGAACATAATTCGTCCGGAGAACCGGTACTTCCTTGTTATCGATGAATGCCTTCCATCCTTTCTCATAATAGATCTCAGAGAATACAGCGAGACCGTCTCCGGAATTTGAAGTCTCATAGCGCATGAGGTTAGGCTTGCGTTCTGTCAGGCGTATGGTACCGTTGCCGTCAAGTGCGCGGTCGGCAACTGTAAATTTGGACTGATCGATGACAGCCGTTGATTTTGTATCGGTCTGACATACCGCGCTCAGCTCCTCTGTTGGATTGCTGACTTTGTGCACCTGATCCACAAACCAGGCACTGCCATTGGCTTCCGTGTTGCGGAAGATGTTGGTGCGCTGCGCACCATACACCAGGTATTTCACATTGAGCATGTTCAGCACGTTATACGTGTTGAAGTTCAGTGCACCTGATTGGGCATCCTCGAACAGCCGGTTTGTTTCGCGCGTGATACAGGAGTCGATCAGATCCTGATAGCGGCGCATCTTTGCTCCATGGTAGCCCCCGATAGATTGATGGAAGTAAGATGTACGGGCATCGTTGAATGGATCCTGCAGGTTGTAAACGCGGTAGTAGGATTTATCTTTCAGGATCTCCTGATCAGCTTCCGTTGCTGTAATTGCGGCCGTTCTGTTTCGGCGGTAATTCTCCTCGCGTTGATACCTGCGGTTTACGGAAACGAGGTCGGCGAACATCATGATTACGAGAAATGCATAGACCGCTGCCGGCGAAAATTTCTTGTGAACCTGGAAGAAGATGATCACAAAGACTGAAATCATAAACATCATCGAACGGATCGCGTCGCTGGTGAAGAGGCTCTGGCGATCGTCGGCGAGGGCGTTTGTAAACCAGGTTGGAAGTTGACGTTCCTCGTCGCGAAGGAAACTCATGGCGCTGCCGAGAATGATGATGAGCAGACACAAGCCGGCGGAGCCGCCGAGCACGATCCATAGCCGTTTGCGTGTATCCTTATCGTGACTGCGCGACCATACCTGTTCAAGTCCGATCATACCTAATAAGGGCATGCAGAACAGCGGAATGATAAGGGCAAAAGTCATTGACCTGAACTTGTTGTACATCGGCATGTAGTCGTAGAGGAAATAGTTGAACGAAGGGAAGAACCTTCCCCAGCTCAACATGATGCCGAATACAGAAAGACTCACGAGCCACCAGACGTACTTTTTTGGTGCGAATACAATTCCCAGCACAAACAGGAAGAAGACAATAGCGCCCCCGTAGTATGGGGTGCTGAATCCCTGAGGCCCCCAGTATGCGCCTGTAAAATTGGCGAGCTGGTTTGCAGTTTCCTGATTTCCAATTCGTACAAGCGCTTTGTAGGTTTCGCTTTCGGGATCCGATACAAGGAAGTTCGCGCTTGTTCCACCGTAGAAGTTCGGGATGAACAGCGTTAACGGCTCCAATATTCCATTACTGTATGTGAACGCATAGGTTTTGTTAAGGGCTTCGGTTTCTTCTTTCGGGAGCGCCGTGATGTTAAGTTCCGATTTCCCTCTTATTGAATACTTGGTGTATTCAGTAATTGCCCACAGTGGTCCCAGGAAGGTCCCTACGGCAATTACAGCAGCAGCAACGGCTATTCCTCCCGATTTGAAGAACGTCGCGAGTTGTTTTTGGCGTACCGCTTCGATGAGTCGGATGATGGCGTAAACGCCAAGGATCATTGCCATGTAGTAGGATATCTGCAGGTGGTTCTCGCGAAGATGGAGGGCTAGCGCTGCTGTTGTTACGCCGAAGCCGAGGATGAATTTCCCGCGGAAGAGCAAGTGTACGCCGCCGACAACAGCAGGCATAAACGCAATGGCGCCAATGCGCGCGTTATGGCCTGCACCCAATCCGATGATCATATAGGTGGATAACCCGAATGCAAGCGCGCCTGCGATCGCCAGATAAGGGCGGATACGGAAGCACAGCAACATGATGTAGTATGAGATAAAGGCTGCGAAAATATTAGCAACGGGATGGGGGAGAAAAACGGTTAGGATTTGTTTCACCAAAAGAACCGGCTTGTTGCTCCACTCGACGTTAATGAGGTATGCTGGCATACCGCTGAACATGGATCCTGCCCACAAGCCTTCCTCACCTGTTGCATTGCGGAAGTCGCGCAATTCTTTTGCTGAACCCTCCCATTGCTGGATGTCGGGCTGAACCAGGCTCTTGTTGTCCAGAAAGATGGGTTTAAAGAATATTACCGTAGCGATGAGGAAGACGGCAACAGCGATCAAATGCGGCAGAACGTCGTCGACGAATCGGATTTTTTTCATGAATCGAGTTTATGCGCTGCAAAATAGGAAGGAATTACTAAACGGGGTAACTCAACCACCAATCGTGGACATGGAAGCGAACGTTGACGCTGATTTTTTGTGTTCGGCTTCGAATCCATCTTTTGGCCGGGTGCGGAATGCCTCAAGCAGTTTTTCGGTGATTTCTTCATCAGACGCCCCGTTGCGCATCAGTGTTTTGATGTTGAGAACGCCACCGTCATAGAGGCAGGTTTTGAGTTCTCCCTGGGCCGTTACACGAATGCGGTTGCACGTTCCGCAGAAGGTGCGGCTGAATGCGGCAATCACGCCAACAGTCCCTGCAAAGCCTTCAATGCGATAATTGCTTGAAGTGGAGAACGCCGGATCCTGGATCTTTGTGATTGCGGGAAAATGATTCCGGAGGTGATCAATAATCCTGATATGATTCCAGGAAAGACCTGAAGGGAGATGAGTTGCTCCGCCATTGAAAGGCATTTCTTCGATAAACCTGACGTCCACGGGATGGTTTCGCGCAAGCTCAGTAAGGAGTTCAATGTCGTCGATGTTTCTGCCCTCCATTACCACGCAGTTGATCTTGACCGGTATTTGATGTTCGAGCAGGAGGTGCAGGGTTTCCATCACTTTTCCGAAATCATCCCTGCGAGTGATGTCCAGGAAGCGTTTTCTGTCGAGCGTATCGAGGCTAAGGTTGACTGAGCTGAGGCCGAGTCGTTTGAGTTCAGGGATATGTTTGGCCGTAAGGATTCCGTTCGTCGTGAGGTGCAGATCGCGTATGCCGGGAATTTCTACAACCCTCCTTATGAACTGCATCAGGTCAGTTCGAACAAACGGTTCCCCACCGGTAAGGCGGATCTTGGAGATTCCCATCGAAGCCATGATGGATACGAGACGCTCCATTTCCTCAAAGGAGAGAATTTCCTTCTTGGGCATCCACTCCATCTTTTCATGCGGCATGCAGTAGAAGCATCTGAGGTTACATCTGTCGGTGACAGCCAGCCGAAGGTAGTTGAGTGGGCGATTATGGTTATCGTAGAGAATCAATCCGGGTATCTTGCTGTTTCTAACTGAAATATGTATTTAGCTACCCCGAATACGAGGAAAACAAATTTAACGAAGAACTATACGAAACCTTCTGTTAGGAGGCCCCATTTATGGAAAAAACGGTAAGAAAATTAACGATCAAGGCATTTGGCATCACGCGCGACATTGTGAAGGGTCGTGAACTTGTATTGGAAACGAGTGCGGAGACAGTTGGCGCGTTGAAGGCTCAGCTTCAGGCTCGGTATCCAGAGTTGAAGACGCTGAAATCTTTTTTTGTCGCTGTTGATAACGCGTATGCGGACGACGATATTGCCATAAATGAAGGAGCCGAGATTGCGTTGATTCCTCCGGTAAGTGGGGGGTGATGCATAACACCCTTTTGCTTGTGATTTGGAGTGGGAATATCTACCTTCATTTAGTCTTCAATTACTCAATCCCAATTTTCAGCCTATGATAAAAATAACCGAAAAACCTATTGACGTACAGAAGGTCATCGACACTGCTTCGAGCCTGGAGGCTGGCGCTGTCGATGTATTCGTCGGAACGGTTCGTAACAAGGCTAATGGCAAGAATGTGCTGTGGCTTGAATACGAGGCTTATGAAACCATGGCAGTGGCAGAAATAAGAAAGATCATTGATGAGGCGGCGCAACGGTGGCCACTGTTAGGCTGGGCAGTTATGCACCGCGTAGGCACCTTGCGCCCTGGAGAAACCGCCGTGGCTGTTGCAGTAGCGACGCCTCACCGGAAGGATTCATTTGAGGCATGTCAGTATATCGTGGATACATTAAAAGCGAATGTTCCTATATGGAAAAAGGAAGTGTTTGAAGATGGAGAGGAGTGGGTATCGGCCAGACCGGCGATGGAAATGAAGGCCTGATGTTTATTAATAGCATGAAATGAAAAAGAGGTCGTTGATATGTCAACGGCCTCTTTTGTTTATCTTAACCTTGCTGTGTTAACGCAGCAGGTTCGTTTGCTCATCCGAAGATAAATACAACGGTTGAAACAATGCCAACTGCGCCGGCAAAGCCAAGGCTCAGTGCAATCATCAGGTCTCGGTGGATCGGGTGAATGTGATGTTTAGCAAGTGTTTTCATAAATGAGTGGTTATTGGTGCTAATTGTGTTTCAAAATTACATTAAAACATCGTGCCATAATGCAGCCCGCCCTCTTGTTTCTTAGGAGGTTTTTGGTTATACCAAACGGAAATGGTTGTTTTGTGGTATTTCAAACGATTGCGGTATTGTAAGTCAGCGTTCTGCTATCTTATAAAAATCCGTCAGACTGGCCAAAAAGATACATTCGTAGCATTTCGGGGATCGGAATCCAAATAAAAAAATCGTCGATGAAACTGTATCTTTTTGTTAAACGGCCATTTTGATCGCAGAAACCAGGACCTGCTGTGTCAACATCCACAAAAAATAGCACCAGAATCGAGGAAGAGGTCATTCAGATCAAAAATGCACAGGAAAATCCGGCTGCATTCAAAGTCCTTTACGAAAAGTATTACAAGCCGATTTTTCTGTTTGTCCTGCATCGGATTGGGGAAAAAAACCTCAGTGCTGACATCACATCACAGGTGTTTTTGAAGGCACTGGTGAATCTTCCCAGGTATAAATTCCAAGGTCTGCCATTTTCAGCCTGGCTATATCGCATTGCAATAAATGAATCGTACGAGTTTCTGAGAAAATCGAAGCGACACCGCGTCATTGCTCTTGATGAATCAGTGATTGAAGACTTGTACGACGGGCTCACCACCGACACCAGAATTGCTGATTTGCAGGAACGTCTGCCGGAAATCCTGGAGCAGCTTTCAATTGATGAGATGCACATTCTGGAACTGCGGTTCTTCGAGAAAAAACCGTTTCGCGAAGTGGCGGACATACTTGCCATCTCGGAATCGCACGCCAAGGTGAGAACATACAGGCTTCTCGACAAGATGAGAAAAATCTTTATGGGAAAAAGTATGCTTTGAGAAGGAGTAACATGAAATCAAAATTCAAGATAATGAATCCGAAACCGCAAGTGTCCGATGAAGAGATCCGGAGCTTCATGGATTTCGATGAGCTGCTTAGTCGCCGGAATGCATTGGTACACAAAAGACAAATGATGCTCAAAACCGGAGTCGGTATTTTAGTTGCAGCTGTTGTCACCATTACTTTCTTCGTGTTCAATTCGCCTGAAAAACCTTCTGTTAATTCAAGTGAAAAGGACTCCACCGTTAAGAACGAACTTCCTGATTTTGATACCCCGTCATATGTGGAAGAAAATGAAGATTCTCCAGAAGATGATGACTTGAAACCAGAAGGCCCGGATCGCAAGACAGAAGATGGAGAAGCAACGGCATTGATACGATCAGAGCGAGAGATCAGGCAGGAGAAAAAAAAGTCATCAGGTGCGGGTATGGAAACCGACGAATCCGCTTCGGCGAAGGAAGACGTCTATGTTCAGGCGGAACCTGTTGACGGATATGAAAACCTGTTCGCGTATTTCAGGAATAATTTGAAATACCCTGTCGACGCGCTCAAGGATTCCATTCAGGGAGTCATGAAAGTGTCTTTTATCATTGATGAGAATGGAAAGCCTGTAAATATCAGGGTTGATGAAACGCTTGGTGCTCCTTTCGAGGTGGAGGCAATGAAACTGATTGAATCCATGCCACCATGGAAGCCGTCGCTGCTAAATAACAAACCTGTCAGGAGCAGAATCAGTCTCCCGTTGACTTTTGAAATCAAAAGTGTTACGCAATAGACCATCTGAATGATCAGTCGAATTCATCAAAATCATATTGGAATGAAAACTGCGTTGACCATTATCTGTCTCTTGAGTCTGGCGACATTCACGCAGGCGCAGACCTATATTTCTGTTCAGTCAATCAAGCTACCGGATTCACTGGATGTCGTCACCGTCATTGAACCGGCAGACATCGACAACGATGGATTGCATGATCTGCTCATCTTCGCGGGTTCTTCTGAAGCAAAATATCTCATGTTTGTCAAAGGAGATACAGCTAACGCGGCTGTGCTTCATCCTCATGTCACACGCCTTCCTGATTATTCGAGCTTCGTTATTGCTGACGAAGATGGCGATAACCAGCTGGACATTGTATTATCCGCGGTTTCGAAAACAGTAGTTTTACGTAATGAGGGTGACTTTGTCTTTATTGCGCGCGAAACCAATTTGCCTTCGTTTTCTGCACTTCGTTTTGTCGATCTTAACGGTGACGGTCGCAGGGAGGGTGTTCTCTCCGGCATCGGGGGAGGTGTTCCTTTTACACGAACCTACAGCCGAAACGACAGCGGAATGTGGGAAGTTGTGCATGATAGTTTAACGGTTGGACTATCAATTATCGAAAATGTTGATCTGGATGGCAATGGCCGCACGGATCTGCTTGTCAGCGGAAGAAGAGGTGATCATTCTGCGTTCACAAGCATTCTTTTTAGCAGGGACAACGGGTTTGAAGAGCAACCTCTACTTTCAGACGAAGTTTCTGCAGCAATTGTGGATAGCGACCTTGATGGCAGGCTGGATCTGATCCTGTATGGAACTACGGATACAAACCTGCCGGTGTATAAGTGGGTATCAGGAGGGGGCGATGGAATAAATGATATTCAGGCGTCAGGAAATGTAGTTTCGGTATTTCATGCCGATTTCAATTCAGACGGAAGGCCGGATCAGCAGGCGCTGTTTTTTACAAGTGCAAATGATACCTTGAATGTGATTCGTTTTCAGGATGGCAGCGAAGAATTCCTGCCGCATAAGGACATGGTGATGCAGCGGTTCTACGATATGGATCAGGATGGAGATCTTGATCTGGTTCAGCTGGCGTCAGGGTCGGCAACGTTGGTTCATTGGTATGAAAATGTCACCACTGAAAGAAATCTCGGTCCGGGAAAGTTCTCAGGCGTTGCCATTCCTGTCTATGACCGCATGTTACTGTATTGGGATAAACCCAGCGATGATCATACAATATCAGCATCCCTTACGTACGACGTATATCTGGAAGGCAACACCATAAATCAGGATGTTTCGTTTGATCTTTCGAATGCACGCCGGATCCGTACAGTTCATGGCAACAACGGAACAAATAACTTTCTCCTGCTGAGGAATAAGGGCGAGCCATTTAACTACGTTATCCAGGCTGTTGATAATTCCCTTTATGCTTCCGCGGAAGGAGCATGCGTTGGTAACAGTGCATCGTGTTCAGGCGAAGAACATCAGGTGATATCTGTGTGTACTCCTGAGCCCGTGCAATTGAAAGCGCCTGATGACGCGCTCTGGTTTTCATTTTCAGGAGGATTTGTCGGCAAGGGCTCAACGTACCAATATGAGCCGCTGAGTAAAGACACGGTATTCTATCTCATTCCAACAGGCGCATGCCCCACAGTGACATTGTTTGAATTCAGGGAAGTTGATGAAGTTGAACTGCTCGATCCGGAATACCACGTGGTGTGCCGTGGCGATGACATCACCTTTGCAATAAATGACGACGTTACTGAAATCAGCTGGTCAGATGCGGAAGGTGTTCCAGGTCAGACGCGTGAAATCGCCTTTACCGCAGAAAATGATAAACTTCTTAAGGTGCAGTATCGTAATGGACTGGGATGTGCATTTGAAAAAGACTTTGTTGTCAGGATCAGTGTTCCCGATGTTCAGGCGAGTCCTGCAACGTACAGCCTGATGAAAGGGCAGTCTGTTCAGTTGAACGCGACGGGTGCAGAGACCTACAGTTGGAGTCCGTCGCAGGGGTTGAACAACGCCTTTATACCAAATCCTGTCGCATCTCCTGCATCAGACACGCGGTATCAGGTGACGGGGACGGATTCGATTGGCTGTACTACTAGTGCAGTTGTGGAAATTGCTGTGGAAGCAACGGGTTACATTCCGTCATTGTTCACACCAAATGGTGACGGTCAGAATGATATTCTCAAAGTGTACGGACTTGCAGTTGTAGAAGACTTCTCATTGCGAATTGTCAACCGTGAGGGTAAAGAAGTGTTCCGTACCAACAATCTCGCGGAAGCCATAGGGCGTGGCTGGGATGGTGCCACAAACGGTATTGAGCAACCCAATGGTGTATACTTCTGGAAAGTGGAAGGAAAACTTCCATCGGGAAACAGGCTATTGCTCAACGGAAAACAAGAGGGATCATTAGTTCTGCTGCGCTGATATGGTAAGACTGCTCGTCATCCTGCTGATCCTGGGTTTCACGCGGACCGCATATACGCAGCATTTCCAGTTTTCGCAATACAATTTTACTCCATTGCGGATCAATCCTGCTATGGTAGGATCGGCTGACTATGCTTCGGCGTCTTTTCTTTACAGGAATCAAACTACGGGTGGAGGCTTTAATCTGAAAAGCAACATAGTGAATGCTACGTATCCGTTGTTGAGCCGCCGCGGCGTGCGATGGGCGGGTGTAGGACTGTCCCTGATGGATGATCGCACAGGGCAGTCGGGAATATTCAACACACAGGAAATCGGCCTTTCTTACGCAGTCAACGTTCCGCTTTCAAAGTGGCAATCACTGGCCCTGGGAGTGAATGCCGTTCATTCGCGACGAAGGCTCGACCTGTCAGGACTCTTTACGGGTGCGCAGTTTATTGAGGATCGCGGTTTCGACGGAGGAATAGGGCCGGGAGAACCACTGGCCAATCTGGAGAACAAGATGTTTACCTTCAGCAGTGGCATCTATTGGCAACAGGAAGATCGTAATGGCAACCGTTTGGCGTCGTTTGGGTTTTCGTTTTACGACATAAACCGACCCAACGACTCATTTTTCGGTCAGTCAAATCCATATTCGTCCTCCTTTGTCGTCTCGGGAAGCGTCCTTGCGTTTCAGCAGGACAAAGTCAGGGTATTGCCCGAAGCCCTCTTTACACGAACTGCGGGACGGAATGTTTTCAATGTGGGTGCAATAACTAGTTATGCGATCAAAGAGTACAGGAATCAGCCATCCGACAAAGTCGATCTGATCACAAAGTATGTGGCAGGGCGTTCTGGAATTGTAGGCCTTCAGTTTCATCGTGAGAACCTTTCTGTGGGTCTTTCATATGATTTTCCGGTGGTGGCGAGAAATGTTGCCAATACTGGTGCCGTTGAGGTGGGCATAGCACTGAGGCGTTTAGTTGATCCAAAGGAAAAAATCCGCAAACGCAATCAGCGGGAACGCGAGCGGGTCGCAGCCCAAAAGCGACAGTCCAGGCCCGCGGATACCAGCACTTCTGATAAAAAGGCTACTGCGCCAAATAATTCCATCGTTGTCGATGATGATACGCTCAAAACGAGCCTGAGTGAACGTCTTCGTTTGAAGAAGGATTCGGTAGAAGCACTTGCTTCACATGGGAATTTGTCGCACGAACCGCTTGTGTTGGAGGAAACGACGTTGAGATTTGGTTTCGATTTCAATCAGTCGGGACTGGATAAGAATTCGGAGGAGTATCTTGATGAACTGGCCAGGGCTCTCAAAGATAACGGCGAATTATTCGTAGAGTTGACAGGGCATACCGACAACATTGGATCCGACAAGTTCAACATGCGCCTGTCGTTAGAGCGTGCCGAATCACTCCGTAAGGAGCTTGTCTTACGGGGTATCCCGGAAGATCGGATTACTGTCAGAGGAAAGGGCATGCGCGAGCCGTTGAATAGTAACTTGAATGAAGAGGAGCGCGCCAGGAACCGTCGCGTTGAGATGAAGATATACTATGGGAAATAGTTACCGTTGGCTTGTTTGAAGGCTTCCATTTCTTCGGGTGTATTTACATTGAGATGCACCTGGGGAGATGGGGATTCAACGAGTTTTACGCGGTGGCTCTTCAGAAATTTTCTGGGACTGATATTTCCATTGGAATAAAACTCTTTCAGTAATGGAGCGCAACGCGACTCCCAGATGCAGATCATGGGTTCGGGATCGCTGCCTTCGGAGTCATAAAAGCAGGTTGCATCGTATGAATTATCGCGGGCTGAGAGGAGGTGTCTGACCACATTGTCATCGACGAAAGGCATATCCACGGGCAACGTGATCCATGCGCTTTCCGCATCGCGAAGAAATGCTGTCATAATCCCGTTCAGTGGGCTGTCCATATCAAACTCGTCGGGAAGAGGATTCAGCTCTGCAGGTATGCTGTCCGTGCTCTTACATGACAGGAAAACATCACTACAAAAGCCGCGAAGCAGGTTAAAGACGAATTCGCGTTGGGGGATTCCGTGATAGGATAGGAGCCCTTTATCTATTCCCATGCGGCGACTTTGGCCACCGTTAAGTACAAGTCCATTCAGCCTGTCCATCTCGCGCAGCCTCACTCGTTTAGGTTGAATTCGGTCTTGCCTCCGCTTTTATGGATGAGCCTGATCTCCTCGATAACAATCTCATGCGAAAGTGCCTTGCACATATCGTAGACTGTTAATGCGGCAACGGATGCTGCAGTCAATGCTTCCATTTCAACACCTGTTTTTCCTGTGAAGGATGTAGAGGTCTCAATGTAAATCTTATCCTCGTTTACGTAGATTTGGACCTGGCAGTCTTCGATGGAGAGTGGGTGGCAAAATGGAATGAGATCGCTGGTTCGTTTGGCTGCCATAACGCCGGCGATAACGGCAGTTTGAAAGACCGGACCTTTTTTGGTGATGATCTCATTGCCCTGAAGTGCATCAAGAACTTTGCTTCCGGGATTAATGATTGCCCGGGCTTTTGCAATCCGGGTTGACGTGACTTTTCCGGAGACATCCACCATTTTGGGTTTGCCTTCGGGGGAGATATGTGAAAATTGATCCTGGCTCATGTATCTTGTGAAAGAACAAATGTAAAAAATAAGATGGTAACTGTTGATGAAGCGTCGCGTCTGATCCTGAAACACCTTTTTCAAAGCAGAGGCACGGAGGTACCGATCGAAAATGCTGTCGGACGGATTCTTGCGGAGCGCGTCACAGCAGATCGTGATTTTCCGCCATTTGACCGCGTTGCGATGGATGGCATTGCGATCCGATTCACTGAATATGAGAAGGGGCGTCGTGAGTTTCCGATAAAGGGTGTGCAACCTGCAGGGGAGCCTGCGCGAACGCTTGCAGACGCAGAAGGTTGTCTTGAAGTGATGACCGGCGCGATGCTTCCGGCAGGTACCGATACCGTTATCAGATATGAGGACATCTCAGTAGCAAACGGTACGGCTTTGGTCAATGCTGAACAAGTCTCGGCACATCAGAATATCCATCGCAGGGGCAGTGACGCTGTTCTCGGTCAGATTTTGCTCGAATCAGGGACGAAGATAAGTCCTGCAGAAGTCGCGTTGTTTGCCGCAGTTGGCAAATCACTTATCAAGGTTTACGACTTTCCCAGGACGGCGCTCGTATCCAGTGGTGACGAATTGATTGCGGTCGATGAAAAACCTGAACCGCACCAGATTCGAAGGTCGAATGTATATGCGCTTCAGGCAGCGATGATGGAGATGGGGTGGAGAGCGAACATGTTTCACTTCCGCGATGACCGGGAAGAATTAATACGAGGCATGAAAGGGGTGCTGGGCAATCATGATGTTGTGATACTTTCGGGTGGCGTTTCGAAAGGAAAGTTTGATTTTATCCCGGAAGCGCTTGAATCCAACGGAGTGAGGAAGTTGTTTCATCAGGTAAGTCAGCGTCCGGGCAAGCCACTCTGGTTTGGAGTAAGTGATGAAGGCAAGACTGTCTTCGCATTGCCGGGCAACCCGGTGTCGACGTACATGTGCTTTTACAGGTACATTAAACCCTGGATGGAACAATCGCTGGGAATCGAAGCTGATCACCGCACTGCTATACTGGCTGAAGACGTACATGTGAAACTTCCCTTGACGTACTTTCTTCAGGTACGGGTTAGCGTTGAAAGTGGACGGATGGTAGCTTATCCAACACCTGGTGGCGGCTCCGGCGATTTCAGCAATCTCAAAGACGTGACTGGTTTTTTGGAATTACCGCCGTCCGAAGGGGGCTTCCGACGGGGTGAGGTCTTCCGTTATATTCCGTTCAGGGGTAGTTAGATTTCAGGTTCGGGAATCTCAAGGTTGGTATATACATCTTGTATGGACGTTTTATTATCGGCCATGACGAGAAGCTTATCGTTGGCTTCAAGGATTGTCGAGCCTCCGGGGCGTATAAACTTTCCATTTCGGCTGATCATCACGATCACTGCTGATTTGGGGAAACGTGTCTGCACGATTGACTTGCCTACTACGGGAGCACCGGGCGGAATGACTACTTCAACCAGTTCTGATTTGAAGTTGTCGAGCAGTTCCATTTCCAGCGGCGATGGCTTTCGGATGCGTTCAGGAACGGAAAGATGTAGCCATTTTGCAACGATGGAGAGTGTTGTTCCCTGGAAAAGAACCGATGTGAGCGTAATAAAGAACACGATATGAAAGATGAGTCCGGCTTCAGGAACGCCGGCAACCAGAGGAAACGTAGCGAACACGATTGGAACTGCTCCGCGCAGACCGACCCAGGAAACGAATAACTTCTCGCGAACGCTCATCTTAAAGAACATTAGCGAGACAAAGACGCTTACGGGTCTCGCAACGAAAATAAGGAAGAGCGAAATTGCAAGTCCGACACCCATGACCGGAATGACCTGGCTTGGGTAGACCAACAATCCTAAAGTCAGGAATAGGACGATTTGCATGAGCCATGCAATCCCGTCGTAGAACTGCAGCAGGCTCTTCTTGTGAATGAAGCGTGCGTTGCCAAGAATAAGGCCACTGAGATAGATTGCCAGAAAACCATTACCGCCCAGCAGATCTACAAATGAGAAGGTCAGCAACACCAGGGCAATTACCAGCACGGGATAAAGCCCATCGACGTCGAGGTTGATGCGATTGATGACGAAGACCATTAGTTTACCCATCACAATGCCCATTGCGGAGCCGATGGACATTTGCTTCACGAAAGTTAAGAGCAGCTCGAGTGTTTCCTGATCCTGATTTGAAAACACTGATATCAGGCTTATCGTGAGAACGTAAGCCATGGGGTCGTTGCTACCACTTTCAAGTTCAAGAAGTGGGCGGAGATTGCGTTTAAGCCCGAGACCGCGGCTTCGAAGTATCGAGAACACGGCTGCTGCATCCGTCGATGACACAATCGATGCCAGCAGCATGGCTTCGATCCAGGCAAAGCCGAATACAAAATGACAGAATATCCCGAGTACGAGTGCGGTCAGAAACACACCGAGAGTGGAAAGTATCACGCCCTGGCGGAGAACTGGTTTTATACTTTCCCACTTGGTGTCGAGACCACCCGAAAAAAGGATGAAGCTCAAAGCAATTGTTCCGATGAATTGCGCGAGTTTCGGGTCGTCGAATTGGATTTGCCCGAGCCCTTCGGAGCCTGCGAGCATACCCACGCCAAGAAACATCAGTAACGCCGGTACTCCAATGCGGAATGATGTCTTACTAGCGAAAATGCTCAGTACCAATAGCAACGAGGTAAGGAGCAGAATATTTTCGGCAGTAAGAATCATTTAGTTACTTAATGTTTTGGAAATGTTGAGCCTTGAACAATGCGTTTTGAATCTTAAAGTCATCGCGCATAGTCGCAAAATATAAAAAAATATGAAAGTGCTGATAGCTCCCGACAAGTTTAAGGGATCTCTGCAGGCTCAGGAAGTTTGCGCCGTCATCAGGGAAGCCATCGGGAATGATGACACTGTCTGCATTCCGATGGCTGATGGAGGCGAAGGCACTTGCGCGATTCTTACAGAAGCAAACCGGGGTTATACAATGACATGTGATGTTGTTGATCCCCTGGGAAGGTCTCTTTCTGCAGCGTATGGTGTTTCGCGTGATGGACGGGTGGCCTATGTTGAGATGGCTGCCGCCTCCGGGCTGTATTTGTTACAGAATCACGAGCGTGATCCTTTGACGACATCGACCGTCGGTACAGGGATGATGATCAGGCATGCTGTCGAAAGTGGTGTTAGGGAGATTATCCTGACGGTGGGGGGAAGTGCAACCTGCGACGGAGGAATGGGCATGGCGGCTGCCCTGGGCTATGTGTTCCTCGATCGCGATGGGAAGGAACTTCATCCTTCCGGAGCTGCGCTGAAATGCGTCAGCAGAATCGAGGCTCCCGGAAGCGGCATGGATGGAGTGATTTTGACGGTGCTTTGTGATGTGGCAAATCCTCTGCTTGGTGCGCAAGGTGCGGCCCAAGTCTTCGCTCCGCAGAAAGGAGCAGACACGGCGGCGGTGCATTTGCTTGAAGAGGGCTTATGCAATCTGGCGTCGGTTGTAGAAACTCAATTGGGCAGGAAGATGGACGTCGAATTCGGCGGTGCGGGTGGGGGCATCGCAGCTGGAGCACGTGCTTTTCTGAATGGCACCCTTGTCTCAGGCATTCACTATATAATGGACCAGCTTACCATTGAGGATGCCATCCGCTCGTGTGACTTGGTCATTACGGGCGAGGGCTCCCTCGACCGACAGAGTTTGTCGGGCAAGGTAGTCTCCGGCATCGGTGAAGTCTGCCGTCGGCACGGAAAGCCGTTTATCATTTTTTGTGGCGTGAACAAACTTGATGAACGGGAGCAGCGCGAGTTGGGAGCGGTACGCGTTTTGCCTTTAGTGCGGGAGGGCATTTCGGAAGAAGTGGCAATGACGAGTGCAAAGGAACTGTTGAATAGGGAGGTGAGGAGGTTTTTTCGTGAGCGCTACCCTTGAAGGTGTGAAAAACTGAGAAACCATGCGAAACGGGAAGGCATTTTCTTTCATTTGCTTACACGGCCGCATTGGGTTAATTTTGCCGGCCCGGCACCTCGTTTTGGCTGGGAATTGTAAACAGCACTAAACAATATGTTTGATAATTTAAGTATAAAGCTTGAAAAGGCGTTTCAGACGCTAAAGGGGCAGGGGCAGATCACGGATATCAACGTAGCCTCTACGGTAAAGGAAATCCGGAAAGCTCTGATAGACGCCGACGTGAACTTCAAGGTTGCAAAGGAAGTTACTGATGAAATTCGCGACCAGGCGTTGGGCGAGAACGTTCTTACGGCTATTTCTCCGGGCCAGTTACTCGTAAAAATCACAAACGACCAGCTTACTGCCCTTATGGGCGGTCAGAGTGAAGATATCCGGCTGGATGGCAATCCGGCGATTGTTCTCATTGCTGGTCTTCAGGGTTCAGGTAAGACGACATTCTCGGGAAAACTCGCTTCTTATATAAAAAAGCAGGGTAGATCGGTAATGCTGACGGCCTGTGACATTTACCGTCCGGCAGCGATTGATCAGCTAAAAGTGCTAGGTGGCCAGGTAGGTGTTGAAGTTTATGCTGAACCCGAGAATAAGGACGCGGTCAAGATCGCGCAGGCAGCAATTGAGCACGCCAAAAAGAATGGTATCCGCGTGGTGATCGTCGATACGGCGGGGCGCCTTGCTGTGGACGAAGAAATGATGGATGAGATTGCCCGGCTGAAAGAGGCGCTCAATCCTTCGGAGACCCTCTTCGTGGTGGATTCAATGACCGGTCAGGACGCAGTGAATACCGCGAAGGCATTTAACGACAGGCTTGACTTCAATGGTGTGGTGCTCACCAAACTTGATGGTGATACCCGTGGTGGTGCTGCGCTTTCAATTCGCCGTGTTGTAGACAAGCCGATCAAGTTCATCAGTACAGGTGAAAAAATGGAAGCCATCGACCGGTTCTATCCGGATCGTATGGCAAGTCGTATTCTGGGGATGGGTGACGTTGTCTCCCTGGTCGAAAAAGCCCAGCAGGTTTTCGATGAAGAGGAGGCAAAACGGCTTAACAAGAAAATCCGCAAGAATCAGTTCGACTTCAACGACTTCCTTTCTCAGCTGGAACAGGTTAAGAAAATGGGGAACATGAAAGATCTTCTCGGCATGATTCCTGGGGTGGGCAAAGCCATCAAAGATATTGATATTGATGATAACAGCTTCAAGCCCATTGAGGCAATCATCCGTGCTATGACGATGGAAGAACGTGAGAATCCTGAGATTTTGAATGGAAGCAGGAAGAACCGGATTGCGAAGGGTAGTGGAACGTCGGTTCAGCAGGTGAATCAGTTGCTGAAGCAATTTGGCGACATGCGAAAGCTGATGAAGACCATGAACAAGATGGGTGGCGGAAAACGGGCTTTGTCAGCGATGAATCCGTTTGGCCGATAAATTGTTAAAAAGTTGTAAACATATATGCGCCGATATTAAACCGGCGCTTTTTTGACGTAGTTTACTTCGATCAAAAATTTTAAACTCAAACGCTATGAAAAAAATCTCCCTTTTTGTCTTTCTGTTTTCGCTGGTACATTTTATTCAGGTGGATGCGCAGGACAAGAAACCTCTGAGCCCGAAAGAAACTGTAAAAGCCAAAGTTGGCAACGCCAACGTTGAAATTGTTTACAGCAGGCCTTCGTCACGCGGGCGGACTATGATTGGCGGAAACGAACCCTACGGTCAGGTTTGGAGAACCGGGGCCAATGAGGCGACTACTATCGAATTTGACAAAGCGGTGAAGGTAGAAGGGAAGGAATTGCCGGCAGGAAAGTACGCTTTGTTCACCATTCCTGGTGAAAAAGAGTGGACGATCATCTTCAATAAGGAATCTAAGCAGTGGGGCGCTTACAGCTATAAGCAGGATCAGGACGCGCTGAGGGTAACTGTACCTGCAGGTAAGCCTAAGAGTTATGTTGAGACGTTTACCATTTCAACTGAGGGTAATCAAATAATTCTGGCCTGGGAAAACTCACAGGTTGCATTTAAAGTAGACTGATCGTCAGCGTTCACCAAACGGTCAACATTTTCATAAAAGCCAAAGTATTTGCTTTGGCTTTTTCTTTTGAAATCTTTTTCTAATCTTTTCGGCTACAAAAGAAATTATCCCGCGGTAGCCATTCCTCTATCTTTCATGCAAAAAGTTCTTGGCCGTTACGACCGTGTGGATCTGCCTGAATTGGGTTTGAAGAACATCCATGCAAAGGTAGATACGGGGGCTTACACGAGTAGCCTGCATTGCAATCAAGTTGCGGTGGTAGATGGGAAGCTACAGTTCGTCTTACTCGACGAAGAACATCCCGAGTTTACGGGCATGAAATTTATCTTTGATGAATTCAAGGTCCGCGATATCCGGAACTCGTTCGGCGAGGTGGAGTCGCGATTCGTAATAACTACGTCCGTTACCATATTTAATGAAGTAATCACTACCCAGTTTTCCCTGAGCAACCGGGGTTCTTTGAAATTTCCGATTCTTTTGGGAAGAAAGATTCTCAGGAACAGGTTTGTCATTGACGTCAGGAAGAAGAACGTATCATTTCTTGAAAAACGTCGTTTGGAGAAGTTAAGGAAGGGCACCGGGGAATAGCCACACATCTTATGAACATTGCCATATTATCACGCAACCCGAAGTTGTACTCTACGCAACGCCTGAAACAGGCCGGGGAAGCCAGGGGTCACCATGTCGAAATCATCGACCACATGAAGTGTGTGCTCTTCATCGAGGAGAAGAATCCCGTGGTCTTATATCAGGGACGCAAGCTTGATTACTTCGATGCGATCATCCCGCGGATCGGTGCGTCGGTGACCTTCTTTGGCGCCGCTGTAGTGCGGCAATTCGAAATGATGAAGGTGTTTACTGCTGTAGAATCGCAGGCGCTCATCAGATCACGGGACAAGCTCAGAAGTCTGCAAATACTTTCGCGTGCAGGGCTTGGGTTGCCGAAAACAATCTTCATGGACTATACCCGCGACACAGAAGGTATTGTTGAGGCTGTAGGAGGTGCTCCGGTAGTCATTAAGCTTCTTGAAGGAACTCAGGGGTTGGGAGTAGTATTAGCGGAGAACAAGAAGGCAGCCCAGTCAGTAATCGAGGCATTTCATGGTATCCATGCGCGAATCATTGTTCAGGAATTCATCAAGGAAGCCAAGGGTTCAGATATCCGCGCCTTCGTCGTGGATGGCGAGGTAGTCGGAGCTATGATGCGGCAGGCCACGCGCGAAGGTGAATTCAGGTCGAACCTTCACCGCGGCGGCGTTGCCAAAGTGATCAAATTGTCGCGGGCGGAGAAACACGCAGCAGTCACTGCGGCCAAAAAGATGGGGTTGGGTGTTGCCGGCGTCGACATGCTTCCTTCCAAACGGGGCCCGCTCATCATAGAAGTCAACTCATCGCCAGGGCTTGAAGGTATTGAAGAGGCAACGCAACTGGACATCGCCGGGAGAATTTTCAAATACCTCGAAAAGAACGCGATGAAGAACAAAATCCAGAAAGACAAAATTAATGCGTAATATAGCTTCGTTCACGAAGTTATATGCGCCAGGTTATCATTGCAGGGCAGGAGATCCGCCCAGGTGAGTTCAAGGAAATAAACATCAACATTGCACGGTTGCCGTCGCATACGTTGATCGATACTCCGATCTATGTATCGCGTGGATATGAAGACGGCCCCGTTCTCGCGCTCACAGCGGGAATGCACGGCGACGAAATCAACGGCATGGAGATCGTTCGCCGCCTTCTCGACAGTGGGTTACACCATCCAAAACGCGGCGTCACTGTGTGTATGCCGGTAGTCAATGTATACGGCTTTCTCAACTATTCGCGGGAAGTTCCCGATGGGAAGGACATCAATCGATCCTTTCCGGGCAACAAAAACGGCTCCCTTGCCAGCCGGGTGGCCCACAGCCTGATGCACGAAGTAATTCCGTTTATCGATGTCGGGATTGACTTTCACACCGGAGGCGCTATGCGTACAAACTATCCGCAGATTCGTGCCGTTCTCAGTGATCCCCGCAATGCAGAGCTGGCGGAGGCGTTCCATGCGCCCTTTACCCTGGATTCAGGATTCAGACCGAATTCATTGCGGAAGGAAGCTGCCCGCAAGGGGAAAAATATTATAGTATACGAAGGTGGTGAATCGTTGCGTTTCGATCAGCACGCTATCGAAGAGGGGCTGGCAGGAACGCTGCGCCTTATGAAGAAACTTCACATGATTGACTGGTCACCTGACCCTTCTGAAGAAAACCGCATTGTGTGGAGTAGTACCTGGATCAGAAGCCGGAATGCGGGATTATTTCAGTCGAACGTTAAATGTGGTCAGCTTGTTCATAAAGGTGAGTGGGTCGGTACGATTACCGATCCCTTTGGTGAATTCAAGGAGCAGATTCAGGCGCACGAAACAGGCTATGTGATCGGTCTTAACAACATTCCCGTGATCAATACAGGCGATGCGTTGATGCACATTGGCCTCGACAACGTCTGTAAGATCACGACGAGGGGCGACTAATGTCTGAAGCTACGGCGTTCGCTGTTTCGATTTGGAAAATACTCAAAAAATCACCCGTGGAAATTGAATAAGTAGCTCCTCCGGGTTTGTTTTGCACGATGAAATCATTTCTTCAGGAAGTTGCTGCAGCAATATATCAAACACACAGGAATTCCCTGGAAAACGTTACCCTTATTTTTCCGAACCGGCGTGCCGCGTTGTATTTCCGAAAGCATCTCGCTGGATTGCTCGACAAACCCGCGTTTTCTCCCGGACTGCTAACTATTGAAGATTTCATTGGTACTTTTTCCAAACTTCGTGTTCCCGAAAAGCTTCAGCTGATCTACAAGCTTTACAAAGTTTATCAGCAAGTAGTACCTGAATCGGCCGGCGAAACCTTCGATCAGTTCTATTTCTGGGGTGAGATGTTACTCAAGGATTTCGATGAGATCGACAAGTATATGGTCGATGCATCGCTGATGTTTCGAGACCTCAGTAAGCAAAAAGAACTGGATACTGAATTTGATTTTCTGACTGACGAACAGCGTGAGTTTCTGCGAAGCTTCTGGTCGCACTTCGATGAAAAGACGTCTATTAATAAAAAGCGCTTTCTGGAGACATGGCAATCTCTTCCGACGGTATATCAAACATTTACAGATACACTGGCCACTGAAGGGCTCGCTTACGAGGGGATGCTGCATCGTATCGTTTCATCAAACATTAAGGATCTCTCAGGCAATTCAGTTTATGACCGGCAGCAACGTCTGATATTTGCAGGGTTCAACGCCCTGACAAAGGCCGAAGAAGGCATCCTTACCTATTTCGTGGAGCACAGGGATGCCGTAGTGTACTGGGACGTCGACAATTATTACTTTCACAATCAGGTGCAGGAAGCGGGGAAATTCTTCCGTGAGTACAGTGATCATCGCGTTCTTGGAAAAACATTTCCATCGGACATCCCTTCAAATTTCATCCGGCTCAAACAAGCTTCGCTTTACGCAGCGGCGCAGCCGGTGGGGCAGGCTAAAGCAATGGCTCAGATACTTGCTGAGAAGTTGCAGTCAGGTTATGTTCCGGAAGAAACGCTTGTCGTACTACCGGATGAGAAATTGCTCACGGCAGTGTTGCACGGCATAGCTGGCAAGGTGGAGAAGCTTAACGTCACAATGGGATTTCCGCTCGCCAGCACGCCTACACACAACTTGATTGAATTGCTTATAGAGTTGCAGCAACACCGAAGGGATGATTTTTTCAGTCATCATCAGGTGCTGGGACTGCTCGGGCATCCATATGTTGTGGCCGCGGATCCGGCTGTCTCGCAGACCAAGCGCAAGAAGATTCTGCAGGACAACTGGGTCCATGTGCCTCAGAGCTTTCTTGCAACGCATATTGAGTTGCACCGAAAGATATTTATTGCGCCACAAGTAAGCGAAGGACGAACGTATGCATACGCAGTCACGGCATATCTCAAATCGGTTGTCGTGGAGATTGGGGCGCTGAACGGATTATCAGATATCGATCGGGAATACTGTTTTCACTTTCTCCAGATACTTAACCGTATGGAGGAAGTTTTCTCGGATGCGCCCATAGCCGGAGATGAAACCAGGTCTGCGCGGGCCGTGGAACGTGCGGAGCTAAAATCTTTCCTTCGGCTGTTTCGCCAGATATCGAGATCGGAAAAAATTCCTTTTTCCGGCGAGCCCTTGCGAGGCCTGCAAGTTATGGGTGTTCTTGAAACGCGGAATCTCGACTTCAAGAATGTATTTATTCTGAGCTTGAACGAAGGCTCTTTCCCTTCCTTCAGCAGTGGCGGCTCATATGTACCGTACAATATCCGCCAGGCGTACGGTATGCCTACCGTCGAGAATCAGGATGCCATGTATGCCTACCTTTTCTATCGCGTCCTGCAGCGGGCAGAAAACGTTCATTTGTTCTATAACTCGGAGACAGATGATCTCGGACAGGGAGAGATGAGCAGGTATCTGCAGCAACTTGTTTATGAATCCGGGATCACATTTGACAAGCATGTTCTTCACAACGATCTTCAACCCCTTTCTCCGGGACCATTGTCTGTTGCGAAGGATGATCGGGTATTCAATGCATTAGCCCAATACTGTCTCGGCGCCCAGGATCTGAAGCCGCTTACGCCGACCGCGTTGAACGACTATCTGGAGTGCAGGTTGAAATTCTATTTCAAGTACGTGGCCAAAATCCGTGAGCCCCGGGAAGTAGAAGAGGATCTCGATGCCCGTGTGCTGGGAAACTTCCTGCATATGGTAATGGAATATTTCTACCAGGAGATCCTTGACGCCAAAGGTGTTCCCACAATTGAGGCGGCGGATTTTATTGACTATGAAAAGAGGATCGCGAAACTGATTGATCGAGCTTTCGTAAAGAACTACGGGCTGGATCCGGATCGTCCTGTAACGTACGAGGGGCAACGACTGGTGGTGCGCGAGATTATCAAGCGCTTCGTGGACCGAATTATCGAAATAGACAAGAGCTATGTTCCGTTTTCGATTGAGGCCATCGAACGAAAGGATATTTCCCTTCATGTTAACGTGGATAAAGCCGTCGTGGTACTGGGAGGTACGATCGATCGCGCCGACAGAAAATCGGATGTGATCAGGGTGATTGACTACAAGACCGGGAAGGATGATATGTCGTTTGCGGATGTGCCTTCATTGTTCCTCAGGGAAAAGAAACGAAACAAAGCTGCCTTTCAGACTTTTATGTATACGCTTCTTTTTGAACAAACACTTCAGGGAAGTGAACGTGTGAGGCTGGTTCCCGGATTGTTCAATCGCATCAATATATTCAACGACGATTTCCGGTTTGGCCTCATTCAGGGGAAGTCGTATCTGGAAGATGCTTCACCATTGTTACCGGAGTTCCGGGAACGTATCGCGGGGCTGGTCACCGAGATTTTTGACCCCACTCTGGAATTCGATCAGACGCCGGATACAGATGCGTGCAAAATTTGTTCGTACAGCCATATTTGCTATCGGTAGACGAATAGCGACAGCATTTTTAAGGGAGAAGTAAACGTTTAACGTATGTCACTACCATTGCATAAAATAAAATCAATAATAAGTTCAGGAGCCATTTTCAGAATCCTTGCAACGATGTGCTTTATAGGGCTGGCCACGGCGGCTGTTGCTCAGTTCAATGATACGACCAATTATTTCGTCCGGTATAACGGCACGGGTACGATCAATCGCACGAATGATCAGCGATCCCACGTACTTAACAACGCACTGCGTTTCAGCCTGTATAAGAAGAACATTTCACTTAATTCCAATACGGCATGGATTTATGGAAAGCAGCAGGACAGACTTACCAACAACGACATTACGTCTACGCTGGATTTTGATATTTACAAATCAAAACGTTCCATTTATTACTGGGGGCTGCTGAATTTTGAAAAGAGTTATTCTCTTGCCATTGATCACCGGTTCCAGGGAGGTCTGGGGATTGGATATTATTTCATTGACCGCGACAATTTTGTGCTTCAGGTGAGCGATGGAATCCTTTTCGAGAGTTCGCAGGTGGAACCGCGGGATGAGGCGCCACCTGTGACGAGCGATGACCAGATACTGCGGAACTCATTTCGACTGAAGTTCCGATATGTATTTCGCGATAATGTCAAGATCGACCACATTGATTACCTGCAGCATTCACTTGAAGACAGGAGTGACTACATATTAAGGTCGAGCACTATAATCGCGGTGAAGTTATATAAGTGGATCAGTTTGTCGCTCACGGTTGACTACAACAAGATAAGTGTCACTGAAAGAGAAAACTTGTTGTTGAACTACGGAATTACTCTCGAGAAGTATTTTTAACAGGAAGGTCCGGCCTAAACCGGACCTTCTTTTTGCCAATTATTAGAAATTCAAACGAGACTCAATACGGGTATATCGACGTTGTTGACAATTTCTTCAATCAACTTGCCGTTGGAGCTCAGGTTATTTTGTCCGTGGTCACGGAGCAGTACGCTCAGGACGTCGATATCTTGTCTGTGAACATAATCCTGCAGTGCGGCTACGAGGTCATCGCTTTTCATTGATGCATATTCGTGATCGATAAGCTGCAGGTAATACTCCAGCGATGCTTCGGCATTGTCGGGGGGAGTATATTCGTCTTTGTTGATGTGAATGATATGCACCTTCGCATCGAAACGTTTCGAAAGGTCAGCAAGTGGTTCGAACGCTGCGGAGGACTTCACGGCGTTGAAGTCATTCGCATAAACAATATTCCTGATCTTGCCTTTGCGGCTTGTCTCGGGAATAATGAGCACCGGGCAATCGGTGAGTTTCATCAGCGCCTTGGTTAGCAGGTTTCCGCTGGTTCCGATAATTACCAGCGATGGTCTGTAGAAGTGGATGGCGCGTTGCAGTTCTTCCAGAAGGTTGCCCCGGATGATGCTGAAACGGTAGGCGAGAGGGTAGCCCTTCAACGTCTTCTCTTCAAATTCTCCAAACGCCTTCTGAATGTCTTCGTCCGATACTTTGTTGTCGACGGGAACGACATTCACGAGTTGAAGTTCGACTGGTTGTTCATTGAACACATTTTCCACATACCGCAGTGCACGCACAGAGGCTTCCTGGAAATCGATGGGGACTAGGATGGTTTTCATAATTACGGGCGTTTAGATATCACTAAGATCGGTGTTGTCTGAAATTAATTGCTAATGGCGGTCATGTCTGCCCATGATTGTTGTCATAAAATCACTTCCTTATCGATGTTCGTGCTCATTTTTTCCATTGCGATCCTTCCTGAAGTCAAACTTCTGTGTTATCCACAGCACGAGTGTGTGGTTCAACGTATATCGCTCGGGTGCATTCTGAACGAACCTGTTCATGAAGCCAAGCTGATACTGGGTAGCCGGTGTCTGAATGCCAATAGCCAGTGATATGCGGTTTTGATCGAATGTATTGTAGGTGACTTCTTTCCCGAAGTTGAGCAGCACCTCATTGGATGCCGAAACATAAGGTCGTATTGATTTTCCTGCCTCATTACCAAGAATTTTCTTTACGGACACCAGAAACCTGACGCGGTGATTGAAAGTATAGCCGTCGGTGATTTCTCCGTTGGCTACCTTTTCGCGGAAGCGCGCGTCGTAACGTATGCGCTGGGTAAGTGACAATGATTTATTTACCGGAATGTTGAATTGGAGCTGGCCCCAGGGGCGATGTTCGGATCGTGTCAGCGATGTATTTCCGGATCCCGGAGGAAGCCAGAGATACGCATATCCTCCTGTTAGTGTGGTGTTGTGGAAGTGTCGTGTCAGGCCGGTCCGGGCAACTGCGAAGCCTTCCGGTACAAGGTGAAAATCATTCCAAAGCGAATATCTATCGGTGATCATTGAAGACGTCATGTAACCAATCCAGATCTGATTGTTTGACTGAACGGTTTTTGTCTGCGCAAAGAGCATTACCGGAATGGAAAGAAATACCATTAAGCCTATCATGCTTCCTTTGAGATCGCGCGGTTTCATAATCAGGTGGTTTTTCTGAGTTTTTCGAAGAGGATAGTTTTATCAAGAAAGTTCAGGTAAGGCTGGTAATCGATTCCTTTTTCAAGGATGAATTGAGTAAGCAGGTTCTGAACCGATTGAAGCAGCTCCTGTTTTTTCCATGGCTTGCTGATGTACTTGTCGATGGAGGCCTTGTTAATAGCTTCAATCGTGTCGTGGTGCGTTGCCAGTCCGGTTAGAAGCATTTTACGGGTGCCTGCAAATCTCGGGTCGTTATGTATTTCGATCAGAAATTCTACGCCGGTCTGGTTTGGCATCACCTGGTCAGAGATAATCAATCCAACATAGTCGCCGTTGCGGTCGATTTCGCTGATGACGTCCCTGGCTTCCGAGGTTGATTCACATTCTTCTACCATGAAGGTACCTTCAAGCGCGATCAGGTCTTTGCCTATGGCCTGCAGTACTTCGCGCTGGTCTTCTATGACGATAATGTTGATCTTTTCCATATGATCACTGTTTAGGAAGTTTTACGATAAAGCGGGTATCTCCCGGGGTGCTCTGCACGGCGATCGATCCCTTGTAGTGGTTAACAATTCTCTTTACGATTGATAGTCCAAGTCCTAGTCCGAACGACAGACCTGAGACCTTTGTCGTGAAATTGGGCTGGAAGATTTTTTTAAGCAGGTCTTCGGGGATACCGGGGCCGTTGTCGGCGACGACAACTTCATAGCCGTTGTCAATGTCGCGTATTGCAAGCGTGAGCGTAGCGTTTTCCGTTTGTGCTAGCTGCATGCTTTCACAGGCGTTCTTGATCAGGTTGACCCAAAGTTGGACGAGGTCGCCCGGATTTGCGACAATGTTTCCTTCGCTTTCGCGCTGGATGGATAACGTTACGTCTTTCACCAGCGTCCGTGTCAAGGCAAGGGCTTTGTTGATAGTCTCGAAAATGGAGGTTGGCGACGTCTGACCGGTACTGCTGAGTCCCAGGATGCGCACGGATTGAACGACATGTGCGGCATGCGACGCTGCGACCTGCATATCATGTAATACAATTCCTGCTTCTGTGATCAGGCTGATGGCATTGAGTTCCCGTCGGTTCTCTTTCAGGAGCTCGCGAATTTCTTCCTCCGACAGTGTTGTCTTTGCGAGCTGTTTGGCCAGGGGAGCCTCAATGTTAAATTGTTTCTCAAACTTTCTCCTCCGTTCCCTCAAGGAAGCTGTACTGAGTGACTGCCCCTGTTCGACCATCTTCAGGAAGAGTGATTTCAGGTTTTTGTTTCTCAGAAAATCTGTAACAGCACCGGTAAGCCATTCTGTATTTTTGTCGAGGACTCCTATGGCATTGTTGAGTTCGTGCGCCAGCCCTGCAGCGAGCTGACCAAGTGTTGCCATCTTTTCTTTTTCATACAAGGTCTTGATCGCGGCCTGGCGTTGACGGGTAAGTCGTTGCGCGAGGAGCTGCCGCAGGTAAAGTTCATGTACGATGACTGGGAGGAAATCAGTTGCGAACACACCTTCACGACTTGCCTTTGCGGATTGGTCGATAAACGCTACGCGTGCCGGCTCTTCAGCGACAATTGTAAGATAGGTGATGTGCTCATCGCTGAAAAAACTGTAGACACCGACAAACATATTGGCGCGACTTCGGAACACCTCGAATGGTTCGTTGTTCTGATCATTAAGATAGCCTGTAAGTGACCCTTCGAGGATAAGGAAAAGGCGGTCGTTGAAATGCCCTTCTGAGAGGAGTGTATCCCCAGGGTTCAGCTGAACCTGTTTCGTTGGATCCGAAAAATAGATCTCACGCAATCTCTCAACGTCCTTGCTCGTTTCAAATGTATCGCTCATGCGAAGAAGTTTAGAAAGTGAAGAACGATCATCAGTGCGAAGGTGAGGACAACGCCTATCACCCCAGTGGAGAACCCGACTTTCGCCAGGTCTTTAGTGTTAAACTCTCCAGTAGCATGTGCGAGTGCGTTTGGAGGACTGCTTATCGGAAGAGTCATACCCAGCGAGATTGCAAATGTCGCGCACAGGACAATTGCTTTGGTACCTCCGATAGCTTCGATACCCTGGATTGATGTGCCCAGGGCAGCGAGTAGGGGCAGCAACAAGTTGGCTGACGCCGTGTGTGACATGAAGTTTGCCATGAAGAACCCGGTCAGGGAAGCGAGTACGACCACGAGGTACGGATTGAGGGATTCAAATGGAATGCTGTTGATGAGCAGATTGGCGAGTCCTGTCTCTTCGATGGCGAGCCCCAGAGCGATGCCACCTGATACAAGCCAGAGAACTTCCCAACTGATCGTCTTCAAATCTTCTTTGTTAATAATTCCGGTGCTGAGGAATACGCCAACCGGGATGAGGGCTACGGCGTAAGTATTCATTCCAAGAATGAAGTCCAGCAGCCAGAGGAGGATGGTTACTGCAAAGGTGGCGTAAACGATGATAGCTTTGGTGGATTTGTTGAATGATCCTTCTATCGTCAGTTTTACTTTTTTTAATCCAGTGGGGAACATCAGAATAATCAGTGCCCATGCTATGACAATCGTGATTGCAACAAACGGTACACCGAAGGCCATCCATTCGCCAAAGGTAATAGCGTCTCCGCCGTTCATGAATTTCAACGCGATGGCGTTTGGAGGAGTACCAATTGGGGTTCCGATACCGCCGAGGTTCGCGGCGATGGGCACGGCGATGACGAAGCCAGTCCTTCCTTTGTCGTTGGCGGGGAGTATCCGAAGTACAGGAATCAGAATGGCGAGCATCATCGCAGTAGTTGCGGTGTTGCTCATGAACATCGAGAAAACAGCGGTGAGGCACATGATACCAAGTAGCACCCACTTAGGTTCTTCACCGAATTTGCCCAGCATGACACGGGCGATATTTTGATCGAGGCGATATTTGGTGGCTGCTGCTGCCAGGAAGAAGCCACCAAGAAAGAGCAGGATTACCGGCGAAGCAAAGGTTGCCATGATTTCGCGGTACGACAACAGCGTTCCGAAGGCTTCCCCTTCGCCACGGAGGTACACTAGCCCAGAGTCGGAGATCAGGATCAGTTCAAGAATGATGATGAGGATCGACGTTGCATAGATGGGAATTGGTTCAAATATCCAGAAGGCTGCCGCGAAGAAGAACAATGCGACGACCCGTTTCTGTAATTCAGTAAGTCCGTCAATCGGAATAATACCTGCGGGGAGGAGCAGGATGGCCACCGGGATAAGAAGTAAAAGTATTATCCGGGAGGTTTGGGTTTTTACAAGCGTTTTCACAATGCAGTGATTAAGTCGATGTGACTCAAACTTATACTGCGATATTGAGTAGGGATGTGTTTATCATCATCAATCTGAATGAACTTTGTCATGTCGTCTCAACGGGATAATTTCATCAAACGATAGCATTGATAGTATTTCCCGGGAATAGAAGGTTGTTTGCGTTAGGACATTTTGGTGGTGAGGTATCTGACGTCCTGGATTCGGTCGGAAAACACGTCTGGCGCAACCGATTGAGGCAAAATGTCGCTTTCTGTTTACTGATAATAATCGTGCAAAATTCTTAAGGGGGGTGACACATGTCATTTAATTCAGGTGCCCCTCCCTCTACCTTAGCATCACACTACAAAACAAACACACTATGAAAACCCAGGAATTGGAAGTCGAAAACAGGGTTTACACTCAACACAAAGACCTGGAAAAATGGGTCAATGAACTTGCTGTGCTATGCCAGCCAGATCAAGTAAGATGGTGTAACGGAAGTAAGGAAGAGTACGATGAACTCTGCAACTTACTGGTTCAGAAAGGTACGTTTATCAAGCTGAACGAAAAGAAGCGCCCGAATTCATTTGCCTGTTTTTCCGACCCCAGCGACGTAGCCCGCGTCGAAGACCGCACCTACATCTGTAGCCGCACACGGGAAGATGCCGGACCAACGAATAACTGGATGGATCCGAAGGAGATGAAACAGACACTGAAGCCACTGCTTTCAAAATGTATGCGTGGCAGGACCATGTACGTGATTCCTTTTAGTATGGGGCCTGTAGGATCGCCGATCTCTCAGATAGGAGTAGAGATAACGGATTCTGAATATGTGGTCGTCAATATGCATATCATGACTCGCGTGGGTGATCGGGTGTTGGAAGTACTTGGAAAAGATGGCGAGTTTGTAAAATGTCTGCACACTGTTGGAGCACCGCTTGAACCCGGGCAGGAGGATGTGAAGTGGCCGTGCAATCCTACAGTTAAATATATAGTGCACTATCCGGAAGAAAGGTCAATTGTGTCTTATGGATCCGGATACGGAGGAAATGCCCTGCTGGGCAAGAAATGTTTTGCCTTGCGTATTGCGTCGGTTATGGCGAAAGAGGAGGGTTGGTTAGCAGAGCACATGTTACTCATGGGAGTGCAGAGCCCCGAAGGCGAAAAAACATACCTGGCAGCGGCGTTTCCCAGTGCTTGCGGAAAGACCAATTTCGCGATGCTGATTCCGCCCAAGGAATTTGACGGATGGAAGATTACCACTGTTGGGGACGACATCGCCTGGATCAAGCCGGGCAAGGATGGCGTGTTGCATGCAATAAACCCTGAAGCGGGATACTTTGGTGTAGCTCCTGGAACGAACGAAAAGACTAACCCGAATGCAATTGCTACTATCGCGAGCAATACAATCTTCACCAACGTGGGCGTAACACCCGATGGGGACGTCTGGTGGGAAGGCCTGACCAAGGAAGTACCGAAAGATGTGATCGCCTGGACTGGGCAGAAGTGGGATCCCGCAAGCGGCAAACCTGTGGCGCACCCTAATGCCCGATTCACCGCTCCGGCAAGTCAGAATCCGGTGATCGACTCTGAGTGGGAGAACCCTGCAGGTGTTCCGATCAGTGCATTCATCTTCGGTGGCCGACGCAGTACCACAGTACCGCTGGTGTACCAGGCGATGAACTGGAACTTCGGTGTGTACCTGGCTTCAACCATGGGTTCAGAAATGACCGCTGCGGCCTTCGGAGAAATCGGCAAAGTAAGACGCGACCCGTTCGCTATGCTGCCCTTCTGCGGATACCACATGGCGGATTACTTCAACCACTGGCTACAGTTTGGCCGCAACCTGCCTGCACCTCCGCGCATCTTCGGCGTAAACTGGTTCAGGAAGGATCAGCAGGGCAATTTCCAATGGCCTGGCTTTGGTGACAATATGCGGATCCTCAAATGGATCATACAAAGAATTAAAGGAAGAGCTTCTGCAGTAGAAAGCCCTATCGGTTGGATGCCCCATTACAACGACATCGACTGGCGCGGGCTGGAAAGCTTCACGAGACATGATTTCGAACAGATCATGGATATCGACCGTGAGGCCTGGAAAGTTGAACTACTGGCCCATGCTGAACTCTTCGAACGCATGTACGATAAACTTCCGAAAGAGTACATCTTCATGCGTGAACTGCTCCTGAGCGGATTATGGCGCTCACCGGCAGTATGGCAGCTCGAACCTGAAACGGTTTAGGGTTAATATATGTTGAAAAAGAAGCTGCCAGGTGGGCAGCTTCTTTTTTTTATGCCCGAAATCTCCTTATACTTTGAAAAAGTAAGCAGATGCGAAAAAAGCTTTCAGACGCAGAAGGGCAACGCAGGCGGTTTCGTGCTACCTTTTCGCGCTTTGGGAAGAAAATAAACTTCAAAGGCTATAGCGAGGAAACTGTACTCCTCGTCAACATCATGGATTGTGAATCCGGCGCGATCGTAACATCACATCTTTGGTTTGGATACTCTACCGCATTTCAGAAAACCAGGCTAACGGAAGGGGCACAGATTGAATTCGAAGCGCGGGTGAAAGCATATAAGAAGGGTTACGTGAACAGGGCTGCGGGAATCAATCAACGTCGAAGCGACTTCAAGCTCAGTCACCCCACCAAAGTCACGCTGGTGACTAACGTTTAGGGATTTCCCGTCAGGAATTTGGATAGCATTGGAACGACACATAGCTTTGGTTTTTTCACCATTATGTACGCGATTGTAAACGATGAAATCGTTCCGGTTTCCCAGGCCACGGTGCACGTCAGTGATCTTGCGCTGCAAAGGGGGTATGGCATCTTTGATTTTTTCAAAGTATCCGATGGTCATGTGTTTTTCATGGACGATTATCTCGATCGTTTTTTTCATTCTGCGTCCGTCATGCGTTTACCCATACCGTTGGACCGGGAGAGACTTCGGCAATTGATTTTTAAACTCATTGAAAAAAATGCCTTGCGTGATTCCGGAATCAAGATGATTCTCACGGGAGGATATTCGCCTGACGGGTATCAGATTTCGAAGCCCAACCTCATAATGGTGCAGCAGGCGCTCACGCTACCCGGCGCCGAGATTCTCAAAACAGGGGTCAGGATCATCACCCATGACTATGTTCGCGAGTTCGCACACGCAAAGACAATAAATTACTCCATGGGGATCTGGTTAATTGAAGAAATTCGTCGGGCAAATGCGGCTGATATGCTCTATCAGAAAGATGGATGGGTTTCTGAGTTTCCACGGTGTAATTTCTTCATAGTAAAGAAGGATAATACCGTTGTGACGCCAAGCAACAATGTGTTACGCGGTGTGACCCGGAAAAACGTTTTGAGAATCGCGTCTGAAGCCTATCAGACTGAAGAACGGGATGTGCATCTCGATGAAGTCTTTGATGCGAAAGAAGCTTTCCTCACGAGCACGACAAAGCGGGTTGTCCCCATCGTTGCGATCGATGGCCGAAATATTGGTAATGGTCAACCGGGTGAGGTAAGTCTTACGTTGTTCCGGAAGTTGCTTCAACTAGAGGAAAACGACCGCAAGGAAAATCACTCGCGAATTGTGTGATTCACACGCCGGAATGCTTCGTGGCATCCCTCAATACACCCATGTGCCCGCAACTCCAGTTTTTCTTCGGATGCTGACATCGCATAAGAACGGCTTTCGCCCGAAGCGGAGTGGAGCACTAGAACCCTGGATCCGTTTTCACCAACCAGTTGAAATCTGTTAAATGCCCGATAGGCATCCGTGTTTGATGTAAACGTTGAGTCTTCATTGAATCGAATAAGTTGGACAGGATCAGATGGCACTTCTTCTACAACATAACGGTCTCCGGGGGAGTATCCCCGCTCGAACAATTGCCAGCTGCCGA
>JAEZGH010000175.1 GCA_023417065.1 Bacteroidota bacterium
GAAGAAGTCCTTCAGAAGATTGAGCAACGCATAGTTGAAACACTGGATCGCGTTCTATCTCAGCGAGTGGAATCCATTCTCGCTAAGCCTAAAAATCTCACACGTTCGGAAGCCGCAAAGAAACTCCGTGTTTCATTGCCAACACTTGCAGCCTATGAAAAGCAAGGTTTAATCAAGGCCCAACGGATCGGCCGTCGTGTGACATTCAGGGAAGCAGATATCGACGCCTACCTACAAGGTTCGATTCGGACAAAGACCTACTAAAATGCGGGTCTTGGTAATCTATTCACAGTGTAGGGGACCTAAAGTGGAACAATCAGGGGAACGACAAAAAGAAACCCTGGCTTTATTCCTAACCAGGGCCCCGGGTAATCAATTACAGTCATGCGAAATTTGGACAATTCGAACGTGACAGGCAACGTCAATCACAAGTTTACAAGACCTGAACTCACAAAATCAGATAAAATCTTGGATGCAGTGGAGGCTGACTTTGTTCGGCTTCAATCCGATGTTCCTGATTGGAAAAAGTACATCATACGCGAAGAGCCAACAGAAGAGATCGGTATTATTTACGTCAATGGAGTTTGCGTACTATCAGAAGGAAATGTGCTGCTGATAACCGGACCAATGAAAGGAAGGAAAACGATGCTGGCATCTGTCCTCACCAATCAATGTAAACTCAAAACTGCATACATCGACACCGAACAAGGTAAACGCCATTCCTGGCGAACCGGGAAGTACACGCCGACGGCTGACGTTTTCCACTTGCGTGGTGAAGATCAAAAAGAAATCATGCGGGTAGTCAATGAATGCGTCCGATCCGGAGAATACAAACTTCTCGTTTTGGACAATGTCCGGGACCTGCTTACTGACTTCAATAATGTTGAACAGTCCGGAGAGATTGAATTATTCCTCAAGAAAATATCTGAGCAAGTTCCGGTGATTGCCATCCTTCACGAGAATAAGAACTCCACAAAGGGCCAGGGGCACGTTGGCCACGGACTGGCGAAGATTGCCCAAACTGCGATCAGGGTGCAATTGGTAGACGTCGAGGACCCGGCGAAGGGATCCTATGTCGAATGCGTGCACAGTCGCGACGAACCTTTTAAGCGGGTGTTTCTCTCAAAAGATGGTGTATTGTCGAGTGATAACCTGCTAAAAACAGGTGGTAAATCAATGCTTCTGGATGACATTCTTTCAGCCATCGGAGGTCGGGAATATACCCGAAATGAACTGAATGAAACGATCGCAGAAATGCTTGATATCACTCCCAAAACTGCCGCGAATGCAGTGACTGAAATCAAGAAGGCCTGGCCGGAGGTAATAACCGCCCGGAATGAGGGAAAAACGAAGATTTTTCACGTTTCATCCACTCTGAAATGAAGCATAATGAAACGATGAAAACAACATTTACACCTTTCATTTCATCGCCCCCCTATATATAGGGGCGAATGAAGTGATGAAACGATGAAAGATGGAATACCTTTTTTCCTTTGAAAAATACAACGGACCAGCAACCCGGTACACCTGCCCAAGTTGCGGGAAGCATCGGCAGTTTGCCCGGTATGTGGATGCTGAAGGTAATCACCTGGCCGACCATGTAGGGAAATGTAACCGTGTATCAAAGTGCGGTTATCATTTCACACCGAAGCAATACTTTCAGGATAATCCCACGGCTTCAATACAGCCCCGTAGAGCAATTCAGCCGGAGCCAGTCAAGGTAGTGGAGTACATTCCTGAAGAAGTCTTAAATCGCACGCTATGCGCTTATGAATGCAATTCCTTTGTGAACTATCTGCATTCGATCTTTGATGCGGAAACCGTGACCTGGCTAATTGACCGCTATTTCATCGGCACAACGAAAACCGGAAGTGCTATTTTCTGGCAAGTCGATGAACACGCCAGGATCCGGACCGGCAAAGCAATACACTACGGGCCAGACGGACACCGGGACAAACTACATCCGCCCTACTTCATTCATACAAAATTGAACATTCAGAACGCAAGCCAATGCCTATTTGGTCAACACTTGATGGCCGGGAATACCGCCCCTATCGGACTGGTGGAAAGCGAAAAAACTGCCGTGATAATGGCCGGGAAAATGCCGCAATACCTTTGGATGGCAAGCGGTGGAAAATCCAACCTATCGAAAGTGGATGCACTGAAGGGAAGAAAGGTAATTGCATTCCCTGACACCGACGCATACGACGAATGGTGCACAAGACTTACACCATACGGTTTCAAAGTTTCAGACGCATTACAACAACACTGCACTGAGCCGGGCCTTGATCTTGCCGACTTTGTGACACCTGAACCACAACCGTATTACGAGAATTTACAGGACGGTCGTACGATGCTAATGCACCCGGCAGGATTTCCGATGGAATGGAATTAGCAAGGTTCGATTCCATGAAGGAACATAAGAAAAGGAAGTTAAATAAAGGAAAAAACGAATACTTGGAACGTAAGGATAACAATAAGGATCACACTTGGAAAATTACCACCTGCATATGAAATCTTGAACGCATTAAAGATACTCCAAGAATTAGACTATCAAACGAAACGCAACTTATACAAGTCGATGCCGGAACACGCTATTCCACGAACACGGTTCAGTGATAGCGACACCAACAGCCTGACGCGGGCCATCCTGGCAACGTTCAAGCTTCACGCCATCTTCGCGACCCGGATTGACAGTAAAGGCACATACAATGCTCACCTGAAACGGTTCATTCCTTCGAACCAAAAGAAAGGCCTGCCGGATATCCTTGCCCTACCTGGAGGAAAGGCAACCTGGATTGAAGTCAAATGCAAAGCAACAAACGACAGACTGAAACCCCACCAACGCGAACGCATTGAGGAACTACGCGCAACAGGCGCAACCGTGTTCATCGCTGAAGACTTCGAAAGTTTTTACGAATGGTTTAGAAACGAAAATCAATTACAAACAATAACTAAAACAACAAATTTATGACTGGCGAATTAGCACTCCTGACCTACATCGAAGAAAAGTTCTTAAAAGAAAACGCCCACCTGCGACCACGGGATGGCGTGACAGCCCGGAAGATTGCTGAAATGGTTTCAAAGGAATATGAACTTGTAAACTCCAAGTTCTACGACCGGAAGACTCAACAAGAAGTTGAACACTCACTTGACAGTTTGGTTTTTATGATAAGCAAAAACCACAACTTCTTAGAGGTAAAAAATAATAAGTCATTCAATCGGAAGTTTGGCAATTTCCTGAACGATACCCAAATGAGCCGGGCGAAGGATCTAACACGGAAAGAAGTTGACAATTATCTGAACAAACGCGGAATCGTCTTCAAGGATGAGCCAGGCGGAGGTAAAGAGATCCGGGCCCATGTTATTGCTCGTATTCTTGATGCGGGATTCATTGTTGAAAGCACACCAGACCGCAACGGCATCGCCCTGCGACAACTCAAGGACGGGTATTGGACATTGAAGCATTTTTCAGTTGACCAAATTCTTGACCAGGTCGCAAATGGAATGATCGATCAGACCCATACCACTATACGCGAACGCGAAATTGAGGCCTCATTGAGAGAGAAAGCACAGAAACTTGCAAAGCATACACTGGATGAACGCACCGGGGAATTTCGATTGAGCACAGCGGACCAAGCCGATATTTTCAAGCAACTCCAGACAGAGCACTTCGCCCAAAGAATCGGCAAAACGCTGACTATGCCGGAACGGTATGAACTCGAAAGCGAATTTAAAAATCGGTATGTCTATGAGCAGGGTCTGATTGGTACACCCGAAACCATGACTTTACAGGACAAAAGAAAGATGGAACATTTTGTTTCAAGTAAGCTGCAAGAATTGGAGTCGCCGACTATCGAAAGCAGATCAACACTAACGGAGTATGAAGAAAGGTATCGGCGATTCGAACAGATAACAACAGATTATTGAGGTTCGATTCCGATCAAGAATACCGGAAAGGTTGTCTTACAATGAACAGATGACCTTTCCCTCACGCAAAGAGGAACAAACAGGCTCACAGAGGAATGACGGACTTGGAACCCTATGAATTAACCTATTTTAGAAAATGGCGAAACGTGCAAAGACCGGCGGTCGAAAGAAGGGAACGCCAAACAAAACGACAACGGAACTAAGGTCAATGGTGACAAAATTCACGATTGAAAACTTCCCTGAGTTCCAAAACGCGTTCAGCGACCTTTCCGCAAAGGGAAAAGTTTTCGCATTCCTGCGATTGCTGAAATTTTCAATACCGGAATACGGATCAATTACTGACTCAATCCAGAATCTTCCGGAACATGACCTCGAATTTTTACTTGAACGATTTAAACAAAAGATCAATGGACAAGAAGACACTAATTAGGGAGCTCAGGAAGCTTCTCAAAAGACCGGAAGCGATAGTTTTCCGCGATGATACCGGAATGACTCTAAACGGCCGCGCAATCTCAAATGAAGAGTATGAGCGCCTACAGAAAAGCCATGATGTCAAAACTATAAACTGGATCGAATCATGAACCGAAAACAGATACTATTAACAGAACTAAGAAGCGTTGTTCAGGGATCTTCCGACGACGAATATTGCGTCTTTCACAAGGGTAAGTGTTACCGACCGCAAGACGTGGACCCGCAGAAACAATTTGCGCCTATTCAGGGGGCCAAAGGAGTCGTGCGACAGAGGTCCGTGAGAGATGTTTTTGTCATCAATGGAAACACTCGAATTTCATATTAAAAACACAGAGATGTTTGTTGAAAATAGAAGTTAACCCCGAAACTTATTGAGAATATGACTATTTCTTACATCAATATTACATTCTGATCAATAAGAACCTTTTTTTACGCACCTTTCGTTTATTAGGAGGTGGAATACCCTTTTTCTATACTTTTGCCGCCTGTTAAAAACCGATTAATAGTGAAAGTCACTCTTCTTAATAACTCTATAGTGGTTTTAGGGGCCTCACACAACCCATCCGTTATATCAAGCTATTTCCTTCAAAAGTCCGAGATATTGAAAGATTTTACGGAAGTTGATGAAAGTTCGCTAATAATAACACCAGCTGTCAGCCAAATTATTTTCCGGAATCAAACATCTCTTCAACTAGTCCCAGAAAGACTAACTTTAACTAGCCCTGGTGATTCGGATCATGCAGCCATTATAGCGGACCATTATTGCAAAACCTTACCTTATATCAAAGGAACCGGAATAGGTATAAATTTCGTTTATGACATACAGCATTTTGATTTCTCTTCCTGGTTTAACAACCTTCGAAAAGTAAAATATGAAAAGGCTGTCCTCTATTCGGTAGACATTAAATTCCCATTTGGTAAATTTGTTTGTATGGTGAAGGTAATAATGGTGGGACCTAGCCAGGGTAATATCACTTTTAACTTTCACCTTGATTTACCTAGTACCATATTAGGTGAGATTAAATTAGTAATGGTCGACGAAAAAAGAAAATGCCTGCCAATTGCAGCAGGCTTTATTAACGAAATTCTAAAAGATTAACCGATGGCTAATGACTTTCTAAAGGTTCTTCCATTTTTTCCGATGGCTTTACCGAATGCAACTCCGGCTCTCGCAGAATCGGCTACGCACACAATGACTTATTTTGATTGGTTAAATGCTGATGTGCTTACAAATATGTCAACAGCTTCCTCCGGGTATTTAGCGGTTGACGTTAATGAGACCCGTCGTTTTTATAGCTCCTACAAACAGCACTTGGTACTAAATACATTAAGAAATTTCACCAAAGATCTGAGAAGATTGAAGTCATTTGTCGAAGGTTATGAGATCAATGCTCGAACAGCTTTCTCTAGAGCGATCATCGAGATTGATGCATTAAATCCTACTAATATCATATGTGGATTAACTGATAGTAAAAGTATCTATTTTAGAATCTATCATAAGAACAATTTTGAAACTCATCTTGAAGTGTTTTATTTAATCGATGAGGACGATGATGTTGAGGCTGTATCAACAATTTATAAAAACGACCAAGTAGTCCTAAAGACCTTTGGGGCGTTTCATCACGTTTTGAACGGAATCAGAAAAGTTACCTCACCTTCAGAGAAAATGGTGAATCTAGCTGAATATGCCGCCCTATCCATCTAGGCTAATTCCGACAGCTTGGCAAATCAAAATAACTGACGATTTACCCTGTCAGGATTTATTATGCAGGTGGGTAACGCCAGGACTTCAGTTAATGGATAAAAAGGAAAGTTTAACCGCCGAAGCAGTCGAAGAAAGCAAGCTTTTTGGTTACTCTTTAAATAAGATCCCTCCCTCGCAAATTGAAGATATTTACATCTGCTTAAAAGATCCGGACAAGTATAACCAGCCATGGCTAGAAGGGTCAGACGGAATCGTTCCTGGGGAGGACGAATTTTTCCTTGACAAGGGAAGGGGGTTTTTTCTTCTTAGGATACAGGATGTTCATAAATATGGAAATGAATACCCATACCCTGCAAACGCGGAAGAAAACAACTATAGATACATGGTGGAAGTCGTCCATAAACCCCTTATCGCAAACTATGCACATTTTGAGTTTCATTTAAAATTCTGCGAAAAGAATGGAATGGATGAAACCAAAGCACCCAGCAGAAAGTCTAAAAAAGTGATCACGGCTGACTTGAGACAACACTTGATAAAGAAAGCAAGATTCAGGGTTGAGGATTTCCAGTGATACCTTAAAGAATAATAAATGGGCACGAATCACCAATGCCGAAATTTGTCTGGCAAACCAGACTTGACCAGCAAAAGCCCTGGCGATCAAAACGGTGTTTATTGGGGAGGGATTACCTTAAAATGAAGTTGTTACGCTAAGTGTTACGCTTTGAGATAAAAACATACTCATTTCAATATAAAAAAGCTATTTTCTTGTAGTCCCACCGGGAATCGAACCCAGATCTAGAGTT
>JAEZGH010000020.1 GCA_023417065.1 Bacteroidota bacterium
GCAGACCTTCACCGATACGATCGCCCTTACGGAACTGAGCCTGCAGGCCATGGAGCGGCAGGATCAGTATTACAACTTCTACCTGAAGGGAACACTGTTCTGCATGGGCCTGGATATCGCGCTGCGCAAAGGTTCGAACGGTGAAAAAGGTGTGGTCTGGCTGGTGAATGAACTGCGGCAGCAATTCGGTCCGGAACGGCCGTTCAGGGACGAAGAACTCTTCGCTGTGATCGAACGGATCACCTGGCCGGCGATCGGTGAAATGCTGCGTGAGCATCTTGATCGGCCGGGACCGTTGCCGTTGGAAGAATGGTTCGCGAAGGCGGGCCTCGAATTCGATCGGGAAAAGATGGTGGTCGGACCAATTGCTGATCCCGATCCCGAGCAATTGCAGTTACGCCGTTGGTGGATCGGGGAGTGACCGAACCGCACATCACCGGTACCGGTGGACGAACGGTTTGAACCGTTCCTTGGAGCAGCCTCGTTCATCGGCTGGTCCCGGACATACTTTCCACTCAAATCCGATCATCACATGAAAAAGATCTATTCATTGCTTCTTGCCTTGTGCGTTTCGGCCCACACGTATTCCCAAACGTTCATCAGCATGATGGACGTGAACATGCTGGATATGCGTTTCAGGTCCAATGGCCTTTTCGCTCCCACACCGTTCGGTCATCCTTCCCTGGAGGTCGGTGGAGCTCCCCCCCGTGGTCTTCTATATAGCGGCGGATTGTGGCTCGGTGGCCTGGATTCCGGTGGCCAATTGCACTTCTCGGCCCACATGTATGGATCGGACGGCCATGACTTCATCTCAGGCCCGCTCACCACCGATGGTTCGGCGAGCATCGATCCTGCGGTGGTGCAGCAGTACGACAGGATCTGGCGCATCCACGGTTCGCAGGTAGAGCAGCATCGGCATTACTACGCCTGTCTGGCCGATCCGGAATGCGACATCAATACTGAATTCCCGGGTGGTTATACGATCCCCAACGACTTCCTCAACTGGCCGGCCATGGGCGATGTGTCCGCCGGCCAGTCGCTCTACCTCGCGCCATTCTATGATCATGACTCCGATGGCAACTATGATCCCACTTCAGGCGATCATCCTTGCGTTCAAGGCGATCTGGCGATGTACATGATCTACAATGACAAGGGGCAGCCACATCTGGAAAGCGGGGGAGATCCGTTCGGAGTGGAAGTGCATATGATGCCTTTTGCCTACATCTCCGCAGATCAGGAACTTAACAATACGATCTTCATCCATTACCGCCTGATCAACCGCAGCAACGGAACGTACAATAACTTCCATATGGGGATCTTCTCCGACTTCGACATCGGTTGTTCCAACGACGATATCGTGGGCACCGATGTGCCACGGAACATGGTATACGGGTACAATGGCGATGACCTGGACGAGGATTGCCTGGGCTCGACCGGTTTCCAGGCGCAGCCTCCAGCACTGGGCATGCTGGTGTTGAAAGGACCGCTCATGGACCCGACCGGCGCGGACGATCCACAGGACGGAAGCCAGCCCTCCTTCAACGGTTCCGGTTTTGGCGATGGCATGATCGATAATGAAAGGCATGGGCTTTCAGGTTCCATGCACTTCCGAAGACAGGGTAATAACGCACAAACAGAACCCGCTGCACTTCCGCATTTTTACAATTACCTGCGTTCGATCTGGAAGGACAATGTGCCCCTCACCTACGGAGGGAACGGATATTCCCAGGACCCTGGTGCAGTGCCCAGTGATTTCGCCTTCCCGGGCGATTCCGACCCCACAGGTGTGGGTACGGGAGGTGGCGCGACCGGTGCGTGGCACGACATGCTGGATCCCCTCATGCCCGATCCGAAAATGATCGCAACGATGGGTCCGATCACCCTCGAGCCCGGCGAGGAACAGGAGATCTTGATCGCGTACGTCTATGCCCACTCTGATGGCGGAGGTGCATACGGCAGCGTTGAAGCCTTGCAACTATATGCGGATAGCGTACTCGCCTTCGCCCAGACCATCCCTGGCCTCATGGCCGGAGGATCGGTGTGTGATGGATTGTCCGTAGGCATCGATGCATCAGGAGAGGTCGGCACCATCGGTCTTTTCCCCAACCCGGCCTCGCACCTGATCAACATCCATCTCGGGGAGCATGCGGGCCCGTGTACGATCGAGGTCACGGATATGCGCGGCACGCGTGTGCTACAACGTACGACCTCTGGTAGCAGCATTGTGCTGGATATAGCGCACCTCGCTCCCGGCCCATACATTATCCGCACATCGGATGCCCGTTCGATCCGCATCGGACGGTTCGTGAAAGAGTGATCGGGAAAAGCGGGAGCGATCGTGATCGCTCCCTCTTCTTCTTTTCGCGCATTCCTTTGCAGGCACATGCCGCGCTTCCGCTTCATCCACGCTTTGGCGATCTATGCGCTGGGCGCGGCGATCCTCTTCCCGCACGTGAAGTGGTACGTGGACAATCCTGATTCCTTCCAGTACCTGCACCTCGCTGAACGCTATGCAGATGGTTCGTTCCGCAACGTGATCAACGGTTACTGGAGCCCGCTCATCATCTGGCTGCTGATCGTTCCGATCAAGCTACTCGGGAACGGCATCATCGCCTTCAAGGTCACGCAACTCATCATCG
>JAEZGH010000033.1 GCA_023417065.1 Bacteroidota bacterium
AAGCAGAACTGGTTCGTGGCGCACGAGCCCGGTGCAGTCGCCGAGGTCTCGGGGGTCGGGGTGATCTCCGCGGCGGTGGAGTTCACACATGACGTCAACGGGTCGCTGTCGGTCGCGCAGCCAGCGGGGGTGGCGAGCGCGGCGGTGCGCGGCTTGGACCACGCGTCGACGGCGCCGGCGCCGGTTGCGGGCCGGCCGACGGGTGCACCGTTGGCAGACTCGGTGAAGATGAGGTCGTAGCTGGCGTCGTCGCCTCGCGGGAGGATCTCGGCGCCGTTGACGGTGGGTCCGGGCGCGTCACCGGTGGATCCGAACAGCGACGGGACACCCCAGGTGAAGGTGCTGCACACGTCGGCTGTCGCCCAGCCGCCGCCGACCACAGCGCCCTTGGGCGCCCCGTAGGGGTACTCGGATGCGGGCGCGCACGTGGTGGATCCGGGCTTCTCGGTGTGGAGCCGCAGCGACATGCCTTCGCTGAACGGCCGCGGGGTGCCGTCGGTCGGGGAGGGCCACGAGGTGATCGGGATGTGCTCACCGGAGCCGCCGGTGTTGCAGTACGGCACCGCTCGGGTCGAGGTGCCGTCGTCGAAGCTCACCCACACGCACACCGTGGAGTCCGGGGCACCGGTTCGGGGCCCGTGACCGGACGGTTGGGCGAGGACACGGATCCGGGCGGTGGCCACCTCGGCGATGTCGACGGTGGTGTCGGTGAGGGTGCCGGGGGTGAGCTCGAGGGGGGCGGCGGTGATCTGGTTCGCTGACAGGGTCAGCTCCCCTGAACGCCACCAGTTGTTCGGGTCGACCGAGAGCGCGACCCGGCAGCCGCCAGCGTCGTCGCTGCAGGCGTCGCCGGGGATGCGTGCGAGCGCTACGTTCCCTTCGAAGGTGACACCGTCGAGCACGACGTTGCCGGCGGCGTCCATGATGTTCACCGCAGGGGGGTTCCCCTCGGTGGTGGCCGTGATGCGCAGCACTGCACCGTCACGGGTGAACCCGACCTGCGGGGCACCGATGACGCGCCGGGCGGATAGGTTCGTGCCGTCCGCCATGCGGGTGGACGCGGTGATGGTGACCGACTCGGCGGACCGGCCGGGGCCGACTGCAGGGTCGTCGCCTGCGACGACGGAGAACTCGACGCGGTAGGTGACACCGCCGACGGACACACAGGACCGGCGCCCGTCCGGGGTGCCCGGCTCCCCACACGGGTCCGGGGCGTCGAAGGCGCCAAGGAGGTTGTCGAACGGACGTGCTTCGAGTGAGTCGAGCTGGTCCTCGAGCATCGCAGCCGCAGCGGCGCGCGCCTCGGTGCGCACGGCGCTGGAGGCCATGCGGGTGGCGGCGGAGGCGAGCCCTGCGGCAACGACGAGGAACACGGACAGCGCGAGGACCACTTCGAGGGTGGAGAAGCCGCGGTGTCGTCGTGTCTGTGTGGTCATGAGGTTCCTGAAAGCGTTGGTGCGGCTCGAACCCTGACCGTGTCCCGGACTGCTTGCGTTCGCCCCCAGTAGGGGCACGGTAGGAGGCGATGCCATCACGATTTCTCGCCCACACCCCTCCGGCGACGGTTCTGAGCCGTCAGCGTCGAGGCGCAGCGCTGCTCACGACCGTCCTGGCGGTCGCCGTGGCAGCAAGCATTGTCGTGGTGCTCACGAACATGGCGTTGTCCGACCTGAGGACAGCCTCGGCCGCCCAGGGCCTCGCAGATGCCCGCGCCCGCGCCGGCGCTGCAGCCACGTCGTTCGTCGCGGAGCTGAACGCGGACCCGACCGGGTACCTGCGCCGCGTCTCGGCCCATGAGCGCGCCAGGGTGTGCATCGCGGATCCGACCTTCCCGGTCGTGCAGCCGGGGGAGCAGTGGCCGCACCGCTGCGGCACCACCTGGACCTACGTCGACCCGGTCTCGACTGCCGAGGCGCGCATCGAGGTGCAGCCCCCCGGCGTGGAGGGCGCCGAGATGCGGGTCGTGGCGTACGCGAGCACCGGGGTGTCCGCTGCAGCGCGTGAGATGGTCCTGCACCGTTCGTCGGCGGCCTCGTGGACAGTGCTCACCGACGAGGACCTCCCCCTGTCACAGGTGAACGCGACCACGTCGGCAGAGGAGATCGCCGGCGGCTCGTACTACAGCGCGAAGACGCTGGACCCGGCGACGCCGAACGTCACCTACACGCGGTCGCTGTTCGCAGGTGAGTCGGGTGTGCCCGCAGCGGGCGGCGCCGAGACGAACGTCCGTGCCGCCGCAGCGAACCCGGACCGTGCCGACATCCGCGAGCACGTCCCGAACCAGCGCAACACCGACCAGATGGTCGCGTCGGTGGAGACCGCACGCGGCGACGCGTGCCGCGGCGTGGCGCCCGCCAACGTGGAGCGCGACGACCGCAGCTACAGCCTCGAGCTCTGCCTCGGACGCGGGCAGCTCCTCGTCGACACCGCCGGGCAGATGCGCGCCGTGCCCGACGACGCCCGCTCGTACCTCATCACCACAGAGACGGCCTCCGATGCCCCGGTGCTGCGAGTGTGGACCTCGGCGAAGGCTCTCGACGTCGGGCCCACCTCAGGGAACCTGCTGGCCGGGATCGGCACGGCGGTGACCGCCGGCAACCACCCCGGTGGCCTGCAGTTCTGGTCCGAGCTCGGCACCTTCTACCCCCCGGTGAGCGGTCTCGTGTTCGCCGACGGCGACACCCAGCTCGGGGTGTGCACGACCTTCCACACGGGCGGGACCTGCCCGGCCAGGCCCGGCTCGGACGGCCCCGGCATGCGTGTCAGCTCACCTCTCACCGTCGTCGCGGGCACCCCCTCCCAGCCCGCCTCCGCGTGGTTCGGGTCCCCGGTGCGCGCGGGGGTCGACGGTGAACGTCTCGGCGTCGTCGCGTACTCGAAGGTGCTGGCCCCGTACTGGGCGCGACCGACGAGCGCCGCACTGGACCTGCACGCCGCCATCGTCGCGTTCGGCCGCGGCGCGGACCCGGCGGTGTCCGCTGTGCACGCGTACCCGGCGAACCTCTCCTCGAACGCACCGGCGAACCGCGGTGGCGCGCTCACCGTGTGGGGCTCGATCGCCGCGCCCCGCGCCGGGTTCCTCGTCGGGTCGACCGACCCGCTGTTCTCGCGGACCCTGGTGCGACCCAGCACCACCCGGCACACCGAGCCGCCATCGATGCCGTCCTTCGAACGTCGCTGGACCGTCACCACCGACCGCCCGGTCGCCCCGTCCGACATCTGCCCCACCGGGTGTGAGACCTTCCTCGGCGGCGGCTCCGGCGGCTCCGGCGGCGACG
>JAEZGH010000050.1 GCA_023417065.1 Bacteroidota bacterium
GGGGGGGCGTGGGTTGGGGTCGGGGGCGCGGGGGCGGGGCCGCGCTGCTATTGCCTCAGAAGTCTTCCCACTTGTCGTGGTCGACGGCCGCATTGCCTGAAAAGGCCCCTGCAACCTTGCGCGCCAGCTGGCGAGCGGGTGACACGGCGGCCTGCGAGGATGCGGTTGCTGCAGCGGGTCGCGTTGCTGCCTGGACGGTCGCCGCACCGGTCCTGAACTGGCCGAGCAATTCGAACAACGATTGCGCCTCCCGTGCGAGATTGTGACTGGCTGCCGTCGATTCCTCCACCATGGCCGCATTCTTCTGCGTGCCCTGGTCTATCGAGTTCACCGCAAGATTGACCTCGCCGAGGCTTGTCGCCTGCTCGCGGGCGCCCTCGACGATAGCGGTCACGTTGACGTTTATCTCCTGGACCTGCTCGACAATTCGCTGCAGCGCCTCGCCGGTCTGGCCAACGAGACTGACGCCCGCCTCGACCTGTGCGCCGGAGGTGACGATCAGGTCCTTGATGTTCTTGGCTGCGGCGGCGGAGCGTTGCGCAAGCTCACGCACCTCCTGCGCCACCACGGCGAAGCCGCGACCCGCCTCCCCTGCGCGCGCCGCCTCCACGCCGGCATTAAGCGCGAGCAGGTTCGTCTGGAATGCGATCTCGTCGATGATGCTGATGATGTTGGATATCTCGCGTGACGAACTGTCGATCTGCGCCATTGCCGCAACGGCGTTGGTGACGACTACACTCGACTGCTCGGCATTCTCCCGCGTCTTTTTGACGAGCACCCCGGCTTCCTCGGCGCGCTTGCTCGAATCCTTCACCGTCGCCGTGATCTGCTCCAGGGCGGCCGCAGTTTCCTCGACGGAGGCGGCCTGTTGCTCGGTACGCTTGGACAGGTCGGCAGCAGCGATACGGATCTGTTCGGCCCCCGACGAGATGCTGTGGGCGTTCTCGCCCACCGCCCGCATGGCATCGCGCAGCTTGGCGACCGCTTCGTTGAAGTCCGCCCTCACCTTCTCCATCGAAGGAACGAATGGCTTGTCGAGCACCTGCTGCAGGTCGCCGTCAGCCAGTTTACGCAAGCCTTCGCCGAGGGCAACGACAGCGCCCATGCGTTCGCTCACGTCGGTGGCGAACTTGACGACCTTGAAGACCTTGCCGTTCGCATCGATGATCGGGTTGTAGGCCGCCTGGATCCAGATTTCCTTGCCGCCCTTGCCGTAGCGCACGAACTCATTGGCGATGAATTCGCCGCCGCCAAGCCGATGCCAGAACTGCCGGTATTCCTCGCTGTTCGCATAGGTCGGGTCGCAGAACATGCGATGATGCTTGCCGACGATCTCGGACAAATCATACCCGACAGTGGTGCAGAAGTTCTCATTGGCGGTAAGGATGTCGCCGGATGGGGTGAATTCGATTGCCGCCTGCGACTTCGATATCGCGGCGAGCTTGCCGGCATCCTCCACGGCCCTCTGCTTGGCGGCGGTGATGTCGGTTGCGAACTTCACGACCTTGTACGGCTTGCCGCGCCTGAACACCGGGTTGTAGGATGCCTCGATCCAGATCTCGCGGCCGTTCTTGCCGATGCGTTTGTATTGCCTGCTGTCGAATTCGCCGCGGGCAAGGTTCGCCCAGAACTCGCGATAGGCCGGCGATGCGGCCTCCGCTGGATCCACGAACATGCTGTGGTGTCGTCCGGTTATCTCCGTGAGTTCGTAACCGAGCGCCGTGCAGAAGTTTGCATTGGCGGTCAGGATCTTTCCCGTGAGATCAAACTGGATGATCGCTTGCGAGCGATCCATCGCAGAGAGTATTGCGCTGCTGTCTGATGACAATACTGAAAGTACGTTCGGCATGAAGTCCCCCTCGTCGGTAAGCATGCAGATGCACGTCCATTCCAGGGTGCAGTCACCCAATATTACATGTTCGAGCAGGCCCGGGTCCCGTCCCCGCACTTATCTCAGCGCTGAACCGGTTAATTTCAGACTAATCTTATATAACCATAGGATTGCAGGCGGTTGCAGGGGACCCTGCTAGCGCTGAACCTTGGCTCTTGCGTCCAGATAGCGCTTGATCGAAGCGTTCAACTCGCCGCCGAGGATGAAGATTGCGGAGACGATGTAGAGGAACACCAGCGCGCTCATGATCGAGGCGAGGCCGGCATAGGTCGAGACGTATGAGCCGAAATTGCCGATATAGGTCGCGAAGATCGTGGAGCCGATCGTCCAGAAGACGAGCGTGAAGATCAGGCCCGGCACGATGTCGCGCAGACGGCGGCGCCCTGCGGGCAGCCACATGTGTACCGCGATCAAGCCCAGGATGATGACGATCGCCGCGATCACGAAGCGCCATATCGTGATCGTGCCCAGATATGGCCTGATGCCGGGAACGTGCTTCTGTGCGATTTCAACGACAATTGGCCCGATGACCAGCAATGCGGAAACGATCACGAAGCCCAACGTCGCCACCAGCACGAAGCCGAGGCTCTGTGCCCGAAGCCAAAAGATCGAGCGGCGATCGATCACGCGATAGGCCCGATTGAGACCTACGCGCAAGGCCTCGACGCCGTTGGAGGCGAAGTAGGC
>JAEZGH010000054.1 GCA_023417065.1 Bacteroidota bacterium
TGAGGCATTTAAGGGACCCTGCGGCTGCAGTGCTCCGGCAGGGTCCTCTGCGAGAGACCCGGCCGAGGTTACCAATTTCGATTCTATAGGACTATTCGACCCTGCCAACGCCATCTCAAAGTTTACCTTAGATTGGTTGGCCGAACATTTCCTATCCAGATCATTCGCGTGGTAAAGACCCTGATCCTACCAGTCCTAATAATTGCGGGAGGCCTCATCTCCGGTTGCAAAAAGGATCCGTGTAAGGACCTTGATTGCAATAACGGATACTGCGCCGATGGATCTTGCATATGTCCCACGGGCTATGAGGGAAGTGAGTGTAATATCGAGAGCCGTTCCAAAGTGTATGGCGCCTACACCGGTGATTATACCTGCAACGCCATGGAACCTTTCACAGCTACATTCACCATATCCGCAGGCCATAATGGAATTTTCAGCATTGCAATAAGCGATGGCGGTACCACCTTTCAAGGCCTTCTTAATGACAATGCGATCCAGATAGCAGAACAATCTTTCCCCCCGGATATGACGATCTCCGGTTCAGGACAGATCTTGAACAATACACTTACTCTAAGTTTGGATGTAGATGGATTCCAATGCAGCTTTGCTGGATCGAGATGACCGGCGGTGTATGGTAGATCCTTCATCACAAGAGTAGATCGGCAACCTTAAACGACCACGCAAATGAGATCAGGACTTCATATCGTATGGCTTCTCATGACGGTACTCGCAACAATTTCAAGCTACGCACAGGAACATTGCAAGATCCGATACACCTATGATGATGCGGGGAACAGGATCCAACGGGATTGGTATTGCTATACACCGGGTGAACCGGAACCCGATGGTGGTGGGGAAAACAAATCACTGAAAGAAGGTCCTCTTGCTGCTCTTCATCTCAAAGCCTGGCCTGTGCCAGCTACGGACATTCTGTATGTGGAAATACCTGAAGAGGGTTTGGGTGGCGAATTAGCTTTGGTAGGTTCCAACGGAAGCATCCATTCGGCACTCAAAGTGACCTCGGCTACTGTTTCCCTGAACACTTCGGAACTCACACAAGGTCAATATTTTCTGACTCTTGTGAAGGGTCGTGAACGTATAAGTGTACCGCTTATAATTGAATAGTCCATATGAGTCGGGAAAGCTTACAAAATAAAACTGGTATTAGCTCATTTGCTCACCGAAAGGAGTAATCCATCCTGCCCTGCCACTATTAATGCTGACGTACTGAATTCGCTCAGACGTCATTATTGCTGAACCATTCCTCAATCCTATCCAACGGCACCCCAAGGCTCTCAAGAGCACGTAGAGCTCGCTTTTCAGTATATTCATCTTGCGATTTCTTTAGGAATTTGAGAAGATAATATATCTTATTATTTGACTGCGAGCAAAGAACTCGAGAGGCTAATTGCCATTTGGCATCCTTAACTGGTGAAATAATGGCGGCATCAAATATCACATCTATTCTAAAACTGTCAACTGCAGCGACTACATAATCTGCAAAAAATTCATTTTCATTATCAATGGCTATCGCATATAGTAGTTGATCAATTACCATCGGGTCTTTGAAATGAGAGTTCTCAACAATTGCGCCTGTAAACGCGTGCTTTAAATCCTCCCAAAATGGATAATCATCTACCCATTCGGCAACTTTACCTATATCAGGGTTTCTCGGTAACATGCCGGACACATACTCTACGGGGGTGAGCCCACTCCAATCCCAAAACTTCTGAAGTTCTATACCTAATTTCATAATACTTCAGTCACATGCCGGGAAGATATGGAACAAAATGGGCCAACCCAAGCTCGGTGAGATGCACTTTCACGAGATTAGTAGGCCCCAACACTATACCCAATTCTTTGTGAATGACAAGGCCGGTTCCAAAACCTCCGCCGGGTCTCCTGAGGAACGAAGGGACCCTTCGGCTTCGTTGCCCGGCAGGGTCCTCTTGCGAGAGACCCGGCCGAGGTTTACTCGATCCGGATCAACGCACCGCTACCGTTGATCGAGCTTTCGATCAACGCCGGATCGCCGCGGTAATACACATCACCGGCATCGTTGATCTGCACATTGAGGTGCTCGACGGACCAGCAACGGAAGTCGCCCACACCGCTGTTGTTGATGTTCACCGTGGGTGATCGCAATAGCGTGGCATCGATCGTACCGAGATGGCCGCTGTAGAGGTTGAGGTGATCGCTGGCCGATCCGCGCAATACCACATCACCGGCCCCGGTATGCAGGCCGATGAAGATCCTTTGGGCATCGATCAGGAGATCGGCCGTGCCCATGGCGCCCCATTGTTCGATCCGGAACTCCTCGCACCTGATCGTGTCCGCGCTGCTGATATTGCCCGTTCCGGTCAACTCAAGTTCGTTCACCGCAGCGATCGGAACACGAACCGTGATCCGCGGCTTGAAGCTGCGCACCCAATTGCAGCGGTTGCCATTCTCGATCGAGAGGGTACCGCCTTCCACTTCGGTGATCACCTGATCGATCAGGTTCCTACCCGCTTCGACAACGATCGTCGTAGCTGGAAGGTGATCGAACACCAGATCGATCCGATCATCCAGTTTCACCTTGTGGAATTGAGAAACTGTGCGTTCCTCCGAGCGCTGCGGCCCGGTGCTGGTGATGCAATCGTCCCACTGTTCGCGCTGGCAGCCCGCAAGCAGCAGCACGATGCCGATCGGTATGAACGCCCTCAATGCCATCGGTAACCAAAGCCCCATTCCCAGTGATCGGCCACCGCCCAGTGGCTCTTCAACCCCACATGTGCGATCCACCGATCGCCGATCCGGTAGCGCATGCCCAAACGGTGGAAGAGCGGCGATTCATCCGGGTACGGTGTGAAGACGTACGCGCCCATCTGCAACAGCAGTTCGCCCCTGCCGAAGCCGAGCGCCCAACCGCCATGCACGCCGAACTGTGTGTGCGCGATGCGCTGTTGATCGCGCAGTTCCGGATGCACCGTGCGCATACTGCCCTTGTTGAAGACATCGATCCCCGCGGCGAACGATGACTTCGGTGTGACCTGCCATTGCGTTTGTGCGTTCAGGCTGAAAGCGCTGTACTGCCCGCTCAAAGGCCGCGCGACCTCGCTGATCCCGAAAGCCGCAACGACGCTCTGTTCCCGCGGCCGCTTCGTGAAGGCCGAGGTATCGATCGCCACCTTTTCCGATCGATCATTGATGCGGTAGCCGAGACCGAGGTTCAGCGAGATCAGGTTCGATCCGAGGTTGGGCA
>JAEZGH010000064.1 GCA_023417065.1 Bacteroidota bacterium
GTGCCGGAAGGCACGTCGATCATGCGCGCGGCGATGGAACTGGGCACCGAGATCCCCAAGTTGTGCGCGACCGACATGCTGGATTCCTTCGGGTCCTGCCGCGTTTGCGTCGTCGAGATCGAGGGCCGGGGCGGCACGCCGGCCTCCTGCACGACGCCTGTCGCGGAAGGCATTTCCGTACGGACGCAATCGGACCGGCTGGGTGCGATCCGGCGCGGCGTCATGGAGCTTTACGTTTCGGATCATCCGCTCGGCTGGGACGCAAATTCCGGGCTCGGCGGCAGCGAATTCGATGCCGTCCTGAAGACCGTCGGCCTCACCGAGAACCGCTATGGCCATGAGGGCCGCAACCATGTGGCGCCCGGCAACGGCTCGCTCAACATCGACTATATCGCGCGCGATACCTCCAACCCCTACTTCGCGTATGACCCTGCGCAGTGCATCGTGTGCTCGCGCTGCGTTCGCGCGTGTGAGGAGGTTCAGGGCACGTTCGCGCTGACGGTCGAAGGGCGCGGCTTCGACTCGCGCATTGCGGCGGGACCGACCAATTTTCTTGAATCCGAATGCGTTTCCTGCGGCGCCTGCGTGCAGGCCTGCCCGACCGATGCGCTGCGCGAAAAATCCGTGCTCGAAAAGGGCATGCCCACGAGCTCGGTCGTTACGACCTGCGCCTATTGCGGCGTCGGGTGTTCGTTCAAGGCGGAGATGCAGGGCGAGGACCTGATCCGCATGGTGCCGTGGAAGGACGGCAAGGCCAATCGCGGGCATTCGTGCGTCAAAGGCCGCTTTGCCTACGGGTACTCCAACCACAAGGATCGCATCCTCAACCCGATGGTTCGCGAGAAGATCAGCGATCCGTGGCGGGAGGTGACGTGGGATGAAGCGTTCGCCCATATCGCGAAGGAATTCCGGCGCATCCAGTACCAGTATGGCAAGGGCGCGATCGGCGGCATCACCTCCTCGCGCTGCACCAACGAGGAGACCTATCTCGTCCAGAAGCTGATCCGGCAGGGCTTCGGCAACAACAATGTCGATACCTGCGCGCGCGTCTGCCATTCGCCGACAGGTTATGGTCTCGGCCAGACCTACGGCACCTCTGCCGGCACGCAGGATTTCGATTCGGTCGAGCAGACCGACGTCGTGATGATCATCGGCGCCAACCCGACCGACGGCCACCCCGTCTTCGCCTCGCGGCTGAAGAAGCGCCTGCGCCAAGGCGCCAAGCTGATCGTGCTTGATCCGCGCCGCACGGACATCGTGCGTTCCGCCCATATCGAGGCGCAGCATCATCTGCCGCTGAAGCCCGGCACCAATGTCGCGGTCCTGACCTCGCTTGCCCATGTCATCGTCACCGAAGGGCTGTTCGACGAGGCGTTCATCCGCGAACGCTGCGACTGGTCGGAATTCGAAGACTGGGCAGCCTTCGTCGCCGAGGAACAGAACTCGCCGGAAACCGTCGGCGCGCTCGCAGGCATCGACCCGGAGGAAATCCGGGGGGCCGCGCGTCTTTACGCCAGGGGCGGAAACGGCGCGATCTATTACGGGCTCGGCGTCACCGAACATTCACAGGGCTCGACCACGGTCATGGCGATCGCCAACCTTGCCATGGCGACCGGCAATATCGGCCGGCCCGGCGTCGGCGTGAACCCGCTGCGCGGGCAGAACAACGTGCAGGGCGCATGCGACATGGGCTCGTTCCCGCACGAATTGCCCGGCTACCGGCACATTTCGGGCGATGCCGTTCGCGACATCTATGAAAGCCTGTGGGGCACCAAGCTCGACAACGAGCCCGGCCTGCGCATCCCCAATATGCTGGACGCCGCCGTCGAAGGTACGTTCAAGGGCATCTATATCCAGGGCGAGGACATTCTCCAGTCCGACCCGGACACAAGCCATGTCTCCGCCGGTCTTGCTGCCATGGAGTGCGTCGTCGTGCATGACCTCTTCTTGAACGAGACGGCGAACTACGCCCACGTCTTCCTGCCGGGCTCGACCTTCCTCGAAAAGGACGGGACCTTCACCAATGCCGAGCGCCGCATCAACCGGGTGCGCAAGGTGATGGCGCCGAAGAACGGGCTTGCCGACTGGGAGGTGACGCAAAAGCTCGCCCAGGCAATGGGGCTCGACTGGAACTACGCGCACCCCTCGGCGATCATGGACGAGATCGCCAGGACCACGCCCTCCTTCCAGCTCGTTTCCTACGAGTATCTCGACCAGATGGGCTCGGTTCAGTGGCCCTGTAACGAGAAGTCGCCTCTCGGGACGCCGATCATGCACATCGACGGCTTCGTGCGTGGCAAGGGCAAATTCATCCGTACCGAATATGTCGCGACGGACGAGAAGACCGGACCGCGCTTCCCGCTGCTTCTCACGACCGGGCGCATCCTGTCCCAGTACAATGTCGGCGCGCAGACGCGGCGTACCGAAAACGTCGTCTGGCATGACGAGGACCGGCTGGAAATTCACCCGCACGACGCCGAACAGCGCGGCCTTCGCGACGGCGACTGGGTGCGGTTGGCGAGCCGCGCGGGCGAGACGACACTGCGCTCGCTGATCACTGAGCGCGTCGCCCCGGGCGTGGTCTACACGACCTTCCACCACCCGAACAC
>JAEZGH010000135.1 GCA_023417065.1 Bacteroidota bacterium
GCACATCCACCGCTCAGAATGACGGATTGAAAGGGGGCGGAGTAAAAGGGAACACCGGAGCGTTATGTCAACACTCCCCCAATTCCGTCATCCTGACTCGACTGAACGTTCAATTCATGGCTAGTAAGGCAAGAGCACCGGAACGTTTCATTTATGTTCAATACGAGGAAGGATCTTCGGGAACGAAGGCACACACGATTTTTGCGTTTCTGCTTCCAGGTGGTAACACCTGGAAGGCAGTTTGCGCTTTCTGCCTGCGGGGCTCGACGGCACAAACGATCCGTTACCGACCTCCCCAAAAATTCCGTCATCCTGACCTCACTGGGCGTTCAATTTATGGCTAGTAATGCCAGCGCACCGGAACGTTCCGTTTATGGTCAATACGAGGAAGGATCTTCGGGAACGAAGGCACAGACGATTCGCTTCAGCCCGACGCAGCGCAATGCGAGAACCACTCCGCATTTCCGTCCCATAGGGACGATATGTTTGTAGCAAACCGGTCCAATTAACACACATGTTAACAGCAAGCGCGGTAGAAGGCAGTCGTATGGATTTCGCACAAACGTCAACGCGATGCGAAACACTCCGCGATGACTCGGTCTCTGCCTCTCCCCACGCTTCCCGAATGATCAGCGGTTCGCTGCTTCGTTTACGCGATTCTTCGCTACCGCAGGCCAACGCACTCCCAACGCTCAGAATGACGGATTAAAAGGGGGACGGAGTAAGAGGGGAACGACAACCGGCAACCGGCCACCCGGTAACTAATTCGCTACTTTACAAGAAAGAACGGGTTCAGCAAATTTTCCTTGTTGTAACGAAGTTCCTGGTCGGAGCCGTATTCGTATACCTTCAGGCCTACCTCGTTGACGATAGCATGCGCTGCCGCGGTATCCCACTCCATGGTGGGCGCGTAGCGGGGATAGACGTCAGCCTTCGACTCCGCGAGGAGCATGAACTTAAGGCTGCTGCCTTTGGAAACGAGAACGGGATCCTTTAACTGATCGATGAATTGCTGAGTCTCTTCATTCAGGTGTGAACGCGATGCCACCACACGCAACCCTGGCTGTGAGAGCTCCCAGCTGCGGCGACGCTGAAGCGGTTCATCTTTACCGTGGCGACGAACGAATGCGCCCGCGTCTTTTTCCGCGTAGAAGAGGTCGCCGGTTACGGGAACAGCCACAACACCAAGTATGGGTGACCCGTTGTGTATCAGCGCGATGTTTACCGTAAACTCACCATTGCGCTTCAGGAATTCTTTCGTTCCGTCGAGCGGGTCCACCATCCAGAAATATTCCCACGACTGTCGTTCACTGTAGGCGATGTCATTGCCTTCTTCACTCAGTATGGGCAAATTGGTGGCTTGTAAAATGACTTCGATGACCCCGTGAGCGCGACGGTCCGCCAGGGTTAATGGTGAATCGTCGCCTTTGGCTTCCGCCTGAAAGTCACCGGAGTTGTAGACATCCAGAATAACCTTGCAGGCCTCCTGCGCGGCTTCGATAGCTGTGAGTAAATGATTATGCAAATTCATGATGTTATCAACGGGTACTTTACTCACCTAAACGATCATGCCTGCCGCTACTGTTTCATTCGTTCCCTCGTCTACAAGTATCACACTTCCCGTAATGCGATTCTTCCGGTAACTGTCGAAACACAATGGTTGCGCCGTGCGAAGTTTTACACGCGCGATGTCGTTCATTTCCAGGTGGCCTGCATTTTCGATGCGGTGCAGACTGTTGATATCAAGCTTGTATTGGATTTCCTTGAGGATAGCGCGTACCTCCGTCGTGGTGTGTCTGAGGAAGAATCTCGAGTTGAGGTTCACTGGCCGTTGATTCATCCAACATAGCATCAGGTTGATATCCTGGTCAATGTGGGGTTGATTGTTGGACTTTGCGAGTATGTCACCTCGGCTGATGTCGATTTCGTCTTCAAGCGTAATCGTCACCGACATCGGCGCAAACGCCTCTTCAAGTTTCTGATCGCCGAACCATATCTCGCGTATGCGTGACTGGAATCCGGATGGCAGCACGACTACTTCTTCGCCCGGGCGGAAGATTCCGCCGGCTACGCGACCCGCATAGCCGCGAAAATCGTGGTATTCTTTGGAATGAGGACGAACCACATATTGAACAGGAAAACGTGCGTCGATGTGGTTGTAGTCACTCTCAATGTGAACCGTCTCCAGCATATGCATCAGGGTAGCCCCCTGATACCACTGCATTTTTTCAGAGCGGTTGACAACGTTGTCACCTGCCAGTGCGCTGATAGGCACGAACTGTATATCCGATACTTCGAGTTTTGAAGAGAAAGCCTTGTATTCTTCGACGATTCGCTCAAAGGTAGCTTCATCATAGTCGACAAGATCCATCTTATTTACGCACACAATGATGTGTGGAATCTTCAGCAGCGATGCAATGAATGAGTGTCGGAATGTTTGTTCAACAAGTCCCTTCCGTGCGTCGATTAGTATTAGCGCAAGGTTTGCTGTAGACGCGCCGGTCACCATGTTTCGCGTGTACTGAATGTGCCCGGGAGTGTCGGCGATGATGAACTTGCGCTTGGGTGTAGCAAAATAGCGGTATGCCACATCGATCGTGATTCCCTGCTCGCGCTCCGATTTTAATCCATCGGTGAGCAGCGACAAGTCCACATAGTCAAACCCCTTCTTTGCACTGGAAGCTTCCACCGCGGCAAGCTGGTCCTCGAAAATAGATTTGCTGTCGTACAGCAATCTTCCGATCAAAGTACTCTTTCCATCGTCGACACTTCCTGCGGTCGTAAAGCGAAGCAGTTGATTATTCAGGTAACTCATTCGTTAGAAGGTTCAAATTTCAAGGTTCAAATTTCAAGGAATTTCTGATTTCAGTTTTCAGATTCCAGATTGAGATGCAGTATCGGCAACCCGGAACAGGTAAACGGCAACCGGATTTCATCCGGCGACCTAAAAATACCCGCTCTTCTTCCGGTCTTCCATGCTTGTTTCGGAGCGTTTGTCGTCGGCACGGGTTCCGCGTTCGGTCTTGCGCGATGCGGCGACTTCTTCGATGATTTTCTCCAGCGTATCAGCTGTGGATTCCACGGCTCCGGTGATGGGCATGTCGCCGCACGTGCGGAAGCGCACCACTTTGCGTATCGGTTCCTCTCCCGGCTTAAGATTCAGCCACGGCGACACCGACAAGTACGTGCCATCGCGGTATATCACGTCGCGTTCATGTGCAAAGTAAAGCTTCGGTATTTCGATGTTCTCGGTATAGATATATTGCCACACATCCATCTCCGTCCAGTTGGAAATCGGGAAAACCCGAAAATGTTCGCCGATGCTTTTCTTTCCGTTGAAGAGGTTCCAGAGTTCCGGACGCTGATTCTTCGGATCCCATTGCCCGAATTCATCGCGATGTGAGAAGAAACGTTCTTTGGCGCGGGCCTTTTCTTCATCGCGTCGTGCGCCACCCATCGCTGCGTCGAACTTATGCTTTTCGATCGTATCAAGTAGTGTAACCGTCTGAAGAGCATTGCGGCTTGCATTGAAGCCTGTTTCTTCCTTCACTCTTCCCGTATCAATACTTTCCTGAACAGATCCCACGATCAGTCGTACGCCAAGCTCGTTGACGAGCCAGTCGCGATATTCCATCGTTTCAGGGAAGTTGTGTCCTGTATCAATGTGTACCAGCGGAAACGGAATCCGTGCAGGGTAGAAGGCCTTGCGAGACAAGTACGCTAGTACAATAGAATCTTTTCCTCCGGAGAAGAGGAGCGCTGGGTTTTCAAACTGGGAAACAACTTCACGGATGACGAATATGGCTTCGGATTCCAGCTCTTTCAGATGGCTAAGGTAATATTGACTCATGGCTTTTTTTTTCTCTCTATCGGGTATTCCGCGCGAAGATAAGCTATTTTTTCACGATACGGACTTTTCCCATGCAATACGAGGCAAAAGGTCGTTCAGCAGCTTTTCAATCGATTGTTCGATTGCAAGCTGATGTGTTGGAATATGCACATCAGGATGCTGGGGCGCTTCGTAGGGAGAGTCGATGCCTGTAAAGTTTTTCACTTCACCTGCGCGAGCCTTCTTGTATAGGCCTTTGACGTCGCGTTGCTCACATACTTCAAGTGGGGCATCGACAAACACTTCAACGAAGTTTTCGGCGCCAACGATGTTCTTAACTTGTTCACGATCGGCACGGAAAGGTGAGATGAAAGCGGACAAAACAATTACGCCGGCATCGAGGAATAACTTGCACACCTCTCCTATGCGTCGGATGTTTTCAACGCGGCCTTCGTCTGTAAAGGTCAGGTCTTTGTTAAGTCCGGTGCGGATATTGTCGCCATCCAGGAGATATGTTTTATACCCCTGAGCAAAAAGCTGCGCTTCAAGTTGTACCGCAAGCGTTGATTTGCCGGATCCGGACAAGCCGGTAAACCAGATCAATCGCGCCCGCTGGGACAACAATTCTTCGCGCTGGTCTCTGCTGACCTTTGTAGTTATCGGATATAAATGATTCACGGTTAAACGAGTTTGTAGAAATAGGTGATAAAGGTAACAGAAATCGAGATGTATAGCACGGTGAGAATCGCGCCTACTCGTACGAAATCCCTGAACGTATAACCACCGGGGCCGTATACCATGAGGTTGGTTTGATAGCCAATCGGCGTCATGAAGTCTCCGGATGCTGCAAATGCAATCCCGACAAAGAAGGGAGTAACCGGCATTTGAAGCTGATCGGCAATCGCCATTGCAACGGGGAACATGATTGACACTGCAGCAGGGTTGGTTATAAGCGAGGTCAGCAGCACTGTGGTGATGAATAAAACGGTCAGGACACCCACTGGTCCGAGGGCATCTGCCGAGTTGATAATCATATTCGCTACGAGGGCTGCCGTGCCCGAACGTTCGAGTCCCACGCCTATCGCGAGCGAGCAGACCAACACCATTAGAAGTCCGAGGTCGAGTTCGCGGCGTATTTCCGTGAACGTGAGTATGCCCGCGAGCACCAACGCCACGATAATACCTATCGACACGTCAAACAGCGGAAGTGTATTGGTGATGCCAAGGAGAAGACACGCGAACGCGCCGATTCCAAACCACGTATACCAGCTGACTTTTTTGGTTTTGATCTTTTTCGGTACGGAGATGAAGTACAGATCTTTTTCCGAAGTGACGTTGTCATTGTCTCCGCTGGAAAGGAGTAACAGGAAATCGCCACCAGCAAGGGTCGTCTCCCCCACCTTTCCTGAAATTTGCTCCCCGTTTCTGTGGACAGCAATAACACTTGATTTGAATCTGTTACGGAAATCTGATTCTTTCAGCTTAACGCCGATGAGTTCAGAGTTCGCGGGAACAACTGCCTCGACGAAGTTAAACTGACCGTCACTTTCGGTGGAATCCTCCGCCGGAAGGCGCAGTCCGTTGTCTTCTTCGATGAGATCATAAATCGCGGCCGTATTTCCTGAGAAGAATAACAGATCGTTTTCCTGAAGTATCTGATCGGGTGATACCGGTGAGATGACGTGTTCGTCGCGGATGATTTCTACGAGGAACATGTCCTTCAGGTTTCTGAGGCCAGCATCCTTCACGCTTTTCCCAACGAGTTTTGATCCTGGAAAGATTTCCGTCTCAATGATGTAGCTCTTTACGTTTTCACGAAGTTCCTCGAGTCTGCTTTCATTGTCGGGCAGAAGGTGATAACCGATAAAATAGAAATATATCCATCCGACGACCGTGACAATTATCCCAAGGTAAAGGAAGTCCTCAAAGCCAAGTGGCGTTAATTTATACTCTGTGATGAGGCCGTTTAGCACGAGGTTCGTAGAAGTACCGATGACGGTCATCATGCCGCCCAGGATGGTTGCGTACGAAAGGGGAATGAGAAATCGCGAAGCGGGAACTCCGGCCTTTTCGGCCCAGTCTTTGACGTACGGAATCATAAAGGCCACAATCGGCGTGTTGTTGAGAAACGCCGAGATGGTTGACACTGTAACCATCATCCGCAGCAGGAATGCTTTGGGTTTGAGTTTGGGACTGAACACTTTCGCGAAGAGTTCTGGTCCAAACACACGGCGTATCCCTGCAGTAACAAGCGTTAAGAGGAAGATTACAATAATCTGAGGGTTTGATAGTCCCCGAAGTGCATCTTCAGCACGGAGCACACCCCCCAGCAGAAGAGCCACTGCACAAATAAAAAACGTTAAAGGCGGGCTAAGTAATTCTCTGTAGAGAGAATAGATCAGAAAAACAATTATACCTAGAACGTAAAGGTTGGTTAGAGTGAAGTCCACTAATTCTGTAGAGTTTCGCAAAACTAGCAAATTCTACAAGTAAACCTGAAGTGAGAATTTTTTTTTGAAGAGATCGTCACAACGCAAGAACTAACGTACGGTTGGGAGGAGGGCAAATGTTGCCGTTGCCGGGTGGCCAGACGCCAGGTAGCCGAGTTTCTGGCTGGCGGGATGGCAAGTGGCTGGTCAGACTGCCAGGCAACCTGTTGCTGGTGTGCAGTGGCCCTGGTCAGGCCGACAGTTGCCAGTTCATTGCCCCATGAGTCCTATAAATCATATTTGTTCCACGAAAGCAAGCTGGTTACCACTACGTGTATGCTTTCCAGGAGGCAGTGTGAGTTGGAGTTTGAGAGTGCGAGAGCAATTGGAATCTGAAATCAGAAATCCTTCGCACCGTCCCACACGCGCTTGATCATGGAGAGAAATGCTTCCATGTTGTGCAGGTGGATCATATTGGGGCCGTCGCTGAGGGCTTTCTCCGGCGTCGGGTGTGTTTCGATGAAGAATCCGTCAACGCCTGCAGCAGCGGCGGCGCGCGCAAGGAAGGGCGCAAATTCGCGCTGGCCTCCCGATGAGCCGCCTTTGCCTCCGGGTTGCTGAACAGAATGCGTGACGTCGAATATCACGGGTGCAAACTGGCGCATGATCGGAAGCGACCTGATATCCACCACCAGCGTATGATACCCGAAGCTCGCACCCCTTTCAGTGAGGAAAACGCGATCGTTGCCTTCTTCACGCACCTTGTCAACCGCGTACTTCATATCCTCCGGCGCCATAAACTGGCCTTTCTTAATCTTGACAGCTTTGCCTGTACGCGCTGCCGCCTTCAGCAGGTCAGTCTGGCGACAAAGGAATGCAGGAATCTGCAGAACATCTGCAACTTCGGCTACATCAGCACACTGATACGACTCATGAACATCGGTGACTACGGGAACACCAAGGTCTTTTTTCACACGCGACAGAATTTCAAGTCCGCCCTCATATGAAGGGCCGCGGTAAGAACCAGCAGAAGTGCGATTGGCTTTGTCGAACGAGGCCTTGAACACGTATTGGATGTCCAGCTTTTCACACAACGCTTTTACAGTGCTTCCGGTCTCCATGCAGAGATCATAGCTTTCCGCAGCGCACGGACCTGCGAAAAGAACGAGCTTGTTTTTTCCCAGCGTAACAGTATCGGTAATGGATACGGGAGTTGAAAATCTTTCCATCCTTAATGTCTTTGTTTTGATGTTATTTGTCCTGACGCGGTTCCGGAATGCGAGGAAATTCGCCTCGTGCGGCAAGGACCAGGTCGGCAACCTCACGAAGAACACCCTTGCCACCTTTGGCCTGAGTCACCAGATGCACGGTTTCTTTTACGTATTGAAAAGTATCCCTCGGACAGACACTCAGTCCCGCCAGTCGGAATACAGGAATATCGTTGATATCGTCGCCGATGAATGCAACTTCCTTGTTTTTCAGCTTATAGTGACTGACGAGTTTCTGAAATGTGTCAGCCTTGTCGAGGATACCCTGGTGGCAGAAATCAAATTTCAATTCCGTAGAACGGTACGACGTCACCGCCGACTCGCGTCCTGAAATGGCGCCAACAACGATACCTGCTTTTTTAAGGTAGCTGATGATCTGCCCATCCTTCACGTTGAAGTTTTTGATTTCATGACCTGTCTCATGATAGATGATCTTTCCATCAGTGAGAACGCCGTCTACGTCGAAGAAAATCGCCTTTATTGACTCAGCTTTCCTGACAATTTCCTTGCTGTATCGCGATAAAATTAGTTTCAATCGTTTGTTGGGCTCGTTTAACTGAAAAAACCGATCGAAAATTAGAAAAAGGTTTTAATTTCCTCACGTAAACTGCGAAGTTTAAAAAACTCGGAATCAGCGCGTGACAGCAAGGTCACACGAACTTAACCTAAACCAGACGGATGCGAATTTTCAAATTTTTGCTAAGCCTGACCCTTACCCTGGGGCTAATATACCTTCTCGACAACCGGTGGGTTGTCAACAATCAGCCCATCCCGCCCCTTGGAAAGTTTCTGGATCCTTTTCACGGGTTCTGGCAAAACATCGAGCCAAGACAAGTAAAAGTCAAAGATGTCCAGGTTCCCGGCCTCAGCGGCACGGTGCAGGTTGTCTTCGACAGTCTGATGGTCCCACACATCTTTGCCGAAAATGAGGACGACCTCTTCTTTGCGCAGGGCTACATAACGGCGTATCATCGTTTGTGGCAGATGGAGTTTCAAACGCATGCTGCTGCAGGGCGTCTTTCAGAGGTCATTCAAAGTGATGCAGCCCTCGATTATGACCGGCGCCAGCGGCGTCTGGGAATGGCCTATGGCGCTGAACAGGCGTTGGAGGCGATGATGAAGGACGCGAACGTGAGCCGCGCCATCACGCAATACACAAATGGTGTGAATGCCTACATCGAATCCCTCTCCTACCGCGACCTTCCTTTCGAATATAAGCTGCTGGATTACCAACCTGAGCCCTGGACGCCCCTGAAGATGGGGCTGCTGCTGAAGAACCTTTCGCAATCGCTCAACATCAAGGAGAATGATTTCGAGATGACAAATGCGTTGAAGCTGTTCGGGAAGGACATTGTCGACATGCTGTATGCTGAGAATGATCATCCCGCCGGCGATCCTATTGTGGACAATCCCGGTGGATGGAATTTTACTCCCATCAAGCTGGACAGCGTTCCTCCGGCGCTTCCGGACCAGCTGGTTTCACTTCCGGCCACGCACGACAAGGCTCGCGGGGTAGGAAGTAATAACTGGGCTGTCCATGGTTCGCGGACGGCGTCGGGACAACCTATTCTGAGCAACGACCCGCATCTTTCCCTTTCACTGCCGTCGATCTGGTACGTTGTCCATCTCAATGCTCCCGGCATAAATACGATGGGCGCCTCCTTTCCGGGCACGCCGCTGGTGATTCTCGGATTCAATGACTCCATCGCGTGGGGCTGCACGAATGGTCAGCGCGACCTCACGGACTGGTACAGCATAAAATTCAAAGACGCATCGCGTAACGAATACCTCAGTGACGGGAAGTGGAAAAAGACCACAAAGCGTATTGAGGCTTTCAAGGTAAGAGGCGGCGAGACGTTTTACGACACGGTGATCTATACTCATCACGGCCCCGTTGTGTACGACCGGAACTTTCACGGCGACCACGAGAAAAACCACTATGCCTTCCGCTGGCTTGCGCACGACGGCTCTGAGGAGCTTAAGACATTTTACCTGCTGAACAAAGCGCGGAACTACGACGATTTCACGAAAGCGCTGACGTACTGGTCCGGCCCGGCACAAAACTTTGCCTTCGCCTCAGTTCAGGGGGATATTGCCATCCATATTCAGGGCAAGTTTCCCGTCAGACGGAAAGATGAGGGCAGGTTCGTCCTGGATGGCACAAGTACGCATACGGAATGGAAGGCATACATTCCGCAGGACCAGTTGATTTACAGTCACAATCCCAGCCGGGGATTTGTAAGTTCTGCCAATCAGTATCCGGCTGACGCAACGTATCCGTATTATATTCAGTCACATTACTACGAAACATTCCGCAACCGTCGTATCAACGAGGTGCTGACGAAAACGACAAACGTCACGCCATTCGATATGATGAAACTTCAGAATGACAATTACAACCTCCAGGCCGCTGAAAGCTTACCGCTGATGCTTTCGCTGCTGGACACTGTTTCGCTCAAAGGCGAAGAACGCCGCATAGCAGAAGCGTTAGGCTACTGGGACTTTTTCAACAACCGCGAGTCGATGGAGGCGTCGTACTACGAAGCCTGGTGGGAGACAATGCTCGACTTAACGTTTGATGAATTCAGAAAAGAGAACGTTTCTCTTGCAATGCCGAATGATTTCAGCGTAATCCGGATCATGAAAAGCAATCCCGGCTTTTCTTTCTTCGACAAACTCGATACCCCTGAAAAGGAAACGCTTAAAGAAATTGTCAACGAAGCGTTTCAAAAGAGTGTCGCGGCCATCCGTGAGTGGGAAGCTCAGAAGCATCAACCCGCGCAGTGGGCGGACTACAAGGACACGTATATTCAGCATCTGTTACAGATGGAGCCGTTGAGTCACCATCCGCGCATTGGTGGAAATTCAGGTATTGTCAACGCGGCGGGTAAGCGCGTGGGCCCCAGCTGGCGTTATGTCGTAAGCATGGAACGACCCATCCGTGCCTGGGGCATCTACCCTGCCGGCCAAAGTGGAAATCCGGGTAGCCCCTATTACAAGAATTTCATCGACGATTGGGCTGCTGGTAATTACTATCAACTGATATTCGACCGACAAATTGAGTCCGTCAAGGAAAGAGGTATCCTCACTGTTTCACTTAAACCGAAAAACTAATGAAGTTCGTCGCGCAGGTTCTTGCCATCTTATTGCTGGGTTACATTGCCGAAATCATGCTTCCCTGGTATAGTATTGCGTTCGTCGCCTTCATTGCAGGGTATTGGCTGCACACGGGCTGGAACTTTATATCGGGGTTTGTGGGTGTCGCTGCACTCTGGGGGATCAAGCTGTTCAAGATCACTTCGGTTGCAGCGTCTGATCTGGCTGACAAGGTGGCCATCATATTTCCTGTGAAGGAAACGTGGATACTTATCGCGGTGACGTTATTCCTCGGCGGACTCATCGGTGGCCTTGCCACTACAACGGGTGGGCTCCTGCGCAGGAAAAAGAGGCAAGTGTACTATTAGGTTTCTGATTCCAGATGGACAAGCGCTCCGATTACAGCATTCCGTAGCATAAAGGTTCAAGGTTCCGGGGTCAGGGTGCATGGGTGACAGCTCCCGGTAACTGTAACGGTTGTTGCTTCGTGGAGGGTTTCGTTGCAGATTCCAGTACCATTGTCAGGTAGCCCTATGGTCCCACAAAAGCAAATCTTAAATAGAAGCGCCTCGCGTGAATGTTATGACTGACAGTATTCATGATTGATGTTTTTCGGTTTCGTGACTCAACAGCGCTGACGACGCCACGACGGGTAGTCAGGTATGTGCTCGTGTTGTGTACTTCGGGGTCGGCTACGATCACTGTCGACGAAGATGATTTTGAATTATACCCAAATGATGTAATTACCATTACGTCGGGACAAATTCACTACTTCAAAAAACTGGCACAAGCAGAAGGTTTTATCCTTGAGTTTACGCTGGACTTCTTCTGCAAGGACGATAAAGACATCGAGCTCATCTTCCACAACGGGTTGTTTTGTCACTTCGCGATGAACGAAGTCATACGCATCAACAATGATTTTATCGAAAAACAACTACTCACCATTCAGCAGGAGCTCAACGAAAAGCCTTATCAGTATCTCACCTCCGTACACAGCCGCATTGAACTTATTCTGGTGGAGATCAACCGGGCCAAGATAACCAAGGGTGATGAAATCTGGAAGCCTGATGCCTTGTTCCTGAAGTTTCTTGAGGCTGTGCGCGATAATTTTGAAAAAGACTATTCTGTATCACAGTTTGCTGAAATGCTTCAGACTACGGAAATCAAACTCAACGAACTTGCCAAGATACATACCGGGAAAACGGCTCAGAACGTGATCTACTCACTTGTTGTCTCGGAAGCAAAGCGATTGTTGATTTATGAAAACCTGTCGGTAAAGGAAGTAGCGTTCAAGCTGGGTTTCAGCGACCCGTTCTATTTCTCCAATTTCTTCAAGAAACAGACGAATGTCTCGCCCAAACTCTACAAGGAGCGGCATTCGATCTGAATGTTCTATGCTTTTCTCAGGATTTTCTATTCTTTAGCCTGGTGCCTTCGATGATCTTTGTATCTGTCAAATCACAACGACAGCTAACACAAAAACATCATGGTAATGAACACAGACATCAACAATTACATTGTGCGAAACAATCAGGAATGGCAACCGCTGGTAGAAGCGGGTACTCAGTACGAAGGAGTTTGGGTTAAGTCACTTCTCTATAACGAAACGCAACGCCGCTCAACGTCCATACTGCTGAAATTTGAACCTGGTAGTAGTTACCCCTACCACAATCACCCGGCAGGTGAAGAGATCTTTGTCCTCGATGGTGAGGCCATCATTGAAAACGCCATCCTGCATGGAGGCGATTATCTGTACACGCCACCCAATTTCAAACATTCCGTTCGTTCAGAAACAGGATGCACGATGCTACTCGTGATTCCGGCAGAAGTGGAGCTGCTTTGATCAGGTTCAAGGTTCAGGTTTCAGGGTTCAAGGTTGATGATTGTGCCAGTAAGTATCACTAAATATCGTCCACCTTCCCGGCTCCCTTCCCCGCCGCGGAGAAGGGCTGGGGGGGATGAGGTTATTTCTGATTCCTGATGCTGATTGGGGAAACAGGGTTCATAAAGGCCAGCACAGGCAGGAGGTTCAAGGATGAATAAGTGTGTGCTAACCGTAACGCTTGACGTGTCGGAACATGTGATTGTTGCCGGTTGCCGGTCCCCTGTTGCCGGTTGAATTGCTCAAATGAGGTCCTCAACTCTCCCACTTTCCTCTCAAACTCGCACTGCTATCTTCGAAGCACATGCGGTAACCGCGTTTGCTCACGTGGGGCACATGTGACTCGTGGGACAATGAACTGGTGACTGCCGACCTGACCAGCTACCCAGCTACCAGCCACCGAGCCGGCACATTGCAACCGGCCACGGCAACAAGACCAAGGCCATGTAGATCACGAATCAGAAATCAACAAGTGGCACGTGAATTCCGATCCTTCGCCCGGAGTGCTGTGAACAGTGATAAGTCCGTCGTGATTTTCAACGACCTTCTTGCATATCGCCAGGCCCATGCCCGTGCCGGAATATTGCGACACACTGTGAAGGCGCTGAAACATCTGGAATATCTTGTTATAGTATTGTTCCTCGAAACCAATACCGTTATCGGATACCTGGATTTGCAAATAGTTCTTCTGAGAATTTGCCGCCGGGTGTCCGATATCTTTCCCGGATACCACTTTGCCAGTGACTGATACCACCGGAGCCCTGTCGGGATGACGGAATTTGATGGCATTGCCAATGAGGTTCTGAAAAAGCTGATGCAGCTGTGAACGGTTTCCTGTATAGTCCGGCAGACGCGAGATGTTAATTTGCGCACCATGCTCCCGGATCGCTTCCTGTAGATCGCCAACCACTTCATTAAGCAATTCATTCAGGTCGATGTGGTGAAAACTCTTTGCCTCGGCATTAATCTTCGAAAAGTTCAGGATGTCATCGATCATGGAGCTCATCCTTCCTATGGATGCGAGTATCCGGTGAAAGTATTCACGGCCACCGGGCGAAAGCCTCTCCTGTTCACTTTCGAGGATACTGTTTGTAAACACCTGAATCTTCCGGAGAGGTTCGCGCAGGTCGTGGCTCGCGACGAATGCAAACGTCGAGAGTTGTTCATTGACCGTGAGCAGTTCGAAGTTCTTTTGGCTTAGCGACTCGTTGAGCAACTGCAATTCATTCTTGGCGTGTACCCTGTCGGAGATATCGTGAAGAATTGTGAGGACCGCGTAAACTTCGTTGGCATCATTCCGCAGCGGAACGAAGAAGCCTTCATCAAATCTTCCGGGTTTCAATGATTCTTCTTCAGGGAAATGCAGCAGTTCACCTTCAAACGCACGTCTAAACCGATCCAGCCAGATCGGTTGCTGGCGCACAGCCGGAAAAGCTTCATAAATGGTATGTCCAAGCACCTCAGAACGCGGCATTCCGTATTCTTCCTCACATTGTTTATTCCAGAGCAAGTACCTCAGCTCGCGATCGACAACGGCCACGCGGTTTATGCTGGATTCGAGGAGGGCATCAATGAAACTCATGCGCTCGCGGGTTTCGCGCTCGTGCTGCAGCTCCTGCGTGATGTCGCGAACGGTGCCGATGAAGCGCATCTCGCCATCGACCTCCAGCAACTCACTCGCTGCGCGCAGCCTTCGCACTCTGCCATCCGGCAACTGAACCCTGAAGTCAAACATGCCGAGTGAACCCGGCTCCGCTGTGTTAAGTTTCTGCATTTCCCCGCGGAAGTGCTCGCGATCATCGGGATGCAGCGCTTCTATGAAGGCTTTGATAGATGGCTGCGTCGTGGCCGGATCGAGACCGAAGAGTTCATACAGGTTGTCACTCCATACAATTTCATCAGTGGCGAGGTTCCATTGCCAGTTGCCCATCTGCGAGATCTTCTGAGCCTGGCGGTCGATAGAGTGATGCAGATTGATTTTGTCCTGAGCAGTTTTCAAGTCCTGAATATCCTGTACGAGCCCAACCGTCTGCCAGACGCTGCCGTCGGTGTGTCGTTTAAAAACGGTATCACGCACTTTAAACCAGCGCCACGTCCCCGAGGCAGCCTTCACCCGAAGCTGGATCTCAAGCGTATCATTTCCCTGGAGTTCACAAAGCGCGCGCGTCTGGGCAATCCAGCGGTCGAGGTCATCCGGATGAACAAGCCTCTGAAAAATTGCCGAGCCACCTTCGTAAACCTCTTCAGGTGTCAGTCCCACGTAATCCTTTACCTTGCCGTTAACCCACACTATTCTGCCTTCGTCAAGGTCATTGACATAAATGATATCAGGTGTGGAGTTAGCGATTTGCTGAAGGAAGTGCTTGCTGTCGCTCGCGTCGAATTCTGCACTCATACGCTCCGTTTTATCCTGGAACGTTGCCACTACACCATCCTCAAGTTTCAACGCTGAAACCTCGAACCACCTCTCAGTCTTGCCTGACCTGAAGTAATGTTCAAACCGAACTGGCTCCCCCTTCAGCGTTACCTCTTTAAACCGTTCCATCATGCCGGACTTGACAGCGGCCGGATAAACCTGTGAGAGGCGTTGATCGGTCAGGTCTTCGGTCGAAAAGATTTCACTGGCGATCCTGTTATGGTATTTCCATTCAAAGTCAACGATCTTGTTTGAGTCTTCATTCCGAACGCTCTCTAAAACCTGGATTCCATTGAGCGAGGAATTGAAGATTGCCTCAAGCAGGTGATTGTTTTCCTGGATCTTCTTTTCAGCGAGGAATTCATCATTTACGTCAATCAGTGTTCCTACCCAGAACTCCACCTCATTGGCGTCATTTTTCAGCGGGAGAATAGTGTCAAGGTGCCACCGGTAGTCGCCGTCTGCATTGCGAAGTAACGTTTCGTTATTGTAAGGCATGCCATACCGTCGGGCGTAGTTCCACTTCGACGTCACTTCCCGGACCTGACTTGGATGGATCAATCCACATTTCACATACTGATAACAGGCACTTCCCTCAAGCGTAAGCCCGGTATACGCGTGCCAAAGGTCATTAAACAGCAGGAAGTTGCCGTCGGCGTCACTGAGCCATACGAGGTGAGGCATACCGTCGAGGCATTTCTGGAGCAGTTCCTGTTTCAGTTCCAGCTGTTTCCATGCTTTGGTCGACGAATGGATTTGAAAAGCATCAATTTCCGCAGCCTTTCCAAATCCATGAACTATTTTAATACTCCCATCGCCGCCAATGACCCGAAAGTGGTAATCGATCGACCTTGTTTTTGAAAGGTTAGTGATGAGCGCAGTAACATAGAGGTAGTCTTCGGGGTGAATCAGATAGAGCTGTCCTTCAATCTGGATCCTGTAGTTAAAATTCAAGGTTAGTTGGCTGAAGTCAACGCGTTCGATCGCTGGGGCATTTTCTTCATCAAAATGCCATGGTCCGGCTATAGACCAGGCTTCCTGATCAACGAGGATCCACAGTCCGGGAGTGTTCGCGGATGCTGTTTGTGGCGATCTGTTTACGAAGTCTTCCATACACGCAACTGTTGACAGGGAGTGAAGTCAAACTACACCTGCTCTTCCAGGCCTAACATGAACTATGAATCACCAGAAAGGACCTAAAAATCAGTGCCGGAAGGCCGTTCACCTAATCTGGAAAAAATTAACCAGTTTTCAATGCGGCGAAGGCGGGATTTTGCCCCGCAGCCGGGGGTATTTACAGATCTATCCTCATAACATAGTCGTTCATCCAGTATTTCCCGATGGGGATGTCTTCCTGGCGGAGGATGGAGAACCCATACCGAAGGTAGAAGTTCAACGCCGGATTGTAGCGGTTAACGTTTAACACAACTGAGGGCACGTTGGCATGCGACGCCCGCGAGCATACTTCGTCCACCAGGTTCCTGCCAAACCCACGCCCCTGACAATCGGGAAGCACGTACAACTTATGGATCTTCCATATCCCGGGGCTTTCTTTCCAGGGACCAAATGACACGAAACCTTTTGCGACCTCATCTTCCAAAAGCAGCAGGAACACCTGACTGCCATCATCCATACTTTGCTTTAATACATCTTCTGAATAGATCGTGTCAAGCATGTATGTTATCTGTTCCTCTTCGAGGATTGGGGTATATACTTTCCACCATGTCTTTTCCGCCAGGTCCTGAATTACAGAGATGTCTGCAGGAGTGGCATTCCTGATTACAACCATAATGTGGGATCAGCTATTTCTTAAAAATGTTCTTCGCCCCGCGAATAATGTCGATACCTTTTTCGAGCAATCCGGTATCGAGTTCCCTGATGTAACTATCAAGTGGTTGGTCGGAAGGTATTTCGGGATATATGAAAATCTGGGAATTTTCGGGAAAGGCTCGCGTTAGCTTCTTGGGCAGAATATCGAGGAACGGAGTATACGAAATAGAGCCTTTCCGGGCAGAAAGAATAACCATCATATCATTCAGATGGATTCCCTTCCTGTACTTGGAAATATCACTGATATCGCGGCACTCGCGGAATTCCAGCGCTGCTGATAATTTGTTTTTTGTTACGTGATTCTGAATGTCGGTAAACGTGTCGTTTGTGGAGTAGATCACAACTTTAAGGCTCAGGCGTGAAGCCATGCGGAATACCTTGGTGATGGAGCTAATAAAGCCGGGCTCCCGGTCACAAAGCTGTGGACAGAAGAAGTGCAGTGAACGATGTACGTTGAGCGGAAGGGTGAAACGCGTAATATGCACACACTGTGTAGTCTGGTTTACGATACTATCAAAGGTTTTCCCGAAGATGATATCGGCCAGTTTGATTCTGCCGGGCCAGCCCATCACGATATCGGTGACGAACGTTTCGCGTGCGACGCGCTTGATACCATTGGTTACATTCTGATCGATCGTGGCCGTGATCTCAACTTCCTGGTCCGCCGCCGCGGCATGTGCAATTGCTTTCTCCAGCATCTTTCGCGCCTGGATGATCTTACCTTGTGCTTTGTCGTCATCCTCGACGATGGCGAGACCAACGATCGGAGATTGTTTCTTCGTGTCCTTGATCAGGATGGCGAAGTCAATCAGTTTTTCCATCGTAGTTGGGTTGGAAATCGGCACAAGAATTCTTTCCTCGCGCAGGTCAGGCTGAGGCAGCTCAACCTCCTCCAGTTCGAGCACCAGTTTTTTGCCTGCTTCTTCCGTTACGAATGATGCCACGAGACATGTGATCAGGATCAGGAGGATCGTTCCATTCAGGATGTTCTCATCGATAATTTCGAGGTTAAAACCGACGAGGATGACGGCAAGTGTTGCGGCAGCATGGGCGCTGCTGAGTCCGAAGATAATCGTGCGTTGCGCGACGGAATACTTAAAGAGAAACGACGTTATCCACGCGGCAATCCACTTACCTGTAATTGCCACGGCGGTGAGTGAAGCTGCCACGATAAGCGCCTGGGGCCCGTTGAGCAGGACGCGCACGTCGATAAGCATCCCTACGCTTATAAGGAAGAATGGGATAAACAGTGAATTCCCGACAAACTCGATGCGGTTCATCAGGGAAGACGTATGCGGAATGAGTCTGTTGAGTGTAAGACCTGCGGCAAATGCCCCAATGATGTGTTCCAGTCCGGCAAGTTCTGCAATAAAGGCACAGAGGAACACGATCGCGAGGACAAATATGAAGTGCGCATTCTTTTCATCTTCAAGTCTGCGGAAGAACCATGCGGCGATCCGTGGAATGGCAAACAGTACGATAGCCAGAAAGATGGCGATCGACACCCCGAGGCGTATCCACAACTCTTTGCCGGACCCGCCCGCGGCTGAACCCGAGATAACCGCGAGGATAATGAGCACAGCAGTGTCTGTGAAGATGGTCCCTCCTACCGTAATCGCTACTGCTTCATTTTTCGACACACCCAGTCTGCTCACGATGGGATATGCGATCAACGTATGGGTTGCAAACATGCTTGCAGTAAGAAGGCTTGCCTCGAAGCCGTAGCCCAGCAGGTAATGACATACGGGCAGGCCAATGGCGATGGGAAAAATAAACGTCAGGAAACCGAAGGCCAGGCTTCGCGTTCTGGTTTTGCGGAATTCACCGAGGTCGAGTTCGAGTCCGGCGATGAACATGATATACAATAGCCCTATCGTTGAGAATAGTTTAATCGCCGAATTCTGTTCGATAAGGAACAGTCCGTGAGGGCCGATAACGGTTCCGGAGATGATCAACCCGATGATACCCGGAATCCTCAGGCGCTTCAACAGTATGGGCGCAAGAAGGATGATCAGCAGGATCAACGAGAATATGAGAACAGAATTCTGAAAGGGAATCTGAAACTCATGGAGCAATTCGTTCCAAAAAATCTCCATAGGCTTGTCTTATACTCGGCAAATTGCTATAAAACATTCAGGCATGCAATTGATCCATTTGTTTTTAGCCTGCCTTCCGGAACAAAATACGAATGGTGCGCGGTGAAACAATGCGTTATTTGCGACACGATTCTATCGTTCCTGTAATATAAAGTTATGCCCGCAGTCCGATTGGTGACGTGTGCGACTACTTTTAGTCTTCTTTACCGACCGGTCCTTATCCACGAGTTTCCCCTGGATTCCGCCAGGTTTTTTCCGCCGATGTAATCCAAGGTCACATCCATTGCACACTGATACTCCTTGGCATGAAGGAGGAAGACCTTTTCTTTCTTGTCGATGATCATGATTTATTTTCTACAAAAACCAGCAATGCATCCAAAAACAATCAATTCCGTCAGGAATGATATGTGTTTCAACCATGACAGTTCTTGCGGAGCGGAATTGGTCCACCTAATTAACACTATCTATAGTAAAGTAAGTAACAATAAACAAAGCGACATATGAAAGCGGCTGTTCTTGAAACAGGGCATTGTCGGGAGGACAATTGCACAACGTCTTGCTGAACTGGGTTATACGGTCATCATGGGCACACGTAGTGTGAAGGAAACGCTTGCGCGGGAGATCGATTACGGAACGGGTGCTTTTTCCTTTTCAACGTGGCGTGACAGGCACCAGGAACGAATCATACTCCACAGCATTGCAGAGGCTGCATCCGGAGATAAGATCATCTGTAATTGTAGGAAGGGGTTGCCTTGGGTTGCTGCGCTGGAATGTGCAGGGAGCGCAAACCTCCGCGCGAAGATCGTTGTTGATATTGCCAACCCGCTGGACTTCTCTCGCGGAGCGCCTCCAACGCTGGGACCCTGCAACACGGATTCGCCGGGCGAACTGATTCAGCAGACGTTTCCCGAAGCGAGGGTGGTGAAGACGCTCAATATGATGAATGGTGCACTGATGGTGAATCCGGCTTTGCTTTCGGGAAACCATACGGTTTTTGTCAGTTGCAACGATTCGTCGGCGAAGGATACGGCAAAAGCACTTTTGGAAGCCTTTGGCTGGAAGCGGAAAAACATCGTCGATTTGGGCGACATAAATTCGGCGCGGGCACGGAGCATTTGTTGCCGATCTGGATCCGATTTTACGGACTGCTGAAGAATCCGATGTTTAACTTCAGGCTTGTTATTGGAGGCGAAGAGAGCGCAAATGATTGAGGAGCAAATAAAAAAGCTCGCCGTGCGAATCGCGATGGCGAGCTGGTCGGGATGACTGGATTCGAACCAGCGACCTCTACGTCCCGAACGTAGCGCACTACCGGGCTGTGCTACATCCCGAAAACCGGGCGCAAATTAAAAAAGAATGGAAACGAAATCATAATTGGTTCCTTCGAAAAAATGAACAAAATCTCGGACACTTTGCAATAGTTTACGCCCGTCTCTTATATTTGCACTTCCTTTTCAAAAAGGCTTCGATTCAGCCGGAAATCAACGTCTTTGCGTTGGATCAGACGGAACGAAATCGTGGTTAGCGGTAAGGTAACTAACTGGAGAGGTGGGTGAGTGGCTTAAACCAGCAGTTTGCTAAACTGCGGTACTGGGCAACCGGTACCGGGGGTTCGAATCCCCCCCTCTCCGCTGAACGGTTGGTCCGATAGCTCAACTGGATAGAGCATCAGCCTTCTAAGCTGAGGGTTCGGGGTTCGAGTCCCTGTCGGATCACAAAACAGTGATGCCCCGCGGTAACGCCAGCGTTATCCGCAGCTCACGACGAAAATATTGATCGGGGTGTAGCGCAGTCCGGTAGCGCACCTGGTTTGGGACCAGGGGGTCCCAGGTTCGAATCCTGGTACCCCGACCATAGCCCGCCACTTAATCAGTGGTGGGCTTTTTCTTTTTCGGCCCCCGCGCCTGCCTGAAGGCTCCAAACGCTTCAGGAACACGTCTAAAACGTCGCCGGAAACAAGCCCCATCACACACTCCCCTCCTCAAATCCGGACATTTCAGGTAAAAACACGCTGTTGGATTCCGTCGAAAAGTTCAGCCAGGCCTCCACAACCCCGACTTTGCCCCTATTTTCTTACACATCCCAACGCCTTGATTATTCCCATTCCGCAGGTAGACTATCCCGGCCGCCAATGCCATTGGTTTTCTCCTTATAGTAATTCGAAGACAAAACAGAAACCGGCGCCCTGGTCCGGATTGCCGGCACGTCCGCCAAATAAAGGCACAGCGTGAATCGCATCGATTTCCTTACACGGTTGTACGCTACACCCGCAGCGAAATATTATTCGCTCTATTTTTGAATCATTCGGAATACCGACATGAAATATTTTTTAACCTCTCTGCTACTTATAGCAGCTTTTTTTGCGCAAGGTCAGGTACAGGATTCAACAGACCTGGCGGAGCTGCTCCAACTAAGTGCCCTGACCGACGCATCCGAACTCCAAAAAAGATTAAATGAAAAAGTTGGCGCCGCGTCGAAGAAGGCCATGGCATCACGTGAAACACCGAGTATCGTGTCTGTGATTTCTGCAGAGGACATCTTGCGAACAGGAGCCCGCGACCTGATTGACGTGCTCCGCCTCATCCCAGGTATCGACTTCGCAGCCGATGTGAGCTTCATTACAGGAATCTCACTGCGCGGCGCATGGGCGATGGAAGGCAAAACGCTGATCCTCCTCGACGGTCACGAACTCAATGAACTGATGTATCAAAACGTGGCTTTCTTTAACCGGTTTCCTGTTGATCTTATCCACCGCATCGAAATTATCCGTGGACCAGGATCAGCAATATATGGTGGCACCGCTGAGTATGGCGTAATCAACATCATCACAAAAGCGGCTGTCGACGATAACTCACTTACTGCATCCGCCAGCGTCGGGATCTTACCCGACGCATTAGGCAGGACCAACGCACAGCTCGCCTTCGCGAAATCCTTTGGTAAAAATGCTGTCGTTGATGCTTCCCTGTTCAGAGGTCGCGCGGTGCTTAGTGATCAGGAATACCAGGATCTGTACAAAGAATTCGAACCTGTTAATCTCACTGACCACACCCAAACAGATACGTACCTCGCCAATGTCGGACTGCGCATTAACAACTTTCAGCTCCGCGGGATGCTGGAAGATTATCAGGCTACCGATCCCCTGCTGATCACAAGCTTCCGCAGCGCGTTCGTCACAGCGAAGAACGACTTCAAAATAAACACGAAGTTTTCACTGACACCGTTCATTACCTATACCCGTCAGCGCCCCTGGCGTCAGGATTACCGCGAAGGTGATGACCAGTACTTCGACAACATCGCCAGCAGAATCAAGGCAGGACTCTACGGTTCATACGACATTTCCCGAAGGGTTAACCTGATCGTAGGAACAGAATCTTTGAGAGACGACGCCGAGTCGCTCATCGATCCGGAATATTTCTATGGTGAAGAAAGCGTGACATTTAAAATGTACTCGTTTTATTCCCAGGCATTGATCAAGCATCCCTTTGTCAATATTACGGGTGGATTTCGCCTCGACAAGCACAATGCATTCGGCGCGGCGTTCGTTCCGAGACTTGCCCTCACCAAACGATTTGGCAACTTCCATTTCAAGACGCTGGCAAGTGCATCGTATCGCGCACCGGGGATTGACAACATCAACCTCAGTGAAAATATCAAACCCGAACGATCAACGGTGTTCGAACTCGAAGCGGGATACCAGCTCACGCGCGATATGCTGTTGAGCATGAACACCTTCATCATCAACACCAGAGACATTATCGTTTTCTACAACGTCGATCTGGGCGCCGGTGATTATGAGCAATTGTACGGAAATAGTGCGCGCTTCGGCACCAGAGGGCTGGAGGTGTCGTACACGTTCAGGAAAAACCGATGGAACTTCGAAACAAATTATTCGTATTACCAGGCCGGAAAAAGCACCGTAGACCGTTATGCAATACCAGGAAACCCACGTGCGTATGTGGCCTTTCCGCAGCATAAGGTTATCGCTATCGGCGGATTTGACCTGACCAAAAAGTTCAGTCTGAACATGACCGTTAATCACTTCAGTGAACGGTATGCCTACACGACTATTGACGAGGATGAGGCGCCGATGATGGAAAGACTCAGGCCATATACCCTGATCAATGCTAACCTGCTTTACCGCGACCTGTTGACGAAGGGCTTCTCCGTTTCGCTCGCCGGTTTCGACCTGCTCAATGAAAAGCCCGTTACGCCACAGGCTTACAACGGCGACTTCGCTCCTGTCCCGGGACGCAGTCGTGAAGTCAATCTTAAAGTTGTTTATACCATACCTCTACCAAAATAAAAATTATGTTACAGAAAAACTTCCTTCGGGTGTCATTCACGTTGTTGCTGCTCAGCGCTTCGCTGATGGGAAATGCACAGACCACGAACTACAAGACGTACAGCGTCTTCTTATACAGCTTCACGAAATATATAGAATGGCCTAATGAAGCACGTAACGGTGAATTTGTCATCGCTGTTTTGGGGAATCAAAAACTCCTGCAGGAAATGCAGACTGCCGTTGCCGGACGTAAGGCAGGTGCGCAAACCATCAAGATTGTCGAATCAAAATCAGTAGATGATCTTGACCAGGTTCACATGGTTTTTATCAGCGACATGAAGAGCGGCAGCACCGATGATGTCGTTACACGTCTGAAGGGTAAACCTGTGCTTGTGGTGACGGAGCGCGATGGATTGGTGAAGAAGGGTGCAGGGGTGAGTTTTGTGATTGCCGAAGATAACACATTGAAGTTTCAGGTAAATGAACAGGCTTTGAACGATCATCGGCTCAAGGCGTCATCAGCGATCCTGTCGCTGGCGGTGAAGGCAATTTAATAAAGCGAAGCCCTCACATCATCATGTGACCCACCGATTTGTTTTTGGGCTCCGAAACGGGTTAACTTGGATCTGCAAGGAAGTCGCGTTGCGTGGCAGAGATATTCTGCTACACAACGTCCACCTGCGATCCCTGTCGATGAGCCAACCCGTCACAACTTCGGAACGCCGAACAATTTCTGACACAATACGTGGCATTGCTCTGTCTGGTGAGCTTCTTGTGCGCCTCATACCGGTATTACTGTTTGTGATCTCCTGCAGGCCTGCGTCCGATCGTGTTATACTGAATCCATCCACCGACTTAACCTTCCCTCCGGAATGGGAGCCACATCAGGCAATGTGGATCGACTGGACTGACTTTGCATTCGAAACGCGGCTTGATATGATCGAAGCACTTCACGAGAACGTGCACGTAAACCTTCTTACGTTTTCGGATTCCCTGGAAGCGCTGGCGTGGAAGATGATGAAAGCAAGGAATATCGACACATCCCGGGTCAGCGTATTCACACATCGAGTACCAAATTATTTCATCCGGGATGCGGGCCCCAAATACCTCTCCAACGGCGAACAATATGTCCTGGCCGACTTCGGATGGAACTGCTTTGGAGGAGCTGATTTCGACAGCCTGTGCCTGGAACGCGGGACTATTGACAACGACCTCGCTTCGGCGTTCGGCCACGCCGTGCGTTCAACAGATATCGTTATTGAGGGCGGCGCTCTCGAAGTGAGTTCCAACGAAATTCTTGCTTTCAGCGAAATGGCCCTGCATCGGAATCCTGAACGTTCACTTGAGGAAATCGAACGCGCATGTCTTGCCATGTATGGCAAAAAGAAAATGATCTGGATCGGTAAAAAACTACTGCTGGAGCAGCCAGGACGGAAGATTGAAAACTATTTTGGCCAGGGTGCAAACGGGCACATCGATGGCTACATGCGTTTTGTCAATGACTCCACAATAGTTGTTGGCGTGATCACGGACGAGGACAGAAATGCCAATCCGATCAATCAAATCGACTGGGAACGCCTTCAAAGCAATCTCCGGCAGGTGCGGTCAGCCACAAATCACGAAGGCAAGCCGTTTCAAGTTATAGAAGTACCCATGCCTGACGTAACGCCATATTGCTCAAGGGAAGTTCTCTCTGACTCCGACACGCATCGTCACCCCGGGTTATATGCGGGACTCAGTAGCGGCGACACGATTATTCAGGTACCTGTCATGAGTTATCTGAACTTCACAATATCCAACGACGTTGTCTTGATTCCCAGATACTGGCGGGAAGGCATACCGGAAAAGGAACGCGCAAAGGATGATCTGTTTTTTGATCTTATGACCAAGCTGTTTCCCGGTCGCGTTATCATTCAGATTAATGCGCTGCCTCTCAACTGGAACGGTGGCGGCATTCATTGCGCGACACAACAGGTACCGCGATTGAAATAACGAAAGCTTCTGGTCTAATCGCCGTTGCGAAACGCATTCTTGTAATGATTTGATTATTCCATTCTGCCCGATTTTCATCCGCTCAAGGAAAAGAAACGGATAGTTTCGCGATCTTTGAACACATTTTGACCAAGTGTTCTGAAATCATTGACCTGAAATACCATGCAAAAGATCGCTGCATTACTCCTGCTCCTATTGCTTCTGAATACCGCCCACGCCCAGCGCGGTGGCAGACCGTTTACGCGTCAGGATACCCTTCGCGGATCAATCACCCCGGAGCGCAAATGGTGGGACATCCTGCATTACCATCTCGACGTCGCCGTTGACCCGGACAACAAATCGTTGAAGGGTGCGACCACCATTCGTTACAAAGTCGTTGATTCGCATAACGTCATGCAGATCGATCTGCAGCCGCCGTTGAAGATTGAAAGAGTACTTCAGGATGGAAAAACGCTGGAGTTTCGTTCGGAAGGTGCTGCACATTTTGTCAGCATCACCAAACCCCAGACGAAGGGCGAGATAAATGAAATCAAAATCGAATATGGCGGCAAGCCACACGAGGCGCGCAATGCTCCTTGGGATGGCGGCGTAACCTGGGCGAAGGATTCCCTGGGCAATCACTTCATCGCTACATCCAATCAGGGAATAGGCTCCAGCATCTGGTGGCCCTGTAAGGATCACCAGTACGACGAGCCCGACAACGGCGCCGTTATACGCATCAATGTTCCCGGAAACCTCGTCGCCGTCGCCAATGGCAGATTGAAAAGCCAGAAGCGGGAAAAGAACAAGACACGAACCTTTACGTGGGAAGTTGTCAATCCGATCAACAACTACACCATCAACATGAATATTGGCGACTATGTCACGTTCTCCGAAAAGTACAATGGTGAAAAGGGTGTGCTGGATATGGACTACTGGGTACTCCGTTATAACCTTTCGAAAGCGAAGGTGCACTTTGCCGACGCGAAGCGCACAATGCAGGCGCTGGAACACTGGTTCGGCCCCTACCCTTTTTATGAAGACAGCTACAAACTGGTGGAAGTGCCCTATCTGGGCATGGAACACCAGAGCTCAGTAACCTATGGCAACGGGTACCTTAAGGGTTACAAGGGCAATGATCTCAGTTCGACCGGCGAAGGTCTGAAGTGGGATTTCATCATCGTGCACGAATCGGGCCACGAATGGTTTGGAAACAATATTACCACGGAAGACATCGCCGATATGTGGGTACACGAAGGCTTCACCAGTTACTCGGAAAGTTTGTTCACCGAATATCATTATGGCAAGGAGGCCGGTGCATCCTATACCCGGGGGTTAAGGGCCAATATCCTCAACGACAAAAAAATCATCGGCACATACGGTGTTCAATCCCGCGGCTCAGGCGACATGTACTACAAGGGGCACAACATGCTGCACACCCTCAGACAAATCGTGGGCGATAACGACAAATGGCGCAGCATCCTGCGTGGTCTGAACAAAGACTTCTACCATCAGATTGTTACAACTGCCGACATTGAAAAATACTTCGCCGACAAAACCGGACTTACGCTTGAGCCTTTCTTCGATCAGTATCTGCGCGACGCACGGATCCCCGTTCTGGAGTACTGGGTTCGGGAGGGAAAGCTCCTCTATCGCTGGGCCAACTGTATTTCGGGTTTCACCATGCCACTGGACATCTACGTCGACGGAAAGAAAATCAGGATTCAGCCTGGTACTGACTTCAAGGAGATGACAGTAGACGCGAATGTGAATGACATTGTCATCGACCGCGATTACTACGTGTATTCATTCAATCTTTACGGAAGTAGACACTAAAATTATTGTTTAGTCGCAGAGATGCGTTGAAAGTGAGGATGGCCCGTTTGCCAGAGCGAAAACTTAAGCAAGTCGATCATTTCTTCCGTCCCTCCGAGGTGTCCACCCTGCGGATGAACCATCAGTAGAATGGCGCGGTTGCCTTTTTGCGCCTGCCGCAACCTTCCTGTATAACGCACTGCGGGAGCGGTTGCGAGCGTATAATCAGTGGCACCATGAACGACGAGCATTGCGGGAAGTTTCGCATGGGCAGGTACGTTATAAATTGAACTCACGCTCAGATTGGAAAGCCAGCCTTCTTTGGTGGTACGAGGGCCGACTGACTTTTGTTCTCTGCCAAAAGCTGCGTCTGTATGTGTTGCGATATCCGGCAGCCCACTCAGAAACAACCCTGCAGCAAATAGATCCGGCCGCTGATTGACGGCCATTCCAACGAGAAACCCGCCTGCACTTCCTCCCATCACAACTTGTTTCTGCGCAGAGGTATAGCCCTGGTTTACAAAATACTCCGCAACGTCAACAAAATCGTGGATGGAATTCATCTTGTTTGGGAACTGCCCCTCATTTGTCCATGTCTCGCCAAGTTCACCTCCCCCCCTGACGTGCGCGTAGGCCCACACGCCACCGCGCTTAAACCAGGGAAAGTAATGCGGATCAAGACACAGATCGCGTGAGGCGCCGCCGTTCCCATACCCTTCGAGTATGAGTGGGTTATTACCATAGAGATTTACATTCCTGGGATAAATAAGCGACACGGGAATATTTCTTCCATCCCTCGACGGTACGTGAATTACCCGGGTGGCCAGCCAGTCGGAAGCGTCATGAACGTTGTTTGCAAAGGGCAACGCAACAATCCGGCGGTTATCAAAGTCATATCGAAAATACTGCGAAGACGAAGTGCCCGACATAAAGGCGAACACCAGGTCGTTGGTACCCCTTCGTTTCATTCCCGCGATCGTACCTTCCTTCGGGATTGGAACATGCGTAATCGCCCCCGTCAGTCGGTCAATCATCAGGATCTTCATTGCACCAACGCGTCGCATCAGGACGTATACCACATCACGTGCAGCAACGACAGCTGCATTGAACATCATGTCAGTGCCTGCGATCACATCCTGCTGCTCGCGAAGGAACGGCGCTGGCGATGACCATTCTTCGAGGTCGATCCTTACAACCTGATAACGCGGCGCACCTGTTGTAACGGCATAAAGTGTCTTGCCGTCAGCGTCGAATGCGTCACCCAGATTCACGTAGCCCTCCAGTCGTTTCCAGGGCGTCTCAGCACCGTTGATGCTGGAACCGTGAACCGCGAATGCATAATTATCATTGTCTCCGGCTCGAATTCGTGCAATTACATAGGGCGAATTCTGAAACGTGTAGACATAAGGTGTCTCGTGCGGTTGAAGGCTAATGCCGGATTGCACGCCAAAACCAAAGATCGGTTTGTCATTGCGAGCCTCGGTTCCCACTTTATGCATTCGAATAGTGCCGCGATAGTACCTCTCGTGTGAAACGGGAGTCGGTGGTGCCTGCGTGTAGAAGAGGGCGTCGTCGTCCTGGGACCACGCCATGGACACGCCGCGCGAATCGTTGAACATCACGGGAGCAATACTATCCGCGAGGAATTCTTTCGTATTCAGATTGAAAATTCTGATATGCGGATTGGCCTCACCGGATTCGGTAAGCATGAATGCCACGAGTGGTTTATTGTAAGCAAAGACACGACTTCTTATCGCATAACGTTTGCCCTTGATTTCAATACGCTGAAGGACTTTCGTGATCTCCGGTGATGTTTCGTCACCGTAACAAAGCCAGGTGCCTTCTTCCGGAATGTATTTGTTGAAGTAGTAGCCGTCACGGACAGGGCTCACGTTCCATATTTCGTCATCGATGACTGCGAGTCCTTCGTAGAGTTCATCCGCCAGTTGATCAGCAGTATCCAGCTCATTCAGAATTGAACGTGTAAACTGAGTTTGCTCTTGCGCAGCCCTGCTGACCTCCGCGCTGCTTGCGGTGCGTTCCATCCAGAAAAAATCGTCGTGGAGACGAACACCGTAAATAACCGTATCGAACGCCTCGGTTCGGATCGCCGGATATGAAAGCTGTGCTGATATCTCGGCGCTACCGATGAAGCACAAGATGGGCAGCAGAAGCGCGCGAGGGCTCCTGAATACAAAAGGAGGTGTCGGAGATGATGAAGTTGTGTTCATATTATCAGGTACTCCGAAAGTAAGCTGCCTGAATTTCAGAACCTCTACCCTGATCATGTGATCAGGAATTTACTTCTTCAGGTCGACTTTTGTTTTCATACTTTGCGCACCTCCGACCTCAATGACCGAGTTCCCGTATACGGTGATCGTCGACTTAATGAAGTCCTCTTCATTTGCCTTATAGATGTTATCGACCCATTTCTGCGGATTGCGGTCGATATAAGGGAACCACGTGCTGTGAATCTGGATCATCATCCGATGCCCCTTCTTGAACGTGTGCAGTATGTCCTGCAAGGCGAAGTCCACCGAACTTACTTCACCAGGCTTAAAAGGTTCCGGCTTCTCAAAGCCATTGCGGAATCTTCCGCGAAACACTTCTGCGCGCACGAGCTGCTGATATCCGCCCATTTGAATATTGGCGGGATTGTGTTCGTAGTTGGGATGGTCATTCGGGTACACATCAATCACCTTCACGATAAAATCAGCATCGTCGCCAGTCATAGAAACCTTCAGCCTGGCCATTATTTCGCCGGCCACCGTGATGTCTTCCGTCAGAACGTCCGTCTGAAAGGTAAGTACATCCGGACGCGTTGAAGCGTGTCGTTGATCATCCGACATATACTTCCGCGGTGTGAAGGTCAGCCCTTCTGTCTCCGAGCGGTACGGCACAGGTTTGGCAGGATCACTTACGTATTCAAATGCAGCTTTTTCATCAATAGGCTGATTGATTGACAAGGTCCCGTTTGCACCGAAATAAAGTCGTATAGGCGCGACGTTATTAGGCGGCCATGCAGTAAACTCCCGCCATTCCTTTTTGCCGGTGTCAAACATCAGCGCCTCAGCCAGCTTCAGGTTTCCTTCACCCTTAAGGTGATAAGCGAAGAACTTGCGTTCCACTTCTCTTTGAAACCAGGTAGAAATGCTATCGCCGAAGTAAATATGGTTGTGGATGCTCTGCCCGGTTTCCCTGGACCAGTCACCGTGCGCCCAGGGCCCCATGACAATACTGTTTGCGGCAGCGGGACTTGTACTCTCGATGGTCTTGTAAATGTTCAGCGGACCGTACAAGTCTTCGGCATCAAACCAGCCTCCTACCGTAAGTACCGCGTGCTTCACGTCCTTCAGGTGAGGAAGGATGCTTCGCTGCTGCCAGAACTCATCGTAGTTCGGATGGTCGACGATCTGTTGCCAGAAGAAGTTATCGTGATGAAACTTCTCGGTGATATTTTTCAGCGGTCCCTGCTTCAAATGAAAGTCATAACCATCGGGAATTTGCTGACCATAGAAACGCATCAATTCCGGCATGAACCAGTTATCACGGGTGTTTTCTTTCTTCTGGTATCCGAAGACGGCGAATGCAGCTGTATAACTTTGGAGGAATGCGCCGTTGTGATGAAAGTCGTCGAAGAAGAAGTCGGCAATGGGTGCCTGAGGCGAGGATGCTTTCAGCGCGGGGTGCGCATCGGGTATTGCCGCAGCAGTGTAAAAGCCGGGATAAGAAATCCCGTACATACCGACGCGGCCGTTGTTCCCCTTCACATTTTTGATCAGCCAGTCAATGGTATCCCACGTATCAGAGCTTTCGTCAATTGCTGTCTTATTTTTTCTGTCGTTGCCCGGAATGTTGGGCGTCATGTTGTTGAAAACGCCTTCACTCATATAACGTCCTCTCACATCCTGATACACCAGAATGTATTTGTCACGCAGCAAAAATTTACTGGGATGATTGCGCGTATTGAAGCCCGCATAGTTTGATGCGTTGTAGCAAGTCCTGTTCATTAGGATGGGATACGTCGTCGATTTGTCCTTGGGGACATAAACCAGCGTAAACAATTTCACGCCGTCGCGCATTGGTATCTGGTATTCAGTCAGATCATAATTCTGACGCATGAAGATGGAATCCTGGTTGAGGTTCTGGCCCAAAGCCGGAACTGCGAGAACACAAAGAAAGAGCAGGGTGTGGATGGGTTTCATGACGAGTTATTCAGCGCTGAAAATAAATATGCGCCAAAATATAAATGATTCACGTCGATAATTCTATCTGAACATGCAAAGCTTACACCTACCAACGTTGTCCGATTACGGTCGATTTTGTCCGGATGCGAACTTCTTTGAAATAAAATATCGCGTCTCGGTCCTGTGATGGCCTCTTTGGATTTTGGCAGATCAATTGCGCCTTGACATGATCTGTATGCTAAAGAATTACTTTCTCGTCGCCCTCCGGAGCTTCCGTCGACAGGGTTTCTTTTCATTCATCAACGTTGTGGGGCTGTCAGCCGGACTTGTCTGCGCCCTGTTCATTTTCCTCTGGGTCTCCGACGAGATGCGCAAAGATCAATTCCACAGCGATATCGGGAGGATATATCAAGTCGTCATCAACATCAACAATCCCGAAGGTATTATCACCTGGGACATCACCCCCGGACCGCTGGCGGAAGAAATCAAATCCACCATTCCGGAGGTGCAATACGCAGCCCGGCTTGCCGACGACGGGGCGCGACTGGTTCAGGCTGATGACAAAAGTTATCTGCCAAATGGCAAATACACCGATCCGGATTTCTTCAGAATCTTCAGCTTCAGCATTCTTGAAGGCAACCGCGAGAATCCCCTGCCCAACCCATCGTCGATTGTCCTGACGCAGAGTCTCGCAAGGAAACTTTTTGGAGACGATAGTGCGATCGGAAAGACCGTTACCGTGCGCGGGGACAACGATCTTACAGTAACCGCCATCATAGAAGACGTTCTCAACTCATCGAGCATCCAGTTTGAGTACCTGGCTCACTTCGACGTTCACAAGAAGTACCGGTCTCAGGAATGGGGCAACTCCGATTATCCGCTGTATCTGAAATTCCATTCGGTTCCCGATATTTCAAAAACAACGGACAAAATCAATCGGCAGGTCTACAAGACACTCAATATCACCGATGAGGAAAATGCGCGTTTCAGTTTCTTCCTGCAGCCCTTTGGGGATCGGTATCTGAACAGCTTCTTCGAAAACGGAAGACCGGCAGGTGGCCGGATCAAGTATGTGCGTACCTTCTCACTGGTCGCAGTCTTCGTTGTCATTGTGGCGTGTATAAACTTTATGAACCTCGCCACGGCGCGTGCAGGAGTAAGACACAAAGAGATCGGGGTCCGAAAGGTGGTAGGTGCCCAGCGTCGGCTTATCATATTCCAGTTTCTGGCGGAAGCGCTTCTCACCTCAGCGCTGGCGATGATCATCGCGATCGTCGTTGTCGAAGTCACGCTTCCGATCTTCAACTACGTTGTTTCAAAAGAATTACAGATCCACTATACAGATCCCGTATTTCTGCTTTCCGTTATGGGTATTGCAGGCGTTACGGGCCTGATGGCCGGAATTTATCCGGCGGTTGTTCTATCCGGCATAAATCCAGCGCGCGTTCTTAAAGGCGACCGGCTTGCATCGCCACAGGGCATCAGCCTGCGCCGTGTGTTGGTCGTATTCCAATTCGTCATATCCGTTGTACTGATAGTCAGCTCACTGGTATTCAGCAAACAAATTCATTTCTTCCAGTCGAAGAACCTTGGCTTCAGCAAAGACAACGTATTGGTCATCCCGGGCATGGGATTGAAGAACACGCAACTTTTCAAGGATCAGTTGTTGAATATTCCCGGTGTCAGCCAGGTCTCCATGGCGAATGAAAACATCACAAACGTTCAGAATCAAAACAGTTCGTTCTCATGGGAAGGCATGCCGGAAGACAAACAATACTACGTCCGCACGATTGTCGTTGACTACAACTTCATCGAGACGATGGGACTTAATATCGTCGAGGGGCGTGCGTTCGACGAAGCGCTGAACGATAGCGCCAACGTGATCATCAATCAGAAGATGGCCGCCATAATGGGAATCGATCCGCTGGACGTGAGCACTGACCAATGGGGCACGGCGGGAAAGGTAGTCGGCGTGGTGGAAGACTTTCATCTTCGTTCGATGAGTGAAGCGATGGATCCGGTGGTGCTTCTGTGCATGCCGAAATGGACGAGCAGGTTTTATGTACGCCTCGGCGAAGGAAACCCGCGCGAAGCAGTCGCGGCCATCGGCGACAAGTGGAAAGCGAGTGCACCGGAATACCCATTCCAGTACACCTTCCTCGATGAATCATTTTCAAATTTGTATCGCCAGGAAGAGGTGATCAGCATCCTGTCGTCCGGGTTTACCGGTATGGCTATCCTCATTTCTGCGCTGGGCCTTCTGGGACTGGCCACCTACTCCACCGAACGCAAGCGAAAAGAAATCAGCATCCGCAAAGTTCTCGGTGCCACGATTGGCGATTTGCTTTTACTGCTGAGCACCGAGTTTGTGCTTCTTACCCTCATTGCATTGCTCATCGGAAGTCCGCTTGGATACTTCCTGATGGATAATTTTCTGAACGGTTACGCGTATCGCGTTTCGCTCGACGGATACATATTCCTGTCGACAGGACTGGGGCTGCTGATCACCACGTTATTGATAGTTTCTTTTCAGTTGGTTCGGGCTGCGCTGTCAAATCCCGTAAGGAATCTTAGAAACGAATAAACGCGCAGAAAACAAAAAACCCCGTCTTGCGACGAGGCCTTTTCCAACCATAGACAAGTAAAATCTTTATCGTATACCGGCAAGCTTCTTCCAGTCCTGAAACCGGAGATCCATGCACGCCTTCATTTTCTCGTAATTTTCCCAGGAATCGGTAACATGGTAGATGGAGGGCAACGTCTTTACAAGTTCACGCTGGTAGTCCTGGTAGTACAACCCGCCGCCGTAATAGTAGTACGTGAATAAGTTACCGTGTTCACTGAACAATTCGAATCCGAGATAGCCGTCCCAGAGCTCACTTAGAATAGTACAGGAAATCTCGCGCCGTTTAAAGCGGAATATCTGGTTTGACGCCTCCTCTTCGAAGTATTCCGAATACAGGTCTCGTTCGATGACCCAGCCGAGAAACATTCCGATGTGAACGTAGGCTTGTTCTATCGGCAGATTTTTGGGGAAGTTCCCTAAAAAGTGGGTCTTGGCGTTGTCGTATATACTTTTCTTCGCATCCAGCATCATCAAATCGGTTCGTTCGGATTTCTTGTATAGCCCGGAAGGGCCCTTGCACCCCCAAAGATGGGGGAGTTTTTTTAAACTTTTTTACGAAGACACTGATTTCCAGGAATTAAGCTTTCATTATCCCATATAATGTCAGTTGCAGAAACTCCGCAATAATTGTTAATTGCTTTTTTTAGGAAATGGGAGCTTTCAGAGAACTCCGCCATTATTAAAACAAACATCAAGCGTGGCCTGGTATCGTGAATTTGGTATTACCGAAGTTGTTTTAATCGCTGCATTTATTCTGTTCTACGGACTGTACGTGTACCGGATCGTCAGGGTGGCCCGAATGCTGAACACGTCGTTTTCGCGTGTTCTGATTAAGCTGTTTCTCAGAACCCTGTACTTCCTCCTGATTATCGTGGCGTTGCTCGGCCCTTCGTTCGGCGGCTCAAAGAAGGAAGTTGTTGCCGTAGGAAAGGACATTATGATGTGTATCGATTTATCGCGGTCGATGGATGCGTTCGATATTCAGCCTACCCGACTGGAAAAGGTGAAATTCGAAATGAAACGAATTGTTGATGCGTTCAGCTCCGACCGCATCGGTATCATTATCTTCTCGTCGGAGGCGTTTATGCAATGTCCCCTCACCTACGACCAGAATGCGCTAAACCTTTTCATCGACGCTATGAATTCGTCGCTGGTTCCGAATACGGGAACGGACTTTACGCCGCCCCTGAAACTGGCCCTTCGCAAACTCGAAGAAGATACTGATGGCCCAACCACACAACCAAAGTCGAAGGTAATTATCCTGGTAAGCGACGGCGAGGATTTCGGTGACGGGTCGCAGCAGGCCGTTAATGATATCAAGGATCGAAATATCCGCCTCTTTACGCTGGGTGTGGGAACGGCACAGGGCGGAAATATATATGCGGGGCGCACCTTGAAAAAAGACCGTCAGGGCAATACTGTCGTCACTCGCCTGAACGCAGAAGCGCTTCAGACACTGGCCAGGGAAACCAATGGCCAGTACTTTGAAATCAATGAATCCCGGAACGACGTCAACCGGTTGATTAACACGATCTCATCGATTGAAGGCGAACTTCGCGGCTCGCGCCTGGTCGACGTCACTGCCAACAAGTACTTTTACTTCCTGCTGGCAGCCGCTTTGCTTATCCTGATTGATGTATTTGTAAATATCGCCGTAGTCCGGTTATGAAGAAGAGGGAACATATGGTCTTTTCCGTGCTGAGTATCGTCGGCTTCATCGCCTTGCTCATCCCGGTCTACTTCTACCTGAAATCGGATAAAATCCGTCGGACGAATCGACTCATTGATACGGCGCGCGAACAATACTTCAAACGCGATTACCTCAGCGCATTCAAGACGTATGAGCAGCTCATTGATTCGTCAGGTTTTTATGAAGACGCAGCGATGCTGAACTACGCCAATAGTGGTTTTCTTTCATCCCTGTTTCTCAAACGCGGCCTTACCGGTCGCGATAACAGCCCGGTGTTATCGGATACCGCCCTGCAGCAATTATCCAGTCAAAGTCAGTCGATGTATTCGATACTGACCACGTCTGGAAAGAACAAGATTGCTTCCATGGCTCACAACCAGCTTGGGTATGCGATGATCAAGGATACAGAGGCTTTTTCCAGTGAAGATAGCGCCGACTCGTTACTGGTCGAATCACTTCAGCATTTCAAACAGGCGTTGAAGAAGAACCCCAACAACGACAGCGCGCGGTACAACTACGAACTAATAAAAAAGCTTCTTGGTTATCCCGAGACGGTGTTGAGTGAGACCCGTGCCCTTGTAGCGCAGCGGCGCTATATCGAAGCGGCGAACGTTTTGGAGTCTGCGATGGAACGTGACTTAAGACTCGCCAGACAGAAAGAATTTTTACAACGCATAAAGGCTGTCGCCGGAATTGACACAACCTATCGGAGGAAGAGATTATGAAAGTTATTGTTTGCTGTCTATTGTTGCTTATACCAGGGATCGTGGCGGCGCAGGGATCTCTCGCCGAGGCGAGATTTCACGAGGGCTCCAATCTGTATATCAATGGTAATCCGGAAGCTGCATTGACTGCCGTAAACCAGGGATTAAAAGCCGATCCGCAGAATGAAAAGCTGAAAGCCCTGAAGAAGCTCCTGGAAGATCAGAAGAAGAAAGACGAGGAGAAGAAAAAACAGGAAGAGCAGAAGAAGAAACAGGATCAGAAGAACAAAGAACAACAGGACAAGAACAACCAGGATAAGAAGGACGATCAACAGGACAAGGAGAAAAAGGAACAGGATAAAGACAAGGAAAAGGAACAGCAAGAGCAGGATAAGAAAGACAAGGACGAGAAGGAGAAGAAGGATCAGCAAAAAGAAGAACAGGAGAAAGACAACGAGAAGGAGAAGAAAGACAAAAAGGATTTTGATCCGGATGTAAAGAAACGGTTGGAGGAAATGAAGATGGATCCTGAAAAGGCGCGAATGCTTCTGGAAGCGATGCGCAATCAGGAGATCCAGTACCTGCAACAACAGAAACGCGAGCAGAGCAAACGTCGCGATCCGTCGAAGCCCGACTGGTAGTTTTCTTGCTGATTACCTATTTTAAACAAAGGCCGCCTTTTTACGGAGACGGCCTTTGTTTTTGACTTTTGATTAATAGCCCGGACCTATTGGTTTGGCCAGTTAGCCCAGATGCTGCAATGGCCACCGTTATCGGAGCCGGTGATTTTGGTTTGTACACCAGAGTAGGCAGCATTCATGACTGCCCGGGGCGCAAAGTGCAACTTGCCCTGACCGCCATCTGCGAATGCTTTTCCGAAATGTGCCTGGCTCAGGCCATGTCCGGATTCATGCAGGGCAATGGTCTCCACGTCATACGTACCGCCGTCGCGCCATAGGAACGCGTCGTTGTAGTAGATCTCGCGCCATGCTACGTCCACCTTACCGTCATTGTTTGAATCCAATGGCTCGCCATTTTCATCGGTGAAGGTGAGTGTGAAGGTAACACCCAGGATGAACGTGCTTCCTTCCGGTGCCAGGAAGTCGAAGAAGGTCGCCGGAAGCCATCCCGCGTGCACAACGTCGGCGACATATGCGTAGCTTCCGCCAAATCCCAGCAGTGCGCTCACATAACCGGTGTTGATGGCAGGGTTATAGGGCACTTTGAACAACCCCAGGTCGGAACATTTAACTCCTGCCCAGGTATGCATGGCACGGTCAATTGCGGCAGTGGTTACAGCAACAGGCAGATCGGCAGATGGTCTTTTCGGGTCAACATACCACGACACATCCGACGTGCCGTCGAGGCTCACCAATGGAGAGAAGTCAGCCTCAAGTTGTTTGTTCCCGACATCGCTGAAGTAGACGGTCCTTCCTACCTGGCCCGACTCGCTGGCCGTGATATACTCCGCCGAGTATACCGCATACGTGCCCTCGTCGCCAGCACGGCCGCGAGCGGAGCTGCCGCCAGGGAATTCGGCAAAGACGGGTGAATCATCAACTGGTACGAGGTTTTCAACATTGGACTGCTCACAGGACAGGAGCAGTGCCAGCGCCAGCATGCCGACGCCCGGGGTCTTTTTGGATAACATGGGTTTGGTGTTTAGGTTAATAGTACAGTAACCCTGAAGATAAGCGCTTGAGGGAATATCCCGGATAGGCAGAGCGAAAAAATATTGTTGCCGGTTGCCGCTCCCCTTTTAATCCGTCATTCTGAGCGGTGGGAGTGCGAGGGCAAGGGAGCGAAGAATCGCGTAAACGTAGCAGCGAATCGCTGATCATCGGGGAGCGTCTGGACATGCAGAGACCGGAGGGTCGCGGAGTGTTCTCGCAACTGCCTGGGGCTGACTAATAAGTCGATTTCCTAAAAAATGACGATTTTCGGAGTTTCATGAGGCTGGAAGACCGAAGGTACGCCCATTCCAAGGTTGTATTTTATTGGACGTTTTTTTGGAATTTGTACTCGCTTGCGGAGTCAGTACTTTGGGACACTATGCCGCCCTTTTGTTGACATTAAGGTGGAGTTTCCTGAGGTTATGAGCAATCGATACAATGGTGATCTCCGTTTTCACCTTCATAAGTCCGCGAAGATTGAATCTTTGGAAT
>JAEZGH010000137.1 GCA_023417065.1 Bacteroidota bacterium
GCCATGTTCAAGGCGCGCCTCAAGGACGAGTTCGAGGAGTACCTCACCCGGGCGTCCGCGCCGGGGGCCTCCCTGTGAGCGGGCAGCGCCGGGCGCCGAGCTGCCTGACATGGCGGTGCGCACCTGCACCGTGTGCGGAGTGACTGACCCGACCCCGACCCCCACAGCCGCAGACGCCGACGGCGACAGGATCTCCGCCGCGCTGCGGGACCTGATCTCCCTTCGCTCCGTGCAGGAGCGCCGGGCGGCGTTCGAGAGCGCCCTGCAGACCGTGACGAGGCGGTCGGAGTGAAGACGGTGACCAGTCGCAGCGAGGAGATGAACTGATGGGCCTCAACGGAACCTACCGTGTCGGAGTCGACATCGGGTCCACGGCTGTGCGCGTCGTCGAGGTGTCCGCAGTCGGTGCGGACGGCTTCGCGCAGATCCGCCGTGCGGCGTCGGTGCCCGTACCCGCCGAGGCGATCGCCGCCGGCAAGATCCGCCAGCCGGTGCTCGTCGGCCAGGCGCTCGCCGCGGCGCTCTCGGAGGCCGGTGTGCCCCGCTCCGGGTTCGTGCTCGGTGCGACGACCTCGGTCGTGGCGCTGTCCCGCCAGGAGATCCCGACCGCGGTGATGCCCCACGAGCGCGAGATGATGCTGCGCAACTCGAACACCCCGATCTCCCCGCTCATCAAGACCCCCGAGGCCGCCCTCGCCCTCTCCGAGGTGCGTCGCATCCCCGCGACCGGCGACCGCCAGGAGGTCGCGCTCATCAACGTCGCGGCGGTCCCACGTGAGGAGATGGAGACCCTGGCGCGCATCTGCCGCCTCGCCGGAGCCGACCCGCGGACCGTCGACATGCCCGCATCCGGGCTGTTCCGCTCCATGGTGCGCTTCGCTCCCGGGGAGCCCGAGTCGGTCATCTCCACGATCGTCGACGTCGGCGCCACGAAGATCCTCGTCGCGACCCGCGAGGGGCGTCACCTGCGCTCGGTGCGCCTCGTCGGCGGAGCGTCCGCCGACATCACCCGTTCCCTGATGGCGCTCATCCCGGTGGAGAACCCCGATGACCCCGCAGAGGAGCTCGCGAGGTTCCAGGCCGCCGAGGCACAGAAGGCCCGCATCCGGGTCGAGCTCGGCGGACTCGGTGTCGACACCGGGTACGGGCGGGTCCAGACGAAGCAGGCCACTTCGACCTCCGCGGAGGAGATCATCAACAACGGCGCATCCCAGATGATCGAGAAGATCCTGCGTGCTGTCGCCTCCGACGCCGACACCCACGGTCGCCGACTCACCCAGGGTGTGCAGCTGACCGGCGGCGGGGCACGCATGCGTGGCTTCGCCGAGGCGCTCCAGACGCGGCTCGGTGTGCCGGTCGTGCTCACCGCCCCGTGGGCTCGACCCGCGAAGGAGCTCCCCGCCGGCACCCGCGTCGAGGACTACTCGACCGCGATCGGCCTCGCCCTGTGGAGGAACCACCGATGAGTGACGCAACCCAGGTCCCCGAGGACCTCACCCCCGCCGGCGACCAGCCGCCCCCGCCGACCGTGGACCTGTCGGACAGCGCCGCGGAGGCCACAGAGCGCGGAGCGAAGCGCAAGAAGGAAAAGGCCGCCAAGGAGCCGAAGGCGAAGCGCGCCCGACGTTCGGAGCGCCGGACGGTCCCCGACGAGGGCTTCGACTTCCTCGGCGGCGCGTTCTCCGCTGCGGTCCGCACCCGGGTGATGAACCTCATCCTCATCGCGTTCCTCGTCCTCATCGGCGGAACGCTCATCGCACGTGCCGTGACCGCCGGTGTCGCCACCGCCAGCGACAACGCCGCAGCCGACGAGGCACGTCAGCGCAACACGGTCATCCAGCTGGACCTCGACCAGCGGGCCGCGTCGGGCTCGGCGACGATCTCCGACGTCGACGACCACATCGACTCCCGGCTCAGCATCGTCGATACCGCCACCGCACGGGAGCTGGACCTTCCGATGATCTTCGCGGCAGCGAACAACATCGCCCCAGGGGCTCGCATCACCTCCATCGAGGTCGGCGCCCCTCCCGCAGAGGCCGCCCCCGCAGAGGGCGAAGCTGCCGAAGGTGGTGGCGGTGAGGCCGACAAGGTGTCGCTGCGCGGCTCGATCGCGCTCGAGGGTCAGGCCCGAGCGTTGAACGCAGCGCTGCAGTCCGTGCCGTGGGCCGAGGGCGGCGCCGCAACCCTCAACTGCGGTGCAGGAGCCTCGGCCAGCGAAGACGACCAGGCGGCCGCCGGTGCGGCGTGCACCTGGGACTGGAGCGGCACCCTGACCGACGAGGCGTACTCGTCACGCTCCGCAGACATCGCTGCCGAGGTCCGCCGACCCGGAGCCGACGGCCAGGGAGGGAACTGATGGCTCGTACAGGTGAACCCCGCAAGCCGATCTCACGCAAGAAGGCCGCAGGTGCCACGAAGGGCAAGGGTGCAGCGAAGCGGCGCCGGTCACGTCGCGCCCCGATGGCGGTGCCCCGCCCCGACAAGCTGACGTTCGTCATCGTCGGGCTCGGAGCAGCGCTCGTCGTCGCCCTGTGGTTCCTCGTCGTGAAGCCCACCTCCGCTGCGGCGGACAGCGCCGCAGAGGAG
>JAEZGH010000191.1 GCA_023417065.1 Bacteroidota bacterium
CAATTTATGATCCGCGCTTCGGACAAAAATCTGCGTTTTGCAAAGGCAATTACGAGGTCAGACTGGTAAACTCTTACTTCACGAAAAGTGATTGGAAACGAATTGTTCAGGGTGAGTCATCCGACGAGCTCATCCGCATTGACAGCGAAGAGGAACCTTGGGTGAACTTCGTGCGCAATTATCAGCGGGCAAACAGAATTTGCTGACATTTTTTTATCTATCAATGAAGGAAACCCGGATCACACCGGGTTTTTCTTTTTAAGAATGTTATTAGGCTCGGGTAGCAGCAATGTTCGGTCGAACACACGTATATTTGTTTGTAAGTAAACCTTCTTCCGACAGCGCCAATAAAAACAATTCGTACCGATGCAATTCGACGTTAGTTGCTACAACTTTCATGCACTCACCCCCGAGGATGTTTATGCGATACTAAGACTTCGGAGCGAGGTTTTTGTCGTCGAACAAAACTGTATCTTCCTGGACGCGGATGACAGAGATCAGCACTGCGATCACGTGCTCATAAAAAAGGGAGGCAAATTGGTCAGCTGTAGCAGATTAGTACCTCCAGGGTTAACTTACGAAGAGATGTCTATTGGCCGCGTAGTCACGCATCCATCCGTACGCGGCATGGGAGTAGGTAAACTCCTGATGGAAAAGAGTCTCCAACTAATCTTCGAAAGGTACGGACATGGCCCCGTCAAGATCGGCGCCCAATATTATCTTAAACGGTTTTACGAATCGTTTGGGTTTGTCCAGTGCGGACCTATCTACGACGAAGACGGAATAGACCATATCCCCATGCTAAGGGCGTAATCCCGGTTTTCCACCACGATATCCGCCTTCCTTAAGATGGCACGTTGTTTTAATCCTATCCTCTACTCTGACGATCCGTCATGAGGGAATGAATAACATATGGTTGTAACAGAGGAACAGAAGAAGGAAGCCCATGCTTTTTACAAGGAAGCACTGGAAGCGTTGAATGAAACAGGAGTACCCTATATGCTGGGAGGCGCGTTCGCCCTATTCCATCATACAGGAATTTACAGAGACACCAAAGATCTCGATGTATTCTGCCGGTCGGGTGATTATCCTACAATCCTCAAATATTTCGCTGCCCGCGGTTATAGAACTGAGCTCACCGATGTCCGGTGGCTTGCCAAGGTATTCAAAGGTGATTACTTCATTGATATCATCTTCGATACCGTAAACAATATTTGCACCGTTGACGACAGCTGGTTTAATCACGCGGCAAAGGGTGATTTCGTGGGGATGCCGGTACTTTTCCTTTCTGCTGAAGAATTGATCTGGTGCAAAATTTACGTTCAGAACCGCGAACGGTTCGATGGCGCAGACGTAAACCATGTCATTTTGAAGACGGGCAAGAACCTGGACTGGAAACGCATTCTCTCACGGCTTGAACAACACTGGCACCTCCTGCTTTCGCAGATACTTTCGTTTCAGTTTGTTTATCCGTCAGACTTCGCTGAAGTTATTCCAAAATGGTTATTTGATGAATTGATACGTCGGGCACAGGAGCAATATGATCTTCCTCCTTCTGTAGCAAGGATCTGCCGCGGTCCCATCATTGACCAGACGCAATACAACATTGATATCAAGGAATGGGATTACAAGGTTCAAACCATGAGAAGTGTATAGGCTATGAGTGACGTTAAAACAATATCGCGGATTGCCGCTGTCGGAGATATCCATATTCGTGAAAACGAAAAAGGCAAGTGGGTAAAGTTTTTTGAGGAAGCCTCGGGCAAGGCCGATGTACTTTTGATCTGCGGTGATCTTACGGACACCGGCGACGAAGTGGAGGCCCAGGTATTGGCCGAAGAGCTGAAGGCGTGTACTATTCCGGTTGTCGCAGTACTTGGAAACCACGACTATGAAAAAGGACGGCATAAACTGATCCGCTCCATCATGATCAACAGCAACGTAAACATCCTCGACGGCGAGTCAGTGGTTATCGGTGATGTAGGTTTTGCCGGCGTGAAAGGTTTCGGGGGCGGGTTCGACAACCACATGTTGTCTATGTTCGGGGAAGGTGCGATGAAGGCCTTTGTGCAGGAAGCTGTCGACGAGGCGCTCCATCTCGAGCGGGCTCTGGCGCGCCTTGATTCGGAGTACGAAGGACTAAAGAAGGTTGCTGTACTTCATTACGCCCCTGTAAAGGACACCGTAGTGGGTGAACCGGAAGTTATCTGGCCGTTCCTGGGATCATCACGGCTTGCGGAACCACTCAACCGAAAGAAGGTACTGGCTGCCTTTCACGGTCATGCCCACGCCGGAACACTTGAGGGAAAAACATCGGCCGGCATAAACGTATTTAACGTTTCAAAGCCCATACTGCAACGCGCAGGCTATGAATGCCCGTTTTTTGTCTTCAACGTGCAGGAAGCAGCAGCAGATTAATTGAGTTCGCACGTGTGATTGTGCAAACGTATTCGAATCCGAAGCAAGGAAATCAACCGTGATTTCATACATCCGTGCAAGCATCGTATACCTTCATTAATCGCAGAATTCTTACATAGTATTTACGCGTTGGCCCATCATTTCCTGCTAATTCGTTAACGAATAGCATATTATCCAATTGTCAAGGGATTTTGGTTAAAACAAATTCCACAGCTTTATTATTACACTTACGTGAGACGAAATCGCGCGTTCAAACGGGGTATCTTTGTAATCAGAACAACCACTCAATATGCCGCGCATTGCCAACCTATGGATTATCGACGACGATCCAATGACGTCTTTTTATATAAAAAGACTGGCTGAGCTTGGTGAACTGGCAAGCATAATATCGATTTTCGACCGCGCTCAGGGCGCTGCAGAATATCTGCTGCATCATAAGAAAACACCCGAACACCTTCCCGATTACATCCTCCTCGACATATACATGCCCGAACTTGATGGATGGGGATTCCTTAGTCAGTTCGAAGAAGTTCGCCCCGAACTAAAAAAGAAACCGGAAATCTGCATAGTAACATCTTCGGACCACAAGCTGGACCGCCAGCGCGCGGAGGCTTTGCCTTTCGTAAAAGCCTATCTCCAGAAACCATTAACACTGGAAGTTCTTAAGGAAGTTATCAAGTAGCCATTGCGTTGCGTCATGCCAGGCCGCGACGATCAATTAGTTGATCCAACTGAATGTTGTATTTGTCAAGCAGGCTCTTGACATGGGCGAGGGCTTCACTCTTGTCGTACCGCGCGTTCAAACTCTTCACCATTGCGAGAAGCGTGCTCAAGTTTCGGTCATCATCAAGACTATCGCTGGACGACACAGGCACCAGTGCCTGAAAGCCGGCCTTCTCCATCAACTGCAGCATTTGCATGACGATTTCGGTTTCGACTGTGTTCTGTTCCATATGATCGGTGGTTAAGGTGAGTTATTGATTTCATCCGGCACTTCTGTTTCTTTTATCGACACCGTGGCTCCGTCACGTGTAAGCCCATAGGTACGGATACTTCCCTGTGTCACCAGACTGATCCAGTAAAGTCCGGTCTTTTCGTCGTACCAGATTGTTCGATCTTTCCACCCTGAGAACAGCGTGTTTCCTTCAAGCTCCTTTTTCAATCCTGACGGAAGATTTGCCATGTCAGCTTTGCGATAATGGGTCGGGGGATTGCCAGCGTTAACATCATCATATAGCGAGCTATCGGTACCGGCTTCCGCGAGTCCCTGAACGAACCTGATGGTATCATCGTCCTGTCCGCGGGCGACAGCTGAGAATACGAGGAAAAAGAGAAAGAGACCAAACTTCATGTCGCTATAACATAACGCTTGATCTGTCAACAATCTGATGCCTGATTACGACGCTCCCTGCACCAATAGCATCTTAGTATAGGCCGCCCGTTGACGGATGCTCTTGGCGGCACCATAGGCCTCGGAGTTCCACCACGCGCGGGCTTTTTCTATCGATGGGAATTCCAGAACCACAATTCGTTCGGGCGACCATTCCCCTTCGAGCGTTTCGGTACTGCCGCCTCTGACAAGGAATTGTCCCTCAAACGGAACAAGTGAGGCCGGAGTGAGTTTCTTATACTCCTCATAAAGGAGTGGATCTGTGATTGTGATCTCCACAATGACATAAGCTTTCATCTGAATCGTTTGAATAGGTTTAAACTTCGGGGAATTGACATTCGCGAGCACCCGCGACGCACCCATTTAAGAAAGTAACTACCCAATTATACGCCGATTATTGATCATCACCCCGGGCTTGGAATGAAAATTTTATGGGTATGACTCGGTTGCATATGCGACTGATATTTTAAAAAGTGAAAATTAAACAAGAAGCTATGAAAAAGTTATTCGTAATACTGCTGGCAAGTATGTCACTCGCGGCATGCGGTGATGGTTCAAGAAATTCTGAAGCAAACCGCCAGGATGAAGAAAACTATGAGAACACTACACCAAGTGTCTCACCCGATATGGAAAGCGATACCACAAGTACTGACTACATGGATCGTGATACCACTTCTGTCGGCAATGATTTTGGGACAGAAACTGATATCAATGATAACGCGTCAGGCACTGAGTCGCCTCAACCTGGCCGGTAAGAATTACCATCCAGACAGATTTTAAATTTCGCCTGACGGGCTGTTCTGAATGGGGCAGCCCGTTTTATTTATCCCCTGATTAGTTATTCGCCATCTCGAAATGTTTGCCTATAATTATGTTCCAAACAGGCACTCATGAATCGACGGGATTTCGTACGCAACGCAGCGTTCTCTGCAGCGTCCCTTACATTGGCCGCAAACGCCACGTGGGCGACACCACGTTCAAATCCACTTCCACGATGGCGTGGATTCAACCTCCTCGATTTCTTCTCGCCAGACCCACGTAATGCAAGACTTTCGACTACAGAAGATCAGCTGAAATGGATCAGCGACTGGGGTTTCGACTTCGTTCGAATTCCCATGGCGTATCCTTACTATCTCGATATTGATCGCAGCAGGAACATCACGCCTGATGACGTGTACAAAATCGACACACGGGCTATAGAAAAGATCGATCACCTTGTACATCTCGCTCACAAACACAACCTGCATGTTAGTCTTAATCTTCATCGCGCGCCGGGTTATTGCATAAACGCCGGGTTTCACGAACCATATAACCTCTGGCGCGACGCCACCGCACAGGAAGCTTTCTACTTTCACTGGAATATGTGGGCAAAGCGCTATCGCGAAGTATCTGCAAAAAGGATCAGCTTCGACCTGGTCAACGAGCCCGCTATGCGTGAAGATATGAATGACCAGCACTCACGGTCAACATCAGTACCCGGTGATATTTATCGCAAAGTCGCAAAGGGCGCCCTGGAAGCAATTACGCGTGAGAAGAAAGACGCCCTCGTAATCGCAGACGGAAACGACGTTGGCAATTCAGTTATACATGAGATTAAAGACCTTCCCATTGCACAAAGCTGTCGTGGCTATTTTCCGCATTATATCTCGCACTACAAGGCCCCATGGGCGAACAAAGACCCGGAAAATTTACCGAAACCATCATGGCCGGGAAAAATGGATGGAAAACTCTTCGACCGCAAATCCCTCGTGACATACTATCAACCCTGGATCGACCTTGCTAACGAAGGCGTCGGAGTACACTGCGGCGAATGTGGGTGCTGGAACAAAACACCTCATGATGTGTTCGTGGCCTGGTTCTCCGATCTGTTAAGTGTGCTGAAAGAAAACAAAATCGGATTTGCGATTTGGGAGTTCGTCGGCGACTTCGGTGTATTAGACTCCGGTCGTAGCGACGTTGCCTATGAGGATTGGCATGGATACAAACTCGACCGAAAGTTTCTCGATCTTCTGATGAAATCGTAACCTAGTATTCCCGGATGCTGAGAAGTAATTTCCTCGATCCCTTTGGATTGTTTCAAAAGGAATTACTTATTTTATCCAACCAAACAGGCTTCGTTTAATTGCCATCCATTCGCTATTTGATGACCCAGAACAAAAACGCAAAACGAATTCTCCTGGTAGACGACGACCTGGATGACCGGGAGCTCTTCGTTGAAGCGTTTTCCTTTCTGGAAGGCTCGGCGGAAGTGGAAACGCTTGAGGCATCCGAAAAACTTCTGCATCATCTCGAACGGGCAGAAACACTACCCGACTATATCTTTCTGGATTTGAACATGCCTCGCAAGAGTGGAAAAGAATGTTTGAAAGAAATTCAGGAAGACGTGCGCCTTAAGGAAATCCGCGTAGTAATTTACAGCACCTCGATTAACCCACGCGACGTTGCCGAGACCTATGAAGATGGAGCTTATTGCTTCATTCAGAAACCAAATTCATTTTCAGAATTAAAGAAGCTGATTCAAAAAGTGGTAACCTCCGAGGTCGCCTCTTTCAACCTCAATGAAGGATTCATCTTTTCGAGCACCAGTGTACGCTAACTGACAAAGGCCGTGCAACCGCACTGGTCCAAAGCTTTCCTTCGCCATAAACTCTTCCTATACCGCTGAATGCCAGCGGCTAATTTTTTTCTGACTGCCTCATTTGTGAATCATTTTTCTACATACTTTTGCATCCTGACATAAATGTACCCATGACCCTCCACGATAAAATCGCCGCCGTTGAAGAGGTCATGAACACTTTGGATGGTGCCGTTCGGGACTTTCAAACCTGGTCCGGGTTGACCTGCAAGGTTGGATGTGGGAAGTGCTGCATTAAACCCGACATTGAAGCTACCATCCTCGAATTCCTTCCACTCGCAGACTACTTATACACCTCAGGAGTTGCCGAAGAGTGGCTCGAAAAAGTCTCCTCGCATTCATCACCGCTTTGTGCACTACTCGATCAAACAGCAGTCACCGGAATGTGTACGCATTACAAGTATCGGGGTCTGATCTGTCGCCTATTCGGATATTCCGCCCGTGTAAACAAATACAGCCACAGGGAACTGGTTACCTGCCATACGATCAAAACGGAACAATCAGACAAATTCGCCTCTGTGACCGCCTCACTCGTCGACCAGCCTGTACCCGTTACAAGTCACTACTACATGCAGTTACACGGAATTGATTTTGAAATGGCACGAGAATTTTTCCCCATAAACGAAGCAATCAAACGCGCCCTTCAGGTTATCTTGCAATATTATGCTTACCGGTCGTGAAATATTGAAATGGGCTTGTGCTGTTGGGTTTCTAATCATTCTTGTAGCGCCCCTTCGCGCTCAGGACAGCGACACGACCAGGACAGGGTTTCTTCCTACGTACTGGACTAAACCCCGGATTGTTCCCAAAGTCGGCGGAAGTATTCAGGAACGGGCACTGCTTGAGGTGGGTGTACAATGGCACAATATCTACCGACATCCGCTGAGTCTCGCCTCAAAAGGACCATACGCCACGGTCGACCTGCTTCTCGATGATCAGAATTTCCTGATTGGCCCCAAACTGGGCTACGAATTCACGGCTGGCGTGTTCGGCCTGGCCTTCGACGTGACGTATTTCTACGACAAGGACTATGACAAGGAAGGGCATGACCGCAGGGCTTTTGTAGCAACTCCCAAAGGAGGGTTAACCCTGCTGGGGTTTCTGGATTTCTTCTATGGCTACCAGATTCCGCTGTCCGAAGAAAGGATTACCTCGCTTAGCCGACACCGGTTCTCGGTAGTTTTCAATCTTAACAGGGACTATTTCAACATTAAAAACGCTCCGCGAAAACCCTGACGATGCCGGTTTGTTCTGTCGTAGGAAACGCAGGGAGCAACCGAAGCGCGGGATTTTGAGGCTTCTCGCCTCCACTTACCAAAATTTTATTGTTGATCAGGGTAAGCGCAATGAAAAGGGCCACCAGGATACCGAGGGTAAGAATAAGAAACCGTATGGATTTGACCTTTTTCACACTTCCCGGCATGGCGAAGGGCGTGCCAGTACTCAATGATTTGAGAAATTGCCCGGAAACGACTGTTGCTGAGCGTCTTGTGTTCAAATTTGAACAGATCTTGAATTGTAAGTGGACATTTTTCCCGTCTTTGTTACGTTCGTTAACAACGGAACTAACTTTTCGGGCATCGTATCATCCAAATTGATTTTTTTGTATTATGACCCTTATGTCCAGATTCTTTTCATGCGCCGTCTTTCTTGTAGCCGTGCTGGCGACCACAGGCGCAGTTGCACAGTCTGAAAAAGCTTCAGCCGAATCGATCGAATGGATCTCATTTGAAGAGGCCGTTGAGAGATCGAAAACAGATAAAAGGAAAATACTGATAGATGTATACACCGACTGGTGCGGCTGGTGTAAGGTGATGGATAAGAATACCTTCACCGACAAACACATCGCCTCGCTGATCTCGGGAGAATTTTATGCTGTGAAGTTGAACGCCGAACAGAGGGAACCGATAACCTTTCGCGGAACAACCTTCAAGCATGTACAGTCGGGAAGAAACGGCTACCATGAACTTGCCGCGTCGTTGCTCCAGAATGAATTGAGCTACCCCAACTTTGTTTTCCTTTCAGAAGACTTCAAGATCATTCCTCTAATACCCGGAAAGCCGTCGCTGCCGGGCTATCGCAAGCCCGAGGATTTTCATTTTTTCCTGCAGTATGTTGCTGAGGAACGCTTTATGGAAATGCCCGTAGCTGACTTCCAGAAGATTTACAAGTCGCCATACAGGCTCAAGCAGCCGGTAAATTAGTGCTCGCCCTGATCCTTCTTGGTTCTTAGGAAATCCAGGTATCCCATGGCCGCGGCAAAGCCGAAAAGTGTCGCCACGATGATAAGGAAGGTATTTGCGCCGTCTCCTACGTATTGCTCGAACATGATGGTATAGAATTTTCAACGCAAATCTATAGGTTTGGGCCTGAAATGGAAACGAAAAAGCCGTTAAAAACGGCCGAGCCACCCGAATTTATGGCTAAAGTGCTTTTACTCAGTAATTCAACGATGCCGGGTACCGCCTTCTTCACCTGGCCACGCCCGCATGTGCGAAACTTTCTGGGAGAAAAACCCAGAAACCTGATTTTTATACCCTTTGCGGCTGTATCCTTTCCGTTTGACGACTACGAAGAGATTGTCCGGAAAGTGTTCAACGAAATGAATTATTCAATTTTCAGTATCCACAAGCTGTCGAACAAGAAAAAGGCAATCGAGGATGCTGAAGGCATCGTCGTCGGAGGCGGAAACACCTTTGCCTTGCTCAGCCGCTTACAGGAGGAGAACCTGATCGACCTTATCCGGCAAAAAGCATCCGGCGGAACGCCCTACATCGGATGGAGTGCCGGAGCGAATCTCGCATGCCCGACAATCATGACGACCAACGACATGCCTATTGTCCAGCCACGCAGTTTCGACGCGCTGAACCTCATCCCCTTTCAGATCAATCCCCACTACCACGAACAGCGTTTTGAAAATCAGGGTGGGGAAACGCGAAAAGAACGCCTCAACGAATTTCTCGTACTGAATCCCGACAAAGCTGTAATAGGACTACCCGAGGGGATGCTTCTCCGCTACGAAGAGGATACGATTTCCCTTCTCGGTGATGGGGCTGCAAAACTATATCAGGCCGGCAAACCCGCCGTAGAAGTTAAGGCTGAATCAGATCTGAGTTTCCTCATCGCCCAGAAAGCAGGTGCATTGAAATAGTCAGGTCGCTTTCCTGTGTATGATCCGCTTTCGCGTGAGAAAGACGTAATTCAGTATTCCTAACGTAAACATGATTGCCAATACGCCGACAACGATAATCAATCGCGTATTTCGCAATTCCAGGGTCTTGATCGCATCTTCCTGTTTTAAGGCTTCGTATCGGCGCTCCATGTCTTCGAATGCTAACCGCAATTCCATTTGCGCAATACGCCGGGTACTCTCTTCTCCGAAGACAAGCTCCCGCGCATCATCATACTTACGCTGTGTTTCAAATGCCTCCTTCCAACGGTTCTGGTTAGCGAGATTCTCCGCCTGCGCCTTGTAGATTGCCGGAAGCAAGGAATACGACTGCGTTGCCTGACATATTCGCAAAGCCTCGTCCAGATGCGCCGTGGCCTCTGACGTCTTTTTCAGCCGCATATGAGTAACGCCCAGATTTGTCAATGCGTTGGTCAACCCCGCCTGATTGTTCGCTTCCCGCTCGACCTGAAGTGCTTTTTCATAATATCCGAGTGCCTCGTTAAATTTGTTTCGTTTAAAATAAAGGTTGCCAATATTCGTAAGCGGATCGGCAAACTTTCCTCCCTTTTCTTCACTCAGGTTATACGCCTGCATATAATACTCCAACGCCTTCTCATTCATCTGCATCTCCATATGGAGGTTGCCCAGATTGTTGAGAGACCCGATGATTTTTTCGGTATCGTTCATCTCCAAAAACGCCTTGTGCGATTCTTCCATGTACTTCATCGACTGGTCGTAATCCCTCTTGATCGAATACACATTGGCAATGTTGTTCCTGGTGCCGGAAATTCCCTCCTGGTGATCCAGGGATTCATAGATGCGAAGCGCATGAATGTAATAGTCCAGCGCCTTGTCCATTGCCCCCTGTGTTCGATATGCCACCCCAAGATTATTATAGGCTGCCGCCAGTCCCTTCATGTCCCCTACTTCGCTAGCGTAGTTCAAAGCTTCGCGCGCATACCCTACTGCCCTTACAGGATCTGAGTTGTACTCTGCCCGAAACATTTCATTAAGCGCCTTAACCTTGTATTGATTTTTGGCCGTATCAAGAACAGACCGGATACTATCACGCCCCTGAGCGAGAACCAAGGTCGGCGCGAAAATCAGGATGGTTACCAGGATACATGGGAAAGAGGTCATAGGAAAGTGTTTGAACGTAAATTACAATAATTACATAAATCAGCCCGAATCAAGAGTTCGCCATTCCCGTAAAATTCTGAACCCAAAACCACTCTTTGAGTATCTTAAATAAAACTAAACATCATGACCCGAATCCTGCTAGTTTGTATTTGCGTTCTCCCCTCTTACGCGGTATGCGCCCAGTCAACCGATGAACGTGAAATCAAAAAAGTAATTGAACAGATATTCACCGGAATGCTCAACAGCGACAGCGCATTGGTGCGAGGTGCATTTACGAATGACATCACCCTCGCCACTGCAGCCAGAAACAAAACCAATGATCCTATCCTCCATCGTGAATCCTCGTTAGACGGATTCCTGCAAGCCGTAGGCACGCCTAAGAAAGAACGCTGGCACGAGGAGTTCTGGAATCTGAAAATTCAAATCGATGGGGACTTCGCATCAGCGTGGTGTGACTATGCGTTCTATTTGGGAAAAACATTCAGCCATTGCGGCGTCGACGCTTTCCACTTACACCGAACCCCGGACGGCTGGAAGGTTTTTCACCTTACCGACACGCGTCGCAAAGAACCGTGTGACATTCCTGCCGAAATAAGGGCAAAGTATCAGTAGTATAGGGTTAGTGACTCATCCCGGTATTACATTTTAATACATTGGCTAGGCGGCTCAATACGCAATTATGCCACTACTTGAATTCACTGACCGAGGTATATGCTGCCCGCAGGCAGGTGTCTATCTTGATCCATGGAAGCCGGTGCCCCGCGCTCTTGTGACCCATGGCCATTCAGATCATGCACGCTGGGGGAACGAATCCTATTTATGCACCGCCGAGGCTGCACCGGTTATTCGCCATCGGCTGCAGTTGACTAACAACCTCGAGACTATCGCTTTCGGAGAAACGCTGAACATCAATGGCGTGAACTTCTCCTTCCACCCTGCGGGGCACATCCCCGGGTCTGCTCAGATTCGCGTAGAGTACAAAGGTGAAGTCTGGGTCTTCTCCGGCGATTACAAACTCGAAAAGGACAACATCTCAGAACCGTTTGAACCTATACGATGTCATAGCTTCATTACTGAGTCAACATTTGGACTACCCGTCTATCAATGGAAGAAACAGGAAACTGTATTTGATGAGATAAATGGCTGGTGGCGAAAGAACCAGGCTGAAGGAAAAGTTTCAGTTATAGCGGGATATACACTCGGCAAAAGCCAGCGTATACTTAGAAACGTCGACCCTGCCATCGGAAAGATTTTCGTTCACGGCGCGGTCGATTCCATCAATCAGGTTTTGATAAAACAAGGCATCACATTACCGCAGACGTTTCGTGTTACCGCGGAAACTACGCGCAAAGATTATGAAGGCGCACTTGTCGTATGTCCACCATCGGCGACAGGTTCGCCATGGATGAATCGCTTCGCACCTTATTCCGTTGGAATTGCCTCCGGCTGGATGAAACTGCGAGGCCCGCGAAGACGACGGGGTGCCGATCGCGGCTTTGTGCTTTCTGATCACGCCGACTGGAATGACCTCAACTCCGCCATCAAAGCTACCGGAGCAGAACGCGTATTTGTCACGCACGGCTACACAGAACTATTTGCACAATGGCTTTCTGAAAACGGCCTTGAGGCAAAAGAAGTCAAAACCCAGTATGAGGGCGAACTCGGTGAGATCATTGAGAGCGCCGTGGAACAGGAAACATAGATGCACTGGCATTTCTTTGTTCCCTATCACAGGTATTCAGGATGAAGCGATTCGCACAACTCTTTACAGAACTCGACCAGACCACCAAGACGCTGAGCAAAATCAAAGCGTTGGTGAGTTATTTTGAGGTCGTGGCGGATGAAGACAAGCTCTGGGCGATCGCACTCCTTTCACATCGACGGCCAAAACGAAGCGTTAACACAACTTTGCTCAGCTATTGGGCCACCGAATTAAGCGGACTACCCGTTTGGCTTTTTGATGAATCGCGACATGTAGTCGGCGATCTGGCAGAAACCATAACGCTGATGCTCCCGCCCCCAAAGGAAACTTCCGAGTATTCCCTCAGCTATTGGATTACCTTCATCCGTGGTCTTGAAACGATTGCCGTCGAAGAAAAAAAGGAACGCGTACTATGGGCTTGGAACCGCCTCGACGAAATGGAACGTTTTGTTTTCAATAAGCTGATAACAGGAGGCTTTCGAATTGGTGTATCCCAAAGTCTGATGGTAAAGGCCCTGGCACAATACACCGGCATGGAGCAGAGTACCGTTGCACATAAACTGATGGGCAACTGGTCGCCTGAAGATGATCAGTTCGACACGCTTCTGCGTTCGGAGGAACACGTTGATATTTCGAGGCCTTATCCCTTTTATCTCGCATACGCGCTGGAAGACGATGTTTCCGCTTTGGGTGATCCTTCCGAATGGTACGCAGAACGAAAATGGGACGGGATACGCGGGCAAATCATTGTGCGAGATGGTGAATTGTTCGTCTGGTCACGCGGAGAGGAACTCGTGACAGACAAATATCCGGAATATGCCGTAATGAAGAATCTTCTCCCCGACGGAACGGTCATCGACGGTGAGATCATGCCGTTCAGGGATGGCAAACCCCTTACTTTTAATCACCTGCAGACACGCATCGGCAGAAAATCGCTTTCGCGGAAATTGCTGCAGGATGTTCCCGTTGCCTTTATTGCATACGACGTACTCGAATGGAACGGTGAGGATATACGCCAGAAACCGATGACAGAACGCCGGCAACTCCTGGAAGAGCTGATCAGAAACGGAGGATCTGTTCTGATCCTTTCACAATTGGTACCTTTCTCGTCGTGGGAGGAGCTTGCGTATGAAAGGACGCGCTCACGTGAGCTGCTGAGTGAAGGCATCATGCTGAAGCGTAAGAACTCCCCGTATCGCGATGGCCGTCGACGTGGTGATTGGTGGAAATGGAAGATCGACCCACACACCGTCGACGCAGTCATGATTTATGCTCAGCGCGGCAGTGGCCGCCGTGCAAACCTCTACACAGACTACACGTTCGCGGTCTGGGATGATGATGGTCATCTCGTCCCTTTCACAAAAGCCTACAGTGGCCTAACCGACGAAGAATTCCGTGAAGTAGACCGGTGGATAAAACAAAACACACTGGAAAGGTTTGGTCCGGTAAGGAGCGTAAAACCACTACTGGTATTCGAGATTGCATTCGAAGGTATCGCCCGGTCTACACGTCACAAAAGCGGCATCGCATTGCGTTTCCCAAGAATCAAGCGGTGGCGCAAAGACAAAAAGGTTGACGAGGCCGACAAACTCGAAGACCTCGTCAAATTGATTTGAGATCCTGACGTTTCGCATTTCGTTCACCGTGCACCAACCTGGGACAATGACGGCGGTCTGGACAAGTGTAAATTCAGAATCATGGTCACCCTTGAACCCTAACTTGGACCTCCGCTCTACGAAGTGGTGCATTGGGGCACTGCCCAATCAGAAACCAGAATCAGAAACCTTTCACATACGTTTCCAGCCAGCGATCCATCTCCCAGAGCATGTGCAGCACCGACTCTCGGGCACGATAACCATGGCTTTCATAAGGAAGCAACACATAACGCGCAGTTCCTCCGTGACCTTTGATCGCATTGTAGAAACGCTCCGTCTGAATAGGAAATGTTCCGGAATTGTTATCGGCCTCGCCATGAATGAAGAGTATCGGCTCGTTAACCTTATGTGCAAAAGAGAATGGTGACATCTGGAAATACGTATCGGGTGCTTCCCAGTACGTTCTTTCCTCCGCCTGAAATCCAAAGGGAGTCAGCGTTCTGTTATATGCACCGCTGCGTGCGATACCTGCTTTGAATAAATCAGAATGCGCCAGCAGATTTGCCGTCATAAATGCACCGTATGAATGTCCTCCTGCAGCAACGCGCGCAGGATCCACAACTCCAAGCGTTGCACCGTAGTCGATCGCGGCTTTTGCACTCGCAACGAGCTGTTCAATATACGTATCGTTGGGTTCAGCATCGCCTTCACCAACGATAGGGATAGACGCATTGTTAAGGATTGCGTACCCCCGCACCGCCCAGAAAATCGGCGAGTTCGAACTGATGCGGGTAAACGTATAAGGCGATCCCTTTACCTGGCCGGCATTACCTTTCGACTTGAATTCCTCCGGATAGGCCCAGAAGAAAGTCGGGAGTGGACCATCCTCTTTCTTGTATCCGGGAGGCAGGTACAAATCAGCGGTGAGGTCAACGCCATCATCGCGTTTGTATTTCAGCATCTGCTTCTTGACATCCTTAATATGTGGATAAGGGTGCGGGAAGTCAGTCAGTTGCGTTACCGCCTTGTTTCCAATCCGCCGCAGGAAGTAATTTGGATTCTGCTCCTGAGATTCACGCGACGTGATAATGACGCCTTTCTTGCTGTCGAGGAGTGAAACGACGTATTCGTAATGCGGTGCTTCACATTGCCATAGTCTGGTCTTCTTTCCGGTGGCGAGGTCCATTTTATCGAGGAATGGCATGTCTCCTTTAGGAGAAGATCCGTTGCCGCGGAAGAAGACTTTGTTATCACTGGTCACGAGCATCACATATCGTCCGTACTTGTTGATTTCGGTGATGACATCTCCAGGATCGTTATACGCATCTTCCGTGGAGCGCTCGATCACAACTTTTTTGCTTTTGGTAATCGGGTTTACCTGATACACCCTTTCCTTACGCTCACTCCACCAGTATTCGTAGAACCATGCCAGGTTGTCTTTTGCCCACGTTACGCCGCTATAGCGGAGCGGGAGTTCAATCAAGTCGTTGGGCTGCGCCGTAAATGGTGCTGGCAACTCCAATACCTTGTCGCGGATGTCGGCTTTCGCCCTGGGATCACCGCCATCCTGAGCCTCGACCCAGTAGAGCGATGCCGGTTTGTCGGCGCGCCAGGTATGTCCGCGTGGACCAGTCTGAACGGCATTGAATCCATTGGGAATATTATCGATGAGCGGAAGGTCGGCGATTGTCTTAACAAGGCTTCCATCGCGTTGAAGAACATCGATCTTCTGAGGGAACCTGTAATATGGCACGAGGTATGAATATGGGCGGTGAATAGTTTTCCGCAGGATCATCGCTCCATCCGGCGAAGGACTGAAATTAACATGTAGGGCGCTCTCGCTCACCACTTGCTCAGGTCCGGACAAATCCTTCCAAACCAGTTCGGATGAACAGTAGTATTCAAAGAGGGCTTCATCGTAAGGGTTTTTCAGCAAATCCTGGTATGTACGGCTCGGAGCTTTCTTGCCCAGGTTTTCTTCTACCACCGGACCTTTCGGAACGCGGCTTTGCTGAGGAGCCTCACCCCGACCTTCAGGCACCGCTGCAAACAGAATGTGCTCTGAATCTGCGAGCCAGTTATACGGACCCCCGAAGGTCGCGTTAACTTTTCGATTGGTAATCCGTGTGGCGGCAAACGTGGTCAGGTCAACCACCCAGAGCTGGATTTCGTCCGGATCATTCTGAAGGAAGGCAACCTTGCGGCTATCCGGCGAAAAGTAAACATGACTGATCAGCAGCTTCGCTGGCAGTCCGGAAACTGTGAATTCTTTCTTATCTGAAATTCGCATCACCTTCAGCCCAATGAAATAAGAAGCACGACTTGGCCCGAAATTGTCGGGGTTAATACGAAGCCCTGCGATCCTCAGTTCTGGTCGCGATAACTCTTCAATGGAAGGAAAGTCGGATCTCTCCAGTAACAACATCCACGACTTGTCATGGCTTATGCTGATCGTCGGGGTCGGCGGAGCTTCAGCAATCCGCGCGATGTCGTCATGAGGGCGCTGGTAGGTGAGCTCTTCCTGCGCTTGTAAATGGAATGTGAGAAGTGCGAGAAATACAATGAAAATCCGTTTCATCAGTCGTTGGTTAATGAGGGGCGAAATATCAAACCAAAAAAAGGGATTTTCAAAAACATGTTTGTGAATGGTGCATTCCCTTTTAAACAGGGATTTGTTACATTTAAAGATGCGGATGCTGGCATTCACCGGGTTGATGATGGTCGCTTCGTTTCTATATGGACAAGCACCGGTGGATGAAATACGCATGAGCATTTACTTCGGCGGCGGAAGTTATTACATCGACGAAGAACAGGCCATCAAATTATATGAATGGCTGGACTCCATCCCGAATCTTCTCGAGAAGTACTCTATTCAGCTCATCAGCCATACCGACCCGATTGGCGGCAAAGCCTATAATGAATGGCTTTCGGAAATGCGAAGTGAGGCTGTCCAGCAGCTTCTTCTTCAAAAGCCTATCCCTGAACACAAAATCACGAAGCGCGACTGGGGTCTGGACAATCCAGTGTATTCGAACAACAGCTACTCAGGCATGCGGATGAACCGGCGCGTCGACGTCATTCTTTATCCGGTGGTACTTTGATTACCGTCGTACACTGCTCGAATACGGACACCACTATTCACAATCGGACGTCGAAAGGGGGTCAGAAAGCGCTTTTTTGACCGGATTCGGCCCTCCTTTCCTTGGCATTATTGTTGGCTCCGCCCCGACAACTGTGCAAATTATGATCAAACTACGCGACATTGATAAGTATGTAGATTCCCGCTTCCAGCGCACCTTCATCCTTAAAGGCGTCAACCTCGACATTCAACAAGGTGAATTCGTGACTATCATGGGCCCGAGCGGCGCGGGAAAATCAACCCTGATGAACATCATCGGCATGCTCGACGAACCTTCGGCCGGAGAATACTATTTCTTCGACGAGCCTGTTCATCGCATGAAGGAAAAGCAAAAGTCCGACATGCATAAAAACTACATCGGATTCATCTTCCAGGCGTACCACCTCATTGACGAGCTTACCGTCTACGAAAACATCGAGACGCCCCTGCTGTACAAGGGGGTGAGCGGAAGTCAGCGCAAAAGCATGGTAGCCGAGATGCTCGACCGTTTTAACATGGTCGCAAAGAAAGATCTCTTCCCGGAACAACTTAGTGGAGGTCAGCAGCAACTCGTGGGAATTGCCCGGGCGATCGTTGGCCAGCCGAAATTACTTCTTGCAGATGAACCTACCGGAAATCTCCACTCCGATCAGGGGCGTCAGATTATGGAGATATTTCAGAAACTCAATTCTGAGGGCATCACGATCATCCAGGTGACACATTCTGAAGAAAACGCCCGATATGGTAAACGTATCGTCAGGGTGGCTGACGGCGCAATAGTAGAAGATAATGTGGTAGCAGAACGTGTTTAAGGAAACGACATGATCAGAACTTTTTTACTTTCAATAGCCCTGTTATCTATCGTGGCAAGTGCCAACGGACAGGATGTGGCGGCTAATAGTCCGCGAAAGCTGACGTTTCAGGAGGCGGTAAAAATCGGATTAAAAAATAACTTCGACCTCCAGCAGCAGAAGAACCAGCTGTCATATACGCAGATCAACAAGACCTCATCACTCCTTCAGATGGGGCCAAGTATTGAGGCAAACGGAAGCTTTTATCGAAACGATGGAAACTCATTCAACCAGCAGGCTGGTGAGGTCGTCAATGGTATGATCGATTTCGTCAATGGGGAATTCGGCGCGAGCATGCCCCTCTTCCGTGGATTAAGCATGATGAACGGATACCGCAGTGCGCAGAGCGAGAATGAAGCCCAGCTGCACAAGGTAGCGCGCTCGTCTCAGGAAGTGATTCAGATTGTAGCAAATAATTATCTGGTCTGCCTTCTGGATGAGCAGCTGGTGAAAATCCAGAAGCAGAATATCGAAACGCAGAAACTTCAGTACGACCAGATCAAGTCGCAGGTTGATCTCGGTGCACGGGCTGAGGCCGACCTTTACAACCAGGAATACCAGGTTAAGAATGCCGAACTTCTTCTCATCCGCGCGCAGAACAAACTCAAAAACGATCTTGCTGTATTTGCACGAAGTCTCGCTCTTGATCCAACCATTCCTCTTGAGTTGGAGGAAGTCGACTGGAACGTAGACACGTTACTGGGCGGTCAGGTAGACCACAGCCAGATGCTGACAACGGCTCTTTCGCGCCGCAGTGACCTCAAACAAGCTGAGTTTACGGAAAAGGCCAGACACTATTCCTATTCGGCCGTTAAGGGCAGATATTATCCAAGTGTATATGCAGGCGTGTCGTATGGATCGCGGTACAACTACATCCACGGCATCCAGAACCGCTCGTTCGACGATCAATTTCGTCACGATAACCGGCAGCTCAGCTATGGCGTGAGCGTTACTATTCCAATCTTTTATGGACTTCAGTCGCGTTCGCAGGCCGCATTCGCAAAGGTTCAATATCAGAACGCCGCGCTCGACCGGGACGCCACAGAGATTCGCGTGAAGACAGAAGTGATGCAGGCATATCAGAATTTTGAAGACGCCAAGACAAGCTATCTGGCTGCTCAGGCACAATTGAAGGCTGCTGAACTGACATATAAAACAGAAAAGGAACGTTACGAACTCGGGATTTCGAACATCGTGGAGATGAATACGACAAATCAGGCCTACATTCAGGCACAGGGTGATTACCAAAGTGCCCTGTTTACGCTGATGTTTCAGCGGCTGCTGATCGACTACGCGGTGGGGACGCTTAAATTTGAGGACATTCCCTGAGAGTGAAATGAAGCATTGACAAGCACCTGGTCGGAAAATGGCCAGGTGTTTTTTTTAGCGGGCAACGCCGTAATCATTCGGGCGACTATGCAGAAATTCACGATTTTTTGATGGGGAGAAAATTCATTACGCCATTGACATTCCCGCCGGCTTAAAGGGATAATTGCCGCTCATCACAGAGGAATAAAGTGAGCGCTTGCCCGTTTAAACTTTTATCGTCGGTTTTGACAATTCGGCGTCACTCATGTCGACTCACCGCACTAGCGGGTAGCATTGGCGTTGTATGGATTTTATTTGCACCGGCAGTCATAAGGAGCCCATCCTACGATCGAACGAAGTATCCTACATAGGCCAGATGGACATGACGGATAAACGCCCCGCTGCCAACCAGTAAAGGATTTTTGTAGCAAAAAAAAACAAATGAAATGATCCCGTGACAAACGCCACTGCCTCCGCCTGTCTATTCTTTAATCAGATCTCTTTTTTTTTGAGCCGAATCCGTGAACGACTTCCTAACCTTGTAGAAATGAAAAGATTCTTTACTCTCCTGATCTGTAGTTGCGCTGCCTTCTTTTTTCTGGTTTTTTCCTCCTCTCCGCTGAAAGCTCAGCAAACCTTCAAGACAACAACTGAAACAGTCATTGGATTGCTTGAATACGTACCTGCTGACTACAATTCCAATTCCAACAAATACCCGCTGGTAATCTTCCTGCATGGTGTGGGAGAGCGTGGAGCAAATTCAACAGATCCCAACACACTCAAGTCCACAATTAACCTTGTGGCAAAGCTGGGACCTCCAAAACATGTCGCGGATGGCTATAAATTCCCTTTTATACTGATCTCGCCTCAACTGAAAAATAACTACAGTTCCTTCCCCCTCTGGTACATCATGGAGGTACTGGAGTGGGCCAAGAAGAACCATCGCATAGACGAAAAACGAATTCACATCACCGGGCTTAGCATGGGCGGCGGAGGCACGTTTGCCGCCATTGAAGACTATCCGCAGATCTTCGCATCAGCAGCCCCTGTTTGCCCGGGCTACAATACTCCCAGCAAGGCATGTAAAATCGCCGGCGAGAACATCCCGGTATGGTCTTTCCACGGTGATGCCGATACAACTGTACCGCTGAGCAAGACATCAAACATGATCAACGCGATCAACGGATGCAGCCCTACTCCAAATCCAAAAGCTAAACTGACTGTCTATCCCGGCGTTAAGCATGATGCCTGGGGCCGCGCGTACGCTCCCAACAATAGCTATCACACGCCCAACGTGTATGAGTGGATGATGCAGCAGGTGAATACAAAAAATAATGGAAATTCAATCCCTACTGCGAACGCAGGGGCTGATAAATCATATAGCGGGGTATCTTCAATCACCCTCACCGGGTCAGGATCTGATTCCGATGGCAGCATCGCATCGTACTCCTGGACCAAGATGAGCGGACCCGCTGCAACATTCAGCAACGCATCTGCAGCTACTACTTCAGTAGCGGTGACCAATGGCACGTATATGTTTCGCCTCACGGTGAAAGACAATTCCGGAAATACGGATTCAGACTACGTGAAGATTGTCGTTTCGTCTGCAACGTCGAATGCGGCCCCGAAAGCAAATGCTGGGGCTGATGTGACCGTAACACTTCCGACAAACTCGGTAACGCTGACTGGATCGGGTTCTGACACTGACGGATCAATCTCTTCATACACGTGGACAAAAGTAAGCGGTGGGTCTGCCACCCTTGCAAATGCGAATACATCCAAAGTGACCATCTCAGGGCTGGTTGAAGGTACTTATGTATTCCGCCTCACAGTGAAAGACAACGGCGGCGCCACAGGCTATGACGATGTAACTGTGTTTGTTAAGAAGAGTGTCGGGCCAACCGTTAACGCCGGCGCCGATATGACCCTTTTCCCGCCCACCAATTATACAACGCTCAAAGGTACGACAACCGGAACCATAGCTTCGTACTCCTGGACTAAAGTCAGTGGTGGCAATGTGACAATGACCAATGCCACGACACCTAACCTCTCGGTTTCAAACCTCGAATTCGGAAAAACGTATTTCTTCCGTTTGACGGTGAAGGACACCAATGGCAAGACTGCGTCTGACGATGTGATGATTACTGTCAGGGCGCAAACCACCGAGACTGCTCTTACCGTGAATGCCGGATCTGACATGACCCTCTTCCCGCCGATAAACTATACGACTCTCAAAGCCACCACTACGGGAAATATCAGTTCTTACTCATGGACAAAAGTCAGCGGTGGCAACGTAACGATGACAAATGCCACAACGCCTAATCTCACGGTGTCAAACCTCGATTTCGGAAAAACCTACTTCTTTAGACTAACGGTAAAAGACACCAATGGTAAAACTGCGTCCGACGACGTGATGATCACTGTGAGGGCGCAGACGAATCCATCACCAGCTCCCGTAGAACCTCCGAAAAACCAGGTACCTACTGTTAATGGTGGCCCTGACATCACCCTGATTTCACCCGCAAGTACAGCCCGCCTCTATGGCCAGGCGTCTGACCCTGATGGAAGCATCGTGTCATACACATGGACGAAAGTCAGCGGTGGTGTGGCAAACCTCAGCCAGGCCAACACCAAGGACCTCGTTGCCTGGGGTCTCGTGGAAGGAACCTATGTGTTCAGACTGACTGTTAAAGATAACGGCGGTGCTACAGCTTACGATGATGTTAAAGTTGTCGTTACCAAGAACACGTCATCATCATCTCCGTCGGGAAATAAGCCTCCCGTGGTAAACGCCGGCGCTGACGTAACCTTGATTCTACCTGCAACAACGGCCAGACTCTATGGCAAGGTGACCGATCCCGAAAACAATTCCATGACATATCAATGGACAAAAGTATCCGGCCCCGCGGCAAACCTCAGCCAGGATAAAACCACTGACCTCGTTGCCTGGAAACTCGTTGCCGGAACGTACATCTTCCGCCTGACAGCAACGGATCAGTACGGAGCATCTTCCTATGATGAGGTTAAGGTGACTGTAAAATAAGACGCATATATTAAAGGAGATTACTCCTTATATAATAATGAAAGACCAGGTGCAGGCCTGGTCTTTTTTTTCTACGCGCTTGGGGAAATCTGGTCGTCAAGTCTCTTGAGAGCGAAAAAGCCATATCTCATATCAGGTCGGCTCCAGTACTTCCCCAACATATCAATATTTGATGGACTGCTGAACAGGAACCTGATTCGTAACGATGCGAACACCGGAGATTTCCTGACGAAGGATTCAAGCTTTCGCTTCTCATCCTCGGTGAGCAGATAGGTTCTCTTTCACTGGTATGGATAGCCAGCCTTTAAGAATTATTACTGACATAACAGCTGGACGTTTTGACGCCATTCCGGCGACAACCTCATGAAGCCTGGCAGTGCAGTCAATGGTGTGGAGGCAGAGGGAATGCCAGCCCGGTGGAGGTGGTCGAGGGAAAAAATCCGTTTTCGCTTGGGAGCGAGTGAGACGTCAGGTTAATGTCTCCGCGACACAGAATTGGACGGAACTTAGTGTGACGTCGCCCGCTTACGACTCCAAAGGGGGCCGTCCAGAAACGGACACCGAAACGAGCGGGTTATCATGGGAATCAATTAAGGAAGAGTGGACAAAGAGTGGACAAAGAGTGGAGGAAGAGTGGACAAAGAGTGGAGGATGAGTATAAGATGGTAGTAAAAACGGAGAAATAAGAAGGCCGCATTGAGCTAGCAGGCAGCTGATAGGCAGGTCTATTGACCAGGACTCAGCAACCCGTGTTGGTACAGCAGTTATCGTCAACCCTGAGCCTGAAACTTGAAACTTGAAACTTTCTTCGTATTTTTGCGGCCCTGCTCGGGTGAGCAGGGCATTTTCCGCGTGTCGGAAAGGCATTCTAAGAACCAATTTGTGGCAAAGTGCCCGCTTGCCGCATGTAAAACAGGGCAAATTTAATGGCTAAAACATCAAAACCGGGAGAAAGACCCAGAAAAACGGTCGAGCCTAAAGATGCTGCAAAAGCAGGTGCTAAAGGTAAAGGTCCCGCAAAAATCGAGGTAGACGAAGATGATCCGATGAAAGACATCCGTTCTGCCCAGAAAGAAGACATTTCAGGAGAAGCTATTCCTGTTTCGGAGCTTAAGAAAGCCCGCTACGAGAAACAGGTTCCCGGCGAATTCGACTTTGACGCTTTCGCAAGCAAAGGCTTTGGCGAAGGCTACAGCAAAGATCAGCGCAGTGAAATGGAGAAACTGTACTCCGGTACTGTAACAACCGTCGAAACCGGCGAAGTTGTTCAGGGCTCCGTAGTAGGTATCAACGAACGCGACGTGATCCTGAACATTGGCTTCAAGTCAGACGGACTCGTTCCCCTGGCTGAATTCAAAGACATGCCGAACCTTAAGATCGGTGACGTTGTCGACCTTTTCATCGAAGAGCGTGAAGACGCCATGGGTCAGCTCGTGCTCAGCCGCAGAAAAGCGAAACTCGTTAAAGGTTGGGAATACGTTCAGAAAGCATTGGATAACGACGAAGTTATCGAAGGTTTTGTGAAACGCAGAACCAAAGGTGGTCTTATCGTTGACGTATTCGGAATTGAGGCATTCCTCCCCGGCTCACAAATCGATGTGAAGCCTATCCGCGATTTCGATATCTATGTTAATAAGAACATCGAGGTGAAAGTTGTGAAAATCAACTACACCAACGATAACGTCGTAGTATCTCACAAAGTACTCATCGAGAAAGACCTCGAACAACAGAAAGCAGCTATCCTTACCAACCTTGAAAAAGGCCAGGTACTTGAAGGTGTGATCAAGAACATGACCAACTTCGGTGTATTCATCGATCTTGGTGGTGTCGACGGATTGCTCCACATCACGGATATCAGCTGGGGTCGTATCAACCACCCTGAAGAAGTTCTTAAACTTGATCAGACGGTTAAGGTTGTTGTTCTCGACTTCGACGAAGACAAGAAACGTATCTCTCTCGGCATGAAGCAGCTTACTGCTCATCCCTGGGATGCACTGTCGCAAGACATTCAGGTTGGCTCTAAAGTTAAAGGCCGCATTGTAAATGTTGCCGACTACGGAGCATTCCTCGAACTTCAGCCTGGCGTTGAAGGCCTCATCCACGTAAGTGAAATGAGCTGGTCACAACACCTGCGCAATCCTCAGGACTTCATGAAGGTAGGCGACGAAGTGGAAGCTGTTGTGCTGACACTGGATCGCGAAGAACGCAAGATGTCACTTGGTATCAAGCAACTTACTGAAGATCCCTGGACACGTCAGGATGTTCTCAGCAAGTACGCTGTGGGAACCAGACACAAGGGTATCGTACGCAACCTGACGAACTTCGGATTGTTCATCGAACTTGAAGAAGGGATCGACGGTCTTGTACACGTATCTGACCTGAGCTGGACCAAGAAGATCAAGCATCCTTCTGAGTTCGTGAAAGTTGGCGAAACGATGGAAGTTCAGGTTCTTGAACTTGACGCTGCAAACCGCAGACTTGCACTGAGCCACAAACACCTCGAAGAAAATCCTTGGGATACTTTCGAGACCGTGTTCACTGTTGGATCAGTACACAAGTCCACCATCACCAGCAAGAACGACAAAGGTGCGATTCTCGAGCTGCCTTACGGCATCGAAGGCTTCGTAGCTGCGAAGAACCTTGCGAAAGAAGATGGTTCGAAGGCGGAAGTTGGCGATACGCTCGACTTCAAAGTGCTGGAATTCTCTAAAGATGACCGCAGAATTGTGTTGTCACACAAGGCTACATGGTCAGCTGAAGAAGAAGTAAAAGCTGGTCCTGCGAAGGGCGGTGCTAAAGGTAAGTCTCAGCAAAAGGGAACTACCATCCAGTCTATCAATCAGCAAAACGAGAAATCAACGCTTGGCGATCTTGAAGCACTTAGCGCGCTGAAAGAGAAAATGCAGGGCGGTGGTGAAACCAAGGGCGAATAGTCCTATAACATTAGAAAAGGTGGAGGTAAGATGCCACCTTTTCTTTTTCTTTCCGTTGTATTGAGGAACGTTTTTCATACTTTTGGGCGTGCATTCTGGATTCGGGAAACCGCCCCGGAAAAGCGCAAAACTTGTCAGAAGGACAGGTCATCTGAAATCAGAAATCTGGAACCTTAAATTGGAATCAGAAACCTGACATCAGAAATCAATCCGGTCCCGTGGCCGAGTGGCTAGGCAGAGCTCTGCAAAAGCTTGTACAGCGGTTCGAATCCGCTCGGGACCTCGAATATTAAGAAAGGTTGTCCTACAAAGGTCAACCTTTTTTGTTTGATGAAGTTCCCGAATTCGAACGGTTCGAAACTGAATGAGCGCAGCGAATGGAAGTTCACGAGGGGATTGCGCGCATGGCGGCGCGGACGAGTAATCCGCTCGGGACCTCGAGTATTAAGAAAGGTTGTTCTACAAAGAGCATCCTTTCTGTTTGATGAATTTCCCGGATTCGAACGGTTCGAAACTGAAGTGAGTCTCAATTTTCAAGATATGTCCGTCTTCAAAGAAGTGGTTGTTTTCAATCCAGTTTGTTAAGTCCATGGTTGCTTCAATGGACACATTCAAGCGCTGCTCGTTCTAATTAGTTAAGCCCCATTTTCTTGAGTTTCAATCATTTTAGGGTATTATTATCAATATTAAACAAATTTGTTTACAATTTTTGTTATTACTTAAATTGGCGATCGATCGGGTTCATGTTTAAGGAAATATCAATTATTAAGGGTATCCACCCGGGACTAATCCTGGAACGGAAGCTTCGTGAAAAGAAACTGAAGAAAAGCCGCTTTGCTATTACGATAAAGGAATACCCTCAAACACTCACTGCCCTAACGAAAGGAAAACGGGCAATGAATCCAGCGCTTGCTTTCAAAATTGAACAAGCGCTTGGGTTAGAAGAAGGATACCTGATGGTGCTTCAAGCCTTCTATGATATGAAGGAGGAAAAGCTACGTCAACATTCAAGTAATGGAAGACCAGATCTGTCCAGGCTTCGTCCTGGATTATTTTGGGATACAGATATCAATACGATTGATTGGCATGGACAGAAACGTGCGGTCATTGAACAGAGATCAAACGCTTTTATGGTGAGAGTGTTTTCAATAAAATCACCGGTGCACTAAATCTGAAACATGCCTGATCGTCTGCATTGGACTACGGTCAAACCGGTTCTCAAGGACGTGCTAACCATCCTGATGCATAAGAAGTTGTTTGATCCTTTCAGGCTCGTTGGAGGTACATCGTTGAGCTTGCAGCTGGGGCACCGGATATCTGACGACATTGATTTATATCGATCAGATGGATTGATCTGAAATCGAAGCTGCCTGTTGAAAACATCTTTGCAAAGGCAGATCCTTCTCAGAAGAAGATTGTCGTCGAATGGAATTATCCGGTTAAGGGTGAATATCGCTTCA
>JAEZGH010000002.1 GCA_023417065.1 Bacteroidota bacterium
GGAGCTGGCAAAAGCCCTGAGTGCAGATTATGAAGTGAGCCTTATCTATTCTTTCGACAAACGCGGTCGTTTTTTAAATACCGATGATGATACAAGCTTAATTCCCGAGATCACGCCCTCTTATTACAGGCAATTGAAGAGTAAGCAAAAGATTTTCGCGGGCATGATCCCCAAACTCGACAATGCATTTGCAGCATTGAATAGCGGGGTCAGCAAAGTGATCCTTGGCAAGGCGGAAAACCTGCCCGCACTGATTGCGGGGCAATCGGGCACAACTATTGTCAATGAATGATGCGCTACATAAATTAAAAGAAGATGCGATCAGTCTGCTCAAGGAATTGATCGCTACACCCTCATTCAGCAGGGAAGAAGACCAGACAGCCTCCATACTGACGCGTTTCCTCGCTTTGCGGAATGTTGCCGCTTCGAGGGTTGGAAATAATGTATTTGCACAGAACAAATTCTTCGACCCGGCAAAACCGGTACTTCTTTTAAACTCCCATCACGATACCGTAAGACCTAACCCACAATATACCCGCGACCCGTTTTCACCTGATGTGCAGGATGGAAAACTCTATGGTCTTGGAAGTAATGATGCCGGTGGATGCCTGGTATCCCTGCTGGCGGTATTCCTGCATTTTTATGAGCGTGCAGATTTGAAAATTAATCTTGTATTTGCCGCTACCGCCGAAGAAGAGATTTCCGGCACGGGCGGAATTGAATATACATTACCTTATTTGCCAAAGATCGATTACGCGATCGTAGGCGAACCCACACAAATGCAGATGGCAGTGGCTGAACGCGGGCTGATGGTCCTGGATGCAACGGCTAATGGTAAAGCCGGCCACGCGGCGAGGAACGAGGGTGAAAACGCGATCTATAAAGCCATCAGGGATATTGAGTGGTTTAGTAATTACCAGTTTGACAAAGTGTCTCCCCTGTTGGGTCCTTCCAAAATGAGCGTGACCGTGATCGAAACTGAGAACAAAGCTCATAATGTAGTGCCCGCGGTTTGCAGGTTTGTGGTGGACGTAAGGGTAAACGAATTGTATACATTCGAAGAAATCCTGGACCTGATAAAATCCAATACCAGTTCCGACATAAAACCAAGAAGCACGAGGTTGCGTTCTACTTCTATTTCATTGGAGCATCCATTGGTGAAAGCAGGTTTGCATTTAAGTAGGACGTATTACGGATCACCTACCACTTCAGACAAGGCCTTAATGCCCTTCCCGGCCTTGAAAATGGGCCCTGGTGATTCAGCGAGGAGTCATACGGCCGATGAATATATTTTCGTGGATGAAATCAACCAGGGCATAGGCCTTTATATAAAACTAATTGAAGAACTAAATTAACAATCCAGTATCCAGTATCCAGTATCTAGCATCCAGTAACCAGTAACCAGCATCTAACATGAAACTCTGGCAAAAAAATAAAGCGTCATCAAAAGAAGTAGAGATTTTTACAGTCGGTAAAGACCGCGAATTGGACCTGTACCTTGCCGCTTTTGATGTGCTGGGCTCACTGGCCCATATTGAAATGCTGGAATCGGTAGGTCTGCTTTCAAAAGACGAGTTAAGTCAGTTACAGGCCGAATTAAAAAATATCTATTGGCAGGTTCAGCGTGGAGAATTCAGCTTACAAAACGATGTAGAAGATATTCACTCGCAGGTGGAATTATTGCTCACCCAAAAGTTAGGTGATACCGGCAAAAAAATCCATAGCGCCCGGAGCCGCAACGATCAGGTGCTGGTTGATATAAAACTTTTTCTGCGTCACGAACTTGAAGTATTGGCTAATAGTATTCAGCCATTTTTTGAACTACTCCAAACACAAAGCGAAAAATACCGCGATCATCTTTTACCAGGTTACACGCATTTGCAACTGGCCATGCCTTCTTCGTTTGGTTTGTGGTTTGGCGCTTATGCAGAAAGCCTGGTGGACGATATGATAACCCTGCGTTCTGCTTATGATATTGTCAATAAGAACCCTCTCGGTTCTGCGGCAGGATATGGCTCTTCATTTCCCATCAACAGGAAGCTGACAACTGAATTGCTAGGATTTGCCGACCTGAATTATAACGTGGTGTATGCCCAGATGGGGCGCGGAAAAGCAGAACGTGTGGTGGCGCAGTCACTGGCCAATATTGCCGACACACTGGCCCGGCTAAGCATGGACGCATGCTTATACCTGAACCAGAATTTCGACTTTATCAGTTTCCCCGCCGAGTTGACTACGGGCAGCAGCATCATGCCGCATAAAAAAAACCCTGACGTTTTTGAACTGATCCGTAGTCATTGCAATCGTATCAAAGCATTACCCAACGAGATCACGATGATGACTGCCAACCTCCCATCGGGTTATCACCGAGATCTGCAATTATTGAAGGAACACCTGTTCCCCGCATTTAAAACCTTGCAGGATTGTATCGAGATGGCGGGGTTGATGCTTTCCAATATTGAAATAAAAAAAGATATTCTCGCGGACGAAAAATACAAATACCTCTTCACGGTGGATGCCGTGAATAACCTGGTGATGCAGGGCACTCCATTCAGGGATGCTTATAAAATTGTAGGCAAACAGGTTGAGGAAGGAAGTTTTGTCCCAGCTCCGGCATCGGCCAGTTCAGGCAAAATGCACGAGGGAAGCATAGGAAATCTATGCACCGAAGAGATCAGGCACCAAATGGACACTGTATATACAAGCTTTCCATTTGCAAGGGTGCAGCAGGCATTACAAAAACTTCTCCGGTGATATAGGGGATAGTGATCTTACATACCATACTTATCGACCAGGTAGATC
>JAEZGH010000011.1 GCA_023417065.1 Bacteroidota bacterium
GCTGGGAGGGGGGCATCCCAGGTCGCAACGCTGCCGAGCCTTGACCCGTGCGGAGAGCGGGAAAACCTGACCCCGCTTGCCCATCGGCCCTTCGCAGCGCGCGAGGCGTTCGCGGTCAGCGCGAGGCAATGCCGCGAACTTCTTATTGCTCTCATCCGGCCGCGCAGCACGCGGGGCGTTCGCAGACGGGGCGGCGGTGCCGCGCGAGCAGGCCCTCCTCATCCGGCCCGGCGCTGCGCTCCAGACGCTCCTCCGCTGCGCTCAGCTCCTCCCTCCGCAAAGCGGGGGGAGGCTGGGAGGGGGGCATCCCAGGTCGCAACGCTGCCGAGCCCTGACCCGTGCGGAGAGCGGGAAAACCCTGACCCCGCTCGCCCATCGGCCCTTCGCAGCGCGCGAGGCGTTCGCGGCCAGCGCGCGGCAATGCCGCGAGCTTCGTATTGCTCATCCGGCCCCGCGCAGCGCGCCGGGCGTTCGGAGCGGGCGCGAGGCAGTGCCTCGCAAGCGCCCGCTCCTCACCCACTCCGCCGTCGGAAGAGGAGCCAGGAGACGGTCAGCATGACCAGTGGCGGGACCAGGTAGGCGATGCGGTAGTCGAAACCGTACACGGCGGCGAGCTTGACCACCTGGGTCTGCAGCAGCCAGAACCCCAGCGCGAACACGACGCCGATGAACAGGCGCCGCCCCAGCCCGCCGCTGCGCAGGCTGCCGAAGGCGAAGGGAATCGCCGCCAGACACAAAGCCAGCACATTGAGCGGATAGAACCAGTGGCCCCAGTAGTGCTCCTCGAACTCGCTGGGGTCCAGCTGGTTGCGTTTGCGGTAGTCGATGCCCTGCCGCAACTCTGCGGCGGTCATGTAGCGCGGCCGCCAGATGTTGCTCGCGTTCGCGGCCAGCGTCGCCGCGTCCAGATTGGACTCCCAGCGCTCCTCGGCCGAGTCGGTCTGGCTGACCGAGCGCTCTTCGAACCAGGTGCGCTGCACGTCGCGCAACAGCCAGCCGCTGTCGGCGCGGTGCTCGGCCAGACGGGCGCGGGCGACGGACGCCAGCCGCCCGTCCTCGTCGAACTCGAACAGCCGGACGTCATCGAGTTCCAGCCAGTGCGCATCGCCTTCGGTGCGCTCGCGACCCGACTGGGCGTTGAGAAAGGTATCGCCCTCCCGCGCCCACAGGCCGGAGTACTGCGCGACGATCATGTCGTTCGAACGCGCCGCGGACTTCATCATGTCGCCGCTGCGCTGCGCCCACGGCCCGACCGTCTCGGCGTTGACCATCATCAGCGCGGTGAGGATCAGCAGCGGCAGTGCCACCGAGAGACTCAGCCGCCTGCGCGATACGCCAAGCGCGCGCAGCGCGGTGAGCTCCGAACTCGCCGCCAGCTGGCCCAGGCCCATCAGCGAGCCGATGACCGCGGCCGTGGGAAACATCATGTAGGCGCGACGCGGCGTGGTATGGGCGATGTAGTTCACCGCCTTCAGGAAGTCGTAGCTGCCCTGGCCCACGCTGCGCAGTTCGTCGACCATGGCCAGCACCAGGTCGAGCCCGGTCAGCACCGCCCAGGTCAGCAGCACCGTGCCGATGACCACGCGTGCGACGAGCAGGTCGTGCAGCCTCGGGAAGGGCCTCATCGCGCGCCCCCGGCCAGGCGCGGCAGACGCGCCCGCCTCACCCTTCCGTCGGTGAAGTACATCCACAGTCCCAACGCCAGCAGCGGCAGCACCAGCCACCACAGGCCCAGGCCGGCCGGCAGCCGGCCCGAAGCCAGCGCGTTGGTGCCCAGCAGCATCAGGTTCACGCCGAACACATAGGCCAGCAGGCCAAGCAGGATACGTCCCCAGCGCGCCTGGCGCGGTGGGCTCCGGGCCAGCGGCACCGCGAGCAGGGCGAAGGCCAGGGCGAGCAGGGGCGGCGCCAGCCGGAAATCCAGCTGGGCGAGCGCTTCGGGGCGCCCGTCGGGCAGCAGCGCCAGCGTCGGCAACAGCTCCGGGTCGCTGCCGTCGTCGGAACTGTCGGCGTCGGGCAGGCGCACCTCGTTGGACGCGTAGCGCATGAGCCGGAAATCCTTGCCGCCGTCCATGGGCCCCTCGACCCGGAAACCCTCGTCGAGCTTGAGGTAGCGGGTGTTGCCGTCGACCGCGAGCGTGCCCGTGCGGGCCGACGTGATGTCCATCCGCCCCTCGTCCTGGCGGTAGATGAAGACCCGACCCAGGTAGGTGCCGTCGCTGGACATCGAGTTGGCGTACACCACGCCGCCACCGCCAGGCAGCTCCACGAAGCGGCCGGCCTCCAGGCCCGATACCAGCAGCGTCCGCTGGCCGGCCTCGATCATCTGCTGCGAATAGGCGCGCGCCCAGGGGCCCAGCCACAGCGAGCAGGCCCCCACCACCAGCACGAAGGGCACCACCAGCATCAGCAGCGGCCGCAGCAGGCGCCGCGGACCGACGCCGATCGAGGCCAGCACCGGCGCCTCGCTATCGCGTTAGAGCCGCCCCACGCCCATCAGCAGCCCCAGCATCAGGCCCAGCGGCAGGATCAGCGGCAGGTAGTTGAGCAACTGCAAACCCAGCTGGGTCAGCATGATGCCGGCCGGCACCTTCCCGACGACGATGTCCTTGAG
>JAEZGH010000026.1 GCA_023417065.1 Bacteroidota bacterium
TCGTTGAATTCGCGGAGCGCTGTTTCCTCCAGCGACCGGTCCTGCTCCTCCTTCTTTCCACCGGGGAAGGAGATCTGGCCGCTGTGCACACCTTCGTACACCGGCCGCAGCATCAGCAGCGTGTGCAATACATCTTCGCGCGGATAGATCAGCACCAGCACCGCACCTTCGCGCGGTGGCGGATCGCGTTGGAGCACCTTGTGGGGATTGGGCCTTCTGTAGCCTGAGACCTCTGGCAAGGCGTCATGGCCGGGCAGGGGACCTTCCAGTGAGCGGCGCAATTTTTCGATCAGCCGGTGATCCGTCTTCATCATTCCTTCTTCAACACTTCCGCCAATCCTGCAGCCTCCTTCTTGTAGGTATGCCTTGGCGATCGGGCGATCCGTTGTGCTTCGGCCAGCGCCCTCTCATGCTGATCACTGCAGACCCAGCAGATCAGCGTATACCATTCCGATTGATCGCTGAAGCCGCGGAGGTTACTGTTCTCCAGGTGATCGAGCTGAAGTTCCGCATCAAAAGGCCGATCCGTGGCGATCAAGCTAATTGCCAGATACAGATGCGCCTGTTTCTTGTAACCCCGCACTTCCATGTATCCATCCAGAAGTTCCGCGGCCTGCTGAAAATGCCCTTCCGTGTACAACACCATGGCATCGCTGAATTTCCGGTGAACGGGATCGTTGGTGTGCACCAGTGCCGGATACGGCTCGAAGAACCGATCGCAGGGATCATCGCTCTTTCCGTTGTCGGTACAGCCGGCGAAAAAGAACAGCGGAAGAAGGAGGAGCGATCGGAACACGCCACGAATTTACCTCACAGCGTTTCGAAGAAGCGTTGATCGCGCAAGCCGCCAGGACCTTTGCTTACGATCACCAGCACCGCGCGGCCCACGAGATGATCGTGCGGCACGAAGCCCCAGTAACGCGAATCGGCGCTGTGATCGCGGCTGTCGCCGAGCATGAAATAATGGTCCTGTTCCACGATGTAGCGATCCAGCGGCAGGCCATCGATCAACAGCCGGTCGCCGGAATTGGATAAGCGATGGCCTTCATAGATGCCGATCAACCGATCGTAGAGCGGCAGATTGTAGGGCGTGATCGCGATCGTGTCCCCTTTTGCGGGAATGCGCAAAGGCCCCAGATCACGGCCGGTCCACGGAAAATTCGGGCTGAACGGGAACAATGGCGCGGAGGCTTTCGTGCCTGATGTTCTCACGTTCTTCACGGTCGCCGATCGCTTCAGCAAGCTTGCCAGCGTGTCGTTCAACGGCACTTCGTAGCGATCGTTCCCTGCGGCCATTCCGGTCGGGATCCCCAATGTTCCCAGCAGACTATCGGGCGATGCACCGGGTTCCATTTGCAGCAGATGGCTCCAGGTGGCGTGCGCCGGCGGATCGACCTGATCGCCGTTGATGTACAGATCACCACCGCGCAATTCCAGCAGATCGCCGGGCATTCCGGCGATGCGTTTCACCAACAGCGGCCTGCGCATCTCGTGCTGCCGGTCCTTCAACGGATCGCGGAACACGACCACATCGCCGCGATCAAGACCGGTGTGGATCGCCCAACGTTGTACCAGGACCAGATCACCGGGCAACAGGGTGGCGAACATGCTCGTGCTCTTCACCGTAACGAAGCGCAGCACGAAAAGATGGATCACGATAAGCACACCGATCGCCAGGATGAAGGCCTTCAGCCATTGGTTGAGGGTGCGGGTCGTTGTCGGTTGACCGTTGTCAGGCTGCATGCCGTCCTTGCACTAATGCCTGTTGAAAGGCAGGATCCATTTCGATCGAAGAGCGGGGCTGCGTAAGCGGCGTAGCTGGAAAGCCCGGAGCCTCACCCCGCGCCGTCGCCGGAGCGCTTTGGCGCAGGCGCCCGGCCCCTCTCCGAAGGAGAGGGGAGTGAAGCGGCGATGATCTTTTTGCGAGGACTTGCAAGCGAAGCCGCGACCAGGCAGGAGTTCGCCCGAAAAAAATAAATGTAAGATCCAGAATGTAAAACGATCGCCCGGATCGATGCTGGGTGAGAGGATGGCGAGCGTGACAACTGACAACTGACAACGAACAACCGACGACTGCAACCTCATTCCACGCCCGAGAACAATCGCTTCCAGCGAATGCCCGTGTAGGGATCCTTGGTGAACCAGACGAGCACGGCCTTGCCCACGACGTGATCGTGCGGCACGTAGCCCCAGAAGCGGCTGTCCTGCGAGCGGTGGCGGTTGTCGCCCATCAGCCAGTAGTAATCCTGTTCGAAGGTGTAGCTGTTCGCAGGCTGTCCGTCGATCATGATCTGATCGCCGTTCACTTGCAGATCGTGGCCTTCGTAGACGCGGATCACACGCTCATAGAAGGGCAATGAATTACGATCGAGCTTCACCGTTGTGCCTTTTTTCGGGATCCAGATCGGGCCGTAATTATCCTCTGTCCAATCCATGCCGTCCACGTTGGGGAAGTAGGGGTTCTTGTAGTACGGATGGTGCATGCCGCGCGGATTGTTCTGCCGGCGCATGCTGATCACGTTGTCGAATTTGCTGAGCTTTTCGGCGGCTTCCGTGGTAGCGGGGAATTCCACCGTGCCGTCCGGCCGTGTATCCACATCGCTGGGGCTGATGTCGAACATCTCTTTCAACCTGCGCGGATTGAACGGTGATCGCAATTCGAACTGGTAGGCGTATTGTGCCATCTCCGGGAACTCTTCGGCCACACCGTTCACGTACACCACGCCATCGCGTACTTCCAGCGAATCACCAGCGATCGCCACGCAGCGTTTGATGTAATTCTCCTTCTTGTCCAATGGCCGCACGAGGAT
>JAEZGH010000058.1 GCA_023417065.1 Bacteroidota bacterium
GGTCTATGCGATCACCCCGACCGTCTCTGGCGCGCTCACCGCGGAGCTCCACGCGAGCTACGCCGACGCGTTCCTCCACGTTCGCAGCGAGTGCTTCACGTCGTCGTTCGAGCTCGACTGCAAGGAGGGGCCGACCCCCGGCGTGCCGATGCGCCTGACGATCCCCGTCGAGGCGCAGAAGACGTACTTCCTCTTCGCCGACACCAGCACCTCGCCGAGCAAGATGACGACGCCGGGCACCGGGCTCTACACGCTCGACGTGACGCTCACGCCGGCGACGTGCGGGAACGGCGTCCTCGAGACGCCCGAGCAGTGCGACGACGGCAACACCGCCGCCGGCGACGGCTGCAGCGCGACGTGCACGCTCGAGCCGTTCCCCGCAGGCCTCGACAGCTGCCCCGGCGCGGCGATCACCCTCGCCCCCGGCGCCGGCGGCGTGGTGACGTACAAGCACACCGCGAGCACCGCCTCCCTCACCCCCGGCGTGAAGAGCTGCAAGGACCCGGCAGCCTCGGCGAACTGGACCAAGAACGATGCGGCCTACACGTTCATCGCTCCGTTCGACGGCTGGCTGACCGCGAAGGCGAAAGGCGACTTCAACGTCTCGCTGAACCTTCGCCGGAAGTGCATGGCCGAAGGCGAGGCGGATCCCGATCCGAAGGTGGAGCCCGCGCCGAGCATCGCCTGCGCGGACGCCATGGGCGGCGACGACGAAGAGACCCTCAGCGGCGCGGTCGCCGCCGGTACCCCGTACTTCCTCGTCGTCGAGGGCGGCGGGGTGAACACCAACAAGGAGGGCGTCTACACCCTCGAGCTCGAGATCAAGCCGTCCGTCTGCGGGAACGGCGTCGTCGAGGGCGGCGAGGACTGCGACGACGGCGCGAACGATCCCGGCGATCAGTGCGATCCGACCTGCAAGTTCGAACCTGTCCCCTCGACGCGGACGACGTGCGCCAATGCAGAGCCGATCCCGCTCGTCGAGGACGTGGCAGAGCCCGGCAAGTACAGCGCGTCCGTCACCGGCGGCAACTGGAACCTGCCCGGCGGCGGGTACTTCTCGGCGCCCTGCGCCGGCGCCGGCCTCGAGGCCTACTTCACCATCACCCCGCCGATCGACGGGGTGGTCGTGGCTCGCGTCGACGAGGCCTCGTACAACGTCTCGATCGGCGTCCGCCCGGCGTGTCCGCCGAACACGAGCACCGGCTTCCTCGCCTGCTCGAACCGTTCGGCAGGCCCCGGAGGCGAGAGCTTCGCCTTCGCAGCCGAGGCCAACAAGACGTACTGGATCATCGTCGACGCGCCGGCACCAGCCCACAAGGGTCGCTTCAAGCTCGACCTGTCTCTCCAGGGCGAGTCGTGCGGCGACGGTCTCGTCAGCGGCACCGAGCAGTGCGACGACGGCAACCTGACGAACGGGGACGGATGCACGGCGTCCTGCCAGCTCGAGCCGCTCGCCGGGACGGACACGTGCCCGGGCCACGCCGTCGCGCTCACCGGCGCCGGCACCGCCGTGCGCCAGCGCGTCGTCACCGTGTCCACCACGAACCTCGCGTCCAACTACAGCGGCACGTGCGGCGGCAGCGGCCGTGACGCCGTGATCGCCGTCACATCCGACATCGGCGGGTCGCTGACCGCCCAGCTGAACGGCGCATGGCCCACGGTCTTCTACGCGCGCACGTCGTGCAACGACTCGAGCACGCAGGTCTCGAGCGGCTGCAAGGAGAACGATCCGACGAAGCCGCACACCACGACCACGGAGATCGTCACGACCGTCCAGCCGAACGTCCCGGTCTACCTCTTCGTCGACGGCGCCCAGAGCGCGGCTGGTCCGGCGACCCTGAACCTCACGGTGACTCCATGAAGGCGCGTTCTTTCCTTGGTTCTCTCTCGGTCTCCGGACCGCTCCTCGCGATCGGGAGCGCGCTCGTCGTCGCGGCCTGCGGCAGCTCGCGCGACGGCTTCACGCCGCCGCCCGGACCGCCGCCGGAGTTCGCGGGGTCCGACAGCGGAGTCACGGAGCCTGACGCGGACACGACGTGCGTGGCTTCTCAGCGCAAGGCCGAGCCCGTGCCGCTCGCGATGCTCGTCCTCATCGATCGCTCCGGCTCGATGGTCGGCGAGAAGTGGGACGCGGCGACGAAGGCCGTCCGCGCGTTCGCGGACCGCGCCGAGGTCGTCGGGATGAAGATGGGCCTCCAGTTCTTCCCGCCCGCCGGCACGACGAGCGACGAATGCAATCCGGGCGCGTACCAGAACCTCGCCGTTCCAATCGCGGCCTTGCCCGACAACGTCATCCCCATCCAGCAAAAGGTCACGACGGTCAAGGCGGACGGCGGCGGCACGCCGATGCGATCCGGGCTCGAGGGATCGATCGCCGCGATGCGCGACTTCATCGCGACCGAGCCGATGCACCAGGGCGTCGTCATCCTCGTCACGGACGGCGAGCCGAACTCGTGCGGCAACGTCTCGACCGTCGCGAGCGTCGCCTCGGCGGGGGTGAAGCCGATCGACGACTCCCCGAGCGTGCGGACCTTCACAGTAGGAATGCAAGGCGCGTCGTTCGCGAGCCTCGATCAGATCGCGCAGTCCGGCGGTGGGACCAAGTCGTTCAACGTCGGGGCCGGCGCGGCGGCGCAGCAGGCGCTCCTCGAAGCGCTCGACGAGATCCGCGCCGGCGTCATCAGCTGCGAGTACACGCTGCCGATCCCGCCCGCGAGCGAGGGCGTGCTCGATCTCGAGTCGGTCGAGCTGTCGTTCACGCCGGGCAAGAACGACGAC
>JAEZGH010000068.1 GCA_023417065.1 Bacteroidota bacterium
GGGCTTGGATGGAATGATTTCGGAGCAAGAATGTACATGTCCGACATCGGAAGATGGGGAGTGATCGACCCTTTAAGTGAGGTGGGAAGAAGATGGAGCCCTTACTCTTATGCTTTTAATAATCCCATTCGGTTCATTGATCCGGATGGTATGTGGCCGGATCTGCCGAGTTGGAGTGACGTAGCGAATTTTGCAAACGGCGTGGTCAACGCAATTGCCTCTAATAACACCACAGTTACAAGCATCGACGGTAAAACAACTTTAGTCCAAGGCTTCGAACGCGGGTCTGGTGGGGGAGCCTATACTGCTGGACAAAAAGTTGGTGATGTTCTTAGCTTGGCTCAAGGAGTTATTGAGTTCAGTATGGGCGCTTCCATGGCGACAGGAGGCACAGCAGGTGGTATTGTTACTTCACCAACTGTTGTTGGGGCAGTTGCAGGTGCAGCGGTGGCCACTGCAGGAGTTGCCGTAGCTACGCACGGGGCAAATACTGCGAAGAATGCATTGAACAATATGCTGAACTCTTCTGGTTCTGGCAAGATTTATAAAGTTCCCGGGGAAAATACGACTTCAGGTAAGCCGTGTGTTGGTCGAACAAAACAAGCAAGTCCAGCCAAGAGAGGCCAAGGCGCGAATGATGGGCGAAATAGATCAAATGCAGAGGTGATAGATAACTATGATCCTGCGAACCCTGGTGAAGGTGCTTACAAAGAGCAGAAAGCCATAGATAATAGTGGGGGTGTAGATAACCTGGACAACAAAAGAAATGAAGTTAGCCCCGAAAGAATGAAAGAACTGGATAAGAAATATGGTGGAACGAACTAGAATTGATGGGTTTTGGAAAGCGATATCACCTTTATTAGAGAAGGTATTGACAAATCCAGAAAATGAAGGCTTAATAAAGCAGATTGATAATCTTGTCAGCACTTTTGGTGATTATGATTGGGAATATGGTCCTTCGAACAAGACTGAATATTACTTTTGTTTGTCACCCAACTTTCAAGAGGATTTGATTGATGAAGTGGATGAAATAGTATCCTTCGCACCGAGTCTGTCCGGATGGGAGTACCTTTCCTGTAAACCGAGAAAGCCTGAGGTTTTTAGCTGGGTGATGTTAAATGAAAATGATGAAGAGATCACGGTAGACACACGTAAATGGAAGTGTGTTGTTTATAAGTTTCCTGACAATACGGTAGATCTTGATGTAAAGATTGATGATGTAAGAGGAAATTCAGATACGCAGAACTTGGCCGTAGACATCCATTTAACAAACGTTTTGGGTGAAAGGAACTACATCAAAATAGTAAAGGGCGTAAGTATTGTGTCTCAATTTGCAGAGAAGGATCGATTACGGTCAATTCCCGTTCATGAGTTATTCGAAGTAATTGCGAAACATGTCCCTAATATTACAAATTGAAACTAAGATTGTCGGGCATTAAACAGCGAGATCTAGTTCTCCTATAAGGAGTCCGTAAAGGAATCGAACCTGTTCTGTGAATGAGCATGTTACCGAACTTTTTGAAGCAGTTTGGAAGCGAGTCTTTCTTTTTCAATTGAAAAAATAAAGGGTTGGCCGGCCGGAGCGAAAACGCTATCTTTAGCCTGGTGCTTAGAAGAAGCATTGACGTTTTTTGAAGTGGTGCATGGAGCTTGTAAGGCTGGTGAAAAAGAGGTGTAGATTATTACCCATTTGGGTTAACATTCAACAGCTACTCAAGAGAAAACGGTGTCCCCAACATGTATCAGTACAATCGAAAAGAGAAGCAAGATGAGTTAGGGCTCGATTGGCTTGACTATGGCGCCAGGATGTATATGCCGGAGATTGGACGGTGGGGGGTGGTAGATCCTTCAGCAGAAAAGTACACTAGCTTTACTCCCTACAACTATTGCTTTAATGAGCCCACAAACTGGGTTGACCCTGACGGGCGTGATGCAATTGCACAGGTGGATCAGGACAAGAAAACTATCACCATTCAGGCGACTATTTACCTAACAGGATCCAAGGCCAACCAAGATTATGCTGACAAAGCAAATGAAATATCAAAAAATAATCCCAGCGGTACCTATAAGACCGAAGATGGAACTGAGTACACGGTATCAGTGGAGTTGACCTTCATTTACAATCCTGACATCAAGGAGGAGGACCTTAAGGCCGGTGAGAACATATTTAAATTGACTAATAGTACTACTAGGTTTTCTGTCTCTGGGGGAGGGTTCGGTGACAAAGCCTCTGGTACGTATACTTCAACTACAGGGACTTATGGGGATGGTGGCGTATTGGAGTCTTACGGCAAAGAGCGTAAACCAGGCCAAATAGCGAATGCGTTAGTACATGAAGGATTTCACTTTGCCGGCTTGTCGGATCGGTACACTGATGACCATATGGGGAACTCGCAAGCCCACGAAGGTTATGAAAATGATCGAATGGGGAATTCAAATTCATCATCAATGTCGCAAGCTCATTTTGATAATTACGGCAAGGCTTTCGCTGGAAAGGCGTCAGGTAGTCACCTTCTAAATAGAATGGTTGATCGCGACAACAAAGGCTCATTGGTACCTCCAAGCAACGTTAAGAGATGAAATTCCATTTTTCGATGTTCTCTATCTTTCTATTACTATTCGGTTGTCAATATTACCTTTTTGTGCCGAAACATAGAGTGGTTTTTGAGCGTGAAGGATTTGTAATTTGTGGTTATGACAACCGGTGGTATTTTTTTCCCACTGATCCATGTGTGGCATTTGGGTCGAAACCAATTGGAATCGGGTTTCCAGTTAATGACTTGATACAGATGGGTCCACTCTGCGAGAAGGCGTTGCCAATAACAGCTTGGGTGCCTGGTAGTGAAAACAAGGTTGAGATGATACTTTACGTTGCGCCTGTTGACATACGCTATTGCTACAAACGCGAAGCCGAATATGGACAGGAGACCATTGTTTTGAAGGGGCAAAAACTTCTTTTGAACTACCGGAACCTTCGTGATTTAAACTTAATCGAGATAGAACCCAGTCGTTGTGAACCGCGGGATCGAAACTGAATAAATAATTTGTAGGTCGATTCAATTACTATCCGTTTGGTTTAGCTTACAACTCATACAGCCGCGAGAACACAATAGCTCAAGACTTCAGATACAATGGAAAAGAACTTCAAGATGAATCAAGTCTTGGATGGCTTGATTACGGTGCCAGGATGTACATGCCAGAATTAGGCCGATGGGGTACATTAGATCCGCTAGCAGATCGGTATTACAAGTTTAGTCCGTATGTATATGTTGGTAACGTTCCGACCGTTGCAATTGACCCTGATGGTAAGAAAATTCTTTTTGTCAACGGATATTGGAATAGTTGGGTAGGTGGAATTATTGGATCAAGCACGCCTGGAAAGGAATATTGGGGCAGTGGATTTACAGAGGCTGCTCAGAATTTTTTCGGAGACTATTCAAAGGTGTCTGAGTCAAACTACATTGATGGGTCTTCATGGTTTGGTGGCGATTCAAGTGGTGGTGGAAGGGAGGAAGATGGCTATGAGTATGCCAAGAACAATTATAGTTCTTTGATTGAAGGGCTAGAAGAAGATGAAACATTTAAACTTGTTACGCATAGTGAGGGTGGTGCCTTCGGTGCGGGAATTGCCCGATATTTGATCGAGAAGGGACATAATGTTGAAAGCATTTTGCACTTATCTCCAGATGAAGGTGACGAGTTTGAAACGCCAGAGGAACCGACTACATATCAGTTAAGCTATGGAGGAGATTGGGTTACTGGAAATAAAGAAATTAGTAAGGGTGTTGATATATCAGGTGTCGTTGACAAGTTTTCAAGTAAATCTGACAAGGCTCTATACTCTCATGGTTCAACAAAGGGTTCAGGAGTATTCAAAGAAGTTAAGGCATTACTCGCAGCTGCTGCAAGTGGGGCTACGGGAGTAAAGGTTACCGAGACCAAGAGTGGAGTTAAGTTTGAGATCATAAGAGACAATCGTAAAAAAGAAGATGATAAGAAGTAATGTTATCTACATCGGGATCAACGTGCTATTTGTGGCAACAGCTGTATATGGGCTTTTCTTTACATCTTTTTTTTGGCTTGGCACCCAAGAGCAGCACCATAAGCTTATTGAAGCATCTAGCACTAGTTATTTTTTTAAGCGTTTCGTGCTCAATCTCGTCCTTATCCTGTTGGTAATGGGATTTATCATGCTGGTCACGCAAATACTAGGTAAGAAGATTAGGAAGGAATTGTTTGTACGAATAGTTCTTCTCGTTGATACACTAGTTTTGTTAAGTGCTTCTGCAGTAATGATTTATCTGTCGATGCGGTAAAAAAGATACAATGATTTGAAAGCCCAGCCCAGCGCTGGGTTTTTATTGCTGAAAGAGATGACCCTGATCAACCACGATTATCACCGCGCCTGTGAATGTCCCGAACATTAGAACGGTGTACTTATCAATGATGTAAGTGTCGTAACCCTCATTGTATTTTTGTGAAATCTCCAGGTCAACGACAAGACTATGACCGTTGCCGAATTTTTCTCCGTCCTGAATGCGTTGAATAAACTGGCCATCCTGAATGCTGGTCGAGATCGGCCGACCGGCCGACCATCGTAGTAAATACCTTAACTCATAAGAAGTGTTAGCCATCAATGGGGTCTTGGGTGTTAACGAAGCTTATCAAGAATAAGCGAGAGACACTTCGAGTGCATCATTTTTTTTGGCAGCATCGATGGAATGGCATTGCTTCCCCGCGTTCGTTCCAATCATTACTCGTGATACACCACTCTTGTTGGCCAGATCGGTCTGCGAAAATCCCTTATTATCCTCAGGTAAGCGATGATTTTTCCTGTTTCGATCTATAATCCGCTTGAAGGCATTGATCGCGTGACCAATATCTATGACTTCGTCGGGAAAGTCTTACACACCCGGACCGTTCACCATGCAGGCCAGTCGGGTGAAAAAATCGTAACGCGCAAATTTGACTACGACCATGCGGGCAGGTTGCTCAAAACATGGCACCGCATCGGAGGTTCGGGCAGCTTCAAGTTGTTGGCAGCAAACGAATACAACGAACTGGGCCAACTCATTACCAAAAAGCTCCACTCTGAAAATGGTGGTTCGACCTTCGAGCAGGAAGTTGACTACCGGTACAATATCCGTGGGTGGCTGACCAAGGTGAATGACCCTGCTAACATCGGCAACGATCTGTTTGGGATGGAATTGAAGTATAATGTTCCTACACTTCCAAACATACAGGCGCAGTTCAATGGAAACATCTCTCAAATCGACTGGAAGAGCACCGACGGTGAAGGCCAGCAGTACGGCTATTCCTATGATCCGATGAACCGACTGCTTGAAGCGAAGTACTTTAACCAGGCAGATCCAACCAACAAGAATGGCAGGTTCAATGAGAAGATATGGAATGATGACTTGAACGCGGCTTATGATTTGAATGGAAATATTCTTGGAATTGAACGCCGGGGAAGAATCAGTGAAGTCAATGCACCTGCCGCCTATGACCTGATGGACAATCTCAGATATGCATATATAGGCAATCAGTTGCTAAAGGTAGATGATTTGACCAATGTTGGTAATGGATTCAAAAACGGCGACAACGGAGATAATGACTATCTCTACGACCACAACGGCAACATGATCCAGGACAAGAACAAGGATATCGATGGAGCCACTTCATCAACAGGTAACAGTGTGATCACGTACAATTATTTGAATCTGCCCGAGGTTGTACGCAAGAACACCGGCGAGTACATCAAATACATCTACGATGCCACCGGACGCAAGCTCCGTCAGGAAGTTTATAATGCTTCGAATCAGCTCATCAAAAAAAGTGTATATGCCGGAGAGTTCTTCTACGAAGGGGAGAACCCCGCGGGAAATGCCACGGCAAGCTTGAAGTTCGTAAACACGGAAGAAGGACGTGTATTGATAGACGGGACTAGTCAGGAGTATC
>JAEZGH010000071.1 GCA_023417065.1 Bacteroidota bacterium
ATCAAGCTCTGCGAGAGCTACAACCGCCAGTACGGGCGCGACTACCGCAGCGTGATGCCAACCAATCTCTACGGACCAGGCGACAACTACCATCCCGAGAACAGTCACGTCATCCCGGCGCTCCTGCGGCGCTTTCACGAGGCCAAGGTGGGCAATGCGCCCGAGGTTGCAATCTGGGGTACGGGGAGTCCGAAGCGCGAGTTTCTGTTTGTCGATGACATGGCGGCAGCCAGCGTGTTCGTGATGAACCTTGACCCTGGTGTGTACTGGAGCGAGGCGCAGCCACAACTGAGCCACATCAATGTGGGCTACGGGGAGGACGTGACTATTGCGGACCTCGCGCAGACGATCGCCAGCGTGGTGGGTTATCCGGGCAAGGTGGTGTTCGACGCGAGCAAGCCTGATGGTGCGCCGCGCAAGTGGATGGATTCGACGCGACTGAATGCACTGGGGTGGAGACCCGCGGTGGCTTTGGAAGAAGGATTGCAGCGTGCCTATCAGGACATGCTGCTGGTCGCCAGGTCCGGGTGAACCGCCACGGGCTGTGTCAGGAGCGCCTGTTCCCAATTGTCAGGCACGGCGTGAACGTATGAAAACACCGTCATGGCCGTGACCCTCGACGAATCTGTGGTCAAGCGTGTGGCCACCATCGGCGAGGCGGGTTGGCCTGTGCGGAACGGCCCGAAGCGGTCTCCGTGGGTGCAGGCACTTGGGACACGCCGGTGACTGTTACATGGCACTGACCCTGCCCCAGTCCTCCGCGGCGACGCCGATAAGGGCCGCCGTCGCTTCCTATCGAGCCGGCGACCTGGAGACGTGTCTGGCCCACTATCAGGACGCCATCCGGTGCTATCCGGACCTGGCGCCGGGCCTGCGGGCCACTGTCGATCTGATGCGGCGGATGCGTCATCGCGAACGTCCCGGTTCGCGGTCGGAGGCCAACCACCGATTGGCCTTCGCGCAGGCGCTGTCGCCGCTCGCATCAGTGTTTGGCTCGATGGGGATAGAGCAACTTTACGTGGTCAACCTCGACCGGCGCCCCGACCGGATGTGCCGTGTGCTGCGGGAGATGAGCGCCCAGGGTCTGAAGGTGACCCGCGTTCCTGCCGTCGACGCGTGCGGCTCGATTCGCGCCAGGGATCTCATGGAGAGATTTCGGCGTCGCGCCCCCGGCTCGCTGCGGTGGCCGTCATCGCATGTTTCCGTCCAGGACGTGGAGCATTGGAAGGTGGCGCTTGCTCCCGGGGTTTTCGGTTACCTGCTTTCCCAGGCCGCTGTCCTTGAGGATGCGAGCCGCAACGGCTACCGGCGCATCGCAGTGTTCGACGACGATGTCTTTTTCACCAGTGATGCGCCAGTCAAGCTGCGGAAGGCGGTCGCCCAACTGCCTGCAGACTGGGCGATCCTGCTGCTGGGCGCCTCCGAGTATGCCCACAGGGCTTCGAAGGAGTTCGCTCAAGCGCGGGTGGACGGTTGTACCGGCTTGTACCATCCGATCCCGGGCAAGACCTGCGGCAGTTTTGCCGTTGTCTACGACCGGTCCGTATACGACGAGCTGTTGCTGGCGATCGAGGCGGCGGAAGCTCCTTACGACAATTTCGCGCTTGGGACTTCGTACGCCAGACATCGCCAGCAGTGCTTCGTCATCGACCCTGCGGTGTGCGTTCCCGACGTGAGCGAAAGCGACATCCGGGATCGCGCCCGTGCCCAGCAGGCCCACAGCCAGCGCATGCACTGGGAGCTGGCGCGGTACGGGGTGTTCACTGCGCCGATGCGCATTGCGGTCATCGCCGATGCATCCGCGGCGGTGGAGGGCCCTGAACCGCTCGAACAGCAATTGCCCGGCAATGGTGTTCTATGCATCCATCATCGCCCGGCGGACGCTATCCGGGCGCAGGGGCCGGGGCAGCCCCTTGTTTGTGCCGCTGCCGGGCGGGTGCCGATGGTCGCGAATGCTGACGAGCGCCAGCGCCATCACGTGAAGGAATTCTGCATGCCGCAGGCGGACATCGTGGTGTTCTGGCCGTGTGGTCGGCCCGTCGACGCCCAAGCGGTCCAGGTGCTTCTCGCAAAGGCTATGGAACGCGCCAACAGTGGCCTCGGCCTGGAAGGGATCATCGATGGCATCGCTTACCGTCTGGAGGCCCCGCTGGCGCCTTGGTGAGCGCGTCCACACGCTTGGCCGCGCGGGATCGTCCGCTCCTTGACTGCGTGATGCAGTGGGATTCCCCCCAATAGCTGCTGTACTCTTGTCGGGTTTGGAGTCGGTGGGCGGACAAGCCAGGGATATGAACAAGATCGTCATCGTGGGGCACCCTGCATCAGGGTATGAGGAGGTGCTGGCGCTCCTGAGGAAGTGGGGCATGTCCCCAGCGTTGCCGTCGAGGCGCGAGGGCCTGCTGCCGCAGGACGTTACCGCCACCTTGTGCAGGGCACACAAGGTGCCGCCGGTGGGGGACGTGGTCGTCGAAGAGGGTTTCGCCCAGATCGAGGCCGCCCCGGTATGGCAGGGCATGGCGCTGGATCTGATGCTGGGGAACCTGGATCAACCGCTCTGGGGCTGGGCGGATCCGCAAACGATCTATGCACTGGATTACTGGCAGGAGCTCGATCCGCAGCTCACCTTCGTGCTGGTTTACGACGAGCCGCATCGCGCGCTGACGGTGGCGGCGAGCAGGTTGGGAGAGGACGATGCGCAGTCCGCTCTGGATCTGCTCCGCCTGCTGGATAACTGGGTTGCCTACAACGGGGCGCTGCTGCGCTTCCACCTGCGCCACGCAGGACGCAGCCTGCTTGTCCACGGCCAGCAGGTGCAGCGGGCCACGGAGCGCTACGCGGAACAGTTGCAGCCTTTGCTCGACACCCCGTTGACCGCGTCGGGTGGGGTCGCAGCTTTGCAAGGTCCGCAGGACGGTGGCGTGGCACGTGCC
>JAEZGH010000074.1 GCA_023417065.1 Bacteroidota bacterium
AAGATGAACGGGGAGGCATGGCCATTCTGCTGCGCTTGCGCCAGGCATTGGCACGAGCCGCTCGCGTGGATGCGGCCGTGAACGGGTTGCTGCAGCGTCTGGAAAGTGTGAGCATCGAGTTGAAGGATATCGGTGCGGAGGCTGGGGATCTCGCCTCACGTATGGAGATCGATCCCGCTGCGGCCGAACGGCTGCGGGAACGCCTGGACCTGCTGCTACGCCTGCAACAGAAGCACCGTGTGGACGATGTTGCCGCATTGATAACGCTGCGCGAGGACCTGCGTGAAAGGGTGTCCGGGATCGGTGCGATGGATGAAAGGATCCCGGGTCTGGTAGCGGAGGAGAAGGCCGCGCATGCACGGGTGCGTGACCTTGCAGAAGCCCTTTCTGAACAGCGTGCGAGATCAGCGGTGTCGCTTGCCCAACGGGTGGAGGGCATACTCCATGAACTGGGTATGGAGCACGCTGTGTTCCGTTTCGACCATAAGGTACTTCCCGAGCCGGGACCGTACGGTGTGGACGCTGTCCGCGCTATGTTCAGTGCGAACAAGGATCGGGTTCCGGCACCACTGGACAAAGTGGCCTCGGGAGGTGAGTTGAGCCGGGTGATGCTCGCGCTCATCTCCCTGGCCGCCGATTCACATGATCTGCCCACGGTGATCTTCGATGAGATCGATGCGGGCGTAAGCGGTGAAGTGGCCGATCGAGTCGGCGGACTCATGGCGCGCATGGGTGCCGATCGCCAGATCATCGCGATCACGCACCTGCCGCAGATCGCGAGCAAGGCCGCGCATCATCTGCTGGTGACCAAGGAGACCGTGGGGGATACGGTTTCATCGCGCATGACCATGCTCGGCCAGAAACAGCGTGTGGAGGCCATAGCCCAGATGCTCAGTGGCCGCGAACTCACCAAAGCCGCGCTGAAGAACGCGCAGGTGTTGCTGAAGCAGCGTTGATCCAATGTTGATCGTGCGGATCCGCGGAAAGGGCGCAGCCTGCAACTCCGCATCGCAGCGAGGAGTTGCAGGCCCCTTCGACGGAAGAGACCCAAACCGCGACGACGCTATCGACGCGACGATAACGCGACGCTTCAAAAGGCTTGAATTCAACGTCGCGTAGCCGTCGGGTCGTCGCGGTTCAATTGAACTTTGCGCTCTGCCTATGGGTTTCCAACCACGGTCAAGGCAGCTGTTCTGTCCGTAACGCTGTAGGAACAGTGCCGCCGATGTTCTGCAGAATGGGGTCGCGATCGTTGCTGCCGCCGGTGTATCGCACCACTCCGTCCATGTTCACATCTTCGAGATGGTAGCCATTCACCGTGAGTGTTGGTACCGTGCCGCCGATCCGCACGAGCACCGCATCGCGATCATTATTGGCACCGGTGTAGGAGAGTACATTGTTCCTTACGGCATTGCCAGCCCACATCACATGCACCCCGCTGATGTTCTTACGCGCTGCCGTACCATGGATCGCGGTGGCCCCACTGCTCAGGTCTATGAGCGCAGGCGGGTTGGCGTGCGGTATGGCGGCCGCCGTCATGATGCCCAAGTGGTTGCGATGGCGTACAGCCACATGGTAATTTCCCGAAGGAACAGGGAATACCACCGGTGAGATCCCATCGGTATCCACGATATCGCCATCGCGTTGCAGCAATGCACTGCGGCTGGCCACTACGGTGTTGCCGGGAGCGGAACGCAGTTCCACCACCACCCAATCCACAATGGCATTGGCGCCCGTGATATTTACCACACCAGCCTGCATGGTCTCACCACCACCGCCCACGTGTACATAGCCCAGGCCCGTATAAGGTTCCGTGGATGGTAGCAGACCTTGTGAGCGCAGCTGATCGGACATCAATTGGGTCCCGCTTACATAAGGTCCCTCCAGCCGTACACGTGCTGTAACGGGCACACCCTGCTCCACGCAGAATGGATGGATGGAAGTGGAAGTGAAGCTGCCGCCTGTGGCCAGCACTGAGCCCTGCTGATCCGTAAGTGTGAAGCTGCCGGCACCATAGCTGCAGCAAATGCCATCGCCCCAACTGTCATTCACCACCAACTCATAGCATCCGTTGGGCAGGCACACCCCCACCGGTGCCTGTGGATACTGGCCGTTGCTTCCGGCCTGGGAGTAGGGACCGCCGCTGGCAAAGACGGTCGCGCCCTGGATGATCTGCCAGGTGGTCTCATTGCCATACCGGTCCAGCACAAGGGAGAAGGTCACTTCATTGTTTCCGTAGACCACTTCCGCTGAAGCGCTGTTGTTCGCAGGGTTGCCGTCCACTCCTCCATTGGGTGCGGCCACCGCCACGGAGAGTGTGTTCATTCCCACGGGAAGAGGGAGGTTGGATAGAACGATATCCACGGTGTTGTTCGATGCCAGTGAACCTGTCCAATTCTGGTTTCCGCTGCCCCCGTTGGTGATGCTCCATTGCAGTTGGAAACTGGTAAGTGTGTTCACACCGGCATTGCGCACGGTGACCGTAGGGGAAACAGTGGAATTGCAGAGGGAGTTCGCGTTGAGGCCAGATATCTGCTGCACCTCCGCGTCCAATGCCAGACTCGGTGCATTGGGATCGAAGCCATTCAGGGTGTTGCCGCAGCTGCCGAGCCAGCTTTGGATCACCGGATAGCTGAGATCGAAACGGCCGTAATAATCGTTCACGTTGTTGCTGCACGAAGCCTGGCCGCCGTACAACTGGCCGATCAAACGCTTGTTCTGGTCCCACAGGCCGCTGCCGCTGGAACCCGGTTCGGTGGTGCCGTCCTCCCAATCGTAGATGCGCCAGCAATTGGCACCGCCGTAGGTGGCCTGCCCGGCCGCATCATCATCGAATGTTATCTTCTTCACGTCGGCGCGGGGGTGGTGGATCGCTACGTTAGAAGTGGGTGTGGTGCCGCTGCGGTCCCAGCCGCTGTAGTACACATTGTAAGATGTCGGCGGCGTGCTGTTGAGCTGCAGCAGCGCCATGTCGGTACCGGCATTCTGCGCAAGCAACGCAGCACCGCTGATCGTCTGGTTGGTCGGTCCGTTCTGGTTCTGGGTGCAGCTCGGGCTTTCCCAGTTGAAGCGGAACACCCAGGTGCTCAC
>JAEZGH010000089.1 GCA_023417065.1 Bacteroidota bacterium
CCAGGGATCTGGAATTATTGGCGCTGATGGTACTGTCCCGATGCAATCGGGATGGGAGAGTAAGTCGTTGCCTATCTTTAATTAGAAAGCCCACGAGAAATCGAGGGCTTTTTTTTGTGCTGCGTTCTGCTGAGGGCAGCACCTGGCCATGTTCTACGGAGTATAGCATCGTAGGGCAAAGAGGACTCGGAGGACTCGTGTTGGGGTGCAGAAGGCCTGACGGCTCACAGCCACGCGTGAAGAACCGGGAACGGGATCAGGAACCAGGGATCTGGAATTATTGGCGCTGATGGTACTGTCCCGATGCAATCGGGATGGGAGAGTAAGTCGTTGCCTATCTTTAATTAGAAAGCCCACGAGAAATCGAGGGCTTTTTTTTTGTGCTGCGTTCTGCTGGGTGCAGCACCTGGCCATGTTCTACGGAGTATAGCATCGTAGGGCAAAGGTGACTTGGAGGATCCATGTTGGGGTGCAGTAAGCCTGACGGCTCACAGCCACGGGTAAAAAAGAATCAGGAACGGGATCAGGAACCAGGGATCTGGAATGAGAAATCAGAAATTAAGGAAGCCTGACGGCTTACCCCGCGTGAGCTTAAACCGAGAACCGAATAATCAGGATGAGGAATCAGAAATCAGAAATTAATTCCTATTTTTGCGGGCTCACTCATGAAAAGCAAAACGGGTAAATATGTTGCACTGATTGTAGGGTTGCTCGTAGCAATCTCGGCGATAATGTCGCAGACAGCAGCGTATGACACTGTCGTCGAAAAGAACCCGAGTGCACTCGTAGCTGACACCCAAAACGATCACCAGGATCAGGGCGATACGTTCATCCGACTGTCACCAACAAGTCTGCCGTCGCCAGTATTTATCAGCTTTACCCACGAAGCAATCTGCCTGTTCGAAGTCCTTTTTCCGGAAGACTCTTCATCTCCAGACTTTGAAACAGTAGCCAGGCCGTTAATGGAGTTCTTTAGTGTACTCCTGGGAGCTATGATATCCCCTAACGCGCCTTAAGAAGCCACTCCACCAGTTGGCTTGTCTGTCTATTGATTTTCTTCGAAATTTTTCTTGTTAAATATTTATGCAAAACAAAGGTTTAGTCATCGTGTTGACGGTAGTCGTTACAGCGCTATGCTTGTACTATCTTTCTTTCACGCTAAAGTCACGCAGCATCAATCAGGATGCAATTGAATATGCCACCGATGCAAGTGGCATCGTCGATCTCAACAAAAAGCAACGTTACCTCGACTCCGTATGGAATATGCCGGTGTACAATCTGTTGGGTACTAGCTACACCTACAAAGAGGTGAAAGACAATGAACTTGGACTTGGGCTCGACCTCCAGGGTGGGATGAACGTAACACTGGAAGTTTCACCCATCGACATTATCAAAGCCCTTGCAGGAAACAGTCAGGATTCGTCTTTCCAGAAGGCGCTCAGGGCTGCAAGACTGGAGCAGAAAAACAGTCAGCAGTCGTTTAGCGACTTATTCTTTAAGGCATTCCGCGATTCAAATCCCGAGAAACGCCTTGCTTCTATTTTCGCGAATCCTACCACGAAAGGAAAGATTGCTTCTAATGACTCAGATCAACGGGTAATCGAAGAAGTAAACAAAGAAATCGAAAGTGCTGTTGAGCGTTCATTTACCATTCTGCGGAATCGTCTTGACCAGTTTGGAACGGCGCAACCGAATATTCAACGTGTTCCCGGAGGACGCATTCAGATTGAAATCCCGGGAGCAGACAATCCGCAGCGTGTGAGAAAGCTCTTACAAGGTGTCGCACGTCTTGAGTTCTGGGATGTAGTAGATCCCAATACATTAAATGGACCGCTGCTCGAAATCAACGATATCCTCGTAAAGGAGCAAAACAGAAAAAGATCTGCATCGTCAGCCAAACCGAAGGATGATTCAAGCCTGTCAGACCTTCTGGGCGACAGTACCAGCACAAAAGCTGACTCAACTCAAACTGCGCGTGGTCTTGATTCCCTTCAAAATGCTACGATTTCTCCGCTTTTTGCGCTGAGCAATCCAAGCGTACCATTCCGCTACAACGTTCGGGATACTGCGAAAATCAACGCCATCTTGAAACGCCCCGAAATTCGCGGCAAGCTTCCCAGAAATATCTCCCTTCATTGGGGTAACAAGCCGGAAACACAGGCCGGATTTGAAGGACTTGATTTGTACTTCCTCGAAATTCCCAGAAATGGCAAACCTAAGCTGACTGGTGAAGTTATTACTGATGCGCGCTCCGATATGGACGAAAGAGGTAATCCTGCCGTGAGCATGAATATGAATACTGCAGGTACGCGTATCTGGAAAAACTGGACTGCAGAAGCGTCGAGCAGAAACCCTAAGGGCCGCATTGCGATTGTCCTGGATAACACGGTATACTCCGCTCCTTCCGTGACAAACGAAATTCCAAACGGAAACTCTCAGATTTCAGGAAGCTTCACACGTGAAGAAGCCAATGACCTTGCAAACGTATTGAAAGCAGGTTCGCTGCCTGCGCCTACGAACATCATCGAAGAAGTAATGGTAGGTCCTTCATTGGGTAAAGTGGCGCAGAGTCAGGGTATTATTTCCATTGTATGTGGTTTGGTTCTGGTCATCGTCTTCATGATTGCCTATTACGGCAAGTCAGGGGCTGTTGCGAACCTTGCCCTCGTATTCAACCTGTTCTTCGTACTTGGCATCCTCGCACAGCTTGACGCATCGCTCACACTTCCTGGTATTGCCGGTATCGTGCTGACAATGGGTATGGCTGTTGATGCGAACGTGATCATCTTTGAACGTATCCGTGAAGAACGCCGCAGCGGCAAACGTCTGCGCGAAGCAATCACACTTGGATATAAACGTTCTTTCTGGGCGATCTTCGACTCTAACATCACGACGTTCCTGACTGCAATGATGCTTTTCCTTCTGGGACAAGGACCAATCAAAGGATTCGCGATCACGTTGATGGTAGGTATTGCAACGACATTCTTTACAGCCGTATATGTTTCGCGTGTAGTAATTGAATGGCTGGCGTCAAAGCGCGGCGATGAAGCGAACATTTCATTCGAAACACCCATCTCCAAATACGATCTGTCGAAGTATCAAATTGACTTCATCGGAAAACGGAAGATGGCTTACATCTTCTCCTCAGCAGTGATTGCTATTGGTTTAATCCTGACCGTCGTTCAGGGATTGAATTATGGTGTTGACTTCAAGGGAGGTCGCTCGTACGTTGTAAGCTTCAGCAAGCCAGTCGTGGCAACCGATATGAAAGTTGCGCTTGCCGAAAGCTTTGAGAACGTTGGTACTGAGGTTAAGAACTACGGTGGTAACAACGTCGTGAAGGTAACGACCTCATATCTGATTGAGGATGATGCTGACGACGCCGATGAAAAGGTGCGGACTGCATTGATTGCCGGAGTTGAGAAATTCACCGGGCTGAAGTATTCAGCTGATGACTCAAAGGTTGATGACCAGCACTTCACTATCTCAAGTTCGTCAAAGGTTGGTGCAACCATGGCCGATGACATCAAGAGCTCGGCAATTGAAGCAGGATTGCTGGCATTGGTCGTAATCTTCCTTTACATCTTGTTGCGTTTCCGTCGCTGGCAGTTCAGTGCGGGTGCAATCGTTGCGCTGACGCATGATGCCCTGTTTGTGTTCGCTGCTTTTGCGATCGCACGTGTACTGGGTATTTCTTTCGAAATTGACCAGGTATTTGTGGCAGCGATCCTGACCGTTATAGGGTATTCAATAAACGATACCGTAATTATTTACGACCGTATTCGTGAGTACCTTGGCCTTGGAACCGTTCACGATAGAACGAAGGTGTTTAATGAGGCAATTAACAGCACACTGAACAGAACGCTAATTACTTCAGGTACAACGATCCTGGTAGTCATGTCGTTGCTTATGTTCGGCGGAGAAGTTCTGCGCGGATTCTCATTTGCCCTTCTGGTTGGCTTCGCGTTCGGAACGTACTCGTCTGTGTTCATTGCAGCGCCGGTAGTGCTGGATCTTGAAAAAACGGCTAAGCCGAAAGCGGAAGAAAAACAGAAGAAAGCTGTTCCAGCCTAATTCATAATGGCTAAAACAAAAAGGGAGAGTTGTTCGAAACCCTCCCTTTTTTGTTTTATAGTCAGCTTAGTCTCATACCAAGTCGAGATGCTTTCACCAACCACTTCGAAGAGAAAGACGGCTTACCTGGTGACTTCTTTCAGTCGCATTCGCAATGAATCCACCAGAATGGTAAGCGCGCGATCGAAGTTGCGGTTGTTGGGAATGATCAGGTCAGCGTTGTGTTTGAGCGGATCAATCAACGCTTCATATACAGGCATTACGTGGTGCTGATAACGGTACAACACGTCATTCAAATCGTAACCCCGCTCCTCGTTATCCCGAATGATACGGCGGGTAAGTTTAACGTAGTCTTTCGCCTCGATGAATACCTTTAAGTCAAGCTCCTGCTCAATTTCCGGAAACGAGAAAATAAATAGCCCCTCGATGATTAGAATGGGGGCTGGCTGGAATGTCAGCGTCTTTGGCACGACGGCAGGATTATTAAAAACGTATTCCTCTTTCGTGACCGCCTTGCCAGCCTTTAGGAGTTTGATGTCGTGCAGAAACTGTTCCTGATCGATGGCTTCGGGCAGGTCGAAATTTTTGATGCCCTGGTTATCCGTTTTCTGCTTCTCGCGCGGATGATAATAATGATCCTGCGAAAGCAAACAGATGTCGCTTTCCTGAAAATAGGATGCTAGTTTCTTGATGAAGAATGTTTTTCCTGAACCACTTCCGCCTGTAATTCCGATGGTGAAAGGTTGTTTCATCCCAAAGTCTGTTTGTTTGCTGAATTATCGTTATGGAGGGTTTTCAAATGAGTCACCAGCTGCTTTATGGCTTTAGACCGGTGGCTGATCCGGTTCTTTTCTTCAAGTTGCATTTCTGCGAAAGTCTGGTTGTACCCATTAGGAACAAATACGGGGTCATATCCAAATCCATTGGCTCCGCGCCTTTCGTTTATGATCACACCATCGACGCGGCCCTCAAAGAATACCGGTTCTGTGCCAATTCCAATAAGTGCTATCACCGTACGAAACCTGGCTTTCCGGTCATTTTTTCCTGACAGATTCTGAAGCAGAAGGTCAACGTTGTCGCTGTCTTTTCGCTGAGGGCCCGCATAACGGGCAGAATACACGCCGGGGGCACCATTCAGTGCTGCAACTTCCAGCCCCGAGTCGTCAGCAAAACACGGGATGTTATATTGCTCAAAGACATAGCGAGCCTTTTGGAGCGAGTTTCCCTGGAATGTGTCACTCGTTTCCTCCAATTCTTCCGTGCAGCCAATTTCGGCAAGGCTCACGATATTAAACCCTTCGGGTAGCATGGCTGTTACCTCCTTGAGTTTGTGCCGGTTATTGGTAGCGAAGCATATTTCCATCTGTACCTTGGAATTCGGTATCAAAAGTAGGAAAGAATTCCCCTCTGTGCCTGATGGACAAAAAAAAAGGTCTGACTGTGATGCCAGACCTTTGAAAATTTTAAATACGGGGACTAATTCCGGATTGATTTCAACTTGATTTTGAATATCAGGTTCGAATTTGCCGGGATTGTTGTCTGACTATTGGTTCCATAGCACAGTCCGGATGGCAAATAAAAGGTGTATTCTGACCCTTCGTTCATGAGCTGGAATCCAATCCGAAGTCCGGGGACCAGGCCCCAGATGAACTGGTCGGTGAGGGTATTCTGCTCAATAGGATTTCCACTCGGGTTTGCGAGGTTACGCAACTCATAATCGAACGTAACAGCGTGGTAAGGGTTAGGCACGGCACCGCTGCCCTGCTCTCCAACTGTGTACCAAATTCCGCTCTCGTGCTGAATGGCGTTGGTGATATTATTTGCCTCAAGGTAGTCTTTGATTTTCGCAGTATCCTGTTCGAACTGTGTCTGTTGGGCCAATGTTCGCTGTACATCATGCACCATGATGTCGTATCTCAGGATGGCATCAGGAGGGATGCCAAGTGTGACGTTACCCTGAGTTCCGTATCCAAAACGCGCAGGAATATAAACCGTTGCGTCTGTGCCCTTCAGCACGGAGCGGATTGCAAATTGAAGTCCTTCCGGCGTGATATCCTCTACCTTCTTTATCTCCCTTGCGGTGATGAACGGGGCACCGATGGTCCCATTAGACAGAACAGAACCGATCACATCGTAAGTGACGGTCTGGCCAGTCGTGGGAAGCATTCCCTTTCCGTAAGAGTCGAATACGAATCGTACGCCGCTGTTATTGTCTGTAAGAATTCTGTTCCCTGGTATTCCGGTTCCCTGCAGATACGCGTCAATCAAACGGATATCACGGGTCAAATCTTCATTTGGATCTTCAGTATCCGGAGTACAGGCACTGATTAGCAATGAGAAGGATGCAAGAAAAATAAAAAAGTATCTATTCATAGGTTAAAGATTTTCATCTCAGTTGCACGAATTGGTCTGCGGATCGAACCCCGCGCCGATTCGTGTCAGTTCTACATCGAACACGAGTATCGAGTTCGGCGGAATCGCATTAGGAACTCCCTGAATTCCGTAGGCAAGAGCTGATGGTATATACAAAGTACCAGAATCGCCCACGCTAAGTTTGGGAATTCCAAGTTGCCATCCGGGGATAACGCGGCTCAACGGGAAAGAAACGCCTTCACCTTTGTCGAAAGTATCTCCTGTCTTAAGCAGCTTTCCTTCGTAGTTCACCTGAACACAATTTTCTATTGTCGGTTTTTGTCCGCCGGAGCTTGTGTGCAGTACGTAGTAAATACCACTGGAGTCGCGTTCAGCCTTGATATTGTTTTCTTCCAGGTATTGGGTAATCAGTTTTTCGTCTTTTTCCTTCTGGAGTTTCTGGCGATTTGTAAAAAGCTCATTTTGATACGTCTGGAAGCTTTCTTCAGACATTATCTCTTCAATCTTAAAGAGATAGGTGATGTCCATCGTGCTGTCTACGCCTGGGGGCAGTGGAGCGCGGACGAAGTCTTTGAAGAACTTGGTTAGCGGCATTGTAACGCTAACGCTGTCTCCCTTGGAAAGGGCGCGGAACATTTGCTCGATACCGTCTTCGTTAGCTGTTGTTATGCTATCTGCTTCTCTGATTTGCAGCACGCCAGGAAGGCCTCTTTCGTAAGTGCTGTTCCAGACAGAATCTTTAGAATCTTTTGTGAGGAATTCAAATACCACTATTTCTCCGCTTTTTGGAAGTACTCCGTCTCCCTGCTTGATCACCGTATATTTCATTCCATTCGGAGTTTCTTTTTCCGAGCTTTTACATGCGCCGACGAATAGACTTAGCCCGATCAGTACGGCTGCAACTCTGCTTATTTTCATATTAGACTATTATGTTGTTTTAAAGGTTGGAACTACTGGTAAATTTCTTCCGACTGAAGTAACGCCTCTTTGTATTGAGGGAGTAGTGATAGGAATTTCTGCAACGTTTCTTCAAGAGACAGGTTTGTTTGTCCACCGGCAGCATTTCGGTGGCCACCACCATTGAAGTGAGCGCGTGCGAGATCGTTGACGGAAAAATCCCCAAGCGATCGGAATGAAAGCTTAATACTGTCCTTTCGATCAGAGATCATCACCGAGAGGCGAATTCCTTTTATCGACAGGCCATAATTCACTAATCCCTCTGTATCACCGGTTTGTGAGCTGAATTTTTTCAACTCTTCCGCGGTAAGCACCATATATGCGGTACGGTATTCAGGAAGTACCTGCAATTTATTGCTGAGCACATATCCTAAAAGCCTTAGTCGTTCAATGGAATTAGTATCGTAAATAAGTTTTGAGACTACGAAAGGATTCGCGCCGTGTGCCACCAACGCACTGGCTATCTGAAACTGTTTGTGTCCGGTGTTAGAATGACGGAATCCGCCAGTATCGGTCATCAATCCTGCGTAGAGGCAATTAGCGATATCGGCATCCACAAGACTTTCGTCACCCAGATCTGCGATAAGCCGATAGACCAATTCAGCAGTCGAGGCTGCGGTTTGATCCCAGTACTCGAAATCTGCGAAAGCTTCAGGCTGAAGGTGATGGTCGATGAGTACCTTCTTAGCGGTGGAGCTCTTCACGAGATCTCCCAGGCCTTCGAGGCGGCTAAGACTGGAAAAATCAATACAGAATATAGTGTCAGCGCTTTTAAGCAGCTTTTCTGCCCGGGCCGTCTTATCCCTGTGATGTATTATTACCTGATCCTGTCCCGGCAGCCAATTGAGGAAGTCGGGGTAGTCGCTCGGTGAAAGAACAGCGACATCGTGTCCTGTCTTTTGTAGGTATAGCGACAATCCCAGTGCTGAGCCCAGGGCGTCAGCATCCGGCTTGATATGGGGTATCAACACCATTTTGCGGGGAGATTGAAGGTATACTTTGAAATCGTCCAGATTATTCATGTCTGGTTAAAAGGCAAGGTGCAAAAATGGGTAAAATTCAAAGATAATCCATGAAGCGTCAGTTTTACTTGGAGAGGCCCGGGCAAAATCCTGAGGAAATCTATTATAGAATATCCTAAACTCGTATTTTTGCGGCCGAATTGGCGGATGCCCTTTCAATAAAAAAACTATATGGCTGGTAATAAAACTTTTACGATGATCAAACCTGACGCTGTTAGCGCAGGAAACACTGGCGCCATTATCAAAATGATAGAGGAAGCTGGATTCAGAATAGTTGCGATGAAAAAAACTCGCCTTTCCGCTGAACGCGCAGGCCAGTTTTATGAAGTGCATAAAGCACGCCCGTTTTACAACGACCTCTGCACCTACATGTCCTCAGGTCCCATCGTTCCCATGATCCTGGAAAAAGACAACGCGGTTGAAGACTTCCGTATGCTGATCGGAGCAACTGATCCTCAGAAGGCAGCTCCCGGCACTATCCGCAACCTTTTTGCGAAATCCATTGAAGCAAATGCTATCCATGGATCGGACAGCGACGAGAACGCAATCATCGAGTCTAATTTCTTCTTCTCCGGACTGGAGAAGTTCTAATAAAAAAAAAGGCGGGATTCCCCGCCTTTTTTTTCTCTAGTTGGTTAGTTCGACCACCAGCTTGCCATTTCCCATTTGCGGGACCTTCGACTCAATCTTGACGGTATTCCGTGTATCGGGCGAAATCCACAGCGTTGACGCGGATGGCCCATCGATTTCCGAAACCGATACCTTGATCGTATCGAACGTACCGGCAGGCACTGTTACCTTTTCGTTTCCGAGAACCTTTACGTGCAGTTTCTTAACCTTGGAAGTCATTACGTCGAAGGTGCCGATCGTCGTCTCATAGTTTTCCTTAAGGGGAAGGCGTGCGATGATCAAATCGATACCCGCTCCATCGCTGATTATCGGATTTTCAAGTTTCGCTGTTATCGGCCGGTTTTGGCCATTCATCGACATCGTTCCATTGATTTCAGCATCGGTATAGTTGATTTCCACGTTTGCTGGTCCCTGTTTGATTTTACGCTGTACAGGTGCAAGTGATCCTTTTGTCACGAGGTTCTGATCGACGATTTCGCCCATCTGGGTTTTAGACGTCTCCGTAATTGACCAGTTTCCACCTTCGGCTTTGATTTCCCTCGCCATCTCCATAGCGACCTTTTGTTCGCCGGCGGATAATGTCGCTGCATACTTAAACGTGCCTTCGCTCAGGTCGGCCACGGGCTTAATCCGCTCAATGTTCGCTTCCGGAGTTCTGGTCGGATCCTGGACTGCCGATACGTCAACAGTGATTTTCTTGAGTCGCTCCTCCACTTCGGGTTTCATCGACGTCTGATAGCGTCCGTTGAGATGTTTCGCGAGGAATTTCTCAGTATAGGCAAGCATCGCCATACTGTTAACAGCATCGCGGAAGCCGTGACCTTCATCGGGAGCATTGATATATTCAACAGGAATGGCCAGCTCGCGCAGGGCGGAGACAATCTGATCGGATTCTGCCTTCTTCACTCGCGGATCATTCTCACCCTGGACGACGAGTAAAGGGGCTTTGATGTTCTTTGCAGAGAACAGCGGAGATTGCTTTTCAAGCAGTGCCTTTCCTTCAGGTGTAGACGGATCACCCATCCTTTGATTGAATACCTTACGCGCAGCTTCCCAATATGGCGGGATTGAATTCAGCAGTGTGATAAGGTTTGAAGGGCCAACGATATCTACCCCGGCAGCATAAACATCAGGCGTGAATGCCAGTCCGGCAAGGGTTGCGTACCCGCCGTAAGAGCCGCCCATAATACCAACGCGTTTCGGGTCGGCAATGCCCTTGCTCACGAGATACTTAACACCCCAGGTGATGTCGTCCTGCATTTTTTGCCCCCATTCACCGTTGCCGGCATTAAGGAAATTTTTACCATATCCTGTCGATCCGCGGAAGTTGGGCAGCAACACTGCATAGCCACGATTGGCCAGGAACTGTGCATAGCTGTTATATCCCCAGTAGTCGCGTGCCCAGGGACCGCCGTGCGGGAAAACAACGGCAGGAAGATTTTTCGGTTCCTTTCCTACGGGAAGAACCAGGTACGCAGGAATCTCAAGGCCGTCGGAAGACTTGTATGAGATAGGTTCCATCTTCGCGAGAGTCATCGTCTGAAGTTTCGGCCGCGGGGTGTATTGCTTCACCAGGTTCTTTTTCGCCATGTCGAAGAAGTAAACTGAGCCTGGGTCGGTATCACTGTAGACGCTTATCAGCATCTTATTTTCATCGTTGGTGATAGATGCGATTCCAATTTCCTTATCGGGAAATTTAGACTGGATGAAACTGAATGCCTCTTCAAACTTCTTATCCTTGAAATAGCGACGTGTTTTTGCATCCGTGTACGTCGTCATGATGATGCGTCTCTCCTTCTCGGAAAACTGAACACCGCCGATATCAACTTTTCCCTCAGGGTCACCTTCAACAAGTGAAACTGCTTTTGTCTGAGGGTCCATCTGAAAAAGTTTAATGAAATTCTCTTCGCCTTTGTTGGAAAGAAGGTAGAAGGTCTTGTTGTCTTTGTCGAAAGCTCCCGCGGGGTTGCAGGTCTCGAGTACGGAGCAGTCAAATATCTTTGTAAACTGATCACCATCGGCGAGCAGGATTTCATTGGTTCCGTCATCTGCGGAGCGTGTAGCCAGTCGGATATTTTCGTCCCAGTCAAAATAGAACGCAGTCAGACGATCTTTGTTTTCTTTCAGGAGGTTCAGCTTGCCATCTGAAATGCTAAGTTCGTAGAGGTCGTGCCAGGCCTGATCGCGGTTGTTTAGTCCTACCCAAAGTTTGTCGGGGTTCTTACGGGATACATTGTAGATAATAGCCCGGACGTTGTCCATTGGAGTAAGGTTTCGTGCAGGTGGTGCGCCACTGGCGTCGGTCTTTCCATTTGGATCAACGGCATACACGTGAAAATTCTCGTTGCCACCTTTGTCCTGTACAAAGAGAATATACTTGCTATCGTGGGTCCAGAAGTATCCGGGAATCGGGCGCAGCGTATCTGCCGTTACAGGGCGAGCCTTTTCGAAGGGTTCATCAAACGTCTTCACCCAGATGTTCATCTTCCCTTTGTATTCTTTGAGGAAGCTGATCATACTGCCATCCGGAGAGAGTTGTCCTCCCGAGATTTCGGGGTTGTCGAAAAACAGTTCGCGGTCAATCAGGGGAGGTTCTTTCTGTGCTTGCTTTTTCTGAGCATACGATGTTACAGATAGTGCAAGCACCAACAACAACGTTAGAGAGGGTTTGGAATTCATAGGTGGGTTAGTTAAGAATGTAAATTAACGGTGCGTAAATCTAGTCAAAGAGGCCCTTTTGCTTCAGCGGATTTGGGGCCAGCTTCAAATGTTTGTAGGCGCGTTCTGTGGCTTCGCGGCCCCTCGACGTGCGTTTGATATATCCTTCCTGAATGAGAAAGGGCTCGTAGACTTCTTCAATGGTTTCGGCTTCTTCGCCAACGGCAGTCGCGATGGTAGTAATTCCCACAGGGCCGCCCTTAAATTTCTCAATGATCGTCAGCAGAATCCGGTTATCCATTTCGTCTAATCCATTCTCATCAACATCCAATGCTTCGAGGGCGATCTGGGCGATCTTTTTGGTGATAGTTCCATCGCCTTTGATCTGCGCGAAGTCGCGTGTTCGTCTCAGCAGGTTGTTGGAGATCCGCGGAGTGCCGCGGCTACGTCGTGCGATTTCAAAAGCTGCATCTGTTTCGATTGGCGTTGCCAGTATTGCAGCGGATCGTTTTACGATGCTGGTCAGCAGGGTTGAGTCGTAATATTCAAGACGTGCATTAATTCCAAAGCGCGCGCGCAAAGGCGACGTCAGAAGTCCTGCACGGGTAGTTGCACCAATCAGCGTAAAGGGATTCAATCCAATCTGCACAGATCGCGCGTTTGGTCCTGAATCGAGCATGATATCAATTCGGAAGTCTTCCATCGCGGAGTACAAATATTCCTCCACCACAGGGTTGAGTCGGTGAATTTCGTCGATAAAGAGCACGTCGTGTGGTTCGAGGTTTGTCAGCAATCCGGCGAGATCGCTGGGTTTGTCGAGCACCGGCCCCGAGGTAATCTTAATATTTGCCTGAAGTTCATTTGCGATGATATGCGACAGGGTGGTTTTCCCCAAACCCGGGGGGCCATGCAGCAACACGTGATCAAGAGGTTCGCCACGTTGTCGGGCGGCCTGAACGAAAATTTTAATATTGTCGACAACCTTTTGCTGACCCGTGAAATCTTCAAATGATAGAGGTCTCAGCGCTTTCTCAAGTTCCTTTTCCGCAGCATTCAGCCCTTCGGAGTCACGATTCAAATAGTCTTCGCGCATGATAATCAGAACTGTAAAGTAGTTCTCAAGCAAAAATGAACATTTTATCGAGAACGGGCAATCAAATACATCCGAACAATAATTCCCGTGTTCGGGGTGGTTTTTATAACTTGCGCCCCTTCATGGATAACCGAAAGAAAAACATCATTTACAGCATTGTGCTGATGGCGGCGATTCTCGTCGTGTACTATTACCGGAAGAACAATACACAACAGGAGCCTATGCGGCTTGAGGGAGCCACCATGGGAACGACGTACCATATTACGTACTTCGACGATCGAAAACGCAGCTTTCAGCGTGAAGTGGATTCGCTGTTGGTTATGGTGAACAAATCGATCAACAACTACGACAGCACCTCAGAAGTGTCGCGCTTCAACCGAAGCAGACGGGGCGTAAAAGTCGAATTGCCGTATCTGCTGCCGCCTTTGGAGATTTCGAAGAAGGTGTATGAAGCGTCTGGCGGAGCGTTCGATCCAACGGTTATGCCGTTGGTGAACGCGTGGGGTTTTGGTCCGGGGAAACGACTTGATCCGGATACAGCGTTCATTGATTCCGTAAAGACTTTCATAGGATTTAATCGGGTAACGCTTTCACGCGACAGTATTACGAAAAACGATCCACGTGTGCAGCTCGACTTCGGTGGTATAGGCCAGGGCTGGGGCGCCGACGTCATTACTGATTTTCTGCGGAGCAAGGGAATAAAACATATGCTGGTAGAAGTTGGAGGTGAGGGCATGGCGGTTGGGATCAATCTCCAATCAGGCAAGCCGTGGTACCTGGGCATTCTCGATCCGAACTCAACGCGCGAAAATCAGTTTTTCAAGGCATACGTTTCGATATCTGACCGATCATTCACGACTTCCGGAAGTTATTTCAATTACCATGTCGTCGACGGAGTAAAGTATTCGCATACGATCGATCCTGCGACAGGATATCCTGCCAGAAAGGCATTGCTAAGTGCATCAGTATTTGCGCCGGATGCAACTACTGCTGATGTATGGGGTACCGCCCTTATGTCTATGGGTCACGAAAGAGCGATTGAACTTCTGCCATCACATTCGGAGATTGATGTGTTCCTTATCTATTCAGGGGAGGATGGACAACTGCAGACGTACGTTACTGAAGGACTGAAGCCTTATCTTACGATCGAAGGTGAACAGACTACTTCAATTGAAGGTCAATGATGAAGTGATCGGCGCACGCGGATCCGAAGGACCCTCCACTAATACGTTTCTCAAGTTTATGAAGACCAATCAATAGCTTTTTCTTCCGAAGAAAGAAGCTGTCGAGGCACAGGGGTGGGAGTGCAAGTCCTACAGGTTTAGTCCGGACTATATGGAAGTGGTCCTTCACCATTTCGCGAATCTGCGATGGTTTATAATACCACATTCGGCTTACTGGACCATATCCATCGAACATAACATCTTCCGAAGTCCAGCGCCGGAAGGCTTTCCCAAACTGAAATTTGAGCGAGTAATACAGCGTCTCCCAAAGGCAAAAGCGTGGCATCACAACCGCTATAAAACGACCGTTGGGATTCAATAGCAATGGAACGCGGTCCAGTAACTTCTGAAGTGTTTCGGGGTTTAGCCCATTCAGTCCACCAAAGTTTGAGATTATAAGATCGAACTTTTTGTCAAATAGAAGTTCGTTGAATGTATTAAGATCGAGATACCGTTGAGTGACCTTGCTGCGCATCGAAAACTTCTCCGCCTTTTGTTCGGTGAGCTTGTAAGTTTCAGCGGAGACATCAGTTGCAATCAGATTGAAGCCCCTTTCGCTAAACATTAAAGCATCTTCACCAGTCCCGGCGTCGAGTTCGAGCATCTCGAGGCCGTGCAATTGCGGGATGATTGATTCAATGTAGGTCCACACGCGCTTCCGTTGCAACTGACCGATTGCGCTTTTGCTGAACACAGAATCCAGTGTGAGGGCAAGATGGTCAAAGGGAACGGCCATTTGTTTTCAATAATTAGTTGATCTGATAAAGTTGCTGAGGAATTGTCATTGCGCTGGTGATTGTACCTATCGCCCCTGCTGCATTCCGCCCATGCCAATCGATGAAGAGCATACGTGTAATGACTATGAGATATGGCAGACTGTACAACCGCTGCTTCATACGTACGGTAAATTTTTGTGCCCATTCGGCTAAACAATGAAGTTTTCATTCAGCTGCTGCAAGCTGCTGCATCCCTGGGGGTATTTGGTTACTTTCAATTTCGAATACGACTTCCCTCATATGAATCGGTTTTTTTTTCGCCGGTTTATTTTCCTTACAACAATGTGCACGAGCACATCTATAAAGATGCTTGTTTTTTTGTGAAAAGAATACAATTTTAACCGATCAAATATTCCCTAAACGCAACACATGACACCAATACGCTCCTTCCAGGATTACGAATCGCAATACAAGAAGAGTGTTGAAGACCCTGAATTGTTCTGGTCGGAAATTGCCGAAAATTTTCTCTGGCGCAAAAAGTGGGACACCGTACTAGAATGGGACTTTCACAAGCCAGAAGTGAAATGGTTCAATGGAGCAACGTTGAACATCACAGAGAACTGTCTTGACCGCCATATCGAGAAACGCGGGGATCAGGTAGCCATTATCTGGGAACCCAACGACCCAAAGAAGGACGCGATCAGGATAACGTATCGTGAACTGCTCGAAGAAGTATCACGTACTGCAAACATGTTGAAGGCAAATGGTGTGCGCAAGGGCGACCGTGTTTGCATATACCTTCCTATGATACCACAACTGGCCTACGCTGTGCTGGCGTGTGCACGTATAGGCGCTGTTCATTCGGTGGTATTCGCAGGGTTCTCTGCCAAGTCGCTGGTAGATCGGATCAATGATGCCGGCTGCAAAATCGTGCTCACATCAGATGGTGGATATCGCGGTGAAAAGATCATCAACCTGAAAGGGATCATCGACGAAGCATTGCCAAGGTGCGAACAAGTCGAAACCGTGATTGTTTATGAACACACCCGCTCCCAGGCTCCTATGCAAGCCGGACGTGATGTCTGGTGGCATGAAGAAATCGCGAAGGTCGATGCCAGATGCAGCGCCACCGAGATGGAGGCAGAGGATATGCTGTTCATCCTATACACGTCAGGCTCGACCGGAAAACCCAAAGGAATGGTGCATACCTGTGCAGGCTACATGGTCTACACCACGTACACTTTTCAAACATGCTTCCAGTATCAGGAAGGCGATGTTTACTGGTGCACCGCAGATATCGGATGGATTACAGGGCACTCATATATTTTGTATGCCCCCCTTTGTGCAGGCGCAACCACGGTGATGTTTGAGGGTGTGCCTTCGTGGCCTGATTGGGGTCGGTTCTGGCAGGTTGTGGAACGTCATAAGGTAAACATTTTCTACACCGCGCCTACCGCAATCCGCGCGCTCGAAAAGGCGCCGCTGAGTTTCGTAGAGAAGTCAGACCTGTCTACACTGAGAATCCTTGGCACCGTGGGCGAGCCGATCAATGAAGAAGCATGGCATTGGTATGACGAAAACATCGGCAAGGGTAAATGTCCTATAATTGATACCTGGTGGCAAACCGAAACCGGAGGGTTTATGATTTCGCCGATTGCAGGTGTTACCCCGCTGAAGCCAGCCTTTGCAACATTGCCCCTTCCCGGGATTCAGCCTGCTGTTATGAACGAGGGCGGCCTTGAGATTCAAGGCAACGGCATTGAGGGAAGACTTGCAATAAAGTACCCGTGGCCTTCTATGGCACGGACGATCTATGGCGATCATCACCGGTTTCGCGAGACGTATTTCTCGACCTACCCTGGCAAGTACTTTACAGGCGACGGATGTAAGCGCGATGAAAACGGATACTACCGGATCACCGGACGCGTCGACGATATCATTATTGTTTCAGGGCATAACCTCGGTACAGCCGAAATTGAGAGTGCGATTGATGAACATCAACTTGTCTGTGAAACTGCGGTCGTCGGCTTCCCGCACGACATCAAAGGCCAGGGAATCTATGCATTCGTGATATGCTACGAGCCGCCGACGAATGAAGATAATCTGCGTCGTGAAATCATCGATACTGTTTCACGGATCATTGGGCCGATCGCGAAGCCGGACAAAATCCAGTTTGTCAGCGGGCTGCCTAAAACCCGTTCTGGAAAGATTATGCGACGAATTCTACGGAAAGTAGCAGAAGGTGATACTACCAATCTGGGAGATGTAACTACACTTCTGGATCCGGGTGTCGTTGACGAGATTATTAAGGGCGCACAATGATGCGTCCACTTTAGCCTCTGTTTATTACACTTGTTTTGTAATCCGACTAAGAATACGCGAGTTTTTGTTGAAGGAACAATAACTTTACGGATTTGGTGAGAATTCCTTTAGCACGCGTCTTCTCAAATAACCCTTTGGCGAACGAAAGTAACGCCCGCATGAGACGCCTCGGCTTCAGGGAAGCATTTTTTTAACTTAACGCCGGATGAACTTTCAACAGTCGCAAAAGCCGCTTCTACTATCGCTGATGGTCTTGCTGGCGTTTGCCCTGCTTTCTTTCATCCCCCAGTTTTCAATTGGAACCTTCTCCTTCCGCGAGATGGATTGGTTAAGCAGCGTGCGTCCTGATGAAGCTGATTCTGAATATCTCACCGAGGATGAATGTATCGATGATGAGTCTGGTAACGTTCAATATGCTTCCGACCTGCCCGCAGCAGATAGCGCCGCAGTAGAAAAGTCGCCTTGTAAGCCAGGCTTAACCTGTATCGAGGATTTCTCCGACGACCAACGCAGTCTTGCTGCCTTTGCCGAAGCCATGCAGAATCTAAAGTCATCGGGTTCAGGCAAAGTCCGCATTGCCTTCTACGGCGACTCATTTATTGAAGGCGATATCTTTTGTGGTAGTGTACGCGATTCTTTGCAAACACTCTTTGGCGGACGTGGAGTAGGCTTCGTTCCGATTACCTCTCGCGTTATCGGATTCAGGAATACCATCCGCCAGAATTTCGACCGATGGGAAACCTATTCCATCATTGAAAAAAGAGACTCGATTAAACAGTATGTAATTGGTCCCGCCGGCTATTGCTTCAAGCCCAGGCTTGACAATTGGGTTGAGTTCCGCGGTTCCCGCCAGAGATATCTCCGCCAATTTGAATCAGTACAACTTTTTTATCGAAGCCTGGGCGAGTCATATGTGCATTATACAATTAATGATACCCTGTATCGTGTAGCACAGCTGCAAAAGGGTAAGCGACTCCGCGAATGGAAGAAGGAAAACATCAAGGCGAGAAAAATAGAATTCACGTTCGAAAACCCTGATTCAATCGAAGTTTACGGTGCGAGTTTTGAAGGCGGAAGCGGCGTGTACGTTGACAATTTTGCTATGCGCGGAAATTCAGGTATCGGCCTCGATCTGATACCAACGCATATGCTAAGCAGCTTCAATAAGTACCGCGACTATAAACTGATCATCTTACAGTACGGACTTAATGCGCTGAATTTTGATTCATCGCGGTATGCATGGTATTCCGACAGGATGGTCACCGTTATTGAACGGCTCAAGGAAATTTTTCCTGATGCAAGCATCGTATTGCTCAGTGTAAGTGACCGCAGTTCAAATGTGAATGGCACCTACAAAACGATTCGCTCTATTCCTACGCTAAGAAATACACAACGCAACATTGCAAAGCGAACGAAGATCGCTTTCTGGGATTTGTATCAGGCGATGGGAGGGGAAAACAGTATGGTTGAATTCGTGAAAGCCAACCCAGCGCTTGCTGCCAAAGATTATACGCACCTCACGTTCAAGGGAGGGAAACGCCTTGCCGGCGAGCTGGTCGGAAGTTTGATGTATGAAATAGAAAAGTATGAAAAGATACAGCAGCTTCCGTAAACTCAGCCTCTTGCTGATGGTGCTGCTTTCGGTATGGGGGCAGGCACAACCTCTTGCTGACCCATCTTCGTTTGCAACGTTTATCCGCGACGAAGAGAATGTGTTGCAAAATGACATTGGTCTTGAGAAGTTTCTTCGTCAGCTGTATCAACTTAAAGCCTCCGACTCCGGGACAGTTAACATTGTTCACATCGGGGATTCTCACATTCAGGCCGACTTCCTTACTGAGGTGGTAAGAAAGAATCTGCAAGTCAATTTCGGAAATGCAGGCAGGGGTCTCGTTGTACCCGGACGCGTAGCAGGAACGAATGAACCTTTTAATATCCGGACTTCCTCAACAGGGGCGTGGACCTCGAAGCGGATTATTCATCCAGCAAAACCACTCCCTATTGGTGTTGGTGGAATTACAGTGAGCAGTGAAGAGGCCAATAGTACGCTGTCGGTTACCCTTCGTGGCGATATGGATGATCGTTTTAATCGCGTTACGCTGTTTATGCCCAACGACCCGCGAAGTTATTCCCTTACAGTGGTCGACTCGTTATCAGTAGAACTGGCGCGATACAGCCCATCCGTTGAAGGTGATACGTTACATGCGGTCAGGCTACAGCTTCCGGGATTGTATCGCCACCTGGAATTCCGCAGCGTTCGCGAATCGGAACAACAGTCGCATACTACACTCTTTGGTTTGAGTTTCGAAAACGGAAGACCGGGTGTTTTGTATCATGCGATCGGTGTGAACGGAGCACGGTTCGAGCATTACAACAAAGCGACGATGTTCGCGCGGCAGACTGCCCTCCTCAAACCCGACCTTGTCATCATATCACTGGGAACGAACGAATCGGTTCAATATCCGAATATTGAACGCGGATTTTTGGAGCAGATACAAGCACTGGTAAACGGGATCAGAACGTATAATCCGGATGCGGCGTTTCTGCTGGTGACTCCTCCGGACGCGTTCTTAAAAAAAGTGAAGGTAAACCCGGGTATCGAAGTTGTCCGGCGAAAAATTCTGGAATACGCCGTTGAAAACGGCATTGCTTTCTGGGATATGTACAGAGTCAATGGCGGCGTTGGGTCTGCAATGAAATGGAAAGAGTCCGGTCTCCTTCGCCCTGACGGACTTCATTTCACGCGGGACGGCTATGCGTTGCAAGGAAGACTACTATTTGAAGCGATAATGAAAAGCTATAACAGGTATGTCGCAGATCGATATCCATAAGGTCATCAACCTGTTCGCCTATAACCCGGAAGAACCGTTGATCTTTAGCAGCGGATTCTTTCTGTTTCTGTTTACGGCGTTCGTGGCAGTGTACACAATGCTTCGGAAGGACGAGCGCGCGAAGCTCATCTTTGTGACGCTCTTTTCGTTGTACTTCTATTATAAATCCAGCGGATTTTTTTTCTGCCTGATACTCCTCGCCACTGTCGTGGACTTCAATCTGGCCCGATTTATTTATGCGACAAAGGATAAAGCACGACGAAAAGGACTCATGATTGCCAGCCTTGTGGCGAATCTGGGCATCCTTGGATATTTTAAATACACGAACTTCATATTTGACTCCATTAGCGGTCTAACCGGAGGTGAGTATCAGCCGATGGATATCTTCCTTCCGGTAGGGATTTCGTTTTTTACTTTTCAGTCACTGAGTTACACGATTGATGTATACCGAGGTAACATCAAGCCAGTCGACAGTATTCTCGACTATGCATTTTACTTAACGTTTTTTCCGCAATTGGTGGCCGGCCCTATTGTGAGAGCAGCTGACTTCCTGCCTCAGATACATAAGCCAACCGTTGTTACGGATGAAATGCTCGGTCGGGGCGTGTTCCTCATCGCAACAGGTCTTTTCAAGAAAGCTGTCATCTCCGATTACATAAGTATCAACTTTGTCGACAGGATTTTTGATGCGCCGGCGCTTTATACTGGCCTCGAGAATCTTCTCGCCGTATACGGGTATGCGTTGCAGATTTACTGTGACTTTTCCGGCTACTCCGATATGGCCATCGGAATTGCTCTACTGCTTGGATTTCATTTCCCTCCGAATTTCAATTCGCCGTATCAATCTGTTAACATTACCGAATTCTGGAGAAGATGGCACATTTCATTGTCGTCGTGGCTTCGTGATTACTTGTACATATCGCTCGGAGGTAATCGCAAAGGAAAAGTAAGGACGTATGTCAACCTCATGATAACGATGCTTCTTGGAGGGCTCTGGCACGGACCGGCGTGGCGATTCGTTATCTGGGGCGGACTGCATGGTGCAGCGCTCGCCATTCATAAAGTTTTCTCGGAGAAGGTCGGTTTCAGACTTACAGGTCGCCCTGTACAAATTGTCAGTGCGGTGATCACGTTCCATTTTGTGTGCTTCTGCTGGATCTTTTTCCGCGCAGCAGACCTCGAAACGGCATGGTCAATGATGTCTCAGATTGGATCCAATTTCAGCGGCGCTGTATTCCCTGAATTTGTTTCGGGCTATTCGCTCGTATTCACACTGATGATCGTCGGATACGTGCTTCATATGATTCCTGATACTGTCACAGATAAGGTAAGAGGCAGAATGATTGAACTGCCGTTGTATGCAAAAGCGCTATGCCTGGTAGTTGTTATCATACTTGTGATTCAGACCAAATCGGCGGAAGTCCAACCGTTCATTTATTTCCAGTTCTAGAAACAGGCTTGATAATTGATGGAAATCAGGTGTGTATTAATCATGAAACGTCCTGTCCTGATCCTCCTTTCTTTGTTGCTCCTACTCGTTGGATGCATTTCTTCGCGCCATAATGTTCAACTTTCCTGTAGTGACAATATTCATGACGCAAGAGTACTGGTTCCTGAAATTCATGGCCTGAGTGCACACCAGTCTGAGCGCCTTTTCGAAGTCATTACAGGAGAACTGGCAAAAACAGGTGTGAAGCCTCTTTATTATCCCGCGGAGGAATGGACCCTCACCTCGAAGGGAATTGTTCCCAATGATCGGAAGCTTATGGCGGGCCTTGCGAGCGATGGCATACCTTTTCTTCTCATCGTTGATGTAGTAGAAAGCAAATCAGGGGCAGTGCTCGAGTATCTTTCAGCAGATCAGATAAACGCCCGGTTTGCGTCCATGAACAGAGGATACGTGCCTCCGATACAAAACGCAACTTCCCATTCAGTATCCATTCTTGTCAGCGTAGTCGCTACGGATCGAAATCAGCAGATTTATCGTTCCCTTACCAGGACGAATGTTAACCCGGTCAGCCTTCGCGATGGGAATGCGGGTGAAGTGCAGGTCAATGCTGGCTCAACTTCGTTGGCTTTACAGAAGGCCGTGAAGAAGGGCATACGCAATCTGAAGAAGAAATGTCTGACGAAGGGATAACGCCGCGTTACTTCAATTTTATCTCATTTATTAGTTCTTCACCCTTCTGAAATGCCTTCAAGTTGGAGAGTGTAGTCTCCGCGATTTCCGCCAGCGCTTCTTTGGTGAAGAACCCCTGATGTGCAGTAATTAGCACGTTGGGAAAACTGCTTAACCGTGAGATGACGTCGTCTTCGATAATTGTTTCAGAAAGGTCGCGGAAGAAGAGGTTTTCCTCCTGTTCGTAAACATCAATCCCAAGCGATCCAATCTTACCGGATTTCAGACCCTTTACGACAGCCTTCGTGTCGATAAGTCCACCGCGACTAGTATTAATCAGCATGACGTTCTCCTGCATCTTTTCGATTGAATCCTTATTGATGATGTAACGCGTGTGTTCGTTCAGGGGGCAATGAAGTGAAATGATATTCGATGCAGAAAAAACATCGTCAAGCGGGAGGTACTGGATACCCCGCTCCTTGAGTTGTTCGTTCTTCTGAACGTCAAATGCGATGACTTTGCAGCCAAAGCCAAGCATGACGCGGCAGAAGACCTGCCCGATGTTTCCGGTGCCGATTACTCCCACCGTTTTTCCATGTAAATCAAACCCGAGCAATCCGTTTAAGGAAAAATTCTGTTCGCGTATGCGGTTGTAAGCTTTATGGGTTTTGCGGTTTAGTGTCATGATCATGGCTACGGCGTGTTCGGCAACGGCATTTGGCGAATAAGCCGGAACGCGGACAACCTTCAGGTTGTAATCTTTGGCAGCAGCAAGATCTACATTGTTGAAGCCTGCAGATCGGAGGGCGATGATCTTCACGCCTGCCCGTGCCAACTGCTTAATGATAGATGCGTTTACGCGATCATTGACAAATGCGCAAACAGCATCGGCACCTTCTGCGAGGGATGCGGTTTGTTCGTTCATCTGTACGTCAAGAAATTTTATGTCGAATGCGTAGTGTCTGTTGTGTTCCTCGAACGACTTCTTATCGTAAGGCTGGGTGCTGAAAAACGTGATCTTCATATAAAAACAATTTCTGCTTTCGCCGGCATATTTCAAATTGGATGGCATTTGACGAGATAAAAAAAGCCCGCTCTTTCGAACGGGCCTTGATATTCAATATTGAAGTGCGACTAACTTCCGCAGGCCTCGCAGGCATCCGGATTATCCAGCGAGCAGGCCATGTCGGATAGTTTCTGCTCATAATCTGCTGGGCGCTGTTCGTAATGCAATTGTTGTTGCGCGTCGCCAACGGTAACGACTGATGCAGGCTCAGTAACCGTTTCCGGTGCGGTCTCAGCCGCTTTGACCGGTTGTTGCAATGCACTCTTGTCAAGCGTGAACTTGATGGCATCAGCAGCTGCATTGGTCCGCAGGTAGTACATGCCGGTCTTGAGTCCTTTCTTCCAGGCGTAGAAGTGCATGGAAGTAAGTTTTCCAAAGTTCGGGTTCGTAAGGTGGATGTTGAGACTTTGCGACTGGCAGATATATGCACCGCGGTCAGCCGACATGTCGATGATCGCTTTTTGCGAAATCTCCCAAACGGTCTTATAGATATCCTTGATGTTTTGTGGAATCTCGGGAATATTCTGAATGGAACCGTTAGCTGCGATCAGTTTCTGTCTCATCGTTTCGCTCCACAGTCCGAGGTTCATCAGGTCTTTCATCAAGTGCTTGTTGGCAATGATGAACTCACCCGAAAGGGTACGGCGAGTATAGATGTTTGAGGTATATGGTTCAAAGCACTCGTTGTTACCCAGGATCTGAGACGTTGATGCAGTTGGCATCGGCGCAACCAGAAGTGAATTGCGGACGCCGTGTTTTTTCACGTCCTGCTTCAGCTGTTCCCAGTTCCAGCGACCACTCTTAGGTGTTACTCCCCACATGTCGAATTGGAAGATGCCTTTAGATACCGGGGATCCTTTGAATGTCTCATAAGGGCCTTGAACTTTGGCCAGTTCCATCGAAGCTTCCATGGCACCGAAGTAGATCGTTTCGAAGATGTCTTCATTTAGTCTGCGCGCCTCGGGAGAGTCGAAAGGCATACGCAACATGATGAACGTGTCAGCGAGACCCTGTACGCCAAGTCCTATAGGGCGATGGCGCATGTTGGAGTTCTTCGCTTCGGCAACAGGATAGTAGTTTACATCAATAACCTTGTTCAGGTTGCGTGTAACTACTTTGGTGATCTCATAAAGTTTCTGGTGATCGAATTTGCCTTCTTCGGTAACGAACTTCGGAAGTGCCAAGGAAGCGAGGTTACAAACCGCCACTTCATCAGGTGCTGTATATTCGATGATCTCAGTACACAGGTTGCTTGACCGGATCGTTCCCAGGTTCTTCTGGTTTGATTTCCGGTTAGCTGAATCCTTGTAAAGGATGTAAGGCGTTCCGGTTTCAATCTGTGATTCGAGTACTTCGAACCAGAGATCCTGAGCTTTTACCTGTCTGCGGAACTTGCCTTCTTTTTCATATTTTTCGTAGAGGCGTTCAAATTCTTCACCCCATACGTCGGCGAGGCCGGGGGCTTCGTTGGGGCAGAAAAGCGACCACATTTCGTTGTTCTCGACACGTTTCATGAACAGGTCGGAGATCCACAATGCGTAGAACAGGTCGCGTGCGCGCATTTCTTCCTTGCCGTGGTTTTTCTTAAGGTCGAGGAAGTCGAAGATATCAGCGTGCCATGGTTCGAGGTAGATAGCGAAGCTGCCTTTGCGCTTGCCACCGCCCTGATCGACATAACGTGCAGTCATGTCGAAGTTGCGGAGCATCGGAACGATACCGTTTGATGTTCCGCCTGTGCCCTTGATATAAGACCCTTTAGCTCTTACGTTGTGGATGCTAAGACCTATTCCGCCTGCAGATTGTGATATCTTGGCGCATTGCTTAAGTGTATCATATATACCGTCGATGCTGTCGTCCTTCATGGTGAGCAGGAAGCATGAAGAAAGCTGAGGTTTGGGAGTACCTGCGTTGAACAGTGTCGGTGTTGCGTGGGTAAACCATTTCTCAGAAAGCAGGTTGTATGTTTCGATGGCTGCAGGAATGTCTTCACCGTGTATCCCGACGGCTACACGCATAAGCATGTGCTGTGGGCGTTCAACGGTTTTGCCGTCGATTTTCATCAGGTAAGAGCGCTCCAGTGTTTTGAATCCGAAGTAATCATAGCTGAAGTCGCGATCATAGAGGATTGCTTCATCCAGTGCCGCCGCGTGTTCTTTGATGATCTTCCATGTTTCACGGGAGATAAGCGGTGCATTTTCGCCTGTCTTGGGATCGACATACGTATACAGGCGTTTCATCGTATTTGAGAACGATTTACTTGTAACCTTATGCAAGTTCGAGACTGCGATACGCGCAGCAAGTTTTGCAAAATCAGGGTGTTTCGTGGTCATCGCAGCTGCAATTTCAGCGGCAAGGTTGTCGAGTTCCTGAGTAGAGACACCATCATAAAGGCCATTGATTACCTTCATGGCCACTTCAACCGGGTTGACGAACTTCGGATCTAATCCGTAGCAAAGTTTGGAAATTCGAGCTGTGATTTTGTCGAACTTTACCGATTCTCTGCGACCGTCGCGTTTTAGTACAAGCATCGTGGGTAAAGGGGTTGTTATTTTTAGAATAGGTTAAAAAGCTTCTTTAATCTAATTAAAAGTCTTCGTTAAGTGAAAACTTCGGAGTGTTTTCTTTGTCGGTGCTGTTCAGTACTCCGGCTTTCTGATATTCCGCTACGCGCTTCTCGAAGAAGTTTGTCTTTCCGCGCAGGGAGATCATGTCCATAAAGTCGAATGGGTTGGTTGCGTTGAATATCTTCTTGCCTACCAGTTCATTCAACAGACGATCTGCGACGAATTCAATGTATTGGCGCATCTGAGCTGCGTTCATACCAATGAGGTTAACCGGTAGCGCATCCGTTACAAATTCCTTCTCGATTTCAACGGCGTCGCGAATGATGGCGATTACTGTTTCTTCCGGAAGCTTGTTGATAACGTGCTGGTTGTAGATGTGGCACGCAAAATCGCAGTGGAGACCTTCGTCGCGGGAGATCAACTCGTTGGAGAAAGTCAGACCTGGCATGAGTCCCCGTTTCTTCAGCCAGAAGATAGAGCAGAATGATCCGGAGAAGAAGATACCTTCAACGGCTGCAAAGGCGATGAGGCGCTCCTGGAAATTGCCCTGGCTGATCCAGCGCAGCGCCCAGTCTGCTTTCTTCTTAACACAATCCATGGTATCGATAGCATGGAAAAGTTTATCCTTTTCTCTTGGATCTTTCACATAGGTGTCGATGAGGAGGGAGTAGGTTTCTGAATGGATATTTTCGATGGCAATCTGGAAACCATAGAAGAACTTGGCTTCGGTATACTGGACCTCGGCGACGAAGTGTTCAGCGAGGTTTTCATTCACGATCCCGTCGCTGGCTGCGAAGAAAGCCAGTACGTGAGTGATGAAATGACGTTCGCCGTCGTTAAGGTTTGCCCAGTCGCTTAAGTCCTGACTGAGATCTATTTCTTCAGCTGTCCAGAAACTGGCTTCTGCCTGCTTGTAGAATTTCCAGATGTCGTGGTGCTGAATGGGAAAGAGAACAAACCGGTCTTTGTTCTCTCTCAAAATAGGTTCTTCCAGTTGGCTCATGATAAAAGGGTTTAGATCAACTAAAAATATTTCGAGGGGTACTAGCTTAGGCTAATTCCCGTAAACTATTCCTAATAAAATTTTTGGTTCTTGAAGAAGCCGATGGATACCGACTCCCTGTGTCAAGTCTACAAATGAAACAGAACCTTCTTAAAAATCAAAACGCGGTTTTTGAGGCAAATTAAACGATTGTGGATAACGTGTGGATAGTTTGTGGATAGATAAGTCGTTGGCAAATAATACCTTAGAAGCCGGGTTTTTATGTGAAATCTGAGGGAAAGCCAGGATGAAAAAAAAGTGATTTTTTTTTCAGGTTTCTGACGTCAAAATCCGCAAACAAATGCAGGGAATTTTGGCATAAGATAGACGTCAATCCAAATTCTTTTTTTACCTTTGCAGTCCAATTTTATAAAGCTATGTACGCGATCGTAGATATTGCAGGAAAACAGTTCAAAGTGGCCAAAGACCAATACATCTACGCCCCTAAAATGGAGGGAGATGCCGGAGCTTCAGTAAGCTTCGACAAAGTCCTTCTCGTTGATGACGGCAGTTCGATTCAAATTGGCGCCCCTACTGTGAACGGAATCAAGGTATCCGGTAAAATCCTTGAGCATGTGAAAGGCAATAAGGTTATTGTCTTCAAGAAGAAACGCAGAAAAGGCTACGTGGTAAAGAACGGCCACCGTCAGCAGTACACCAAAGTGCAAATCGAAAGCATCGGTTAAGTAACTTTGTATTCGGAATCTGAAATTTGAAACCTGAAATTATTCAACCATGGCACATAAAAAAGGTGAAGGTAAAGTAAAGAACGGCCGCGAATCGGAAAGTAAACGTCTCGGTATCAAGGTGTTTGGCGGGCAAAAAGTAATTGCCGGCAATATCATCGTTCGCCAGCGCGGAACAAAACATCACCCTGGTCAGAATGTTGGAATGGGTAAAGATCACACTCTTTTTGCCCTTACCAATGGCGTGGTCGTGTTCAAGAAAGGAAAAGCTGACAAGTCTTTCGTTTCTGTTCAACCAGTAGCAGAAGCCTGATCGGTATCCAAAAAATATTGAAGCGAGCCTCAACCGGGCTCGCTTTTTTTGTTCCAGTGAATCCTTCCTAATTTCCCGAAATGTTAAAGAACGATCTCATTCTCCGAGCCGCCCGCGGCGAACAAACGGAAAGAACACCGGTTTGGCTGATGCGTCAGGCAGGCCGAATTCTGCCGGAATACCGCAAGGTCCGCGAAAAGGCGGGTGATTTCAAAACGCTTGTAAAATCGCCTGAAATGGCGGCCGAGGTAACCATCCAGCCAGTCGACATCCTCGATGTGGATGCTGCGATCATCTTTTCGGACATCCTGGTGATTCCGGAGGCTATGGGGTGCAACTATGAGATGGAAGAAAAGCGGGGACCTGTATTCCCAAAGCGAGTACTGAGTGAAGTGGACCTGAAATCGATTCACGTTTCAGACGGCGAGGACCTTAACTATGTGATAGAGGCTATCCGCCTCACCAAAGAGCAGCTGTCCGGACGAGTGCCGCTGATCGGATTCGCAGGCGCACCGTGGACGATCTTCGCGTATATGGTAGAAGGAAAGGGAAGCAAAACCTTCAGCGAGGCCAAAAAGATGCTTTACACCAACCCGGCGTTCGCCCATAAGCTTCTGCAAATGATAACGGACAGCACTGTCAACTACCTGAAGGCTCAGGTGAATGCCGGCGCAGACCTGATCCAGGTGTTCGACTCATGGGCAGGGATCCTTTCTCCGGAACAATACGCTACTTTCTCTTTACCGTACATTTCGCAAATCTGCGATGCTATTGAAACGGTACCGAAAACGGTTTTTGCAAAAGGTGCCTTCTTTGCCCGCAAGGAGTTGAATAGTATTAAGTGCAATGTTGTTGGACTTGATTGGAATATGGACATCCGCGAATCACGCGAACTGATGCCGTCGAAGGTTCTGCAGGGAAATCTTGATCCATGCGCGCTTTACGGTTCACGTACCGAGGTGCAGGCCGAGGCGCGAAAGATGCTGGACGCATTCGGTCCTCAACGACACATTGCCAACCTGGGTCATGGTTTATACCCTGACACTGCCGCCGACAATGTTCGCTGCTTCATCGACACGGTCAAGGAATACAGTGCACAACTCCGTGCATAACTTGTTCAGAAGTTTTTTTAAACAATTCCGAAAACGCGTGATATCTCAGGTTGAATTTCAGCCTTGGACTCTGTTTGTTGACGTTTCTGGTTAGAACAAACGAACGAGCAGGTTGCCGCTGAAGCAGCGGATGATAATCGAATTGAAATTGAGTAGGAGACCTCTTAGCTGGCCAGCATTTTGAACAACGTAGTCAACCGGCTCTTAAGATTTCGGCGATCTACAATGAAGTCGAGGAAGCCGTGTTCAAGCACAAACTCGGCACTCTGAAATCCTTTTGGTAAATCTTTTCCTATAGTTTCGCGAATTACACGAGGTCCTGCAAAGCCAATAAGACTTCCCGGTTCAGCGATATTGAAATCACCCAGCATCGCATAAGAGGCAGTCACACCACCAGTAGTAGGGTCAGTGAGTAAAGAGACCATTGGCAATCCTGCTTTGTCCATCAAGGCAATTTTTGCAGAAGTCTTTGCCATTTGCATCAGAGATAATCCTGCTTCCATCATGCGCGCGCCGCCGGAGCGCGAGATCATAATAAACGGATTTTTGTGCTTAATGCAGTGTTCAATCGCGCGTGCCACCTTCTCACCAACAACAGAACCCATCGATCCGCCGATGAAGTTGAAGTCCATACAAGCTACTACTACGTCGATGCCATTCATCTTTCCGTAAGCAGTGCGCACGGCGTCTTTGAGGTCAGTTTTTTCCTGCGACTCTTTAATCCTTTTCAGGTACGGCTTAGTATCAGAAAACTTGAGCGGATCGGCCGATTCCATGTTGGGATCGAGCTCAGTGAATTTATTATTGTCAAAAAGGATTTCGAAATATTCGGCAGAGCCTATGCGCACGTGGTAATCCTCTTCAGGAACGACATATGCGTTGTTCTTCAACTCCCGGGTATGGACAATTTTTCCACCGGGTGACTTGAACCATAGTCCATCGGGAACTTCGCGTTTCGATTCGGTGGGGGTGAGGATACCTTTGTCGCTGCGTTTAAACCAAGGCATGATGTTGAATCGGTTATGTAAAAAAATAGAGCCGGTGCAAAGTTTTTTTGCACCGGCTCGAAAGGTAATAAAATATCAGGCTACGTCAATACTCTTGTCGAGGTAAACGTCCTGGATGGCATTCATGATTTCAACACCTTCAGTCATCGGGCGCTGGAACGCTTTTCTTCCTGAGATAAGACCCATTCCGCCGGCGCGTTTGTTGATTACGGCAGTACGTACTGCATCAGCAAGGTCGCTTGCACCCTTGGATTCACCACCTGAAGAAATCAAACCTGCTCTGCCCATGTAGCAGTTAGCTACCTGATAACGGCAAAGGTCAATAGGGTGATCTGAACTTAGTTCAGTGTAAATTTTTTCGTCGAGTTTTCCATAGCTGCTTCCACCAGTGTTAAGGGCTTTGTATCCACCGTTGTTCTCAGCCAGTTTTTGTTTGATAATGTCTGCCTGAATAGTTACGCCCAGGTGGTTTGCCTGGCCTGTGAGGTCAGCAGAAACGTGGTAGTCAACGCCTCCGGTTTTGAACGCATTGTTCCGGATATAGCACCAAAGGATAGTTCCCATACCCAAAGAATGAGCTTCTTCGAACGCCTGGGCTACTTCAATGATCTGACGTGATGAGTTGTCGGAACCGAAGTAAATGGTAGCTCCAACAGCTACTGCTCCGAGATTCCACGCATCTCTTACCGAGCCGAACATGATCTGGTCGTGCTTGTTCGGGTAGGTGAGGAGTTCGTTGTGATTGATTTTTACGATAAACGGAATGCGGTGTGCATACTTGCGTGACATCATAGCGAGCACGCCGTATGTAGTGGCAACCCCGTTACAACCACCTTCAATAGCGAGTTTTACAATATTCTCGGGATCGAAGTAGATGGGATTCTTTGCAAATGATGCTCCTGCACTATGCTCAATACCCTGGTCAATGGGAAGGATAGAAAGGTAGCCGGTATTTGCGAGTCGGCCAGTGCCGAACAATTGCTGCAGACTTCTCAGTACCTGAGGACTTCTGTTCGATTGTGCGAAGATGTTATCGACAAAGCTTGGATTAGGCAGGTGGAGGCTTTCTTTAGCGATGGTTTTGCTCTTGTGGTTAAGAAGGTAGTCTGCGTCTTTTCCGAGTAATTCTGAAATATTTTTTGCCATATCTGGTGGTTTTATTTTTTTAAGGCGGCCACAAAGTTATCAATTATTTGTTTTTATGCTAATTCAGGGCAATTTCGGGGTTTTTACACCATTTCAATCGAATTAAAAAAAATCGGCGATTTTTCGAAGAGCCGAATTCGCGTCAATTTGGAGGACTTTTCTGATGCGTTCTTTTTCCTGTTTTTCGTCAGCCTTTGGAAAGATTAATGTCCGTCGAGGCGGTCGTTAACGGGCGAGGGGATCGTCAAAAAAAAAGCCACCCGAAGGTGGCTTTGATGTCTGTATCTGTATATGAATTACACTTTCTCGCGGATACGCGCAGCCTTGCCCTGGCGACCTTTCAGGTAGTACAATTTTGCACGGCGAACTTTTCCTGACTTGAGAACGTCGATTTTATCGATGCTCGGAGAAACAATCGGGAAGATCCTCTCAACACCAACGCCGTTGGAAATTTTTCTAACGGTGAAGGTTTCGCCAGTTCCGGTACCGCGACGTTGAATTACGGTTCCTTGAAACTGCTGAACTCTTTCTTTATTTCCTTCCTTGATTCTAACGTGAACGTTGACCGTATCACCAGGCTTAAAATCGGGTAGTGATTCGCGTACTTTCGTGAATTCCTGCTCTACTACTTTTATTAGATCGGCCATGACTCGATGGTTTTGAAAATGGAGTGCAAATGTAGGTAATAAAATGGGATTATGAAACCGCGGTCGAAAATGTTTATTCATTTCCCGATTTATGGTGTTTTTCCCATAATTCAGGGCGTCTTAGGCAGGTGCGCTCCAGGGCTTGTTCATGCCGCCAAGCCTCTATCCGCGCCTCGTGGCCCGACAAAAGAACGTCTGGAACCTTCCAGCCCTTATATTCTGCCGGACGTGTATACACTGGTGGCGCCACCAGGTTGTCCTGAAATGAGTCAGTCAGCGCGCTGGTCTCATCAGATAATACGCCTGGGATGAGTCTTACGACGGCATCTGTAACAACAGCAGCCGCCAGTTCCCCACCCGATAAGACGTAGTCACCAATGCTGATTTCTCGCGTAATAAGGTGCTCGCGAACGCGCTCATCCACGCCCTTGTAGTGCCCGCAAAGGATAATGAGGTTTTGCTTCAGGCTTAACTGGTTCGCCATCGCCTGGCTGAACCGTTCACCATCGGGACTCATATAAATGACTTCGTCGTAGTCGCGTTTTTGCTTCAGCTCAGAAATACATCGGTCAATCGGTTCAATCATCATAACCATTCCCGCGCCGCCACCAAAGGCGTAATCGTCTGTCGTCTTATGCTTATTGACGGCGTATGCCCGCAGGTCGATAACGTTGATGGTGACGATGCCCTTGGCCTGTGCCCGTTTTAGGATGGAATCTGAAAATGGACTTTCGATCAGCCGCGGTAAGGTGGTGATGATATCGATATGCATGGCTAAATATCCAAAAATCCCTCAGGAAGACTGACTGTAAAGGTTTTTTTGCCCTTGTTTAGTGAGCGTATGAACGGGCTGTTCACCGGGATTAGCAGTTCTTTTCCTCCGTGGTCGAGCTCCAGCAGTCGGTTCGGGCCAGCATTCATCACGCCGGTGATTTTGCCCAGTTCTCCCAGGTTTTCATCGATTACAAGGAAGCCGGTTACCTCGTCGTCATAGAATTCACCGCGGACCGATTTGGGCCTTTCCTGCCTTGGGAGGTAAATCGGTGTCTTGGAAATGGCTTCCGCGTCTTCGATCGTATCGATGTCTTCGAATTTTATGAAGGCCTTTTGTCCGGTTGCAGACAGCGATTCTATGAAGTACGGTACGAGGTCGCCACCTATTTCCAGGAAAACAGAGGTGAGGGAATCCACGTCTTCGGGTGCATCGCTATCCCACGATGCGGAAACGGACCCCTTTAACCCATGGGGTTTTAGAATGAAACCAATCTTGAAACAGCTGCCTTTATCCATGTGGTGTTGAAACAAAAATGCCAATACTTTTCGGTATTGGCATTCAATGTGTTGAATTCGTGATTATGCTTGCGCTTCGCCGCTTTGTTCTGCAGGAACGCTTTCGCCGGATTCCTCAGCAGCGGGTGCAGCTTCTGCAACCTGTGCCTTCTTGCGGATCGCCTCAGCACGAGCTTCGCGAACTTTAGATTCAGCAGCTTTGCGGGCTTTAGCTTTCTCTTCTTTGGATTGCGTAAGCTTATCGCGTTTCGCCTGAATAGCAGCTTCTTTGTTTTTCAGCCACTCTGCAAGTTTGGAATCAGCAACCTCCTGAGTGATCGCGCCTTTGATAACGCCAATCTGAAGGTGTTTGCGGAGCAGGACACCACGGTAAGAAAGCATAGCCTTCACCGTGTCTGTAGGTTGTGCTCCATTCATAACCCAATAAAACGCCCGCTCGTCATTAATATTGATCTGAGCAGGGTTGGTCAGCGGGTTATAGGTTCCTAATTTTTCAATAAAGCGACCATCGCGTGGTGCTCTGGCATCAGCTACGACTACATCGTACGTGGCCAGTTTTCTGCGGCCTCTGCGGGCCAATCTGATTTTAACCATCTTTTAAAACTTTAGTTGGAACTCGTCCAGAATTTTTAAGGACCGCAAAGATAACTGAAAAATGGTTTGATGACACGGGTCGACTAAAAAATCTTATAACCAGGTGAGTATTAATAATATTTGCGTAAGCGAGTATGCAATTTTTTTAATTAGAAGGGTATCTCTACATTTGTTTCCCTTGTTAAAGACACAGGACAAATAATGGACAAATATTCCTACATATCAAACGCCGACGTCGGGTACCTTGATCAGATGTACCAAAGTTACAAAGCCGATCCGCAATCGGTTGATGCCACATGGCAGAAGTTCTTTGAAGGATACGAGTTTTCACAACAGCGCTTCGGCGAGAATGGAAGTGGAGCTGCGGCTCGGGGCGAAGAATCGCATTCCATTAAAGAAACCCAGGTTCGAAACCTGATCTTTGCTTACCGGTCTTTTGGACACCTTAAATCGAAGACCAATCCCGTCCGTGAAAGACGGAATCACAACGTCAACCTCGATCACAAGAGTGTGGGTCTTACCGACGCAGACCTGGACACTGAATTTGACGTGGCATCCGAAATTGGAATGCCGCGCTCTACTCTGCGCAAGATTATAGAGAAACTTCAGGCCGTATATCTTGGGCCCATAGGATTCGAACATAACTTCATCCGCAACGACGAGATTCGCGCGTGGTTATATGAAAAAATTGAAAAGGAATACTATTCCTATAACCCAAGCCAGGAAGAGAAGAAACGAATCCTCAGCAAGCTGAACGAAGCGGTGGTGTTCGAAAATTTCCTTCATACCAAGTTTATCGGTCAGAAGCGATTTTCACTTGAGGGGGGCGAAAACACTATCCCGGCTTTACAGACTATTATTAATAAGGCAGCTGAGCTCGATGTAAAGGAAGTTGTAATTGGGATGGCCCACCGCGGCCGCCTCAACGTTCTTACCAATATTCTCGGAAAGACTTACGAGCAAATTTTCACCGAATTTGAAGGGAACGTAAGCCCCGACCAAACGATGGGTGATGGTGACGTGAAATATCACCTCGGATATTCAAGCCATATCAGCACACCGTCAGGGAAGAAGATATATGTAAAGCTCACGCCGAACCCTTCCCACCTCGAAGCCGTAGATCCGCTCGTATTAGGATACACCCGCGGTCAGATCGACGACGAATATAAAGGAGACGTTGCCAAGGGAATGGCCGTGCTTATCCATGGCGACGCTGCCGTAGCTGGTCAGGGTATCGTGTACGAAGTTGTGCAGATGTCAGGTCTGCAAGGATACACCACTGGTGGAACGATACATTTCGTAATCAATAACCAGGTTGGCTTTACTACCGACTACGATGATGCGCGAACAAGTATTTACTGTACCGACATCGCCAAGATTGTCGACGCACCGGTAATGCACGTAAACGGAGATGATGCCGAAGCCGTGAGTTTCGCTGCTAATCTTGCTGTTGAATATCGTGTAAAGTATAAGAAGGATATCTTTATTGACCTGCTGTGTTATCGTCGTCACGGCCATAATGAAAGTGATGAGCCGAAATTCACTCAGCCCAAGCTGTACAATCTCATCGCGAAGCATCCTAATCCCCGCGAAGTATATGTGAAGAAACTTGTTGAAGGTGGGCAGGTAGACGCTGCGTTGGCGGAAGAACTCGATAAGAACTTCCGCAATCAGCTCCAGGACCGTCTCAATGAAGTTAAGCAGAAACCGTTACCTTATAAGCCTCAGAAGATTGAGGAAGAATGGGAGCAAATGCACTTTGCGAAGCCGGAAGATTTCGATAAGAATCCGGATACGTCGGTCAAGAATGATGTGATTGAAAAAGTCGGAAAGGCTTTAACAACTATTCCCGACGGATTCAAGCCACTCAAGCAGATCGAGAAACTCCTCAAGGATCGCAGTACAGCCTTCTTTGAAGAGAAAGTGCTGGGATGGGCAGAAGCCGAATTGCTTGCCTACGGATCCCTTCTCCTCGAGAACATTCCTGTCCGGATGTCAGGACAGGATGTAAAGCGTGGTACGTTTTCTCACAGACACGCGTACTTCTTTGACGCGAACACGAACGCGCCGTATTGTGGTCTTGAGCACCTGGATAAGAATCAAGCTGCCTTCCACATCTATAACTCTCTGCTTTCCGAATTCGGCGTGTTGGGTTATGAATACGGGTATGCTATGTCATCACCGCGCGCACTGGTTATCTGGGAAGCTCAGTTTGGTGACTTTGTCAATGGGGCACAGGTAATAATCGATCAGTTCCTGTCAAGCGCCGAATCGAAATGGCAGCGCATGAACGGATTGGTGATGTTGTTGCCTCACGGTTATGAAGGCCAGGGTCCGGAGCACTCGAGTGCACGTCCTGAGCGCTTCCTTCAACTGTATGCCGAGTACAACATGATCGTTGCCAATCCGACCACGCCGGCGAACTTCTTCCATTTACTGAGAAGACAGGTAATGTGGCATTTCCGCAAGCCGTGTATTGTATTTTCACCTAAGTCACTGCTGCGTCATCCCGCGGTTATTTCTCCGGTCAGTGAATTCACCGATGGCTCATTCCGCGAAGTGATCGACGATGCTAAAGCATCCCCGAAAGAAGTAACGCGCGTAGTGCTTTGCTCTGGCAAGATTTATTATGATCTGCTCGAAGCGCAGCAGAAGAGAAAGGCCAAGGATACGGCTATCGTGCGCGTGGAACAACTCGCTCCGTTCCCGGAGAAACATATCAAGGCAATCATCAAAAAATACAAGGAGGCGAAACTCGTATGGGTGCAGGAAGAACCTGCGAACATGGGGTATCAGTCGTTCATTCAGCGCATGATGCCTAAGCAGAATATTGAGTACATCTCACGGAAAGCAAGTGCATCGCCTGCAACTGGTTACTCGAAGATTCACAAGGTTGAACAGGACAAGATCATTCAGAAGGCATTTGAAATCTGAGTGACAAGGAGACTCTAAAACGAAATCCACATCAAAAAAGAAATAGGTTAAATGGCATATCAAGTTAAAGTACCCACAGTTGGGGAGTCGATCTCAGAGGTTACAATCGCCAACTGGTTTAAGAAGGACGGCGACGTAGTGAAGCTTGACGAAGTGATTGCCGAGCTGGAATCAGATAAGGCTACTTTCGAGCTCACGGCACAAAGTGCGGGTGTCCTGAAAATCCTGAAACAACAGGGGGAAACGGTGCCAATCGGTGAAGTCATCTGCGAGATAGCTGAAGGGGCGCAGGCATCAGCGCCAGCTGCTGAACCGGCCAAGGCTTCGGCGGCTAAGAAAGAAAATGCCGGTCCTAAAGCGACTGGTGAAATAAAGGAAATGAAAGTTCCGGCAGTCGGTGAATCGATCACGGAAGTTACGATTTCAACATGGCTGAAGAAGGATGGCGACTTTGTGAAGCTTGATGAAATTATTGCAGAGGTGGAATCCGATAAAGCCACGTTTGAACTTCCTGCAGAAGCAAATGGTGTGTTGCGGATTGTCGCAAAAGAAAAGGAGACTTTGCCGATCGGAGGACTGATATGCCGTATTGAAGTAGCCGAAGGCGCTCCTGCTGCCAAAGAAGCGCCTGCCGCGGAAACACCAACTTCCGCTCCTGCCGCAAAGGGCACGAATTATGCAGCTGGTCATCCTTCTCCCGCAGCGGCTAAGATCCTGGATGAAAAAGGAATTCCAGCCAATCAGGTTCAAGGTTCAGGTGTCGGAGGTCGGATAACAAAAGACGATGCTCAAAAAGCGAAAGCCTCTGCTCCCGAAAAAGCGGATAAGGCTGCACCCTCGGGCCCTCCGACCATTTCGGTTGGCGGCAGTCGCGACGAGCGCCGTGAGAAGATGACATCGCTGCGCAAGACCATTGCACGCCGCCTTGTTTCAGTAAAGAACGAAACGGCGATGCTCACTACGTTCAACGAAGTGGACATGAAACCGGTGATGGATCTTCGAAGCAGATACAAAGACAAGTTCAAGGAAAAATATGGCGTAGGTCTGGGCTTCATGTCATTCTTTGCCAAAGCAGTATGCGCTGCTTTGAAGGAGTTCCCGGCCGTGAATGCTTCCATTGACAAAGACGAAATCATTTACCACGATTATTGCGATATCTCAATCGCGGTATCAACACCAAGAGGTCTGGTAGTACCTGTGATCCGCAACGCTGACCAGCTTAGCTTTGCCCAGATCGAAAGTGAAGTGATCCGACTGGCTACGCGTGGACGTGATGGAAAGCTGTCTATCGATGAAATGACGGGAGGAACCTTCTCGATCACAAATGGTGGTGTTTTCGGGTCAATGCTGTCAACGCCGATCATCAACCCTCCGCAATCGGCGATCCTTGGAATGCACAACATCGTTGAACGGCCAGTGGTAGTTAAAGGCGAAGTTGTGGTACGACCAATCATGTATGTCGCGCTGTCGTATGATCACCGCATCGTCGATGGTCGTGAATCGGTGAGTTTCCTCGTCCGTGTGAAGGAAATGCTTGAAGATCCGGGTCGCTTGATCCTGGGCGTTTAAGTTACCTGGATTTGGGAACGATTCTGATTCTGTACATCATTCAACGATTTAAGAAATTACTATGCAATATAACGTCACGGTTATTGGTTCAGGTCCTGGCGGATACGTCGCCGCGATCCGTTGTGCGCAGCTTGGTTTTAAAACAGCCATCATTGAAAAATATGATACACTTGGAGGTACCTGCCTTAACGTAGGATGTATTCCAAGTAAGGCACTTCTTGATTCTTCCGAGCACTTCATCAATGCTAAGGAACACTTCCAGGAACACGGGATTGAAATTCCTGCGCCGAAAGTAAATCTTTCGCAGATGATCACGCGCAAAGCCGGAGTTGTGAAATCGAACGTCGACGGCATTGCGTACCTGATGAAAAAGAACAAAATCGACGTTCATCACGGTGTCGGTTCGTTCGTGGATAAGAATACAATTAAGATTACCGGCAAAGACGGAAAGGAAACTACCATTACGTCTGAGAAGATAATTATTGCAACTGGTTCAAAGCCCACACCGCTTCCGTTTGCTCCGTTCGACAAAAAACGAATCATCTCCAGTACAGAAGCATTGGAACTGAAAGAAGTCCCGAAGCATCTTATTGTGATTGGTGGTGGCGTAATCGGAATGGAACTTGGTTCTGTCTATGCGCGCCTGGGCGCCAGGGTGTCGGTTGTTGAGTACCTCGACAGCTTGATACCAACCATGGACGGAACGATGGGTAAGGAGCTTCTTAAGATCACGAAGAAACTTGGTATTGAAGTTTACCTCGGCCACAAGGTCACTGCCGTGGAAAGCAAAGGCAAGGAAGTAACGGTAAAAGCTGAGCCTAAGAACGGAGGAGATGCGATCTCCCTTGCAGGAGATTACTGCCTTGTAAGCATTGGTCGCCGTCCTTATACGGAAGGTCTTGGCCTTGATAAGGTAGGCATCGAAACAGTTAAAGGTCAGATTTCGGTTGATGATCACCTCAGAACCAAGGTGGATAACATCTATGCAATTGGAGATGTTGTTCGCGGAGCGATGCTTGCCCATAAGGCAGAAGAAGAAGGGGTAATGGTAGCTGAACAGCTCGCAGGGCAGAAACCTCATATAAACTATCTGCTTATCCCTGGTGTGGTGTACACGTGGCCGGAGGTGGCAAGTGTGGGTTACACAGAAGAGCAGCTGAAGGAACAAGGCAGAGCTTATAAGGTTGGATCATTTCCATACAAGGCACTTGGGCGCGCCCGTGCAAGCATGGATACCGATGGCCTTGTAAAGGTTCTTGCTGATAAGGCTACGGATGAAATTCTTGGGGTCCATATTATTGGAGCCCGTGCTGCCGATATGATCGCCGCTGCTGTAACGGCAATGGAGTTCAGAGCATCTGCGGAGGATGTTTCAAGGATGTCGCATGCACACCCGACATATATGGAGGCGTTCAAGGAAGCCTGTCTCGCGGCGACTGAAAACCGCCCGATACATTTATAGGGACCGGTTTTACTATCATTCTAAAAGCACCGTAAAACGGTGCTTTTTTTATCTCAGCCTGTATTCCGTAAAAGCCCGCAACCCTTGTGAAATCACTATGGGAATAAGGGCATAGTGAAGTTTTTGCGGCAAGCCAAACCACGTGATCAACAGGATGAGTGACAGTACGGCTACGACTCCAAAATAATACTTCAGCCATGTGGGATTTCTGAGGAATGCCATCACAGCCACGAGATGCAACGGCAGCGCCCAGAGAATATTAAGGTTTCTTGCGGCTGCATTGTGATCCGTAAGGAACCACAGGAAAAACAAAAGCACCCCAATCAATCCGGTTACACCGAATAAGATTACGTCAAACCACTTTGAAATGCTTTTGCGACGGAGGTCGCGATACGTGACGAATATCGCCACGAGAAGAAAACATGAGAACACGATCAACGGTGTATATACACGTTTCGTGGCTACCTGATCACGCGAATCGTGAATAAGGTTTTTCGTTTTTACAGCAGGTACTTCCTCTCCGTTGCGTCGGATGAATGCGTTGTCGAAAGCGGATTCAACATAGTCGGGGAGGAACATGTACTCGGCGGGCGTTGCCTTTTTATCCATTGGAAGACCGAGGCAAATATCAATTCCAAGGTCACCCCATGGCTGCTCCTTGAGGTATATATCGGTGAGCTCTCGAATCGTGTAATCCGTGGTAATGTAAGAACCATCGAATCGGATGTCTTCGCCCAAAACGTGAGCAACTACGTCGCGCATCTTGGTGGCGCAATTGTCGTAGAAGTAATCATACCGGTAATGCCTGTTCTGAGGAAGTGAATTCCATTGGAGATAGTCGAACATTTTTTGTTTTTGCGCCTGTGTCAGATTCAACACCTGCTCATGCACATATCGGTCTGCTGCAACATAATGTTCTTCGAAACTTTGGTAGTCGTAAACGCCTAATTGATAGTAAAGATATCCACGGGCGAAATTCAGGTAGAAATTGGGCTGATTAAAGCTGAAGACGCCATAATTATAGGCTGCATCGTACCCGTTTTGTGGATCGTAAACCCGGAATGAGCTGTGGCCAAAGGCTGAATATAATTCGCCCTGAAAAGGGCCGCAGGTAATGATCGAGATTTCTGCCTGGTCGGATAGCCGAAAGTTTTGTCCTAACGAGAGAAATGGTACCAGGAGAAAAATGCTGAGAATTCTTTTCATAATTTTCGAAACGCTTTCGAAAGATAACGACAAATCCTGATCTTGCCCGTATGCCCGGAAGGTGGAACGACCAGATAAATCTTGCCTCAAAGTTGACGTTGAAGAAATCTATCAATATGGTGCGGGTTTTGTCGAGCTTTTACAGGTCTAGGACTACAGGTCGGCCTCTGATCAAGGGTTTACCCATCGCGCTGTCCATAGAACCCACAACGTCGTGCAACCTGCGTTGTCCTGAGTGCCCCAGTGGACTGCGGTCGTTTACGCGTCCTACAGGCATGCTCACCCGCGAGCTGTTTCAAAAAACTATTGATGAACTGAAAGACACGCTAACCTGGTTGACGTTCTACTTCCAGGGTGAGCCCTATTTGCATCCAAGGTTTACGGAGATGGTCGAATATGCTTCGTCCCGTGGTATCTATACATCGACCTCAACAAACGCGCACTTTCTCAAGGACGACACCGCCCAAAAAACAGTAGCCTCGGGGTTGGATCGTCTTATCATTTCCATAGATGGCATAACCCAGGCGTCCTATGAATCGTACCGTGTGGGTGGATCTCTCGGGAAGGTTCTCGACGGGACTTCCAAAATCGTGGAGTGGAAAAGGAAAATGAAATCGCGTACGCCTCATGTCGTGTTTCAATTCCTGGTCGTAAGGCAGAATGAACACGAGATCCCTGAAGTTTACCGACTTGCAAAAAAGTTGGGCGTCGATGACGTAGTGCTGAAAACTGCTCAGATTTACGATTTTGAAAAAGGTTCGCCGCTGTTACCGGTAAATGAGAAATACTCACGCTATCGAAAAGGTGCAGACGGGCGTTACCGCATAAAAAACGAGTTACTCAACCATTGCTGGAAAATGTGGCATAGCAGTGTTGTGACCTGGGATGGAAAGGTAGTGCCATGCTGTTTTGATAAAGATGCCCGGTTTCAGATGGGGGATCTCAATAAAAACTCTTTTCACGAAATCTGGTTTAATCGGGAGTATCAAAATTTCCGATCCACATTGCTGGGCTCCCGCAATGAAATTGAGATTTGCCGGAATTGTACAGAGGGTACGAAGGTATGGGCTTAATCAGCCCTTGCGGCTTTCTATTTCTTTGGAAATCTTGCTAAAATCGATGGAACACTTCCCGCACCCCTGTGAACAGCCAGACCGGCTTTGAAAGCCCTGATAGATCATCCTTCCAACGTAGGCGACGGCCCAAAGAAAGACGATCAGGATAATGAAGTTTTGAACCATGGTCAAATTTAATAAGCTTTTTCATTGTAACCGATCCAGCCACAGATTCGTTCTCAAATCGTCCGCATACGAACAATAAAAACGGCATTTTGTACACCTGAAAGCCGGAAATCGCTTTCCCTGCAATAAATAAGCCGATTCGCTGACTGGCATTCTCTTGGTCATTGCGTACGACATACAATAAGACTATGCTATCCAATTATCTGAAAAGTGCCATCCGAAATCTTTTTCGGGAAAAGACCAGCAGTATACTTAACCTGGCTGGCCTAACCCTTGGGATTACCTGCAGTATTATTTTGATTCTCTTGATATCGCATCATGCAAGTTTCGACCGATACCATAGTAAGAAAGATCGTATCTACAGGATTGTCCATCAGGGTGAGGACAACGGCAGCATAAGTTTTCACGCCGGTGTGCCTTCGCCGTTACGCGATGCTTTTGCCAATGATTTTCCTGAAGCGGAGGAAGTTGTTTTTACTTCGTATCGGGCAAATGCGCTGGTTCGTCTGCCGCAGACCGGCAAGTCGGACTTGAAATTCATGGAAACCGGCGGAGTGGTATTTTCAGAAACGGGATACTTTCGGATCTTTGATCATCCTATTCTTTCCGGTGACGCTGAAACGCCACTTGATGAACCCAATAAGGCGGTAATCTCAACCCGCCTTGCAGAAAAGTACTTTAATACCACTGATGTCGTTGGTCGACTCATCGAATATGGCGACCATACCTTCAGCATCTCTGCCGTGATGGGCAACCCACCTGACAACTCAGATTTTCCTTTTGAACTTGTCTTTTCGTATCCCACCATCAAAACTGCCAATGAAGCGAAGGGATGGAACAGCGTTTGGAGTGATGAGCACTGTTATTTCCTGCTGAAGGAAGATCAGAAAATCGAAGACCTCCAGGCGAGGATGGAATCGTTCACCCGAAAATACCGGGGTGAGTCTCACAAAGGGGAGTACATCATACTTCCGATGACCAGCTTTCATTTTGATACACGTTTCGAAACTTATACGTATCAGACGATTCCGCGTCCGATGTTGTATGTACTTGGTGCAATCGCCGCCATTCTGATTTTCACGGCATGTATCAACTTCATCAACCTCGCCACTGCTGATGCGATAAAGCGTTCAAAGGAAGTTGGAGTCAGGAAAGCGATGGGTAGCACACGTGCTCAGTTGATCCTCCAGTTCATGGGCGAGACCACCCTTGTAACATTCATCGCGGTGATGTGTTCACTGGCGTTGGCCCAGCTTGCGCTTACATTCGTCAATCCATTCCTCGAATTGAATCTTCAGCTAAACCTCCTGACAAATCCAACGCTTGTGTTGTTTCTGATTGGTACGCTGGTATTTGTTTCCTTGTTCTCGGGATTCTATCCGGCGCTCGTAGTCTCGTCTTATAGTCCTGCGCTGGCTCTTAAAAACAAGATTGGCAATAGAGCCTCCGGCGGTTTCTTCATGCGCGGAGCACTGGTGGTATTTCAGTTTTTCGTTTCTCAGTTCTTCATCATCGGAACTATTGTTCTCATTCGTCAGACTGACTTTTTCCTGGAAAAGGATCTCGGTTTTGCGAAAGAGGCCATTGTCCTTGTACCGGTGCCGGCAACCTCGTCTGATCAAACACAAAATATCAGCCTGAGAAAGGCCTTCAAGGATGATGTGGCGCGCATGACGGGCATCGAAGGAGTTACATTGGGAAGTGCAGCGCCCTTTTCAGGGGAGACGAATAAGACGGGATTTCTGCTGCAGGATGATCCTGTCGAGTATACAACGCAGTACAAGCAAATTGATGAGGACTACCTCGATGTGTTTAAACTGGAACTAACAGCGGGAAGAAATGTTGAGCCCCGCGATACCATCACTGGAATAATGGCAAACGAAAGTTTTGCGAAGTTCTGTGGATACGAAAATCCGGCAGATCTAATAGGTAAAATAGTTACTTTATACCGTAAGGACTATCCCGTAATAGGTGTTGTTCGTGATTTCAATACTACGTCGCTGCAAAACAAAATAGAACCCACGTTGCTATTTACCAATGCATACAATTATAAGATGATGGCTGTAAAAATCAATACTGCACGTGCTAATGAAGTAATTGAGACCATCAAACAAAAATGGGAAAGCCTCTATCCCGAGCACCTGTTTGAATACAGCTTTCTCGATGAGAATATTCGAACTTTCTATGATGGTCAGCGAAGGATCACGAATCTGCTAGCCATGTTTACATCCATTGCGATATTCATCGGCTGTCTCGGATTATTTGGTCTGGTGTCGTTTATGAGCAACCAGAAAACGAAGGAGATTGGCGTAAGAAAGGTGATGGGAGCATCCGTGGAGGACATCCTTTTCACGTTCAGTTGGAGCTATATGAAATTTATTGTGGCCGGATTTGTTCTCGCGGTCCCATTAGGATGGCTGGCAATGCAACAGTTTCTCAATGAGTTCGCCTATCGCATTACCCTCGGTCCGTCAATCTTTATCATTGCTTTTGCAGTGACCATTGCCATAGCGCTGCTGACTGTTGGCTACAAATCCTTCCGTGCCGCAGCTGCTAACCCCGTGAGATCGTTGCGTTACGAATAAAATGAACAAAAAACGGAACCTTCAGTAATACAGGTTCCGTTTTCCTTAATGCTCAATTAGATTATTTCTCCGGATAAAGAACTACCTCGACGTAATTTTTCATATCGAGATATTTCTTAGCAGCGTCCTGGACATCCTTCGTTGAAAGGCTTCTCAAGCGTTCCTGATAGCTTAACAATCGCTCAGGGTCAGTGCCTAATTCTATACTTTGAATCAAATGACGAGCCCAGAAGCCGTTGTCCTTGAGATTCACTTCATGTTGCTGACGCCATGTTTCCTTTACTTTATTCAGATCGTCTTCAGCAGGTCCTTCGGCTTTAATTTTTTCAATGAGTTCGTGTGTTGCCTTGATCAAGGCATCAACATTTTCAGGTCCGCATGGAAGAGAAACCCCGACACTAAAGCTGTTATAGGGATGTTTGCTTAAAGTTCCAAACATTCCTCCTCCGTAGATACTTCCCAGCTCCTCGCGGAGGCTTTCAATCAGCTTGATATTCAGTGCTTCCGTCAAGGCCTGAAGCTTCATCTGTTCTTCAGGTGACCACGGTGCCTCGCCATTCCAGAACATTCGGATGAAGCTCTTTTGTTCGGTGCCTTTCCGCACTTCTTTCTTCACGACCCCCTTGACAGGACGGACACCGGAATCTTTGTATGCGGGTTTTAATTTTTTGGAGGGAAGACTTCCGATGTATGTGGCCAGCAGTGGTTTTATTTTGTTGACGTCGAATGCGCCAACAAAGACGAAGGTGAATCCATTCGCATTACCAAAGCGGTCTTTGTAAACCTGCATCGACCTGTCCAGTTTTATCTGGGCGAAGTTTTCTGGTCTCGGCAACTTGGGTGCCCAGGGATGATTATTGTAAAGGATTCTGACGATGGAATCCTGGAATGTGAACTGTGGGTCCGACATCATGTTCTGGTACAGCGCCTGCTGTTTCGAAACGAATGACTGGAACAGGTCCTTGTCCTCACGCGGCGCCGTGAAGTGGAGGTAAACCAATTGAAGCATTGCCTCGATGTCGCTGGCACTGCTTCCACCACTGAGTGATTCTGAAAGCGGACCTATTCTTGGCGAAACATTTGCATTTTTTCCTGCGAGAACTTTTCTCAAATCTACAGGCGAAAATTCAGCAACGCCCATCTGGCTTACGATAGTCGAGGCATATTCTACGCTGAAACGGTCCTTTACATCGAAGAGATATTGACCTCCAAAACGGGTGGCGTTCATGATGACCTGGTCATTCTTAAAGTCAGTCGGTTTAAGAATCACTTTAACACCATTGGCAAAAGTTATTTCAGTAGTACCGAGAACGCTGTTTTTCTTTTCAGCCGTAATTTTTCCTGCCGCCGGAGCTTTCTCCATTAACGATGCCGCTACTGATTTTTCTTCATAGGCAGCAACTTCCGCGTGGGCGGCTTTTTCGGCCATGGACAATAATTCTTCACCGGTTGGAATTTCAAAACTCGCTTTGTCGGGCCCGGTGAGAACGACGAGTTTGGGATCGGTATCCGCGGGAACGATTTCCGCTGCATACTTATTCACTTCTTCAAGCGTAATGCCTTCAAGAAACTTATTGTGGTATTCGAATTCGTTTTCAATTCCCGGGATCGGTTCTTTCGAAAGGAAGTGCTGGATGTACTCCTGAACAAGATTTCCTGACTCGGTCTTATCCCGTTCATTATAGCTGCGTTCGATGGACTTCAACAGCATCTTCTTTGTCCGGTCGAGTTCAGCTTCTGTGAAACCAAATTTCCGTGCGCGTTCGTTCTCAACAATCAGGGCTTTTAACGCCGGTTCAACACCTCCTTGTCCGATGTAGGCAAGACTTTGAAACTCTTCATAACCTCTGGCATATCCGCCAATAAACGTTCCCCCAAAGATGAAAGGAGGTTCGGCTTTTTGAGTCAATTCCTGCATGCGTTGGCTTAGCATGGATGTAAATAGCCTGCGTACCAGATACCGTCGGTAATCTCCGAGTGTTTCATCCGTCTTTTCTTTCTTGTAGGCATAATGAACCTCAAGTACATGATTTGTCGCTTCAGGATCAGTCACGACAATCCCTTCTGATTTCGTGCGTGGATAGACTGGCGTTTCTTCGCGAGGGCGGGGATTCCCCGGTCCCTGGATGTGTTCAAAGTACTTTTTGATATATGACTCGGCCTCATTGGGATCGATGTCGCCAACGACGATTACGGCCATCAAGTCAGGACGATACCAATCGCGATAGAACCGTTTAATGGCATCGTACTGAAAGTTTTTGAGGATATCGTCTTTTCCGATAGGAAGGCGTTCAGCATACTTTGATCCTTCAAACAACTTTGGATATACAGCGCGAAACATTCGGTCTTCGGCGCCTTTACCGATACGTGATTCTTCAAGCACTACGCCACGCTCTTTGTCGATTTCCGCGTCTTCGAAGGCAATTGCGCTTGCCCAATCTTCAAGGATTTGAAAACCTTTTTCAACGTTTACCTTTTTCTCGGTAGGGATGGGCAGAATGTACACTGTTTCATCGAAGCCGGTGTAAGCGTTAAGGTCTGCTCCGAATTCTACGCCTATCGACTGAAGAAAAGAAACGAGGTCATTCTTCTGAAAATTTTTCGTTCCGTTAAATGCCATATGTTCGGTGAAGTGGGCCAGTCCTTGCTGATCGTCGTCTTCAAGAATTGACCCGGCATTGACTACCAGTCGAAGTTCAACTTTCTTCTCCGGCCTGGAGTTTTGTCGTATATAGTACGCAAGACCGTTCTTCAGCTTGCCGATTTTTACTTTCGGATCCGTAGGAAGTGGGGTGTCGAGATTTTGCTGAGCCCATGCCCAGGTAAATGACAAAATGAATGTAATGAGAAATGGGAGAAACTTGTTTTTCATAACGGTGTTGAAATAATAATGTGTGTTCTTTTAATCCGGGCTAGTTCCAGTAGTCGTCGATAACAGACAACATCTCCTGATGTATTTTTCCATTTGAGGCGCAAAGTTCTTTTCCGAAAAGCATATTGGATCCGCCACTGAAATCACTGACAGTTCCGCCGGCTTGTTTCACGATAAGAATACCCGCGGCAACATCCCATGGGTTCAGGTTATATTCGAAGAACCCTTCCATACGTCCACATGAAACGTAGGCGAGGTCCATGGCAGCACTGCCAAGTCGACGGATGCCGTGAGTTCGCTCAAGGAATATCTTGATGATTTCCAGGTATGCATCAGCTTTTGCGTTGTGATGATACGGAAAACCGGTGGCGAGCAGGCTTTCACTGATCGTTGGTACTGCTGATACGCTGATTTTTTGCGAGTTGCAGTAAGCATAATCGTTTTCAGCAGCATGAAACGATTCGCGCCTGATGATGTCGTGAATAACTCCAACGACAGGCTGGCTTTTATATGTCAGCGCAACACTGATTGCATATACAGGAAGACCGTGAAGAAAATTCGTTGTTCCATCCAAAGGATCAATGATCCAATGGTAGTCAGCTTCTGCACCTTGTTCAACCGTTCCCTCTTCCGTGATGAACCCCGCCTCGGGGACTATTTTCTTAAGAGCTGTGACGAGAGTCCGTTCAGCCTCTTTGTCGACATACGAAACAAGATTGTTGAAGGATGTTTTGCGTTCGATGCGCGACAGATCGAAGTGTTCTGCCTCCTTCCGTATAAAAACTCCAACTTCTTCACATATGTTGATAACCTCGTTCTTAATCTGCAAGTAATCCATGACTCGTAGCTGATGTTAAGGTTTGAATCTAGTCGGGATTAGGCTAAAAACCAATTCTTTTTATTCGGTATCATCGGGAGAAATATCAGCGTTATGGAAGGCGTAGTCTTTTCCGGAAACGATGATAACAATTTCGCCTTTCACATCCCGTTTGGAAAAATGCTGCAGCAATTCGTCGATGGTGCCGTTTACTGTCTCCTCGAATTTCTTGGTGAGTTCTCTCGAAACGGAAGCTAGTCGGTCAGCGCCGAAGTGTTCTCTGAATTGCTCGAGCGTTTTTACGAGCCTAAAGGGAGACTCATAGAAAACCATGGTCCGCTTTTCGTCAACCAGATTTTTTATAGCTGTTTGTCGTCCTTTTTTGTGAGGGAGAAATCCTTCGAAAATAAACCGGTTGATTGGCAAGCCAGATTTCACAAGAGCGGGAACAAATGCGGTTGGTCCTGGCAAGCATTCGACGATTAATCCTGCATGAAGCGCCGCCCGAATGATAAGAAATCCGGGGTCTGATATTCCTGGCGTTCCGGCATCGCTCACGAGTGCCATGCGTTCACCTGATTCCATCCGCCCGACAAGGTTGTCGAGAATCCGGTGCTCATTAAAGTTGTGAAAACTTTGTAAGGGTTTCTCGATCTGGTAGTGTTTCAAAAGAAAGCCCGATGTTCGCGTGTCTTCCGCGAGTATCACATCAACTGATTTCAGGATGTCTAACGCACGAAGGGTGATGTCAGCGAGGTTGCCTATCGGCGTCGGCACAATATAGAGATTAGGTTGATCTGCCATCACAAAGGGCGGGCGTTACGCCACAGGTCTACAACTTCGTACCACGTCTGCTCATACTTTTTGCTCCTGATAAGCACGAAGTTTTCAGGATCAAACAAGGAAGGAGCTTTCGCGAATTCGAACGTGGCCTTGAATGATTCGTTTTTATAACTCCAGACTTCGCGATCGCCGAATCGGAAGACTTCCGACGGCTGTCCGAAGATGATAAGGATCATTCCGCGATCAGTTTTCCATCCTTCTTTATACGATGAGAAGTAGGTGTTAGCCTGTTCAACGCGTCGGAAGTAATTCCGCATTAAGGTCTTTGCGCGGGCTGCATCCTTGGTGATACTCAGGATAACACGATCGAAGGCACGTTTATCACCCTGCGCTTGTTTGATGCGATTAAACTCCTGCTTCGTGCAGATGTAGACCAGCGGTTCGGCCAGACTTTCAACCTTTCGATATTTTGGATAATCGTCATCAACCCTCAACGCAAGGCCTTCGGCGGCGTTAGTGTCTGCCTGAAGCAGATAAAGGCCGCGGCGGTCGAGGGAAAACGGCTCGTTCGAATCGAGATAAAATGATGAATCAACAGACATGCCTCGCGATACGCGGCCAAGTTGTTCTGCGAATGGCAACGGCGCGGGCGGAAAAACATCATCGTAATAGGCGACGGCCACGCGTTGGGCCTCCCCTGAAAGTGAAACCTGTTTCGTTCCTGACAGGTAGTTATGCAAAAGTGGGCGCCCTTCGGCTTTTAATCCGAAAACAATTGGATACTTAGGTTCGAGGATCGTGTAAAAGTACCAGGCGCGGTTCTTTGGACGATTAAAAACCCTTGCCGCAAGGACCATAGGCTGCTCCTGCAACGGCGTCGACACTTGCGCGGATATCCGACGTCGATCTGTGATGAGGTCTTCCGTATTAAATGAAATCGGCTTTCCTTCTTTGTCGCTCAAAGACGCACGGGTTTCGAGCTGAATCTCATAATCATCAATCTTTTGCGTTGTGTCAGTCAGGCTGAGTTCAACAAATGTCGTCCAGTTACCAGTATGCCTTACCGTTTGAAATTTAACCGTAACGGGAGTATTGGTACTGTAAAGGTAACTATAGTTTATGTCCCTCAATGCCTGAGCTGATGTGGCCAAAGGGGCAATGAGCAACAGATAGATTAGTAATCGCATATGCAGACGAAAATTACACAAGGTTTTCAAAAGTACGAAAAGCCGATTCATTTAGTTCCTCTCAATGCCCTTCGGTTAGGTTAATGAGGCGGTGATTTCTCTGATGCTGTCTCGGGGTAACAGATCAGTCTCTAGTCAATCAAATTTTAAGCAATAAAGTAGGGAAGGCAGCTGAGCGGAGGATGAACGGAGGATGAACGGAAGATGAACGGAGCATGGAACCAGGATCATTAGCCGAAGGAGGGCAGATCTGGTTGTCGCACCAGCCCCAATACATGCGAGAATCTAAATAGGAATCAGAACTCCGGGATATTTTCTTTATCCGAAACGCCAGCTTATTTTAGCAGCTGACATGGCTAAGATATATACAACTGAGATCACCAGTGAGGATATTCCTTCCGACAATCCAATTCATCAACGGCTGTATAAGGCGTACGTTGTTGCACAGAACTACGTTCATGGTGATGTGCTTGAAGTCGGATGTGGTGAGGGCCGGGGGCTCAGTATTATCGTTCCGAAATCATCATCCTTTACGGCCATTGATAAGATCGGTCCGGTGATTGAAAGCCTGAAGGCCAAATTCCCGCAGGCTTCATTCCGCAGTATGAATATCCCACCATTTGAAGGGCTTCCGGATAACGCATTCGATACGGTCATCAGTTTTCAGGTTATTGAACATATAAGGGACGACAAGTATTTTCTCAGGGAAATTCACCGCGTGTTAAAGCCCGGAGGTACCGCCCTGATCACGACACCCAACCGCAAGATGTCCCTTACACGCAATCCATGGCATATCCGCGAGTATCTTCCGGAGGAACTGGAAAGTCTGGCAAAGACAATTTTCAAATCGGTTGAGATGAAAGGCATCTCCGGAAATGCAAAAGTCATGGCCTATTACGAGCAGAATAAGAGGTCGGTGGAGAAATTTACAAAACTGGATGTCTTGAACCTGCAATACCGACTTCCAGCTTCATTGCTCAGAATTCCTTATGAGTTGCTGAACCGCTGGAACAGGAACAAGCTTCAGAAGGGCAATAATGCCCTGGTTTCTGATATCCGGCACGAAGACTATGTGGTGGTTCAGGATATGACCGAGGCCCTCGATCTCCTGCTTATTGTGAAGAAGTAGCTGAGGGGGTGGGTTTTTCCCTCCGTCACCATACATGTAAGATATGGGGGGTCATTGAATCGTCAATTCTGGCCGATTTGATAATTTTGTTGTTCTGACCGTACAAATCATGTATACGCGTATTTCCCTTGTCTTACTAATATCCATTCTGATTTCATTTACCTGTTATTCGCAGCAAACAGACTCCTTGCTGAATGCGCGATGGAGTCGTGCTCAACAGGCACTCAAGTCTGGCGATTATTCCGGAGCATCGCAACAACTCACCGAGTTGATCAATGCGGGTTTCAGCAATAAGGAAGCATATGCCAAACGCGGCGTAGCATTCTACAATCTGAAAGAATACGCCAAGGCCAAATCTGATCTCGATGAGGCGGTAAAGTCAAGGATTTCGTCAGCAGAACTCTTTGAAAGCCGTGGAAATACCCGTTACTACCTCGACGATTTTCAAGGCGCTGCCGCCGATCTGGAGAAAGCTGTAAGTATGGGCAATGTCGCTCCGGTATCCTATGCCAACCTCGGAAATGCGAAGTTCCGCATGGAGAACTACAGGGATGCTATCACGAATTATGACAAAGCGATCAGTGGTGGAGTTAAAGACGCCGTAGTATATAACAACCGCGGCAAAGCTCGCACTATGCTGGGAGATCACAAAGGTGCGCTCGTCGATTTTGACAAAGCCCTTGAGCTAAATCCCGGATACCTCAGAGCTACCGAGAACCGCGCGGAAGCACGTTTTTCTCTGCAGGACTGGAAGGGAGCAAATGAAGATTTCGAAAAGATAATTGCTTCCGGAAGGTCTGACGGTGAAATACTGGCCAAAATTGGAAAAGGTAAATTTTCAATGAGCGATTTTCGCGGTTCTGCAGAAACCTTCGACCTTGTCATAGCGAAGGGAATCCGCGACAAGGAAACTCTGCGCATGCATGGACTCAGCCACGCCGCGCTTGGCAACTGCACTTTGACGATCAAGAGCCTTACGGCTGCAGTGTCGATGGGTGTTGTTGATAAGGATGTCTTTCTTCAACTGGGCATATGTCAGTCGAAATCGGAAGCACACAAAGACGCCGTAGAACTTCTTAGCCGTGCCATACAATCAGGTGCCGCCACCAAAGAAGCATACTACTACAAGGGAAGTTCGGCATTCGCATTGAAGGATATGACGAATGCAGTATCGGATCTCGAGAAAGCCGTTTCGCTTGGATGGGATGATGCAGTGGTGTTTAGATTATTAGGGGATCTCCGGTTCCAGACCAATGACTATGCTTCGGCGATTAAGTCGTATGATAAAGCCGTATCGGCGGGTATTGAAGACCCTGTGCTGTATAACAATCGCGGTAAGGCGAAATACCAGACAAACGATGTCCCTGGCGCGATTGCCGATTATACCAAAGCGCTGTCGATCAAAGCCGAGTATGAATTGGCGATTGAAAACAGGGCGGAGGCGAATCTAAAAGCCGGAAACTGGAAACCCGCCGCAGATGACCTTGAAAAACTGGCTTCGTCGGGCAGATCAGAGAGTGAGTTCCTTCAGAAGCTCGGCACCGCCCGTTATAACACATCCAATTACAAAGGTACCATCGAAGCGCTGGCCGCGGTAGTGAGCAAGGGCGTTAAGAATAAAGATGTGTTCACCATGCTCGGATTGAGCTACGCCAACGAAGGAAACTGCAGCGAGGCAACGAAGAATCTTACTACGGCCATGTCGCTGGGCGTGAATGATCCGAACGTATTCGGTGCAACAGGAATGTGTCACTACGAACTGAAAGGGTACGCTGCTGCCGTTGACATGCTTACCCGTGCGGTAAGCGGTGGGGTGAATGACAAGGAGGTCGTTGCAGCGCTTGGCAATGCATCTTTCTATCAAAAAGATAACGCGAATGCAAAGAAATACCTCGAACAGGCAATAAGCGCCGGATACAAAGGCGCGGATGCGTTTCGAAACCTCGGTGACATCCACTTTCTGAGCGATCAGTACAAAGAGGCAATCCAGCGGTACGATCAGGCAATCGAGGCCGATGGATCTGACGCGGTATTGTGGAACAATCGTGGAAAGGCAAAAATGAATCTGAAGGATTTCAAGGGCTCCATTTCCGATTTTGACAAAGCGATCCAGCTGAAAGGTGATTACTCCAAAGCATACCTGAACAGGGGCACTGCACAATTTGCACTTGAACAATATGCAGCGGTGGTGACAGACCTTGAGAAAGCAAAGGCGGGTGAAGGATCGGATTCAGATCTATGGCGGATGCTGGGAATTTCGGCCTATCATACAGCCAAGAAAGACCTGGCTCGCGAATCGCTGGAGAAATGGGCCCAGGCAGGAGGCAAAGATGGAAAGGCACTTTTTTATCTCGGCGTTCTCACTGAAGATATCGATGCAAAACGCGCGATTGACTATTTGACAAGGGCGGAAAAAGAAGGTGAGAAGCAGACACAATTGTACGAACTGCGTGGCAAGCTCCACTTCAAAACCCAACAGTTCGAGAAGTGTATTTCGGATTTGCAAGCCGTAGGTCAGCAAACAGATCTAAACCTCGTCTTGACGGAGTACCTTGCTCTCGCACATCTCGAGTTGAAAAAAGAAAACGAAGCGCTTCAATACCTTGAGAAAGCATTCGAAATGCAGTCGAAAAACCAGGTCATCTTGTTTGAACTGGGTAATGCGCGTTTCAAAAAATCAGATTTCGCGGGGGCTGTTGCCGGATATGATAAGGCGATTGCAGCCGGATTAAACAACGAAGTGGTATACAATAACCGCGGAAAGGCAAAGTTAATGGCTGGTCAGGCGAAAGAATCAATCACTGATTTTGACCGCGCATTGGGAATCAAGTCTGACTATGTTACGGCAAACCGAAACAGGGCTGCTGCCAATTATTCACTGAAAGATTTTGCTGCTGCAATCCGTGATTTCGCGATCGTCATTTCAAGGAATGAGGCCACTGCCGAAGATCTTTATATGTCGGGTGCGTCGAAATACCAGGTACGGGATTTCAAAGGAAGTGTTGTTGACCTGACCAATGCAATAGCCGGGGCCTCCCGGGAAATAGATGCGTTCGCTTTGCGCGGCGGGGCATATTTTGAATTGGCTGACTACGAGAAAGCGATTCCGGATTTTACCAAAGTCATAGATAGCGGTAACAAGGACGCCGAATTGTTTTACAAACGCGGTGCGTCGAAATACTATCTCGGTGATCTGAAAGCTGCCTTTGCCGATCTCGATTATGCGATTAGCAATGGTGTCCAAAGCGCTCTTGCCTGGGATATGAGGGGGCACTGCAAGTACGAAAACAAGGAATTTGCCGGAGCGTTGGCGGATTTTGATCAAGCTGTCGCCCTTGATGCCAAACTTGGGCTGGCATATTTCCACCGCGGGAATGCGAACTACTCATTGGAGAAGTTTAACGAGGCTGTAGCAGACTACGGGCAAGCAATAAAACTGGATGTCAGAGACCCGATGTTGTACAACAATCGCGGAAAAACGCTCTTCCGGCTGGAAAAATACACGGAGGCAATACCGGATTTTTCAGAGGCGATCAAGCGGAAGCCCGACTACGCCAAGGCTTTCGAAAACAGGGCGGAAACATTTGTGGTGCTTCAGAAATATGAAGATGCCTCGAAGGATTATCGCTCAGCTGAAAAGCTCTATTCCAAGCCGGATGGAAACCTTTACCTCGCCATGGCGGAGAACTACAACAGGCTGAAGCGTGCGGTTCTAGCCCGCGAATACTACGACAAGACTATCGCATCAGGCCTTAAAAGCAAGGAGGTTTACTATAAGCGCGGTCTGATGTTCCTCGAAGATGAAGCTTACAGGGAGGCCATAACAGACTTCGATAATGCTGCTGCCGCCGGTGAGAATACGGCTGCACTATTCATAAACAGAGCCCGTGCACAACTGGGCCTCGACAACGTAAAGGAGGCAGTTCTTGACCTTAACAAAGCTGTCGAAATTGAACCGTCAAATATCGACGCCAAGTTCAACAGAGCCCTTATTAAAGAAGGGCTTGAAGACTTCGAGGGGGCATTGCTGGACTACAACCAGGTGTTGAGTGCAAATCCGAACGACGCGCTAGCCTATTACAACCGCGCGAATTGCCGTGCGGGCCTCGATGATTACGGTGCAGGTATCGCTGACCTTGATGAAGCCATTCGGCTTGAGCCGAAAAATGCGGCATTTTACAAGCAGCGGGGTAACTTCTATTATCAGATCGAGAAAAAAGACAAAGCATGTTTTGATTGGAGGAAGGCTGTTGAGTTTGGTGACGCGAAGACAAGATTCCAATTGGATCAATATTGCAAGTGAGACGCCTTGACGGGTACGTTTTCACGGTAGTTCGCGTATCCAGGGACAAATTATCTGAAGATATTACACGCATAAGTTGACCCGCCCATCCAAGTTTTTAAAACGTTCAGTCCGCTGCATCTTTGTATTGTCAAAGCGAAACAGTCGCGAAGATTTTTTGCTGTTAGCAGAGACGTTGAATAGGTTTAGATTGGGTTAATTATCATTTAGTTTAGGGTTAAAGGTGCGAAAATTGCTCCCCGGATTCGGGGAGCATTTTCATTTTAGGCCAGTCAGATCAATTCAACCGGAGAAGTCTCCGTTTATCGGATCCAGGGCAATTTTTGTTACCTTACGCTGTTATTGCGGTATGAGATTATTGATTGCATTCCTTGCCTTATTATTCGTTGCGACGGCAACCGATGTCAGTGCGCAATCCAGAAAAAAGAAGAAGCAACAGGTAAATGATCGTCCTGCGGCAGGTTACGGATCAAGCCCTTCAGCGCTGGCACCGGGTACGACGACTGAAACGATGGCGCCTCGCCAATCGAAGAAAAAATCTAATAAAGTAACTTACGACCAGCAGCGTGAATACTACGAACGGGTAGCGGCAGTGGCCAAGGCCCGCGAGAAGGCGGCGAAGATTATGGAAAAGCCGCAGTATTCTGATCCGATGTATTTCGGGCATAAGCGCAAGCCGAAGAAGCGTCCCCCGCACAAGATGAAATTCTGCAAAGAGTGCGGCATCCGTCATTAGGTTTTCCAAATTGTCTTCCGAACAATAGTTTGGTTGCACGGTGCCTTATCTTAATTGTACCTTGCGCCTAATGAACCTTGCGCCCTACATCGAACATACAAATCTCAATCCCGGGATAACTATCCATGATGTCGACAAGCTTGTCGACGAAGGTATCAAACACGGTTTCGTTGGAGTATGTGTCCCTCCCTTCTGGGTTGAGCGCGCCCGCCGTCAGATCGGGAGTGCAAATATCAAACTTGTCACCGTGGCGGGATTCCCATTGGGATACAACATGACGGAAACCAAACTGGAGGAGATTAAGCGTGCCATAAGCAACGGCGCCGATGAAATCGATGTTGTGTGGAACGTAAGTGCCTTTAAGAGCGGAATGCCGTGGCCAAAAGTCGAGGTAGCCAAGTGCAGTAAGGCAGTGCATGATCACGGGAGACTGTTGAAGGTTATCATAGAAACAGCTTATCTTTCTAATGTTGAAATTGAAGAGGCGTGCCGGATTTGTGCTGATGCCGGAACTGATTTTGTGAAAACTTCGACAGGGTTTGCACCTGCCGGAGCCAAGGCTGAACACATTGCTATTATGAAGCGATCGATTCCCGCGACTGTAGGCATCAAAGCTTCCGGCGGAATAAAGACGCGCACCGATGCCGAAGCAATGATCAACGCTGGCGCTACGCGAATTGGCACTTCATCAGGCGTGAGCCTCGTCCTGAGTATCTGATAAGAAACAACAACCTTTTAATCCTAACCAATATCATGAATGAACTGATGACGCCGGGATTGCTTCAATCCATTTTTCCTGACGAGAATGCAATACCGGAAAACTATCGATTGGATCAGCCTGTTGAACAGCGCGAATACCTGATCGATGGTGAACTTCGTACATGGACCGGCCCCCTTAATCCGGTGCTTAGCCCCGTCTTCGTACGAAAGGAAGGGGAGCTAACGCAAAAAATACTGGGGAGCACCCCGCTGCTTACTTCCAAGGAATCGCTGGAAGCACTCGATGCAGCAGTCAGAGCCTATGATCTTGGTCATGGCATGTGGCCTACGCTGAGTGTCACCGAGCGTATCGAACACGTAGAACGCTTCCTGAAAGACATGAGAAGTAAACGCGATGAAGTGGTGCGATTGCTGATGTGGGAAATCGGTAAAACGTTAAAAGACTCTGAAAAAGAATTCGACCGGACATGTGATTATATCAGCGATACGATCAAGGCATATAAAGAACTCGACCGGAACTCAGCAAAGCTTATCGAGGACCAGGGATTCATGGCTCAGATTCGCCGTGTACCACTAGGCGTATCGTTGTGTATGGGGCCGTATAACTACCCACTCAATGAAACGTTCACGACATTGATCCCGGCGCTGATTATGGGTAATACTGTGGTGTTCAAACCTGCCAAGTATGGCGTGTTGCTGGTTCGGCCGCTGCTCGAAGCATTCCGTACAAATTTCCCCGCGGGCGTTATCAACATCATTTATGGACGGGGACGCGAAACAGTAGGTGCCCTTATGGAGAGTGGTAAGATTGATGTGTTCGCATTCATTGGAACGAACAAAGGGGCGAATGATCTGAAACGGCTTCACCCGAAACCTCACCGCCTGAAAGCTATACTCGGCCTCGATGCAAAGAATCCGGCAATTGTTCTTCCGGACGCGGACCTGAACAATGCAGTAGCTGAATGTATCACCGGCAGTTTATCTTTTAACGGACAACGCTGTACCGCACTAAAAATCCTTCTTGTGCATAAAAGTATTCTTGACGAATTCATAGCCCGCTTCAACGACGGCGTGAAGAAACTTCGTCCGGGGATGCCCTGGGAGACTGGGGTGTCACTAACTCCGCTCCCGGAACCTGGAAAAGTTGAATATCTTCAGGGACTTGTGGACGATGCAAAAGCTCACGGAGCGTCAATAGTAAATGAAAACGGAGGTGAACGCTTCCAAACCTTTTTCTATCCCGCAGTACTCTGCCCGGTCAACGAAAAGATGCGACTGTTCTATGAAGAACAATTTGGCCCCGTGGTTCCTATCGTACCGTTCGAAGACGATGAAGAAGCCATACGCTATGTTGTAAATTCAAACTATGGTCAACAGGTCAGCATCTTTGGTGAAGACAGCAAGCGCGTTGCACGTTTGATGGATGCTTTTGTAAACCAGGTGGGAAGGATAAACCTCAATACGCAAAGTCAGCGCGGACCGGACACGTTCCCGTTCAACGGTCGTAAAGATTCAGCGGAAGGAACGTTGTCGGTTTCAGATGCGCTGCGTGTGTTTTCGATTCGCACATTGGTGGCTACGCGCGACAATGAATCCAATAAGCAAATGCTTGCACGTATCATACGCAACCGCGAGTCGGCTTTCCTAAGTACAGACTATATACTTTGATGGAAAAGCTGGAGCATCTGAACATTCGCGTCTCCGGCAGGGTCCAGGGTGTACGATATAGGGCCTCCGCTCAGGAGGAGGCCCGACGCCTTGGTCTTGCCGGTTTTGTTCGAAATGAAAAGGATGGCTCTGTGTATATTGAAGTCGAGGGAAGCCCGGAAGTGCTGGAGGAATTTGTGCGCTGGTGTCATGTTGGCCCACCAGCTGCGGTGGTAACGACATGTGTTGTTGAAAGCGCCAGCGTAAAGAACTTCGTTGAATTCTCAATACATCGATAACGCATGAATGTCAAGGTCAGATTTCTCGGCGGTGCAGGTAGTGTAACCGGATCCAAATATCTCATCAGTGCAAATGGCTTCACTTTTCTTTTCGACTGTGGTCTTTTCCAGGGATTGAAAGAGCTGCGGCTGAGAAACTGGGATGAGTTTCCTGCTGATCCTAAATCCATCGACGCGATCGTAATAAGTCACGCGCACATCGATCACAGCGGCTTTCTTCCGAAGCTGGTTCGCGATGGCTATAGTGGTCCTATCTATTGTACTCCACCTACCGCCGAATTGATGGAGTTGCTTCTTCTTGATTCCGCCAAACTCCAGGAAGAAGAGGCTGCTTTTGCAAGGAAAAAGGGATACTCAAAACACCAGGATCCTAAAGCCCTCTATACAGTCGAAGATGCCAAGGCGACATTTCCGTTGTTTAAAACTGTTGATCTCGACAAGAAGTTTTCGTTACACGAAGGCATTGAGGTCGTATTCCGTGAAGCAGGGCATCTCCTGGGTTCGGCGATCACTGAGATTGATTTCACCGGGGAACGTATGACCAAAAAGGTAGTCTTTTCGGGTGATCTTGGCCGTTATAATCAACCAATACTGCGCAACCCGGCGGAGGTGAAGAAGGCGGATATCCTTTTCATCGAATCAACATATGGTGATACCGACAATCCTGCTGTGGATCCGGAAGCCGAACTCGAACGTATCGTAAATGAGGCCTTCGACAGAGGTGGCGTGTTACTCATACCTGCTTTCGCTGTGGGGCGGACACAATCGCTGCTGTACTATCTCCGAAAGATGATGGCGGAAGACCGAATACCTGACGTACCTGTTTACGTGGACAGCCCAATGGCCATCTCCGCAACGTATCTCTTTTATAAATATCCAAAGTATCATAAGCTGGAAGTGAGCACGAAAGACCTCGCTCGCGACGTTGAAACGAATATGCTGGTATTCGTCAAGACGGGGGAACATTCGAAAACGCTGAATAATATCAAGTCGCGCGCGATCATTATCTCTGCCAGCGGAATGATGACCGGAGGACGCATACTTCACCACATGTACAACCGCTTGCCAAATGCGCAGGATACCATTCTCATCTCAGGGTATCAGGCTGAAGGTACCCGTGGAAGGGATCTCATGGACGGCGCTCAGACAATCAAGATATATGGGGAAGAGGTACCAGTGCGCTGTCGTGTTGAACACATGACTTCGCTGTCGGGACATGCTGACCGCGCGGAGTTATTTCAATGGATGTCAAACATAACTGACAGCCCGAAGCTGACGCTATGTGTTCATGGTGAAGGAGAAAAGATTCAGCGCTACGCCCGGGCTATCCACGATCGTCTCGGGTGGAAAGTCATCGTGCCTCAGTACCTTGAATCGGTAGAGTTGTTTTCAGGAATCTGAGCCATCAGGCTACCTTAACCCTTACCAGTCCTTTTTGTGGATCAAGTTTGACGTCAAATGTTTTTGTGATGAACGCGCTCATGCGCAAACCTGCCATCTGAGGCGTGTAGTCCTCCGGATAAAAGACAGTGAGTTCGAGCACGGCCCGGATGAAGTTTTCAGATCGACAGAATTCCTTAGCCCATTTTCGAAAGGTCTCACACCACTCCTCTGCATATTTCAGCTCATCGTCACGCCCATCGAAGATGAAAGTGAGCTGGTTGTCACCGTAGTAAAGAAAGCGGTAGACGCCGGATAATATAAGATAGAACTCCCTCAGCTGTTCGACACTAGTCGTTTCGTGTTGCCGTACCCTTCTGCTTGTATCATCATCAAGGCCCAGGGGGTTGCATTTCAGGAGATATTCAACCTTAACGTAGTCTACCAGGTATTGAAGGAGTGACTCCTCCAGGGAGAGTTGGACGTTTTCGAGGATGTAGTTTTTATCGCGAGGAAAAAATTTTCGCAGCACGGGTCGAAGGTTTCACAAAAGTATAGTGAAATGTCCAGAATTGAAAGAAGTGGCACCCGATATCGAATGCGAAGGTCACATTAGATGAATGATTTGCTGCCGAATGTCGCCTAATCTATAGGCACATTCACATGCCGCTCAGCATGGTATGATGATCTTACCAGAGGTCCGGACTCAACATAACGAAGACCGCGTTTCAATCCCTCCTCCCGATACATCTCGAATACTTCAGGGTGAATGAATTCGGCAACTTCGAGGTGCATCTTTGTAGGCTGAAGGTATTGCCCCAGCGTAAGGATGAGCAATCCATTTTCGGCAAGGTCATCCATCGCTTTGAACACCTCTTCTTTAGTCTCTCCAAGGCCGAGCATTATGCCTGATTTGGTGCGCTTACCGGCCTCGCGGGTTCTTCGGATTTGCTCAAGGCTGCGTTCGTACTTGGCCTGAGGACGAACCATCCGATAAAGTCTTCCAACAGTTTCCATGTTGTGGGAGACTACCTCCTGACCGCCCTCGATCATCCGATGCAATGCATCCCAGTTCCCTTTGGTGTCGGGGATAAGAGTTTCGATGGTCGTCTCGGGACTGAGCTTTTTGGTTTCCACAACAGTCTGATACCAGATTTCTGCACCGCGGTCTTTTAGCTCGTCTCGGTTTACCGAGGTGATTACCGCGTGTTTTACGCCCATGAGTTTTATCGCCTCTGCTACACGTTTCGGCTCCATAGCGTCGTATTCCGTTGGCCGGCCCGTTGCTACAGCGCAAAAGGTACAGCTCCGCGTACAGATGTTTCCAAGGATCATAAACGTCGCCGTGCCTGCACCCCAGCATTCGCCCATGTTCGGACAGTTGCCGCTCTCGCAGATGGTATGAAGCTTATAATTGTCAACCAGCCGCCGAACCTTTGCGTATTCGGGGCCCACGGGTAGCTTCACCCTCAGCCAGTTGGGTTTGCGTTTTCGTTCCTCCGGGGAAACAACAGGGAGCTCAATCATAGGAACCTGATTTTGGATAAACCTGACTACAGGTATATAAGGCTTTTATTTACCGATTAGTTCTCGGTATTGGTCGGGAGTCAGCAATGCTGATCCATTTTTCGAGATCTCAACTTTGATCATCCACCCATCGCCATATGGATCTTCGTTCACTTTTTCAGGATTTCTTTCCAGGATCGGGTTCACTTCCAGTACTTTACCGGAAACAGGCATATAAAGGTCCGACACAGTCTTAACCGCTTCCACGGTTCCGAAAATATCTTGCTCATTAACGTCCTGGCCTACGGTGGTGATGTCGACATAGACAATATCACCGAGTTCACTTTGCGCAAAATCGGTAATTCCGACCGTAGCAGTGTTGCCATCAATCTTGATCCATTCGTGGTCTTTCGTGTACATTAATCCATCAGGAATATTCATCGCGATAGGGTTTAAAGTGCCAAAAATAGCTGAAATATTGATACGCCGTTATCGTTTTGTCTGAAGTTGCACCGATTGGCGACACACAGCCAAACGCCAAAAAATCGAAGGCGAAAAAGCCGCATCGGCAAATATTATTGGGCTAAACTAAAGCGTATTTGAACTCCGAAGCGCGTAGTTGCCCGCCTTGATGAGATACTGATCAGCGGTTCGTTGATATTCCGCTCAAAATACATTTGAAGCATCAGCTTCTGATTCACGGTGTAGCTGATGTTTGGACGGAGCTGGACGTTAATGTTACCATTCGTTATCTGGTCGAGTTCTTCAATTTTCCGTTGAATGGTTTTTGTGTTTCCAATCGTCGCATTCATGCGGAACGTTACGTCATTTTTCAACACAACGGTTCTTCCCTCCACTTTGAACGGAAGCTTCATGTTATTCTTGGTGAAACCAAGCTCCATCGTAACATCACGACTGTTCAATTCCGTAACCTGTGCATTGCTGATGGTTAGGGCGAGATCCCGTTTGGTTTTGTAGGCCAGGTTTGCCGTCACGCGACCTTTTGTGCGGATGTTGACCCCGATTAAAGGATTAAACTGCTCCGATAGCATAACCGAACTGATCACGAATACCGGGACAAGATTGCCACCTACGACTTGACCAAAATACCTCCTGTTATAATCCTCGACAGGGCGATTGACTTCAAGTTGCGTGGGGTCACCGTCGCCTGAGCTGCTGTAGTTGGTGACGGCATACACACTTTGGTAAGCATGCGATATCGTTATCGACTGGAAGATATCTTTGAAAATACCTACTCGCGACAGCCCGGTGTAATCCACCCGCCAGTTTGGAAGCGGGTTGTTCGGGAAGGGACTGAGGGAAACGGCATTGGCATCCTTTCCTGTGTAAGCTGCAATAAAGGCTGGGATCAAAACATCTTGTGCGCTATCGTATTGGGATTGTGTTTCAAGCTGGAAGCGTTGTCTGATAGTACCGATATTTTCTTCAAACCTGGTAAATACCGCTGATTCGAGTTCGCCGTTACTCTTTTCGAATGCAGTCTTGATGCTCCAGGTAGAAATGCGATAACTACCGCTTCGGAATGGCGTGTATCCACGGAACCCATTGTCAATTGACTGATCGTTATCGGGGTCCCAGCGATAAGTTTCCGAGTAATTTGTCATCGTTTCTTTCCGCAGATCAAGCTGAATCTTGAAATCACGTGCAGGCTCCACATTGGCGCGAAGGTTGAGGTTTTCCATCCGCGACTGTGTGAACAGCGTACTCAGTTCCCGCTTCTTCACGAGCCATCCGTTTCGCGCCGCCTCCCTTCGGAAATTTGGGTTTTGGTCACCCAGCACGAACTTCCATCCCGGCGAATTCCAGTCTTCATCCATCCCGAAGAATTTTGGTGTTCGGTCAAACCCGGGAAGAATCGTTCCTTCTCCAATCGTATAGGTACCATTCACCGACTTGACAGACATCATAAGCCGGAACATTCCCTTGATCAAAGAAGGCATTTCGCCTTTCTTCGTTGAATCCGCTTCCTGCTGAGGCACGGGGCGTGACGACGGAGGCCGTGTTGTCTGTGGACGCGGAGGTGTGTTCAGATCTTTGAGAAACTGTACTTTGTTGTACAACTTCACCATGTCCAGCCGCGCAGAATAATTCCGTTCGCGGCTGTTCTGAATCGTATTCTTGAAATCGAATTCTTCTTCGATGACGATGGGTGCGCCAGGAAGATTAATAGGACCCGCACGCCAGCTGTAATTCACCATGTGCCGGTAGTCCGCGCCTATCCAGTCCGTTATTGGAAACTTATCCAGTGGAAGCTTGTAATTGCCTGTAATACTTTGATCGAAGTTTTTCATCCGACCGAAGTTCTTCAGATTGTTGAACACCGTGTCACGCTTCTCGCTCGTGTTGATATCTCCGTAAGGTTCGTCGATAATTGCGTTGGCCCGCGCGTTGTATTCTATTGATAGGTTCTTCGATAAATCCCACCGCAGGTTATACTGACGATTGAAGGTGAAGTACTTCAGATAGTTCGCCCGTGTCTCGCTGAAATCGCCATTGCCCAGAGCATTGCGATAGATGGTTTTTCCAAAAGACCGCTCCAGGTCGAACCTCACGCCGAGATTGCTCGGAAGAAGATTCAGGTTAAAATCCTTAATTGCTTTCAACCAGGGAGAAGAAAGGGCCTTGGAATCCTTGAAAGGTTCAATACCCGCCGCTTGCGGACTGTACTGATACGAAATCGAGCCGCGTTGATTTTTCTGCAGACCCAGCGCGGTAGTGAAACTGGTTCGCAAGGCTTCGCTGTATGCATAGCTAAACGCAAAATTCTCGATGTCCCAAATGTGTGTCTTGGCATCGGGCTTGACTTTCACCTTTCGCACATTGGTAAAGTTCATACTTCGCCGGGTAGTGCGATCCTGGATCATTCGCAGGTAATTTTGCCGTCGACTTCGTTCTTCAGGCGTGGACGCGTCGAAGGAACGCAACATGACATCCGTCTTCATATCCGGGTTTGCCGGATCATACTGCGGTGTTATCAACGTGTTCTCGTAACTGAGAAACATCGGAATCTTAATGCCGTGGTTCCCGGGTAGCAGTTTGTCGACGTTGACATTGGCAGCAACATCATAGGTTGTTGTTTCCTCACGGGTCCTTTCAAAGATTTTGGAGCTTACGCTACCGAAGCCAAAGGTTGTGTGACGGAATGCGCCGGTAAGCGTTGCGAAATCGGCGAGCTTTGCACTCAGCGTTGTATTCACCGCCCAGCCCGCAGAGCGGTTGAAGTCTGTCACGCGAAGTTCATTCGCCCAAAGACAAACGGATTGCGTACGTCGGTCAGCCGAGATAGGATTTTTTACGCCAATCATGATCACCTGCACACTGCTGAGGTCGGGTCTTCCGACGATGCGGATCAGGTGCCGGTCATCGACGCGTTTTGGCGTACGCGGATAGGGGTCGGAAAGCGGATAGTTTTCACGATCGCGTTGCGCCTTAAGCTCATAAAGCTCGTCGAAAGCAATATCGATTTCGTTTTCCGCGGGCCATACTACGCGTGGATCGGTCGACGTGAGATCCTTCGTAATCTTCAAAGGGATTTCAATTTCGTAGTAGTTTTGATCGAAGTCCGTTCCGAGTCGCAGGAAGGCGTGCAACTCATCATCTTCCGACATGCTGTTGGCGTGAAGGAACATTTTCACGCGGCCATAGTTGAAAAGGTCCATCGAAATGTTCTTGTATATCGCACGCGCGTCGCCATCTTCGAGATTGTCGATGCACATTTGTATGGACTGTTCATTGAGGAGACGTGACACTGCAGATGTAACGTCGCGGTCACGTATCAGCCCCGGCGGGACAACGTATCCCGATTTGTTTCCTTCGGTGTCAGGCGTTGCATTCTCTTCAACGTTCACCACAGAGACTGTTACGTCCTCGATAATGGTTTCTGCATCTTTGCGCAAGCCTTCAGTCAGACTTTCAGTATATCTTCTCCAACGACTGCCTACCATTCTGAAGTTCGCCATCCGGAGCACGACAGGCTCACTGAATCCGGTAAGAATCATCCGTGTATAACGGATGCCTTTGAATCCCTGAATGTCGCCAAAACGGCGTTCCCATGTTCTGATGGGAATACGGAACAGATACCAGTTAACCGTTTCACCTGTTTTTTTGTCAACGTATGGTTGTTTATCAACAACGTACTCCCGACCTACAGCAAGGTTTTCGCGTGTGAGATCGATATCGTATTCGTAATATGCTTCGCGATCGCGCTCTTCCAACGTCTTATCATCGTTCAAATCTTCGTTGTCAGGATTTTGGTAGTTTGCTGTAGCGATATCGCCGGAGTTGGAGGAAATCGGTGTGTTGGCCTCCAGCCCGTTGTAGTTCTTGTAGCGCTGCAGGATTTTAGCATTGGCTGCATCGTATGACGGGTCAAGGAAATGGCGATAGTCATCCGCAGACGGGTCGTTGGAAACTGCAATACGGGCTTCGGGGCTCAGCGCGTTAAGGTAATCCTGGAAGAAGGCAACTTCAGTCGCCGTCGACATACCGTCCAGACCAACGTCCTGATTGGCGCGCGCGTTGGTTTGTGTATTGTCAAAGCCATTCGTGAGATATTGTTGTTCCGTTACATAGCCCCAGGCGTTGCGTGAAGTCTTGCCACCTTCAAGATTCCCATCAGGAGGCAGTCCATTCTCAAAGGCGTGCTTGCCATCCGGAATAACATCCTCAGAGATCGTTCCGAGTTGGAAGACAAGTCGTCCACCTCGCCTATTGGGCCGAGGATTGCCTGCTTCGTCCAACAGACCATAAGGACCGTCGAGGAATGGATCCAGTAACCAGAATTCGATGTATTCAATATTCGATTTGTCAAAGTCGACTTCGGTTCGTATCGCATTTGTGATACCGGCCCAGTTGCGTTCGATCTCATTCAACGGAAGCTGACCCGCACCATCGAGACGATCGTTGTAGTTGTACGGGCCACGTTCCTGCGGATAATAGGCGAGGTCCATGATGGACTCCTGCTGTACACCCTGCTGCAATTGCTTGTTCGGAAATATTTCCTGTGGATCAACAAGGCGTACATAGTGATTCTTCAGGTCTTCATCCGTGATGTTATCCGGGCGAAAGCGACCTGTGGATCTTTGTAACTGGTTATCTATCGTATACCATGCAAGTTTAGCCCGCCGGAAGCCTTTGCTAAGTTCTTCAGAACCCGGATACGTCGAAGGATTTCCTTCGTAGATGTTCTCGTCAGTTCTGGGGATCGCGGCCAGTTTCCAGCTGAACGGATTCATCAGCGAGTACGGCGTTGCCGAACTTTCGAAGTCGTCGATGTATGCCGTTCCTTCGCCGTCAACCACATTGGATGTACCAGGTATCAATTGAGCAAATTCACCGGTAAGGTTGATGGTGGATTGTTCTTTCGTCTGAATCAGAGGGAGCGCGTCAATCAGTTTGGTCAGAAGCCTGCTGGACTTGTTAACGTTGAAGTCAAGTCCGTACTGCATGTTCCGGGCAGGTTCTGTTCCGATCTGATTACGCGATATCAATGGTCTTTCATTGTAGTACAAAAACGTGGATCCAAAATTCACGTCGTCGTTGAGCTGGTAATCCAGTCTCGTACCGAGAAGACTTCGCGTTTGAAAGGCAAACGGATCGTTCTGTTCAAAGCGAACTTCAATTTCCTTATCTGAATTCAGAATGGCATTATTCAGCACGGTAACTTTTCCGAATGTGTAGTCGACCACGAAGTCAGTTCCTTCCATAAGGGGAATTCCGCCTGCAAAAAGCTGAACGGATCCCTGTGCCAGACCGAAACCGGGAATGAGGATTTCCTTGGATGATCCACCGCCACTGCTGGAGTAAAAGCCTTTCAGCCAGAACTTGTTCTTGGTAGCCATGAGTTCAGCTTCCGCCTTCGTCGTTCGATACAGTGTGTCGTAGGAATATTTGCGAATAAGAGTAGGGTTGTCTCCGAGTCGATCGCGCAAGGCCTGACCAAATGGTTCCAGGAAGGGGAACACGATCAATCCGTTTGCTGAATTAACGGTTATGCCTTCAACATAATCAAAGTTTCCATCCGGATAAGGATCGTTGACGGTATTCAGTCGGTCGAGACCAAACAATTCTACCAGGGGTTTATCCTGAAATACGGGTTCCTGCAGTTGAGGCTGATCCATTCCTGAGGCATCGTCGCGGTAAATCACGCGCAACTGGAAACCGTCCGGGGAGAGCTGGTTAACGCCCAGGCTGTACACGTTCTTCATCATCAGATCCCACGTGGTTGACTGGAGTAGGGTCGAGAGGTTGCGTTGCCGTAACAGCTTGAGGAAAACCACCTGGTCTTCATTCAGCTTGCCATAGTCTTCGGTGAGTTCGCCCACCTTGTAGCGCGTGCCCCGATAGGTATATTCATAGGCAACGGCAAGTGCTTCGTCGTTCTGCAGCTTTCTGGTGAGCGTGATGTATCCGAGAAGCGGATGTACGGTGTATTCGGTTTCGTTGAGCTTCCTTGCGCCGGTGATTTTTTCAAAATCGGTCCCCGACTTGAGTCCAAGCCCGCCGAGATTACCGCTGATCTGATCGACGTCGCGGCTGATGCTTTCAAGCAGCGAATAGAGGTTGTTTGCCTGGTTGCTGACGCTGGCATTCGGATCGCCTGCCGACACCACCTGTGGATTCTGCAAACGCCGGCTTTCACCCAGGTCGGTGAGGCCAACTACGTTTCGCAGGGTCTGCGTGTCATTGTTCCTGTTAAGCACGTACACTTCCACGCGCATAATGTTCACTCCTGACGTTATCTGGGGCGTATTGCGCACCCAGTTTTGGTAATTATCGCGGAAGAAGTGGCTCAGGAAGAAATGGCGGTTTTCGTCATATTGCGAGGCAATAAGTTCAAATGGACGTCCCTGGCCGCCCTGCCCGCCGGGACCACCACCGCCCAGGTTGATGGAGGATGTCTTGCCGCGTTGTGTCGTGGCAATGGTTGTTACGTTCAGTTTGCCGAATTGCAGCTGGGCCTTAATCCCGAACAGGTTTTGCGCTCCCTGGATGAGCGTGTTGTTGAGGGGAAGACTGACGTTACCAATTTCCAGTTTCTGAAGGATGTCCTCCTTGAAACCCGTGTATTCGATCTTCATGTTGTTCTGGAAATCGAAGGAGTTGTTGTTGTCAAAGTTGGCCATCACCTGAAGTTTTTCGCCCACTTTACCGACAACGCTCATGTTAATGGCCTGATCAAATTCGAATCCGCCGTTGCGTTGCTGGCGGATAGGAAGGGTAGGATTGTTTATCTTCTGAAACTGCCCGCCGAAGTCCAACGTAACGAACCCGCGGGGAACGAGTTCAACGTAGCTGCCGCCAAAGATCCGGTCGAGAACGGGGCTGACGAATATCTTCGGAATGATGCCGCGTGAACTGACCGAGCTCTCGCCATCCAGCGCGCGGGATCGACCTTTCCAGTATTCCTTCAGAATCTGACGGTCCTGGTATCGTTTGTACTCCTCAAACGACATGCTGGACGCAGGTCGGTAGTTCAGGTCGCCAATTTTCTCGTAAATAGTATAATTACCGGCAGTATCGATCTCGACGTCGAGTTGAGCTGGATCTTTCAGAAACAGGGGTGACTGCGTGGTTGTATTTGAAAATGGGTCGCCATATCGGTCGCGAATGCGGAAAGTCGGCCTGCGTGTAGGGGTATAGGGGCCTTCCTGAACACCCTGACCTTGCGGTTGGTTTTGTACTGAGTCCTGCTCCTGCCCGAATACCGCGGACGGAATAAGGAAACAGCACAGCCAAAGTAAAAGGCTATGGTGGGGGCTTAGGCTGTGGATCTCTTTAAGTATAAAAAACCTCAATCAAGTTCTGTTTAAAGACCTGCTTTCAATTGAGTGATACTCCCATGAAGAAAAGTACTATCCATTCGCCCCGGCAAATCCGGGCACACGATCACGCATTCTTCAGCGCTTGCTTAACCAAATCTTCCAAGGTAATGGTATTTCCTGATTTTTTAAGAACGCTATCGATACTTTTCTCTGCTACCGTTTTGGGTAGTCCCAGGGTGAGTAAAGCAGATAACGCCTCTTTCTTGATGGTATTGTGAACACCTCCGGAAATCCCCGGCGCGGCTTCCTCCCAGCTTTCCTTCTTCAGTTTGTCTTTCAATTCGATGATAACCCGCTGGGCAGTTTTTCCGCCAATTCCCTTGATAGCCTGTAAAGCAACGGTGTCTTCGCGCACAATTGCTGATTTGAGCTCCTGCTCATTCAGATACGAAAGCATGACGATGGCCGTACTCGGCCCGACTCCATTAACCGATATCAACTGCTGAAAAAGCTTCCGTTCACCTTCGGACGCGAACCCAAAGAGTACATGTGCATCCTCCCGAATACTTAGATGTGTAAACAACGTGATATTTTCCTGCTGCTTAATCGACGAGAATGTCTGCAGCGAAATGTTGACGTGATATCCCACGCCATTTACATCAATAACAACATGCGTCGGATCGAGATGGACTAATTTTCCCTTGAGGAACGCGATCATAAAAAAATATCAGTCTCAAAAGTAACAACATCGAATTCAATCCGGAACGGATTGCAAAAGTAATTCGACGTAGGTCAGACAAATTCCGATGAATTGGGGCGGTTTTTCACATCGTTTACAAAACGGCGGAACAACTCTTCCTTGTCCTTCTCACACACGATAACCACATTCCCGAATTCGCCGACGAGATATCCATTGAGCCCCTGTACGACAATGAGTTTGTCGGGAGAGCCTTTGATCATGCAGTTCCGTGACTCGTACGTCAGGGCGTTAGCGCTGAGCACGTTATTGTTTTCGTCCTTTGCCGAAATGTCGTGGATGGAACCCCATGATCCGAGATCTGACCAGGTGAAGTTTCCAAGACAGACGTACACATTTTTGGCCTTCTCCATTACCCCATAGTCGATGGAGATACTCTTGCACTGCGGATACGCGATACTGATCGCGTGGCGCTCTTCAGGTGTACCGATCTTGTTCCGAATCTCGTCAAAAACCTCAGTCATCTCCGGAAGGTACTCATGCATGGCATTAAGGATCGCCTGCACACCCCAAATGAAGATTCCGGAGTTCCATACAAAGTCACCGCTTTCAAGGAATTTCTTGGCCAGCGACAACTCAGGCTTCTCTGTGAAGGTTTTTACCTTCTTGGCGAAGCTCTTTTCCGTATGGTATTGGATGTACCCATATCCGGTTTCTGGTCGGGTGGGGGTTATTCCGAGTGTGATGAGCTTATCCTGGCTTTTGGCCTGGTCGGAGGCCTTGCGGATCACGTCATGAAATTCGGACTCCTTAAGGATAAGATGATCTGCCGGGGAGACCACAATCACGGCTTCGGGATCCAGCGCAGCAATGCGATAGCTGGCATACGCAATGCAGGCTGCGGTGTTCTTCCTCATTGGTTCAGCAAGAATGCGGTCTTCCCGGAGGCCGGGCAATTGTTCCCGGACTAGCTGGGCGTGTTCTTCGTGCGTTACTACGAAGATATGGTCGGGTTCACAAAGCGCTGTGAAGCGATCGAATGTGGATTGGAGTAGTGTTCTTCCCGTTCCGAGAACGTCGAGAAATTGCTTCGGTTTGGAGTTTCGGCTGTAGGGCCAGAAGCGTACACCTACGCCTCCCGCCATCAAGACTACATACAGATTCTTGTTCATTGCTTCCCTTGCGGTAAATTAAGCACTTGCCACCGTTATACTTACACAATTCCTTCTTTGAGAAGGTCATGCAGATGTACGAAACCGACAAGCCTTTTCTGGTCCATAACGGGCAGTTGGGTAATGTTATTCTCCTGCATGATATGCAGTGCCTTAACTGCATACTCATCCTTTTGAATACTTTTTGGGTTTCGCGACATAATATCGGCCGCCTTCAATTCCCCAATATTAATATTTTTCTGAAGCATTCTTCGTAAATCTCCATCGGTAATGATCCCGACCATTTCATCATCGTTACCGATTACTGCAGTACATCCAAGCCGTTTGGTAGATATTTCAAGAATAGCGTCTGTTACGGAAGTTTCGGGCTGAACCCGTGGCAAAGCATTTTGAAGGTAGATGTCAGAAACTTTCAAATAAAGTTGTTTTCCAAGAGCACCTCCGGGATGAAATTCGGCAAAATCCTTAGGGCTGAAATCCCGCATCTCCAGCAGGCAGACAGCCAGGGCATCGCCCATGGCCAGGTGTGCTGTCGTGCTCGTAGTGGGTGCAAGATTAAGTGGGCATGCTTCTTCTGCAATCGTTGCATTCAATACGAAATCGGCTTGTTGCGCGAGATAGGAATTTGTGTTGCTGATCAGTGCAACAAGCTTTGAACCTCTGCGTTTCAGTAACGGAACCAGAACTTTAATCTCGGGGGTACTCCCGCTTTTTGAGATACAAATGACGATGTCATCTTTTTGAATCATGCCAAGGTCACCATGGATCGCATCAGCGGCATGCATGAACAAAGCAGGTGTCCCGGTCGAGTTAAGCGTAGCGACTATTTTATTTGCAATAATGGCACTTTTGCCAACGCCCGTTATGACAACACGGCCTTTTGCAGAATAAATCTCGTTAACGCATGCTTCAAAATTTTCGTCAATGAAGTTCGTCAGGTTCTCTATTGCACGTGCCTCATTTAATAAGACAGTGCGTGCAATGTTTTTGATATTTTTTACTAAATTCAATGCCCTTAGAAAATTAGCTTTGTTGGAACACAAAGATACATATTTAGGTTTTTATCAAAACATGTAGGATGTTGGTAGAAGAGAAAGATGCTCTGAAGGAGCGTTTGAAAGAAATTTTTGGTTACAGCCAGTTCCGCGGTAATCAGGAGACGATCATCAGGAACTTATTAGAAGGGAATAACACATTTGTTATTATGCCAACTGGCGCAGGCAAGTCGCTCTGCTATCAGTTGCCGGCCATGATGCGCGACGGACTGGCTATTGTAATCTCACCGCTGATCGCCCTGATGAAAAACCAGGTCGACCAGATGAATGCATATGGCGTCAACGCACGCTTCCTTAACTCAACGCTGAGTAAAGGTGAAATCACAAGACTCAAGAAAGAATGCATGAACGGCAACGTGAAGTTACTTTACGTTGCTCCGGAATCCCTCAACAAAGAAGAAACGATAGAATTCCTCAAGAAGGTAAACGTTTCCTTCGTCGCTATCGATGAAGCGCACTGTATCTCTGAATGGGGTCATGACTTCCGCCCGGAATACCGTCGGATAAAAACAATGATCCAACAACTCGGCGACATGCCAGTGATCGCGTTGACCGCCACAGCTACGCCCAAGGTTCAACTCGACATTCAGAAGAACCTTCAGATGGAAGAAGCCGATGTTTTCATCTCCTCCTTTAACCGTAAGAATCTCTTCTATGAGGTAAGACCAAAGAAAGAAACAAAGAAACAACTTATCCGATTCCTCAAAGAACACAAAGGTAAGTCAGGCGTTATCTATTGTCTCAGCCGCAAAAAAGTTGAGGAGATCGCTCAGCTACTCAACGTGAATGGATTTAAGGCAGCACCCTATCACGCAGGCCTTGATCCGGATGTGCGAATGAAAAATCAGGACGACTTCCTGAATGAAGAAGTCGATATCATTGTAGCAACGATCGCCTTCGGTATGGGTATCGATAAGCCCGACGTGCGGTTTGTCGTTCACTATGATGTTCCCAAATCGCTCGAAGGATATTATCAGGAAACAGGACGTGCCGGACGCGATGGTCTCGAAGGCATTTGCCTCATGTTCTATAGCCATAACGACCTGAACAAACTTGAGAAGTTCAACAAGGACAAACCTGTTCAGGAACGCGAGAATGCCCGGATACTCCTTCAGGAAATGGAGTATTACGCCGAATCTCCTGTCTGTCGCCGCCGCCAGTTGCTTCACTACTTCGGCGAAGAGTATACGCAGGAGAATTGCGGCATGTGTGATAACTGCGTGCATCCACGTGAACGGTTCGACGGTACCGAGTCATTGGCACTTGCCATTCGCACGGTGAAACTAACCAATGGAAGATTCGGTCTTAACCACCTTGTTCATGTTATCCGTGGTGTTGAGGATGAATACGTAAAAAGCTACGGTCACTTCGACCTCGACGTTTACGGACAGGGTGCCCATGAAGACGCGGACTATTGGAAGTCGGTAATCCGCCAGGCGCTCATTTATCAGTACCTGGAAAAAGATATCGACAACATCGGTGCATTGAAGGTGTCTAAGAAGGGGCTTGACTTCCTCAAAAAGCCATATCTGGTCGAGCTGTCGCGAGACCACGACTTTACAACCGACATCGAAGAAGAAGAAGAATCGCCGGAAAAAGCGCCGGTCAATTCGAAGTCATACGACGTGAAACTGTTTGAGATTCTAAAGAATCTCAGGAAAAAGATTGCCAAGGAAAAGGGCCTGCCTCCGTATGTGATCTTCCAGGATCCGTCACTGGAGGAAATGGCCACTACTTACCCGACCACGAAAGATGAACTCGCCCAGGTCAACGGGGTCGGTATGGGCAAAGTCAATAAATTTGGCAAGGAGTTTCTCGCTGCGATTGAGAAGTTCGTCGACGAAAATGACATTGAAACTGCCAATGACGTTGTCGTAAAATCGTCGGTGAACAAGTCAAAGACGAAGATCTTTATTATCCAGCAGATTGACCGCAAAGTAGACCTGGAAGAGATTGCTGAGTCCATCAACCTGTCCTTTGAAGATATGCTCACTGAAATTGAGAATATCTGCTACGCAGGCACGAAACTCAATCTCACTTACTATATCGACCAGGTGCTCGATCGGCATAAGCAGGAGGACATCCATGACTACTTCATGTCCGCGGAAACCGACAGCCTGGAGGCTGCCCTGCAGGATGATTCTATTGCTGAATATTCCGAGGAGGAAATCCGGCTGATGCGGATCAAGTTCCTTTCAGAATACGCTAACTGATCAGTCAAAGCAGATAATCAAAACGCGGGCTTTCAGTCCGCGTTTTTTTGTGCCCAATCCAGCCGATTTTATTTAATGGAATAGAAAAGTATCTTTGGGATTCACTACTTGATTCTATCTAAGAATGAACATACTGATTGTGGGAAATGGTGGTCGTGAACATGCCTTTGCCTGGAAGATCCGGCAAAGCCCTGCGTGCGACAACCTCTACGTCGCCCCCGGTAATGCGGGAAGCGGCCAAATAGCCCAAAATGTCTCTATAGCCGTAGACGACTTCGCCGCCCTCGGCACTTTTTGCGTCGAGAACAAGGTGGATATGGTGGTCGTCGGCCCTGAACTACCGCTGGTTAAGGGAATCCGCGATTACTTTGCTGCCGATCCGAAACTTAGTTCTATCCTTTTCGTCGGTCCCGGGAAAACCGGAGCCCAGCTTGAAGGCTCGAAAGACTTTTCGAAGCAGTTCATGCTGCGTCACGGAGTACCCACAGCACAGGCCCAATCGTTTGACGTCACCGAGCTGAGCGCTGCCAAAACGTACGTAGCCGACATGAGGCCTCCTATCGTGCTGAAGGCGGATGGCCTTGCTGCAGGCAAAGGGGTAGTGATCTGCCAAAGTGTACAAGAAGCTCAGCAGGAACTTGAGGATATGCTTGTCAGCAAGAAGTTCGGCGAGGCAAGTGCCAAGGTTCTGGTGGAGGAATTCCTATCCGGTATTGAGCTGTCGGTCTTTATTCTTACTGATGGAAAGGACTATGTCATCCTTCCTGAAGCGAAAGACTACAAACGCATTGGCAACGGCGATACCGGCCCGAATACCGGTGGAATGGGTGCCGTGTCTCCAGTTATATTCGCCGGCCCTGAGTTTATGAGGAAGGTCGACGAGCAGGTAGTTAAGCCCACTATCGCCGGCCTTAAAAAGGAGAACATCGACTACTGTGGTTTTATCTTCGTAGGTTTGATGAACGTCGGAGGCGATCCGTATGTTATCGAGTACAACGCGCGGATGGGTGACCCTGAAACGCAGGCAGTTTTGCCCAGAATCAAAACAGACTTTGTCGAACTCCTGGAGTCGGCTGCCCGCGGAACATTGGCCAATAAGAAGATCGAAATAGATACCGACTACTCCGTGACGCTGGCAATGGTGTCAGGTGGCTACCCGGGCGATTATGTCAAAGGGAAAGTCATAAAGGGACTCGATGAACAGAAGGACGCCCTTGTGTTTCATGCTGGAACGAAACGCGACAATGATACTGTGGTTACCGACGGTGGCCGTGTTCTGGCAGTTACTGGCAAAGGCGTTACACTTGAGGAAGCCAGAAAGAAGGCCTACGATGGCGCGGCGTTTGTCTCCTGGGAGAACCTTTTTTACCGAAGCGATATCGGCCAGGATTTATTAAACTATAAAGAGTAAGCGGGATGGGGTGTTCATGTGGATCCACAAAAACCGGTAAAGTTTCCGGATGCAATAATAACGGAGCCTGTAGCACAGGTGGCTGTAATAAAATGAACGTCTTCGACTGGCTTTCGAATATGGAAATGCCAACGGTCGATACCTTCAACATTATCGAGGTCAGATTTAAAAACGGTCGCAAGGAGTTTTTCCGTAACACCGAAGGACTCGAGCTGACTACCGGCGACGCGGTTGTCGTTGAAGTGCCAAACGGGCATCATATCGGTTACGTGTCTCTCCAGGGCGAACTGGTACGGCTGCAGATGCAAAAGAAGAAAGTTGCAGACGACGGAGAGATCCGCAAGATTTACCGGATTGCCCATCAAAAGGACCTTGAGAAGTTTGAGGAGGTGAAGAAACGCGAACTTCCTACGTTATATCGCACACGCGAAATCATCCGCGACCTCAAGCTTGAGATGAAGCTTTCTGATATCGAGTATCAGGCTGACAATACCAAAGCCACTTTCTTTTACTCCGCTGATGATCGTGTTGACTTTCGTGAACTCATCAAGATCCTCGCAGCTGAGTTTAAAATACGCGTTGAAATGCGCCAGATCAGTTTGCGACAGGAGGCAGGGCGCCTCGGTGGTATTGGCGTATGTGGGCGTGAGCTCTGCTGCTCTACGTGGCTGAGCGAGTTTAAGAATGTTGCTACAAGTGCAGCGCGATATCAAAACCTTTCACTTAATCCCAGCAAGCTTTCCGGGCAGTGCGGCAGATTGAAATGCTGCCTTAATTATGAACTGGAAACATATATGGAAGCCCTCGATAGCATCCCTAAAATTGAAGGGCCGCTGCTCACGCTGAAGGGTGACGCCGTGCTTCAGAAGACCGACATATTCCGCAAGATCATGTGGTTCGGCTTCAGCGAGGAGAATACCTGGTATCCTTTGAACGTCGACAGGGTCAACCATATCCTGCGAATGAATCGCGAAGGAAAAAAGCCGGCAAGCCTCGACGTCGATCAGATCGAAGAGAAGGTTATGGCGGAACCTCTTAATAGTGATCTGGACAGAATGGACAAGAAATTCCGTAACAAGTCCAAGAAGAAGAAAAAGAAAAAACCTCAGGGTCCTCGTGAAGGTAAACCGGGTTCGCCGAATGCCGGGCCAAAGCCACCCAGAGGAAATAATCCGAATAATCAAAAACCAAATCCGAATAAGAAGCGATGAGAGTCGGGATTTTGGCGGGTGTTATCCTCCTCCTTCTGACATCATGTGGTCAGGATCATGTTTACCGTGAATATGCAGACTTCGAAGACAGAATATGGCTTGCTTCAGAAGACGCGCGATTCACTTTTGAGATAACAGATACGGCTTCGACGTACAACGTGTACTGCAACCTTCGGAACTCAACGCACTACAAGTGGTCGCGGATATTTGTGAATTTCACAATGTCGGATACCTTGGGAACAAGACTTCAGGAGAAATTAGTTACAGAGTTTCTTTTTGATCCGAAATCAGGAAAGCCCTTTGGGAAAAGTGGGCTTGGTGACTTATACGATCACCGGATAAATGTTCTCTCCAATTATCGCTTCCCCCGTGCAGGGGTTTATGAAGCAGTGTTCAACCAATCCATGCGAACTGATTCGCTGACAGGGATACTTTCAGTAGGGCTTGGAATTGAGAAAGTCCCGGCTTCTCCGAATTAGCCTACAGCTATCTCATAAAAGGAATCTTCAGAATAGTACTTATCCGCGGCAGCCATCAGGTCTTCCGCGGAGATGGTATCAATTCGTTGGATCAATCTTGTATAGTAGTCTTTGCTGAGTTCGTAAAGCAAGAGATTTTTCAGCTTGTCTGCATGAGAGAACGGTGTCGTGATCTCAGCCTGCAAACTTCCGATGAAGTGGTTTCGCGCTGTTTCAAGTTCCTCCGTGGGTATGGGCTCTTGTGAAAGTCTCCGGAGTTCGCCGCGGATTTCATCGAATGTAAGTCCGAGGTTCTCCTTGTTAACGTCCGCGCCAATAACGAGATAACTATCGCGCATCAGGGTATGGATCGATGCATATATCCCGTATGTCAATCCCTTTTCCTCCCGGATATTCTTCATCAATCGTGAGCCGAAATAGCCGCCGAGGATATGATTAAGGAGAAGTACGTCGAAGTAGTCACTGTGGCGTCTCCCGATGAAGCGCTTTCCAACGCGGACCGATGCCTGCAGACTACCTTCCTTGTCATATAGCTTCCGAATCGGATCTTCTGCAGGAGTCTGATGAGCGCCGGCCTCAGAGGGTTTACACTTCAGGCCTGCAAACGTCATGTTGATGAGGTTGACGTTAGATGAATCTATCTTACCGGACACGACGATGAAGAGGTCGCGCAGAAAGCCGTTATAATGTGCTTTCAGATCATCCTGGTTGATTGTCTCTACTTCGTTTTCATCGAGCTCCTTGCCGTAAGGATGCACATCGCCGAAAAGGTGTTTCCGAAAATACTTACCCGCCTGATAGGAGGTCTTTTCCTTGTTCACCTTTAGATTCTGAAGGAAGATGGTCTTCGACTGCTCCAGCTCGCGTTCCGGAAACACTGAGTCAGTGATGATCTCGTAGAGGAGTTCAAGAACAGGTTGCAGATTTTTGGTCAGGGAATAAAGCGACACACTTACAACATCGAGTCCCGGATTGATTTCGACATGTGCACCGTAGAAGTCGAACACGCTGGCGATATCAAAGCTGCTTTTCCGGCTCGTGCCCTTCATCAGAAGGTTAGCCATGAAGTGAGCAGCACCCCATTTCGTTTCATACCATCTTCCGGCTTTAAAGATCAATTCGATTTTGATGACCTCCTGTTGTCCTCCGGAAAGGTAATGAATTGGAATTCCGTTTGATAAGCTATGAGTTGAAGGTTCGAGTAAATCAAACCGGGTCGTTTTCTGAAACGGCGGGGCTATTGTTCTGTCTAGCATCGTTTAGTCTGTTACCGAACTTTCCAGATCCCGTGACCCCGCTATTTGCAGGAGGAAGGAGAATCTGAGCGTTTCGGCGAGAGGGTGTTCTCGTTTATTGGTGGGAACCAGGTAGGCGACGTCGATGCCAAAAGTCTTGCGACGGAACCCCGTACCCACGGTAAGATATTTCCGATTTCCCTTGAGGCTGTTTTCATTGAAGTAGCCAAGGCGGGCAGCGAACGTATCGTTGTACCAATACTCAATACCAGTCGAAATCATAATTTCCTTGAGTTCTTCACTGGCCCCACCGGGCGCGTCGGCAAATGAACCGAACATGCCGCTCAGCAAGCTGCGATCGGGATCCTTTCCACGAACAATGTTCCCTGCTTCATCGCGTACAGGTGGAGTAGGAACAAGCAATTTGTTCAGGTCAAGGAGGAAGGTAAACTTGTTGTACGGGTTGGGTTCAACGGTGTATGCTGTCCCAAACCGCAGGTTTGTAGGCAGAAAATCGGAGTTATCGGCGTTAGTATAGGAAATCTTGGCGCCGATATTGGAGAGCGACGCACCAAACGAAAGCGTTGCGTTTTTCGCACTTCGCTCGATTGGTTTGGTATAATACACCCCGATGTCTGCAGCCACACTGTGCCCGGGTTTGGCATCCAAACCACTAAAGGCACCGGTCAAGTTAGAGTAGATATACTTCGCGGTTCCGCCTATGCTGAAGTTCTCCGTAAGCATTCTCGAATAGGTGGCTTCAAATGAAAACTCGCGGGGGTTGAAATCGCCCAACGGGTTATTGTTTGGATCGCGGAAGCTGATGTCACCCAGATCAAAATATTTGATTCCCAGTGCGACGGCCTGTTCACGGTCAATTCTATAAAAGCCGCCCAGATATGAGATATACATGTCGTTCACGATCTTGTTGAGCCAGGGTGTGACCGAAAGGGTGGCTCCGTGGCTGTATTCGATAAATGACAGCTTACCGGGGTTCCACCATGCGCTGTTGGCGTCGGGCGAGCTTGCCACGCCGGCATCGCCTAATGCGGCATGTCGCGCATCAGGAGAAATGAGCAAAAAAGGAACGGCAGTGGTAATCGCATTATCCTGACCCAACGTATTTTGGGCAAAGACATTGAAACCCCCTACACCCAACATTAATATTACAAGTGAACTAACGAGTCTCATTCAGTTTTCTTCAAAGGTTTAAAATTAATCAATTTGAAACAATAAGTTTCGCCACCCGTTCAGTTCTTCGCCCATCCGAAAGGGAACGTATTTGCAGATACCCTAAGTATATGCCGGGGGGCAGTTTTTTTCCTGAACCCGTCATTTTGAACGGCAAACGCGCTTCAAACGGACTTTCGGGAATTTCAAACTCTACAACGCCTATTTGCTGGCCCGTAGTACTTACGACCGTTATTCGTCCGGAGATTCGCTCCCCGGGGCGATTATGCCGGAAGAAGAACGTCGTCTCCTCAGAAAAAGGATTGGGAAAGTTGCCGAACTCGTCAATGATAAAGGCGTTTTCAGCGGACACTATGAAACGGACTGTCTTTTGCGCCGGGTTGTTGTGTGAATCCCAAACCTTGACCGTCAGCGTGTGCTCTCCCGGACTCAGGTTCTGCAATGGAAACCTGATCCAGCCCTGGGTGAAATCATCCTTTGATGCGGTGTAATAGTCGTTGAGGAGGAAAACGGCACCATCGTCGTCAAGTATCGCCATCATCGTGTTGCCGATTCCGTAATTTGATATGTTGATCCCGCTTTCATCGCTGACTTTCACTACCAATAATGTATTGGGACTGACGAGTCCTCCGTCTATGAAAGTTGTATCCCCCAGGAACACGGCCAGTTCCGGAGACGTGTTGTCGGATGTCACGTTGCGTTCGCTTCCGCCTACTTTGAAGGTGGTGTGTGAACCGGCGACGTCAAGCGTCTTCGACTCGTCAAAGGCATACAAACTTAGCTTGCCATAGTCGATCCCATAGGCGATGTTTCGCGGCATCACAAAACGAAACTCGAAGGAGCCTTCTTTCACCGTAGCCTCGCCTCTGAAAAGCGCATTGCTAAACTGTTCGAATGAGAAGGCCGGATCATTCTTTCCTATAGTCTCGAAGGCGGTACGTTTGTCAAATACCGTGGCGTGAAGTGTGCCGTTAAAGCCCGTGGCTGGGTCCCCGTTGCCATCGTTGATCCGCCCCTTTACGACAACTGTCGAAAGTGCTTTAAGCGTATCCGAGCCATGGATCGTCTTTATCTCATCAATGTCAATGTGCCCGGGGGGTAACGCAAGTTTCATTGCGGGGTCACCCAGCAACGAAAAATTCCTGTTCGCGACACCACTGGCGCTATTGTTCTTCGTGTGCATGAATACTTCCCCCATGGTAAGATTCTGATCAACGTTCAAAATGAACAGTGCATCGTAAAATGCAGCATTCAAAGAAAAGTTTGTGCTGGAGTTCACAGGCCTGGCGGTGGTGACAAGGCCGATACTACCACCTTTTTCAGATAATACTGAACGTTCCGCACCGGATATCTCGCGCGGATCATCATGACGTCCAAACTCACAGGTAGCCGTGACGAGGAAGGGATGAAACGTGTTCGTCAGATTGTCGACCATCTCCTCCGTTAAAATTCGTTCGTCAGCCCAGAGTTTTTCAGAACCATGCCCGGTATAATTAATAACGAGAGCCTTGTTGAATGCTTGTTCCAGGTCAGCCTTTGCCTGAGGTGTTGACTCACCGTTTGGCGAAACGATCTTCTGATACGCACCGAGGAAAATTTTCCGTGTGTTGTACCATGGATAGCTGAATTCAATATCATCCGCCAGGACGTTTGCCTGTGACTGGTGGATGCTAGTGAACCCGTCGGAATTACTTCCGTCGTCGGCGACGAAAACAAAGTCTTTTCGCCATGCCCCAAAACGATCGGGATTCAGATCATATGCAATCAGCTTGTCGACAATCCCTCTGGCTTCAGCAACACTTTTTACAGGTAAGCGTCCTACGCCGATGTCAAGCGTGTGATTCTGAAGGAGTGTGTTCTCACCCCATTCACCTTCTGCATCTTCAAGGAAGCCGAAAAAATCGTCGGATGAATACGTTTCAAGAGGCGATAGCGAATTTCTCGATTCATAAGTCGGAACGAAGTTGGTGTTGTCAGGAATGCGGTCCTTGAAATCGTAAGAACACTTTCCAAAAAGAAGCAATACCTTCAGCGCCTGAGGATTTTTATCGTACAGATGTTTAACATAATCCCTTATGGCACTTACGTCCTGCCGGCCTGATGAAAATTCATTGTAGATCTGTTCCGTAGTGACCACCAGCGAAGTCCAGTTGTTAACAGCATCTCTATGCGCAGCGAGGCGCTGAGCTTCGGCCAGGAAATCAGGGTGCGTTACAACGAGAAAGTTGGGTGCGCTCTTGCCGCGTAAGTTCTGGTTCTCAACCGCTCCAGCGAGCTGCGGCGAAAGGTGTTTCGTATTGAATAGAATGAATTCGGGAACAGATTCAACTTCAGCATGAGCTGAAAATTTAATGACACTCCCGTCGGAATTGAAATTCTGCTGCACCGGCTCATATGGATTTGAAATGTTCCAAATGCTGACATTGGCTGGGGCGTTAGATATGCGGTATTCGGTCAGCCCACTTGCGGAGGCATTTCTGAACAGTGTCTGATCTCCATAAAGCTGAAGACTTCGCAAGACGTGAATGGAAAAGAAATTAAGGTAGCCTACGGACCTGCCTGCTGATCCGGGAGTGAAGGAATACGTAATTTTCTGACGGCTGCGTTGCGTGGCATTCACAGCTGCGACATCGAATGTTATCGTATCACGGCGCTGACGTCCCTTTGCACCATACGTCGTGTTTGGAATCGCCGGTACAAGTTGATCCGCTACGGGTTGATCATTGAATGAGATGCGAAATGACGCAGCGTTGGCGCTACTCGCCATCACATCAGAAACCATTCTTATCGGTTCAGCTGTGGCAATTCCGGGAATGTCTATTTCAATGGAATGCTGTCTTGTTAGGTCAAATCGTTCTCCAAACCATTCTCGCCCTGATCGAAGTTCGTTGTGTTCGTCCTTCTCATGATAGAATACATCGTGAAATGTGTCGACCACAGTCCCTCCGGTACCTGCAGCATTTGCCGTGATCCGTTTCCCGTTCGTTTCTGATACGGTGATGAAATAATAATTGACGTCACTGTAAATATTCCTTTCGTAGTAGAACATTCGTTTGTTCTTAAGGAAACGAATGCCATCAGGTCCTGTCGCGTAGAAAAGAATGTAGTCCTGATTATTAAATGCGCCGTCGTCTTCTCCGACGACCTGTATCGCAAGTTCAACGAGGTCGGAAGGCCGTGGATCTGAGTTGCGCTGTGGGATCATACCGCCATGTTGACCAAAGATGCTGATTCGTTTGGGATCGGTTTTTGAAAGATCGAATCCCATTTTCTTCAGCTGGTCTGCAGAAATCCGGTATACCCCCGTTTCTGAAACGCCAACTTTATACCACTGTCCTGAACTCAGCACAGAGGACTGACCTCGTACCTGTGCGGACAAGTGCAGAAGCAGGAGTATATAAATGAGGCGTAAATACATACTACGTTTTTGCAGTAAGCATGTTATCAACTAACGATAAGCCGATGTATGAAAGTATGATAAGGGGAATTGCCACGACTTTGAAGATGACAATCAGGACGACGCTAAGTATCAGAAACGTGAACCGAATCTTGTTTTCCTTCCATGAGAAGTTTTTAAACTTCAATGCGAAGATGGGAATCGATGAAACCAGCAGAAGCGAGAATACAAGTGTTATGGCAACCAGAAGCCACGGTTGATAAAGCCATGCGCCGATCGATTCCGGAAGCAAAGGAAGGGAACTTATGAACAACGTATTTGCGGGTGTATTTAGCCCGATGAATGAATCGCTTTGACGGGTATCCAGGTTAAAGATTGCAAGGCGGAGCGCAGAAAATGCGGCGATCGAAAACCCGATGTACGGCAAGGCCTCAAGTTCCGTATTTGCTCCGATCAGTTTATACATGACCATTGAAGGCAATACGCCGAAGCTCACGACGTCGGCGAGGGAGTCGAGTTCTTTTCCAATGGGGGACGAAACCTTGAGGAGCCGTGCAACGAATCCATCGAAGAAGTCAAAGACACAGGCAGCCCATACGAAGTAGGCCGCGGGAATACCCCTGTCTTCAAGCAGGAACACGATCCCGAGGCAGCCACAAATGAGGTTACAGCAGGTTAAAAAGTTGGGAAGATGACGCGTCATGTATGCAAATTACTGTCCCGGCGCGCATTCTCCAACCCGGTGTATTTTAAGCGATCAATTTGCCGAAAAGCTCAAGGGAGCGCGCAGAACGGGTTCGTTCGTTTCTCAAACCCGATTGACGTGGTCGGGCCATGGCCGGGATATACGATCACATCATCAGGTAGAACGAATAACTTATTGCGGATGCTGTCAATCAAGGTTTGATGGTTCCCGCCCGGAAGGTCGGTTCGTCCGATGCTGTTGAGAAACAAGACGTCGCCTCCAATCAAGACCTTATTCTGGGTATGATAAAAGGCAACGTGCCCGGGAGCATGCCCGGGTACAAAAAGAATGTCTAGTGACTGGTTGCCGAAGGTGATCTTTTCTCCCTCGTTAAGAAAACCATCAACTGAAGCTTCCTGGTAATTGTGAAATCCATAGTTCGGCGCATAGGCCTTCACGGCTTTCAGCACGACCTCATCCAAAGGATGAATATAAAGCCTGACGCCGTAGCGGGTCTTGACAGCCCAATTACCTAATACGTGATCAATGTGGCAATGGGTATTCAATACGCTGACGACCTTCAGCTTCTGATCGGCAATGAAATCGAAAAGTTCCTTTTCTTCAGCGCGGTCAGAGCAGCCAGGATCAACGATCACGCACTCACGTGTTTCGTCATAAAGGACGTAGGTATTCTCCCCGAAGGGATTGAATTCAAAAGCCTGGATTTCCATAGGATAAAAAAAATAAGGTCCCGAACCGGGATTCAGGACCTTTATGAATCAGTCTTTACTATAATATTAAAGGTGGATCACCTCACCGTAAGCGGCAGCAGTGGCTTCCATAACTGCCTCGCTCATCGTAGGGTGGGGGTGAACAGTCTTAATGATCTCGTGTCCGGTTGTTTCAAGTTTTCTTGCTGCAACCACCTCAGCGATCATTTCTGTAACGTTGGCTCCGATAAAGTGAGCTCCCAGCCATTCGCCGTATTTCGCGTCGAAGATAACTTTTACGAAGCCATCAGTCGCACCGGCTGCTTTTGCTTTACCCGACGCACTGAATGGAAATTTACCAACTTTGATCTCGTATCCGGCTTTCTTGGCTGCTTCTTCCGTGTAACCTACCGACGCGATTTCAGGTGAGCAATAAGTACATCCGGGAATGTTATTATAGTTAAGCGGTTCAGGGTTAAGGCCTGCAATCTTTTCAACACATATAATTCCCTCTGCCGATGCTACGTGAGCTAGTGCAGGACCTTTTACGATATCTCCAATGGCATAAACGCCTTGGACGTTGGTCTTATAGTAGTCGTCTACGATTACCTTTCCTTTTTCCGTTTTTACTCCGGTTTCTTCGAGTCCGATTCCTTCTAGGTTAGTGGCCACGCCTACAGCAGATAAGACGACGTCAGCTTCAAGTTTAACCTCACCATCGGGAGTTTTAACCGTAGCCACGCATCCTTTACCTGACGTATCGACTTTTGTAACTTCAGAGCTTACATAGATCTTCATTCCGTTCTTCTTGAAGCTCTTTTCAAGTGTCTTGGAGACCTCTTCGTCTTCAACCGGAACAATTCTAGGAAGGAATTCGACGATGGTTACTTCGGTGCCCAGCGTGCTGTAGAAGTAAGCAAACTCGACGCCGATAGCGCCGGAGCCGACCACAAGCATTTTCTTCGGCAGCTCCTTTAATACCATCGCCTCGCGATATCCGATGATCTTCTTACCGTCAATCTTCATGGAAGGAAGCTCGCGTGATCTTCCACCTGTGGCCAGGATGATGTGCTTGGCTTCGTAGTCGGTCTTCTTTCCTTTGTCGTCAGCCACTTCGACCTTTCCGCCTTTTTTCAGTTTGCCGAATCCGGCAATGTGGTCGATCTTGTTCTTGCGAAGCAGGAACTGAACGCCCTTGCTGTTGCTGGCGGCTACGTCACGACTGCGCTGAACCATACCGGGCAGGTCCGCCTTGAAATCGTTCACCTCTACACCATAATCTTTGGCGTGCTTGATATATTCATAAACGTTGGCGCTCTTCAGCAAAGCTTTGGTAGGGATACATCCCCAGTTAAGGCAAATGCCACCAAGCTCAGCTTTTTCCACGATGCCCACCTTCATTCCCAGCTGAGAAGCTCTGATGGCCGCTACATAACCGCCCGGCCCGCTTCCGATTACGATAAGATCATATTTTGACATAGTGTAGTTGTTAAATTCGCAGCCAAAGATAAAAGCAGTTGGACATTTTCGAAACCTATGCCACGAAAGTTCCAAAATCTTCGCACTCCTTACCTTAATCTGGTGCAAATGGGCTTTTTTTAGGGAATTGCCTATTTTTGCGGCCCCGGGGGCTTGCATGTTGACTAGCTAAAACCTATACGATCCCTTGGCGAATCAAAAACATCTTACAAAACATGAAATTACTTCTAGGAAAAACCGCTCTCGTCACGGGGGCATCCAAAGGAATTGGCCGCAGTATTGCCATCCGCTACGCGGAAAATGGCGCTGACGTCGCATTCACATACCTTTCAAGTGTAGAGCAAGGTCAGGCATTGGAGGCGGAACTGGCTGCCTTTGGCATAAAGGCTAAAGGTTATAAGTCTGACGCCGCCGACTATCAACAGGCGGAACAGCTCATCAATGATGTTATCGCTGAATTCGGCAAGCTCGATATCCTGGTGAATAACGCCGGTATCACACAAGATAACCTGTTGCTGCGTATGAATGAGGAGATGTGGGATAGGGTTATCAACGTCAATCTTAAGTCGTGTTTTAATACGGTGAAGGCCGTCACGAAGCAGATGATGAAACAAAAAAGCGGCTCTATCATTAACATGACTTCTGTTGTCGGACTAAAGGGCAATGCCGGTCAGGTAAATTATGCGTCTTCAAAGGCCGGTATCATCGGCCTGACTAAGTCGGTAGCACTTGAACTTGGTTCACGAGGAATTCGCTGCAACGCAGTAGCTCCTGGATTTATAGAAACGGAAATGACTGGTAAGCTGGATGAAAAAACTGTTCAGTCATGGCGCGATGGCATACCCCTGAAACGCGGAGGACGCCCTGAAGACGTTGCTGATGCATGTGTCTTCCTGGCTTCGGATATGTCGTCGTATATCACTGGTCAGGTCATCCAGGTAGACGGCGGAATGCTTACCTGATAAGATTTGAACACTACACTAATATGGAGAATCGCCCGCTGATCATCGCTGCGGGCGATTTCGTTTTTAAGAGTACAACCGTTTTAGTGGCGTCTATCAAGATGAAATTCAACAACTTCCAAACAACCGTAAGCCTTACCGTTGTAAAAAATTTTTTTCTATTGTTTGGAAACCAGCGCAAGACCGCCTACGTTTGTGTTATCAAAGTCGAATAAGCACATCTGCTTAATCGCTTTATAAAGAAGCGCTGAGAGACAGGCTCGATGAAGCGCTAGCAACCTCCCGATACACGGGAAAAGGTGCTAAATCCTGATCCCGACGACTGTCGGGAGAATATAAACCGATTAAAAAATGAAACACATTTTCAATCCGTCCTTTCTCAAGAAGAGCCTTCGTGGCTTAAGTGCTTTGGCATTCGATCTGTTCCATTCTGTTTGTTGTCCTTCCGCTAACAACTGCATGTGTTGCTGTTGTTGTCGCTGCTGTTGCTGATAAGCACAATACTACATCTTACAACAGCACCAACGCCCAGCCAGGCTCTGGCCGTGGTGTATCCTTACACAACATTTTCAACAATCGATTCAAGAACATTCAAAATAATATAGCTATGTCAAATTTTCGCTTTGAAACCCTACAATTACACGCCGGACAAGAAGTAGATCCAGTTACTCAATCACGTGCCGTTCCGATTTATCAAACTACATCATACACTTTCAAGAATTCTGAACACGGTGCTAACCTCTTTGCGCTAAAAGAATTCGGTAATATTTATACGCGTATTCAGAATCCTACAACAGATGTGTTCGAGAAAAGAGTAGCAGCGCTCGAAGGCGGTGTGGCAGGTCTTGCAACGAGTTCTGGTCAGGCTGCACAGTTTCTGGCATTGCACAATATCCTCGAAGCTGGTGACAACTTCGTAACGTCAAGCTTCCTCTATGGAGGAACGTATAACCAGTTCAAAGTTACATTCAAACGCCTCGGAGTCGAAGCGCGCTTTGCTGAAGGCGACACGGCTGCTGCGTTTGAGAAACTGGTGGATGAAAAAACCAAAGCATTCTTTATTGAAACTATCGGTAACCCCGGCTTCAACATACCGGACTTTGAAGCAATCGCGGCCGTAGCAAGAAAACACGACATCCCGCTGATTGTCGATAACACTTTCGGTGCGGCAGGATACCTTTTCAGACCTATTGATCATGGCGCCAACGTTGTGGTACAATCTGCAACGAAATGGATTGGTGGCCACGGAACGTCTATCGGTGGCGTGATCGTCGACGGAGGAAATTACAACTGGGGCAACGGCAAGTATCCGCAGTTCACTGAACCTTCTGAAGGGTACCACGGCCTGAAATTCTGGGACGTCTTCGGAGAAGGAAACCCGCTGGGGCTGCCTAACGTGGCCTTCATCATCCGCGCCCGCGTGGAAGGATTGCGCGACCTGGGCCCATCACTCAGTCCGTTTAACTCATTCCTACTTCTGCAGGGACTTGAAACATTGTCACTACGCGTTCAGCGATCTGTAGACAATGCGCTTCTGCTGGCTCAATGGCTCGAAAAACATCCGCTGGTAGAAAGTGTTAACTATCCTGGTCTTGAAAGCAGCACCTATCACAAGCTTGCGAAGAAATATCTGCGCAATGGCTTCGGCGCGGTGCTGTCGTTCACACTAAAAGGAACGAAGCAACACACCAGCGCCTTTGTAGATAACCTCAAGCTTATCAGTCACCTGGCAAACGTAGGTGATAGCAAAACGCTTATCATACAACCTTCGGCTACAACGCATCAGCAACTAAGCGATGAGGAACAATTGACTGCGGGTGTACTGCCTAACTTGCTTCGCGTTTCTGTAGGTATCGAACACATTGATGATATCAAAGGAGATTTCCAGCAGGCATTCGCGAAAGTATTCGAAGGCGAACTGGTATCCTGACATCCAGGCACATCTTACAACATGGAGAGACACGATCATACATTTCACTATTCAAAGCCATTTCTGCTGGAGGCCGGGGGAGTACTTCCCGGCTTCCAGTTAGCTTACACTACGTTAGGGAAGCTGAATCACGACCGTTCCAACGTTGTATGGGTGTGCCACGCGCTGACGGGAAGTTCAGATTTCACCGATTGGTGGGGAGAACTGTTTCGCGAAGGCAGTGCATTTGATCCACGCGACTATTTCATAATCTGCGCGAACATGCTCGGCGGATGTTACGGATCAACAGGTCCACTTTCAATAAACAACGAAACGGGTAAGCCGTGGTTTCATACTTTTCCTGACTTGACCAACCGCGACGTTGTTGGCGCGTTTGATCTGCTTCGCAAAGAATTGAAACTCCACCGTATTCATACCTTGATAGGCGGATCCCTTGGGGGGCAGCAGGTTGTTGAATGGGCTGTTCAGAAGCCAGATGTGTTTGAACATATCATCCCTATTGCATGCGATGCCTTTTTTTCTCCATGGGGAATTGCATTCAATGAAGCTCAGCGCATGGCAATCAAGGCCGATCCAACATGGGCCACGGACGCGCCGGAAGCAGGTTCAGAAGGTCTGAAAGCTGCACGCGCCATCGGCATGATCTCTTACAGGTATTATGAGACATTCAATCAGACGCAGGCCGAAAAGACCGACGACAAAATCGATGGTTTCAGAGCTGCATCGTATCAGCAATACCAGGGCGAAAAACTTGTTAACAGGTTTAATGCGTTCTCGTACTGGAGATTGAGCAAGATGATGGATAGCCATAACGTTGGCCGCGGAAGATCCTCGGTAAAAAATGCGCTGTCACAGATCAAGGCCAGAACGCTGGTAATCGGAATTGACACGGATATCTTGTTCCCGACGACGGAACAGAAATTCATCGCCGAGCATGTTCCGTCAGCCCAGTATCGCGAGGTAACGTCGCTCTATGGTCACGATGGGTTTCTCGTCGAATTTGACCAATTGGATACGATTCTAAAAACGTTTTATCAAGAAAAAGAGACGCGGTCAGTCCTGGCTTAAGACTGCTCGCGCTAAACAGAATATGAAAAAGAATTTGAAACTCGGTTTGTTTGGTTTTGGATGCGTGGGGCAAGGCTTGTATCACGTGCTGGAAGAAACCCAGGGGGTCAAGGCGGAAATAAAAAAGATCTGCGTAAAGAACCGGAACAAACAGCGCCCTTTGGCGGAGGACTTGTTTACGTTTTCAAAGGAAGATATCCTCGATGATCCGGAGATCGATGTCGTCGTTGAGCTGATCGATGATGCCGAAGCGGCGTATGAGATCGTAACCGCTTCGCTCAGGAAGGGAAAAGCTGTCGTTACCGCAAATAAGAAAATGCTTGCCGAACATCTGGAGGAGCTGTTTCACCTGCAGAAGGAAACTGGTAAACCGCTTCTTTATGAAGGAGCGGTCTGCGGCAGCATACCCATCCTTCGGAACCTCGAGGAATACTATGACAATGATTTGATAAGCAGCATCGAAGGAATCTTTAACGGTTCGACAAACTTTATCCTTACGCGAGTCTTCGAAGAGAACAAGAACTATGGCGAGGCATTGCTTCAGGCGCAGGAGCTTGGCTTTGCTGAATCCGATCCGCGACTTGACGTTCAGGGATATGATCCGAAATACAAATTGGTGATTGCTATCGCACACACTTTTGGTGTCTTCGTTAAGCCAGACGATGTGGCAAACATCGGCATCGACCGTATTTCGGAATTGGATCTCAAATTTGCGCGCGAGAACAACTACTTCATCAAGCTCGTTGCCCGCGCCTTCAAGCTGAAGGGTCGTATTTATGGCTTCGTAGCTCCGCAGTTCGTTAAGTCAACGCATCCCCTCGCGGCAGTCCGTAATGAATATAATGCCGTTCAGGTAGAAGGTGCATTTGCTGAGAAGCAGTTGTTTATTGGAAAGGGCGCGGGAAGCTACCCTACCGGTTCAGCCGTCCTGAGTGACGTGTCGGCTCTTACCTACGACTATGCCTACGAATACAAAAAACTGCATCAGGGCTCACAGTTCACGTTTTCAAATGACCTGCTTGTGGAGGCATTTGTCAGCTTTGATAAAACTGCACCGATAACGATTGGAGATTTCGAGAATTTTAAGTCAGGATATGCTGCCAACGGGAAACAATATATGGTTGGACAGGTAAAACTCGAAAGATTATTAGAGTGGCACGAAAACTATGGCGCCGGGATAATTCTTGCGCCGGAGTCAAGTTTTGTTCCGGCGGAAACAATCCGCGAAACAGCAGGAGTGATTTAACACGCAGGACTTCTTCCAGTAGAAACGTTTCGCTGTTCACTGCATGGTGACTACACAGTATTCGACAAAACTGAAGCGTTTCTTACATCCATTTTTCATACATCCTTAGAGGTATGATTCAGTGCTTTTAACAAGGCTCTGAAACGGAAAAAATCTACCCTTTTCCGTGCAGTTTGTAAACCCTCCACCTATATTTGTACCCGTTAAAATCACGTGTTTCGATGTTAATTCTGGTTTCTATAATTGCATTTACGCTGGTTATTCTGTTACTGGTGTTTATGCTCCTGCTGGCTCAGAAGAAGTTGGTACAGTCGGGTCCTGTGAAAATCGTTATCAACGGCGAAAAGGAGATTACAGTCTCCGCTGGAAGCTCCCTGTTGAGCACGCTTGCCAATGAGAAGATATTCCTGCCCTCGGCTTGCGGTGGCGGTGGTACTTGCGCTATGTGTAAATGTGTTGTGGAATCCGGTGGCGGCGACGTGCTTCCAACGGAGTTGGGTCACCTCTCGCGCAAGGAACGCAACGAACATGTCCGCCTGGGCTGCCAGGTTAAGGTGAAGCAGGATCTCAACATCCGCATCCCGGAAGAAATCTTCGGAATCAAGAAATGGGAATGCGAGGTTGTTTCTAACTACAACGTATCAACCTTTATTAAAGAGTTTAAGGTAAAGCTGCCTCCTGGCGAATCGCTGAAGTTCGAAGCAGGTGGTTATATCCAGATTGACGTTCCGCCGATTACGGTAGACTATAAAACCATTGATATTACTCCGCACCCTGAATTAGGACACGCTGATCCTAATGTATTTAAAGGTGACTGGGATAAGTTTAAGCTTTGGGATCTGAAGATGAAGAACGAAGAACCAATCTTCAGAGCCTATTCCATGGCCAACCACCCGGCTGAGGGAAATATCATTATGCTCAACATTCGTGTGGCAACCCCACCGTGGGATCGCGCCAACAACAGATGGATGGATGTGAACCCTGGTATTTGCTCATCGTACATCTTCGGCCGCAAGCCCGGCGACAAGGTGACGATTTCCGGACCTTACGGTGAATTCCACATCAACCCAACCCAGCGCGAGATGATCTACATCGGCGGTGGGGCAGGTATGGCGCCGTTACGCGCACAAATCTTCCACTTGTTCCATACTGAGCGAACCAACAGGAAAGTTTCCTACTGGTATGGAGGTCGCTCGAAGAAGGAATTGTTCTACGTTGATCACTTCCGGAGAATCGAGCAGGAGTTCCCTAACTTCCAGTTCAATATCGGTCTTAGCGAACCGCTTCCCGAGGACAACTGGAAAGTGAAGAAGAGCCTCGAAGACCGCGAAGGCGACGGATACGTAGGCTTTATCCACCAATGTCTGTATGACAATTACCTCAAGAATCACCCGGCTCCTGAGGACGTCGAATACTACCTTTGCGGACCTCCTCTGATGAACGCTGCGGTTTTGAAGATGCTGGATGAAATGGGTATTCCGAAAGAGAATATTCGCTTCGACGACTTCGGAGGGTAATGCCCTCAAGAAAAGAAACCATAAGGCCGGCATTTGCCGGCCTTTGCTTTTTTCAACAGGTTTCGGTAAATATGTTATACCAAACCTGAACCGTTGAAAAGATTCGTCGCCATCTTTTTCCTGTTCCTATTTCTCTTCAACATAGGAGGATACTACCTGGTATTCCTGGCAATGGAATCCAAGGCAAAAAACGATCTCCTTTCGCGACTCGATGCCCGGGCCTATACACCTGACGAGACACTTACACTTTCAATTCCCTTGTCCATGCCGTATCCGATCAACACGGGTGAATATGAAGGGGCTGCAGGCGAATTCTATCAGGATGGGAATTTCTACAAACTCATGAGTCAAAAGGTAGAGAACGACACGCTCTTCATCCTTTGTATTCGTGATGACCGGTCCGCCAGGATTGTCAGCGCTTTTCAGGATTTCTCCAAAGCGGCAAACAACCTCCCCGTTGCTTCGAAAGAAGCTATGAATTTTCTGGCCAAACTTTACAAGGATTACGACACGTCTGAATTTGTGTTCCGATATAAAAGCAGGTTCCTCTTTGCGAAGACCTACTATGCATACTTCATGTCATCGCCGGATGATGTACCCTCCGTCGTCGATACTCCTCCGCCTCAACAAAAAGCGTGACCTTTTCTTTCAGTTGACATGCCTTTACCAACCGGTGAATGGCACCGTACACTTATTCAATTTCTTAAAAAACTAACACGCTATTATGATTAGAAATTTCTACCTGACTATACTTTTCTTTGTTGTTTTGACTCTGCCATCTGAAGTAAACGGACAAGGTTGCGTCGCGGTACGGAACATGTCCGGGTGCAGCCTGACCTATGATTCAACTTCTTCTGCAGACAAGTTCCTGGTAAGTCTGAATTACCGATACTTCAGATCCTACAAACACTTCCGTGGTGATCACGAAGAAAAGGAACGCGTAGAAAACGGAACTGAGGTAATCAATAACGACAACTCTGTGATCTTTGGCTTTAACTATTTTGTAAATCGCCGGTTCAGTGTAGGCATTTCAATACCGTTTCTCTATATCGATCGTTCATCGATGTACGAACACTACGGAAACGCACCTCAGCAAAATCCCGACAGGAAACGTTTCGGGACTCACTCCTCAGGGCTTGGAGACATCAGAGTGTCGGCGAATTATATGATGATGCCTTCTCATAACTCACGACTTTCCCTTGGCCTTGGCGTAAAGCTCCCTACAGGTAATTATGAATATAAAGACCATTTTCACAAGCGGGCGAAAAATGGCTCTGACAGTCTCGTGTACCAGGTGGTTGACCAGTCGATTCAACCTGGAGACGGCGGTACAGGGATTATCCTCGAAGGTAGCTTTGTGCAAAGCCTTAATGCGCGCTGGCTCTTGTACGCTGATGGGTTATACATGCTAAACCCACGAAATACGAATGGTATCAGGCGGTCAAATCTTAATACCACCGCGCCTAACGGGAATGAATTCTCAGTAGCGGATCAATTTTTCGCACGACTGGGCGCACGTTATACGGTCGGAAAAGTTCAGCTTGGTCTTGGTGGCCGCGTTGAAGGTATTCCTGCACGCGATCTCGTCGGAAGAAGTGATGGCTTCAGAAGACCCGGCCATATCATCTCCATAGAACCATCATTGCTTTTCACCAGTGGCCCGCATACGATTGGCTTGAACGTACCAGTTGCGTTGTATCGAAATCGCATCAGAAGTGTGCTTGATGTACAACGCACCGCCGAACTCGGAACTCGTCAGCACGGCGACGCGGCATTTGCAGACTGGCTGTTGTCAGTTTCATATGCCTACAGAATTCAGCGTTGATAACGAGTTGGCGATAATCCAGAGAGCCTGTGACCAATCACAGGCTCTCGTCATTCCTGGGCTGTGGGAGCAAGTTCAGGGATGGTGAGCCGGACGGTGGTTCCCGTGTGCACTTCTGATTCAATAGATAAATTCCCGTTCAGTTTATCGATGGCTTCTTTCACAATATAGAGACCAAGGCCGGATCCCGCATTGTCATCAGTAGCGCGGTAGAACATCTTGCCGAGATTCGGCAAATGCTCTTTCTCAATACCCTTGCCGTTGTCTTCGACCACCAGGTGCGCCGTACGATCAATCATTTGAACGGAAATTTTGATGACAGGGTCCCTTCCGTTGCGATAGCGAATTGCGTTTGACAGCAAGTTGTTCAGAATCACTTTTAACCTCCATCGATCAGAGTAGAATACTTTGGGTTGATCAATTGTAATGATCTTCTCCACATCTCCGCCATCAAGTGTCGTGTATTTCAGCTGTTCAAATGCCTCGCTTATGATATCGCTGAAGAAAATCTGATCACGCGTCACTTCAAGTCGCGAGTTTCTCGACTGGTCAAGTATCTCTCGTATAAAATGATCCTGCTGAAGCGCACTTTTGTTAATAAGCTCCAGATAGGTGTTCTTCATCTTCGGATTTCTGTCCTGCTTGGCAAGGTTGATCAAGCCAAGTACTGATGCAATGGGCGCCCGAAGATCATGCGATACGCTATAGACAAAGTTGTCTAGCTCGCTGTTGCGTTTGCTAAGCTCTTCATTTGTCTTTTTGATTTTTCGTTCAGCCTCTTTTCTAATTTGAATTTCTTCCTTCAATGCCCGCGTGCGCTCGAGAACCTTCGACTCCAGCGTGGCGGTAAGATCGAGCAGTTGCTTTTGCGCGGCCCTGCGTTCGGTAACTGTGGCTGAGAGTACAATGGTTGAAATGCTGATGACACCAACAAAAATCTGCAGCAAAAGCATGGAGTTATAAGCATCCTTCAACACAAACGGACCATAGCCATTAACCGTCGCATAGATAGCCAGAAGCGACGTCACCATAACTCCGGCAGTGGCTATAGCGAGATTGAAACGAAATGCAATCCAAAGCAGAAAAGGGAGCACAAGGAAAGGAAGCGCGTGCTGAAATGTCTGAGCTACGTAATCAATCTGAAGCAGGATAAACAGTAGCATTCCGAAAAAAATAAAGACGCCGATTTCACCCACCTTCTCCCAGGTAAGCCTAAGCGACGGAGGCTGTGCAAGTGAAAGAATGAACGGCGTAAAAAGAAAAATACCGACTGCGTTTCCCACCCACGACGAAAGTGCAGCTTTGAGGAACACATTGTCGTAAGAAACCTGGTTTGCCATCAACACCCACGTGGCTATACCCGCACCGGACACGCACATGATCATGGTGACGAGCAAAAACCGGAAGGCATTCTTGGAAGAGCCGAAGGGGTATCGCTCTTTCACCGTAACCTGAAGCAAGGCGCTTCCCAGCACGGCTTCGATCGTATTAGCAACGGCTATTCCGGAACTGATGAAAATTACTGTTGATGATCCTATCCCGGGGTTATTCCAGAAGGCCAGGATGTTTGCAACCAGCGAACCGATCATAATGCCTGGCCAGACGCTGCGTCCAAAGAGAAGGGTCAAGGCGAATGCTACGCCGGAGGGCGGCCATGTGGGCAGACTGGTGGTGTTTTCGAAGGCGAGATAATAGCCCAGCCTCGCTGCGAGATAATATGACACTGCCACGCCGATAATTTTCAGGTCGTGACTTTGACGAAGTGAAAGCTTAGGAGCCGTTAATATAGTTCTCACCCGTAAGTAAATATATATATTATTCTGAATTCAAAGCAGTATCGAAGTATTCTATCAGTAATTTTGTCGCAGTTGTTAAAATGAAATCCAGAAGAGGTTATAATTGTCCGGCCTTGAAACCTTCAATGGTAATGACTTTGATATATTGATACCTGAAATTACAGCAGCATGGATCTTACGATATTTTTCAGCCCCGTAGATGAGCATATTTTCTCTGACATTACTTCGAACTCCAGCTTTTACAAAAGCATTTCAGTGTTCGATGAGAAGATGCCTGACTATCGCGGTGCACATATTGCAATCATCGGTGTACGTGAAGAACGGGGGACTGCCTTCAACAAAGGAGCTGCCTCCGGCCCCGATGAAATTCGAAAGAAACTTTATCGTCTTAAAAGAGGAACAGGATCATACCGTATTGTCGACCTCGGGAATCTTAACCCAGGTGTAGACCTTGAAGAGACCTATGTGCGCATCAGCGAGATTTGTCGAATGCTGCTGGAAAATAATGTGTTGCCCGTAATAATCGGCGGGACACATGACCTCGACTATGGCCAGTATTGTGGCTATGAGTCCCTGGAGAAACTGGTGAGTCTGGTAAACGTCGACGCGTACATTGACCTCGAAGACAAAGGCGAATCCAGCCCCAATCAGCAACACATTCACCGCATTCTCCTGCATGAACCAAACTACCTGTTCAGCTACACGCACCTGGCACATCAGACGTATCTTATCGATCCGTATTCAGTTTCAATCCTCGAGAAACTGTATTTCGAGGCGTTTCGTATCGGGCACATAAGAACCAATATTCAGGAGATCGAACCTGCCGTAAGAAACGCAGACATGCTCTCCTTCGACGTTACTGCAATTCGTTCGGCGGATGCTCCCGGCAATCAAAACGCTCAACCCTTCGGACTCACCGGAGAGGAGGCATGTCAGATCTGCTGGTATGCGGGACTGAACGAGAAGCTAAGCTCCGTTGGTTTTTACGAATACAACCCTACGTTTGATGATGCACATCACAAAACGGCGTCAGTCATCGCTACCATGATATGGTATTTCATCGAAGGCTATTACCACCGGAAAAATGATCAGAACTTCAGGGGGAATGATTTCCTCAAGTATTCGGTATCAATGCCTGTGGAACCTGAGGTGATTACGTTCTACAAAAGCAAACTGAGTGAGAAGTGGTGGATGGAGGTTCCTTATCCGCACGGGCATTCACGCTATTCACGAAACAGTATCGTGCCCTGCAGTTATAATGACTATCAGACCGCCGTCAAGGGCGAAGTGCCAGAACGTTATATCAGCGCACTGGCGAAGCTGATTTGAGTTCTACAGCACGTTGCTGAGTTGTTCCTTTATCTTTTCCAGTTCTTCTTTCATGATCACAACGTGCTTCTGGATTTCAGCATCGTTGGCTTTCGAGCCGATGGTGTTGATTTCACGGCCGATTTCCTGGCTGATGAAGCCTAGCTTTTTTCCGTTGCTTTGAGATTCCGACAAGATCTTCAGGAAGTAATCGAGGTGCGAACGAAGCCTTACCTTCTCTTCATTGATGTCAAGTTTCTCAATGTAAAAGATAATTTCCTGCTCAAGCCTGTTTGTATCGTAACCTTCGTCTCCGAAGAAAGCCGTTACGTTGCCTTTGATGCGTTCGCGAATCCGCTGTATCCGTCGCGGGTCAAGGGTTTCGATCTCGGTGAGCTCACGGCCAATGACACCAATACATTCCTTCAGCATCTTCTCAAGTACGCGTCCTTCAGACAACCGGAACTCCTCACATCTGGCGATAGCTTCTTCAACGCAACGACGGACCTTTTTCCATTCGTCCTCATCGGCGGCTTCACTAAGCTTGTTCTGTATAACATCTGGCGAGTTGAGCGCGATTTCAAAAAGACTGTCCTTTTGAACGCCAACCTTCCCGGCGAGTTTGGCCAGTTCTTCGAAATAGGCCACGAACAGGGACTCATTATAACTTTGGCGGATTTGCTTATCCGCATAAGGGACGTATTCTATAGATACCGATACCTTTCCGCGTTCAAGCTTTTCGCTGATCAGATTCCGGATTTCAATTTCCTTGTCGGCGAAAACCTTGGGTAGACGAAGGTTAAGGTCGAGGAATTTTGAGTTTAGCGTTTTGACTTCAGCGCTTAGCTGAACGTGGCCGTCGTCTTTGACGCTCTGGCCGAAGCCTGTCATGGATTTGAGCATTTCGAACCGTTAATGCGCCGAAATTACGAAAAGTTTCAAGCCTTTACGTCGGCGTCATCAGAAATCAAACCCAAGCGTAAAATGGAACTTGGGATCAAGAACCTCGTAGTTCTCAACCGGCCAGGCCAGGTCGAACTTCATGTAGTATCCGAGGATGACGGTTCGCATTCCCACGCCATAGCTGTAAAGCCAGGGATTGAGGTAGTTCTTGATTTCGATCTCAAACGGCGATGGATATCCGCCGATCTTCTGATAGCTCACGCTGTTTTCAGAAGAGAACGGGGGCTTACCCGACCAGCTTGTTCCAACATCGTAGAAAGCGATAAACTGCATATTGCGCAGGAAGTTGGAAGAAATGGGGCCGTTGGTCAATGCCCGGATCAAAGGAACGCGGAGCTCTGCGTTGGCAAGGATGGCACTGTTTCCAAAAAGGGTGGCATAGTCAAAGCCGCGGAGCGACGTGGCAAACTCAGCAAATAAAATGTCAGGGTTGGCACTGTGATATCCAAGTGGGTTAGGAACGCCGTTGCTGGTTTGTCCACCCGTGCGCGACTTGTAGAAAAGCCAGTTATCCATCCCACCCAGCAGGTAAACTTTAGGTGACTGCCCAAAGAAGGTACCCGCAAAACCGCGAACGGCAAATACGATTTCCTTGTACAGCTTCTGATAGTGTCGCAGGTCGATAGACGCCTGGCTGAAGCTCATCGATGGATCTTCAAGCCCCTGATAGTGCTGGAACATGATCTTGCCCCGGCTTCCCTCGATCAGGTTAAGCCCTGTTGATACGCTGTTGTCGTAGACAATCTCTGACTTAATACCAGCATAGAAGTCGGATACAGGATGCTTGCGCGGAGGACTTACAGGATAATCCCTTTCGTCCAGGTCAACGGTGCGGGTAAGCGCAGCAAAAGGCTTGGCAGTGATCCTCAGCCGGTCAGTGAGGGGTAAGGACGCACCGATCTCAAAGCGGTTTAATGAATAATGGAATACCAGTGGCTGCTCACCCGGAATTTGTGGCTCTGCTTCCATTCGGATTCCTTTGCGGTCAAACCGCACGCTGAAGTCAATCAACGATGGCAGGTATTGAAACTCGGCATATGCATCTCCACCGCTGCGCAAATCAACTGCTGTCATGATTCCTCCATAGAACCGATAACTCTCAAGCATGTCGTTCATCTGGGTTTCAATGGAAACCCCAAGCTTGCGCAGAGGATCAACAACCAATGACGTCACCAGATTATTATAGCTGAATTTAGTTTCATAATTGAATGGGCCAGTCACGCGACTCTTATCGCGAGCCTTCATGTAGCGCGTGAGAAACGACTCATTCGGCTGCGTCTGTTTGACCGCTTCATCTTCGAATACGTAATTATCGGTATTCACAACGTCTTTCGGTTCATCTTTCGGTGCGGGTTGCTCAACAGCAAGTGAGTCGGATGGCGTGCGCAACGAATCCACTCCTGAAGGAATTGAATCAGCGGGAGCTTCTTCCGGCTTCACCTCCTGACGGACACTGTCAGTAGTGGTTTGCTGAGCCTCGCGCAGACGTGCGTTCAGGAGATCCTTGATGCTCATGGTGCGATTGTCCTCCTGCGTTTTGCGTTCGCGAATAACGCGTGCCTGCTGCAGCTCCTTCCGGCGCGTGGCCGGGGTGAACACTTGCCGATTCAAATCAAAGTTCTGGCTGATGAAAATGTTTTCACGGAAATTCTTATTCAACACAAAAGCCAGTTTCCGTTGACTTGCATTGAAATCGAAATTGCTTATTCCGGAAGCATAGTTCGTTATCTGCGAATAAATTCCCGTTACGCGATTGTATTTGAACAGGTTCGTAATACCACGCTGATCGGAGAGATAGAGGAAGTTATTCTCATCTATTGCCAGCGGTTGAAAATCCTTACTAAGCGTGTTTGTGATACGCTTCAACGTAAGGTTGGTACTGTCAAGATCAAAAATATACAGATTGTAGTTGTTGGTCAGCTTCTCAAACTCCGTGACATTTGTTGCGCGAAGCGTGTCATTCGTGCGGTTTGAGCTGAAGACAATCTTATTTGTGTTGGGAATAAAGGATGGATCAAGATCGTCGTAGATATCATTGGTCAGGCGGCGAACCCTGTCGCGTCGCGAGCTCAACAGGAACAAATCGCTTTTCCCTTCAAAGTCCGCACTTAAAACAACGAGTCTGCCGTTGCTCGAAAATTCCATGCTGCTGATGTTGCTGAATCGCTCAAGCTGACGCGGGATCTTAGTACGCGTGGCCAGATCATAAAGCCAGAAGATGTATTCTCCGTTACGCACAGCAATGACACCCAGCGTATTTTGATCCGCCCATGAAATCAGCGGCAGCTTGTAGTCAACGCGTTGCTTGATGACCTTGCTTCCACCCGAAAGGATGATGCGCTCTTTTCCAGTACGGATAGAACGAACTTTGATGGTATAGTGGCCGCGGTCGTTTTCTGCATAAGCGAGATATTCACCGTCGGGGCTGATTTTCAAGGTCGTGAATTGTGTGGTCTTGTTGCCCTGATTCAGGAGCAACGAGTCTGCAGGGTAAATGTAGCTCTGCGTTGTGGTTTTCTGCATCTCTCCATAGAAGCGATACCACTCGCTCATCAGCTGGCGAAAACTGATCCCAAGCGTAATCGATACGCTTTTCTCCTCATTACGCGTAACGCGGGTATAGTTCAGGATATTGGCTACACTGCTCTTACCGTATTTCTCAGCAATAAAGTTCCAGATCGACTGACCGATAATTGCGGCATCGTCACCTGCTACCTTCGTAGCACGTTTCGCGCGTCTTGTCCGCATCAGCTGACGGATATAGTCGTCCATTTCTGCATTCCAGCCTTTGGCAACATAACGCGACGCTCCAGAAACAAACCATTCGGGAAGGTTCATCAGGATGGAGCTCTGGAACATATCCTTAAGATTCCCGCCAAACATCATCTCGTTCAGCATGAGGTCGCTGATCCTGAAAAGAAGCTCTTCCTTGAACTCCTGAGCAGTGCCCAGATAGGCCACTTCCACGTAGGGTTTGATGAACTCCGTTTCACCACCAACATTGAAAACAGTGTGGTTCAGACCCACGTTACTTTGACGGAGGTCAGTCAGTGAATTGTAGATAAATACTTTTGTCTTGAAGTACGGAGGGTAGCCGATCAGATCGGTGATACGATCAAACTCCGACTCGAGGTATTGCAGCGCATCGGTTGCAACAGATCTTCTGCCATCGTAATAGTATACGTCGAAGTTTTCACCACTGAGGTAAAGCCAGTCAAACTGGCGATACTGAATCCTGTTTTTGCCGAACACTTCGCGGGCCTGCTGCGCATGCCCGGAGAGAACGTGAAATGTAATCAGTATGAGAGATATATATAGCGATCTTCGCAAATTCATATTATTCAGGGGAACCCCAATATAATGATTTAAAACGTTCAATGTCTACCTCTTTCTGAAGGCTCCCTTTATTTTCCAACCAGCGGACCAATACCTCGGAAAAATAAGGTGCCAGACTTATGCCTTTGGTACCCAGCCCGTTGAACACGAAGATGTTCTTGTGCGCGGGATGGCTCCCGATAATTGGGCGCCGATCTGGCGTGGTAGGCCGGAAGCCCCATTGGTGATCAGTTACGTCAAACGGTTCTAAGAATAGTTCGGCTGCTTTCTCTTCCAACTCCTTCCTTCCTTCTGCCGTAGGTCCTTCGGCGCGATCCTGAAAATTATATGTCGAGCCTACCCGCCACGAATTTGAGTCGAAGGCAGGAACCATGTATACGCCCCGGTTAACAACAATTTTCTCAGAAAAGTTATTTCGGATCGATAAAGTTTCTCCTTTCAAGGCACGGATCGGAAGCCATCCAAACCACTTGTTCACGTGCGTGCCGGAACAAATGATAAGACCTCCTGCGCGAATATCACGATAACGAATAAAGTCGACGTCTATTACAATATCTTCGAAATCCATTTGCTCCTGAATCAATCGGGAATGGCGCCTGATGATCATTCCCGCGGCCCTGATGTAACGGGTTGTGTCGATGTACCCGCAGTTCTTGAGGAGAAGGCCGCCATATGGGTTGCGAACCTGTGGCCATACTTCCCTGGCGTAAACGCGCTCAATATAATTGCGGTACGCAGGTTCTTCGCTTCTGATCATCCACTCGTTTTGCTCCTCGATCGAAAGAAATGGTCTGTAGAGAGGTAACTCGTGAAGGAATCGCTCACCGGTTTCTGATTCGATACTTCGATAGAATTCCCTGAGGTAAGGAAACAACGTGTCGGCAAGCCAAGTCTTGACCATTTTTTTGCCGGTGATTGGATTAAAGAGTCCTGCAGCGATACGTGAAGAATTGTTTGACGCCGGGTTATCAAACACGGCGACAGATTTCCCGGTACGGATGAGCTGTATCGCTACCGCTGAACCCGCGATTCCCTGTCCTGCTACGATGTAGTCAACGTTCGTCACTTGCGGCCAAACTTACGTGATGACGGGGTATAATAAATAATAAAAGGCAGTAAGATTACTGCCTTTTATTTCTTGTCATAACGCGTCAGAACCGGGATCGGTCCATCAGCATTCGAAGGGTTGCATCATGCTTTCCGTATGATTCTTCGATTTTCTTTGCCAGTTCGGTTTCCCCGTATTCAAACAGCGAACGCTGGAGTTCACCGAGAATTACGATGTTTACCTGGAGTTCACGACCGAAGTCCTGTTCACCGATATAGTAGTCGGCCATTTCATCGGCGCGGGGCCACATGATGTTGGCGATCTCCAGCGCTTTTTCACGCTCACCAACTTCAAACAGCAAACGAACTGCCTGGGCCGTTGAGTAATCAAAGTTAACGCCTTCGTCCGGCATCGCTTTCAACGTATACAACAGCACCTCACGGGCGCGTGTTGTATCACCCTGAAGAATCAGATTTTCAACAAGAGAATTTACGCTGCTGCGGTGGTTGAGGACAAAATTCCGGTAATCAGGGCTATAGTATACGTCACTCCTGTCGAGGTTCGTGAACCTGAACTTCTTCATGACGTTGTTATAGCTCGCCTCGGTGTTAACCAACTCAATCTGGTTCATCGGGAACGGACTGTAAATCGGCAGAATGCGATAAGCATTTCCTTCCTGCACGACAAAGCGGCTAAGGTCAATATTGAATTGTGCCAGTGACGTATTGTTAACATACAGCGGTCTTTCCCAGTCTGTCGTAGCCAGCAGGTCCAGCATCGCCAGATCTTTCTTTTCAAGCCCATTTCCGCGTACGCGCAGCCGCATCTCCGGAACAATAAGGCTGTCCAGGTCTTCCGGAACAATGCCCAGAGACCGAACCTTGTCGACGTCAACTTTCAACACGATTTCCTTTGTAGGAAGCATGTTGCGGGTCGCACCATAATTGGGGTGTAGCAGGTTCCGGTTGTTTTCCTTCAGAAGTTGGAGGAACCTCTTAAGCTCCATTTGTTTCACACCGGCATCGTAATAGGGCAGGTAGTCATTCAACCCACCCTGGCGGTAATTTTCCAGTGGCAACGTGTATTGGAAGGGTTGCGATTCATAGTGTTGCTGGAGCGTCTGCCCGATATACCAGTCCGTGTTGTAATAACTCAGCACGATTACACGAACATCGGTGCGCACGCCCTCCACTTCCTGCGCGTACCATAGCGGGAAGGTATCGTTATCACCCCCGGTGAACAGGATTGCATTCGGGGCGCAGCTTTCGAGATAGTTTATCGCCGAGTCCACAGAGAAGAACCGGTCTGAGCGATCGTGATCGTCCCAACCTTGCTGGGCCATCAACACAGGCGCTGTCAGCCCAATGAGCGTCGCGATGATTGCTGCCAACTTGAGATTCTTCGTTGCCCTCGTCAGCCATTCGGAGATAGCGATCACGGAGAAGCCAATCCAGAATGCAAATGCATAATACGAACCAGCGTAGATGTAATCGCGTTCTCGTGGCTCAACCGGTGGCGAGTTGAGGTAGATAACCAACGCAACACCTGTGAGAATGAAAAGCAGCCCGACAACGACAAAGTTCCTGGTATTGTAAACAGACTGGTAGAACAACCCAATCAATCCCAGAATAAAAGGAATCATGAAGAAGTTATTCCGCGCCTTGTTTTCTTCGAGTTGTTTCGGAAGTTTCTTTCCCCAGTTGGCCGGGCGTAGCCAGTCTGCATTCTGAATATCACTTTCACGTCCTGCGAAATTGAACATGAGATAACGCAGATACATGTGACCGATTTGATGCTTGAACATAAACCCGAGGTTATCGGTGATCCAGTTTGGCTTTTCATTTGGCCGTAAGCCCAGGCGGTCACGATAAATTTGTTGGTGTGACGGATCATTGCTCCAGATACGCGGCAACAGCGTCTGGTCTTTTGAATCGTATACGTATTCGAACTTCCGGTCTTTTACTTCGTATTTTTCCTTGCCTTTATAATAGATGTTTTCGCCCTCCTTGTAGTCGATTGGCTGGGCAAAAAAGTAAGGTCCGTACAACAGGGGGCGGCTTCCGTATTGCTCGCGCTTGAGATAGCTCACAAAGCTCATCACATCTGAAGGAGCATTTTCATTGATGGGCGGATTGTAATTCGAGCGAATCAGTACGACTGTGTAGGACGCGTATCCGATAAGTATGAACGCTACGGCATTCAGGAACGTATTCAATACAACCTTTTTGTGACGCTGCGAATATACAATGCCGTAGACGAGCAACCCGAGTACAAGCAGGGCAAACACCGCTGCTCCGGAGTTGAACGGAAGCCCCAGGCTATTGACAAAAAACACTTCGAACTTACCCGCAAACGAAGGAAGTCCCGGGATAATCAGATCGTTAATAAAGTATATGATCAGCAGACTGATGATGAGGGTCGATACAATTCCGACAGGAGTCGGTTTATATTTCTTGAAATAGTATATCAGCGCCAGTGCGGGAATGGTAACAAGGTTAAGCAAGTGAACGCCGATGGATAGTCCCATCATATAGAAGATGAGCAGGAGCCATCGGTTTGCAGCCGATTCATCTTCAATGAGTTCCCACTTCAGCATGGCCCATACCACGAACGCGGTGAAGAATGACGACATGGCATACACTTCTGCTTCCACTGCTGAAAACCACGCCGATTCGGAGAATGTGTAAGCGAGTGAACCAACAAGGCCGGCTCCGACGAGAACCCACATCTGTGGGACCGTGATCTCTTCAAGGCGGGAAACTTTCAACAGCTTGCGACCAAAAAGTACGATGGACCAGAACAGGAACATCGAACAGAATGCGCTGGAAACCACACTGCTGAAGTTGATCCAGTACGCGACTTTTGTGACATCGCCAAAAGCAAGAAATGAAAACATCCGGCCAATCAGCAGGAAGAATGGTGCACCAGGGGGGTGAGGAACCTCAAGTTTGTATGATACCGCGATGAATTCTCCGCAATCCCAGTAGCTCGCAGTTTCTTCCATCGTAAGCCAATACCCAATAAAAGCTATTGCGAAGACTGTCCAGCCGGCAATGTTATTAACTCGTTGAAAACCCATTGTCTAAGTCCTTCTTATTTTAAAAGCCCGAAAATAACGGATTTTTTGCTTAACCGTCCCTATTAATTTACAGGCGTGGCCCTGGTACGCCCGCGCTGTAGGGCCTTCCATCGTCGCGACGCTCCTTTTCCTTTGAAATGAAATCAACTGCCCGACAGATAGAAACCGCGAACATTTCTAATTTCGTAACTACGATGGTCGACAAACCCTTTTAGTTCTGTGAGCCCGATTCCCTTCCTTGATCTACAATTCCAGCACAAGCAGGTTCAGCAGGCTGTTTCATCGGCAATGTCCGGAGTTCTGGAAAGAAATCGCTTTATCCTCGACCAGGAGGTTTTAGCTTTCGAGGAGGAGTGGGCCATCTATATTGGAGTTCCTCATTGTGTTGGCGTGGGTAATGGACTGGATGCGCTCACGCTTTCGCTTATGGCCTGCGGGATAAAGCCCGGCGATGAGGTGATCGTTCCTGCGCATACTTTCTTTGCTACCTGGCTTGCAGTTGCCCGCTGCGGGGCAAAGCCTGTGGCTGTCGATGCCGATCCGCACACCTTTAATATCGATACAGAACGGATTTCAGAACGCACTTCTCCGCGAACGCGGATTATTATACCAGTCCACCTCTATGGTCAGCCATGCGACATGACCCGGATTATGGAAATCGCGTCGAAGAACCAGTTGCTGGTGGTGGAAGACAACGCGCAGGCCCAGGGGGCCCGATGGCTGCAGCAGCGGACCGGTGGATTCGGCGCTGCGAATGCCACGAGCTTTTACCCAACAAAAAATCTCGGCGCTCTGGGCGACGGAGGAGCCGTCACGTTTTTGGATCCTCTGATGGCGGAATTTGTTCGGCGAAACCGCCACTATGGGATGGCAAGCAAAGACGTGTTCGTCGATCGTGGTGTGAATTCCCGACTGGATGAAGTTCAGGCTGCCGTGCTTCGGATCAAGCTCCGCAGGCTTGACGAGTGGAATGGAACCCGACGAATGCTTGCCGATCGATATCTCACCAATCTTCAAGGCATCGGCGACCTCATATTACCGCTTTCAGAAAAGGAGGCTTTCCATGTTTATCATCTTTTCGTTATCAGGTCGCGGCAGCGGGATCGGCTGAAGGCCTGGCTCGAAAAGTCTGGAATTTCGACGATGATCCATTATCCCGTTCCACCACATCTCCAGCCGGCATTTTCGGATCTTGGGTACAAGGGTGGAGAATTCCCTGTGGCGGAGGATATTGCACAAACCGCACTGAGCCTACCGCTATGGCCCGGAATGACAGACGACCAGGTTGACTTCGTTACTGAGCGCATTGTCGCCTTCTTCCGTTGATTACTTGTATACAGTAATGTAGAAGAGCAGCCAGAGGAAGAAAATAAGTATGTATGAACAGGCGACAATAATCCAGACATATTTTTTATCCTTGCGCGCCCAATGCTGGATTCCCTCAACTAGTAGAAACCAATAGGCAATTTCGAATACGTTGAGCGCGCGCAACGGATATGCGTAGCGTTTGTCGAGCACGTCGTAGTCGACGAAATGAATGAGGGAAAGCGGATAAAAGCTACCTATGTCATGATAGGTGGGATCTTTGTGGAAAAACATGAACCACAGGATCTTAATTACTTCCGGAATGAGAAAAATGTATTCAGCCGTGAGAACCACTCCCCACGATTGTGCGTAGGTAACGCGATAGCCGAACATAAAGCAGCCTGTCCAGACCACAAAAGCGATGATTGTCACCTTCCACAGGTATACGAACGGGATGGAAAGGAACTTTAGTCCGCTGATTAGTCTTAAAATGAACCCTTCCGGGCGGTCCTGGAGGAATTCAAAGGCTGCGGTTTCATGTTCAATGAAGGTTATTTTGATGTACAGCAGCAGTAGGGTGAGGAGACAGAGCAGAATGAACAACAGCTTTTTGTCGGCAGAAAAGAAAGATTTAGTTTCGTGGGCTACAGGTGGGTTCATAGACTGTGCTTGTTCATAACTTAATTTATAAAATCGAAACCGTAAGTTGACGTTTGGTAAATATGACTTTTAGAATATCGGGTAGCATTGGGTCGGGCTTTACTCAAACGGCAGCGGCAGTAATGGTTGTATTGTTGCTATTAGTATCAACATCGGCGTCAAAAGCACAGGTAGCAACGCAAAAAGATACGACGATCATCCTTATTTCCGACATTCACGTCCAGCTGGAGTGTACGCAAGCCCTGAACGATCTCTATAATTTCAAGTTCGACCAGGCTGAACTTCAGTTCCGCTACCTGAAGGCCCGGTACCGCTGGCATCCGCTGCCCTATTTCCTGATGGGTCTCATAGAATGGTGGAAGATTATGCCGAATACGTCGGACCAGTCACACGACGAAAGGTTTCTGGCCTATATGGACTCAACGATTCTCGTGGGCGAAAATTTGTTCAAACGCTATCCGGCTTATAAAACTGAAGCTGCTTTCTTCCTGGCGGCAGCCCATGGATTCAAGGCGCGTCTGTATTCCGATGAAGAACGCAAAAACTGGCGCAAGGCCGCCGCAAGTGGAAAGACGGCACTCAATTACCTTGAGATAAGCAAAGAAAGGGAAAACTTGTCAGTCGAGCTGCTCTTCGGAGATGCCTTGTACAACTACTTCTCGGTCTGGGTTCCTGAAAACTACCCTGCCCTGAAACCGATATTGTGGTTCTTCCCCAAAGGCGACAAGGCGTTGGGTCTGAAACAGCTCAAGGAGGTTTCGTACAACGCATTCTATACGCGGACTGAAGCGATGGTCTGGCTGATGCGGATTTTGAACAGCTACGAGAACGACCAGGCCAGGGCTTTCCAGATTGCGGATTACCTGTACCAGACGTATCCCGACAACCCATTCTTCCACCGGTATTATGCGCGGATGCTTTATTCTTTAGGACGGTTCCGTGAAGCGGAGGCAGTTTCCATGGAAATCATTCGCCGTATAGACACTGGTATGGTTGGCTATGAGGCGACCAGTGGTCGTTATGCAGCCTTCTTTCTGGGGCAAATTCACGAGTCACGCAATAATCTTGAAGAGGCGAAGAAGTATTACAATCTCTGTATAAAGTATGCGGAAGAGATCGGTGCGACGGAATCAGGATATTATCTCTACAGCTTTATTGCCCTGGGGGAAATTGCTGAAAAGCAGGGTAACAAAGCAGAAGCACGTCGCTATTTCAAAGACGTAAAGAAGAAGGCAGGCAGGAAAGATGAAGCTTTCAAAGACGCTAAACGCCGCCTTAAGCGGATGGAAAAAGGGGACTAACCGATGGAGCTCCGTGACCTGATAGTAACCCCCATAGTAATAATTCTGGTGTACGTCGTGGCATGGTTTGTAAGACCGTACTGCACTGATCAGGTCAACCGGAAATACTTCATGCCCGGCCTTACCGTCCGCATCATCGGCGCCCTTGCCGTGGGATTCATCTATCAGTTTTATTACAACGGCGGGGATACATTCAGTTTCCATACACACGGTAGCCGCCAGGTATGGGAAGCGTTTATGGACGACCCGATTAAAGGAATAAGGTTGTGGATAAATGATCCTGCTGATCAGGTGGGCCTTTTTAAGTATTCGTCCAGGATGTGGCTTCACCGGGATCCGAGTTCTTTCGTCATCATACGGATCGCCGCTGTTATAGATTTGTTCACTTTTTCTACTTATTCCGCGACCGCAGTCCTCTTCGCCACCATCAATTTTATGGGAATGTGGTTGTTGTTTCTTACGTTTTACAAACAGCATCCGACGGTTCATAGATGGCTGGCAATTGCCATTCTCTTCATTCCATCTGTTTTCTTCTGGGGTTCCGGACTTCTGAAAGATACCATAACAATGGCGTGCGTCGCCGCGGCCACATACAGCATCTACACCCTGGCTTTTGAACGCAGGTTTCGTATCGGAGTATTTGTGCTTCTGTTGGTGTCATTGTTTACGATCTATCACGTCAAGATTTACATCCTGTTGACATTTCTTCCGGCAGTGATCTTCTGGCTTTTTATGCACAATCTGGCCCAGATAAAGAGCACCATGCTCAAGGTGATCCTGTTCCCTCTGGTGTCCGCAACCGCCGTAGTTCTGGCTTACGTCGCTATGGCAAAGGCAGGGGAAGATAATCCTCGTTATTCCCTCGAGACGATTTCCAAAACAGCCCAGATCACAGCCTATGATATTCGATATTGGACTGGGAAGGATGCGGGGTCGGGGTACACCTTGGGTGACCTTGATGGAACCTGGCAAAGTATGATCAGGCTGGCACCACAGGCTATAAACGTGGCGTTGTTCAGACCGTACTTCTGGGAAGTTAACAATCCGTTGATGCTGCTCTCGGCCTCGGAAAGCCTCGCCTTTCTATTGATCTCAGTCGTCTTCCTTTACAAAGCAAGACAGGATGTGATAGCGTTGTTGGCAGAGCCATCTGTTTTCTTTTGTTTGGTCTTCAGCGTTGGTTTTGCCTTCGCTGTCGGGGTTTCTACCTATAACTTTGGAACGCTTTCAAGATATCGGATCCCCCTGTTGCCGTACTACGCAACCGCGTTGGTGCTTGCGTTCCATCAGCTGAAAAGGCTGAGAAACCGGGCTGAATTGGAAGCGACGGAATAGTGTTCGAGGACCCTTTGGCGTCCGTTTCTTCCCATGACCTTACGAAGCTCAGGATCGACGATCAGTTTCGACAACGCATCCAACCACTCTGCCTCACTATTGACGACGAAGCCGTCAATACCGTTTCGCACAATTTGAGAATTCGCACCGACGGCAGATACTACAGCTGGGATTTCGAGCGCCATATATTGAAGGGCTTTGAATCCACATTTTCCCTTTGACCAATCATCGTCCGGCAATGGCATTACGCCGATATCGATTTGTCGAAGGTCTTCGACTTCTGTGCTCTTGTTCCAGGGCACGAACTCCAGGTTCGCGAGACTGAAATCCGGCTTGCGGTCAGCGATGACGCGGACAGTCAGATTCGAAAAATTACTCGTCAGGTTCTTAAGGACGGGTTCCAGCGGGTTTAGGTACTTCAGTGTCGAATGAGACCCCGTCCATCCAATGGTAATCGATTCGTCTGAAGATGCTTTTGCGGCGGGAGTATGACCAGAATCAGTGACGAGCGTCGTAGGAAGAAACACGATCGATGGGTTAAACTGCGCTGCATATGCAGAAAGGAATTCATTTCCACAGCTGACCTTATAAGCCCATCGGCAGATGCTTGCCACCTTCGACCGCCATTTCAAGATCCGTTGGAGCATGCCTTCATGCACGTTGTCGGTCATCCATATGGCGTCGTCGAAATCATAGATAATCTTTTTCCGAAGAACGATGGCCAGAAACCATTCAATGATCGGGGGACCGACAGGAGCGGCCTCGCGGTGGATAAAAATGAAATCATATCTGGAGGAGGTGGCGAGCGTCTTTATTCTTTGGAATAGCCCCGAGATCAGCGCCGAAACTTTGCCGGCAGGCCTGCCATTTTGGTAAAAGATGCGCCAGTTTGAAAGTGAAAGGAACGACCGCACCTCGTATTCAATGTTACTATCCGCTAGCAGATCAAGGTATTGTTCAAACCGAAACCGCTGGGAGGGTGCCTCACCTGGCGGATACGGCACAAGAAAAAGAACCTTAGTCAAAACGCTGTCAAAATATGTGACAAATTACGGGAATCTTTCACATGGGAGAAATCCACTCAATAGTTAGTGATGTTTTCAAGTGTTGAAGTTACATTTGGAAGCCCCAAACATGACCACAACCTGACATATGAACGACGGCAAGGAAAGTGTGATCGATGCTGACCGCATGAGCGTCCTCGATTGGAAAGAACTTTGGTCTTACCGCGAGCTCTTTTACTTCTTTTCCTGGCGTGATATAAAAATCAAATACAAGCAAACTGTACTTGGCTTCCTCTGGGCGATCTTGCAGCCCCTCCTAATGATGGTGATATTCACCCTCTTTTTCGGACGCGCTCTTAACATCCCTTCCCAGAACTTACCCTATCCCGTCTTTGTCTTCTCGGGCCTCCTCATCTGGAATATGTTCTCGTCCGGGCTCACCAACTCATCCAACAGTATGGTTAACAATGCTACGATTATCAAAAAAATATACTTCCCCAGACTCATCATTCCCGTCTCCTCTATATTAGTCGCACTGTTCGATTTCATGATGGCATGTATTGTCTTCCTTCCACTGTTGCTATACTACCAGCAACAGGTTTCTTTTCAGGCAATCTGGGTCTGGCCTCTGGCAATTGTTATGACTACAATAGCAACACTCGGACCGGGAAGCCTGCTGGCGGCATTGAATGTGAAGTATAGGGATTTCAGGTATGTCATACCCTTCCTGATCCAGTTACTTTTCTTCCTGAGCCCCGTACTGTATCCGGTTTCGATGTTAGAGCATCCGTTGCTTCGCTACACTCTTGTTCTTTCACCAATGTACGCGGCCATCGAATTGTTCCGAATGCCACTAACTCAGACATGGCCGGATCCTACCTCGATGGCAATCAGCATTACGTCTGGAATTTTACTGATGGTGATCGGGCTGGTTTATTTCAAGAAGACTGAAAACTTTTTTGCCGACTTCGCCTAAGCGCATGAATACGATACTTGAAGTAAGAAACCTGGCCAAGCAGTATCGTATCCGGCATTTGCCCGGAGGGTACCTCAGTCTGCGCGAAAGGCTCCTCAGCGGTTTCCGCTCCGGACAACGAACCTCCGAAACGTTTTGGGCCTTGAATGACATTTCATTCAACGTGGACCGAGGAGAGTCTATTGGTATCATCGGGCGCAACGGCGCAGGCAAATCTACTTTGCTTAAGATTCTGTCTCGAATAACACTACCCACAAAAGGTCGGATAGTAACAAGAGGCCGACTCGCCAGCTTGCTGGAAGTAGGGACAGGATTCCATCAGGAGCTTACAGGTAGAGAGAACATTTTTCTCAACGGTTCTATCCTCGGAATGAAGCGTTGGGAGATTACAAAAAAATTCGACGAGATCGTAGACTTCAGTGGAGTCGAACGTTTCCTCGACACCCCCTTGAAACACTACTCAAGTGGAATGCAACTTAGACTGGCATTTGCAGTGGCTGCATTTCTTGAACCTGAAATTCTTGTTGTCGACGAAGTACTGGCCGTTGGTGACAGCGAGTTCCAGCAAAAATGCATCGGCAAAATGAAGGAGGTCAGCAGCAACGAGGGCCGGACAATCCTTTTCGTAAGCCATAACCTCGCTGCCGTCACCCAACTCTGCACACGCGGAATCCTGTTGCGAAATTCCAAATTGGTTATGGATGGCCCAGTTGACGACGTCGTACATGAATATGTCAGCTTCAATCGACGACAGTTTGAATCAGGAGTGTTAAACAACTTCGAAACAAGAAAGGGAAGTGGGTTAGTCCAGGTGGAGCAGATCACCATGCTCAATGAATCAAATAACGAAATCCAAATCGGTCGAACCGGATCTGCGCTGATTTTCAGAATTCAGATGAATAAGGCAGTGGCAAATAGCAACGGAGGATTCCGGATGGATTTCGCTATTGATACCGAGCAAGACATGCGTGTAGGCTGGTTTAGTACCGAAGTAGCACCAGGGGATATAAAAAATGATTTTCAAACCTTGTATCTGACGATCCCTAAATTTCCGTACGGTGCAGGTAATTATTACTTAACTTTTTATGCGACAATCAAAGGCGAGGTAGTGGACTTTGTGCATCAAGCCTTTAATTTTTCCGTAGAAGAGGGCGATTATTTCGGAACTGGTAAAACCATTCCCAAAAGCCAGACTTTCATCTACACTGATCACACTATTCACGTTTCTTAAATGCAACTTAGAAACTTCCTATATCGTCAGGGACAACGTCTTCGCTATCACATTGCTAACGATCCGATTGAAAAACGGATTGCTGAAATTAACTTTCACGAACGCCGTATCACCGTTCAGAGCGATGGATACTATATCAACAGTCTCGGCTTACTATTGCCCCTTTCCGGTTTTTCCTTCCTCTTTCATATTCGGATCTTTGAATTGTTCCTTTCGAACGCGAGCAGACTTTCGGGGACATACTCCTATGAAAATAACGTCTTGCTATTCAGTTTCAGAGGGTGCAGAATACGGATTACCGGCGCCAGTGAACTCTTCATTATTAATGAAATCTTTGTTCAAAACTGCTATAACTTCAAAATCCCAGGTTCAGGTAAGGTTGGAGTCATCGATATTGGCATGAATGCGGGTCTCGCTTCGCTGTTTTTCGCAAGCCAGTCGAACGTTGAAAAGGTAATTTCCTTTGAACCATTTAAGCCCACGTTCGATAAAGCACTTGCCAACTTTCAATTAAATCCCCAGCTGCAATCCAAGATTTTTCCCAACAACATTGGTCTTGGAAATGAAAACACTTCGCTTAATGTTCAGTATAATAGCGATAACCCTGGAATAAATTCGGTGACAGTTGGGCAAGGCGTAGATCATGCTAAGGCTAATGAAACAGTTCTCCTGAAAGAGGCCCGCTCAGTCATCAATGACATCATTTTGGAAAATAAAGACTTTGACTTTGTAGTTAAGATTGATACTGAGGGCGCAGAGTATCCGATTTTTGAGTCACTTTTTGCAGATCGCCTGAACGTGAAAATAAGAGGTTTTTTCATCGAATGGCACACCCATGGGCCTGCTGCGCTTGAAGAGAAGTTGATTGGAGAAAAATTCAGCATCGCATCGCTGGTCTTGAACGACAACACAGGGCTGATTTATGCTTTCCGGTAGCGAGACCCTTCCATTGGTTTCTGTGATAATGCCTGCCTATAATTCAGACAGACATATCCGTGAAGCCATCGATAGTATACTATCTCAGACCTACAGAAATCTGGAGTTGCTGATAATTGATGACGCTTGCACCGACCACACGGGATCAATTATCGACTCCTTCGCCGATTCCCGTATTCGAGTGTTCCGAAATCAGAAAAACCAGGGAAAAACATCAAGTGTAAATCAGGTTTTCAAATTTTGTCGCGGAAGTCTAATCACCATTCATGACAGCGACGATGTCTCTTTGCCCAGCCGGTTTGAAGTGCAGGTTAAGGCCATGATGTCAGACGCAAACCTCGTCATGTGCGGGACCAATTTCGTTACTGAAGACCTGAACGGTAGAGAACTTGAACGGAGTAATATGCTGATTGAGGATACCAGTCTGAAGGCCGGCCTCCATCAGAACTCACAATTCCATGGGCCAACGGTTATGTTTAGCCTGGAGGCGGCTCAGAAATTGGGTGAGATCTATCGACCATTTTTCAAGGACTACAATGAAGATTACGACTTTTGTTTTAGAATATCTGAGTTAGGAGCCGTTGCAAATTGTCCGGAGCATTTGTACCGCTATCGCATAACACCAGGCTCACTTTCTCGGTCATTGACTCCGCAAAAAAAGATCTCTACGAGAATCGTTCAGTACCTCGCAGATCAACGCCTTCAAGAAGGCGCTGATGATCTCATACGGGGCGAAGTACACAAAGTAGAAGCATTGGTGGAATCGCTGGCAGGCCCATACAAAAGGGATAGAAGCCTCATCTACCGACAACAATCTGAGTTGGACTTCTACTACGGCTTCTACGGGAAAGCGTTGAAAAGTTCTTTGGACGCAGTAGTTACCAATCCTTTTGTGATCGCCAACTACAGGCTCCTGCAGCATATTCTAAGAAAACGAATTTTTGGATTTTGAATTCTTCAGGGAAAAATGTTTTGCATGTCGTTGCATGGTATCCCACAAAACGGAATGCCCTGGATGGTGTCTGGATTTTACGTCACATCGAAAGCCTCACACCATATTGCACTAATTCGGTTCTTCACATTCAAGTAAACCCTACAGGGAAATTCAAGCTTTACAGGAACAGTGGCCCCAGGCTGAAACAAATTGTCTTGGACATCCCAGTTAGAAACTGGCGCGTCGCAGAGGTGTTGACCACGGTTCTGCTGCTGTGTTCGCTTATGCTAACTTCCCGTGGCAGAAAGGCTGATCTCCTTAATGTTCATATAGCCTACCCGTTATTGATTCACTACCGCCTCTGGAAGCGGTTGGTGACAAAGCCCTTGATTATGACAGAGCACTGGAGTGGATATCATTTCAATTTCGGGATCAAAGACATAAGGGCATTGAACCGGATTCGCAGAATTCATTTTCAGCATATTCCTGTGATTGCCGTCTCAGACGCGCTCCTCCTTGATATAAAGAACTTCTCCCACAACAACTCCATCGAGGGCTTTGTTGTTCCTAATGTAGTGAATGCAGAAGTATTCAAGAGAAACAACGCCGAAGAACGTCATCGCGAAGCTAAACGATTCTTTATGGTGAGCTACTGGAAGTGGCCGAAAGACCCGTTTACGTTGCTTGAAGCATTCCGAGAGGTGGTAAGAAAAAAACCACATTATACGCTTCGCCTTGGTGGAAACGGTCCCCAAATGGAAGAGATCCAACGACGAATCATAGATTACTCACTCCAGGATCACGTATCACTGCTCGGCACCCTCAATAGCGACGCTATCGCTGCAGAGCTTAACGACGCAGATGCATTCCTGCATTCGTCGGCTTACGAAACTTTTTCTGTGGTCACGGCAGAGGCACTTTCCTGCGGAACACCGGTGATCATAAGTGCTAATGGCGGAGTTCGCGAACTTGTCCATCCTGACAATGGAATCCTGCTGTCAGAGAATTCAGTTAAATCGTGGATCGAAGCTTTCCGTAGATTTGAATCTATGTCTTTCGACCGGAATAGAATTTCTATAGAAGCAAAAAAAAAATTCAGTGAAACCAATGTCGGCGAAAAGTACTGGAATGTTTTGAAGCGCTACCTTCCGCAATGAGCTTACGAGGCAAAAATATTCTTCTGATTTCCCCAGAACACTGGGACCATATCTTTGTTTCCAAACATTACTACGCCATTCATCTTGCGCGACGCGGAAACCGTGTTTACTTTCTCAACCCTCCAGGCTCGTTAGAAAGAGTGACGCGAACGGAGTACGAAAATGTGTTTACTGTCGACTATACCGGATTCGTACGGGGATTGCGTTTTCTTCCCGGCGTAGTTCAACTAAACTTTTTTCGAAAAACGTTCAAGCATCTCCAGGCACTCTGCGATACTCAATTTGATATCGTCTGGTCGTTTGACAATTCCGTCTTTTTCAACCTATCGTTTTTGTCTGATTCCGTGTTGAAAATCGCTCATATCGTGGATATGAATCAGGACTTCAATTTCCGGGAGTTAGCAGCTTCATCGGATATTTGTCTTGGGGTAAGTGGTCCGATTGTTTCAAAACTTCTGAGGTCAAACTCAAAAAGCTTTTATATTCATCATGGTGTGGCACTACGCGAAAGCGGAGAAGATGTCGTTTTTGAAAAAGGAGCTACAACGCTTCACGCAGGATACGTTGGAAATCTTGATCTGAAATACATCGATTGGCTTATGTTTGAAGAAATCATCTCTTCAAATGAGGATGTGACGTTTTACTTCGTTGGCCCATTCTCTGGAAGCAGTGCTGCAATTTCTTCAATACAAAAATATCCCAATGTGAAGATGCCCGGAAAAATGGCGGCATCACATATTCCTGGTTTCCTCCGCCAGATGGATTTACTTCTTTTACTATACCGGGTGGAAGAGTTCCCCGACCAACTTACCAACTCACACAAAGTGATGGAATACCTGGAATCCGGCAAAGTGATAGTATCTTCCTGGCTTGATGACTATAAGGAATATCCCCGACTCATTGACATGACCAGAAATCGTGAGGATATTCCGATGATATTTCAGCAGGTTAAGACTGCTATTGACGCTTATAATAGCGACGAAATGATGGAGCAGCGAAAAGGATTTGCCAGGGAACATTCTTACGACTGTCAAATAGAACGGATTGAAAGATTAATCGAAAATGAACTTTCATGGCGTTGGTGAGTATAATAATGCCCGTATACAACACCGCACCGTTTCTTCGGCAGGCGATCGAATCTGTAGTCGCCCAGACTCATCAGAATTGGGAGTTGCTCGTTGTTGATGATGGAAGCACGGATGGCTCCGGAGAAATCATACGTGAATTGACTTCAGGTGATAAACGCATTGTAGCTTTTCATCAGAAGAACAGCGGCGTGAGCTCTGCAAGGAACCTGGCCCTGAACAATATGAAAGGAGATTATTTCTGCTTTTTAGACGCGGATGATTGGTTGCCCCCACATTCTATTGCGTTGCGCCTTGAAAAATTCAGCGAGTCAGTCAAAATAGGCTTTGTCGATGGCTGTGTGCAGGTTTATGATGAGGCCGGGAAACGTATCGAAAAAACCTGGAAGCCTTCATTTTCGGGTAATCCTAAGAAAGCCTTACTCCGGTTGTCAGAGGAATGCTTCTTCGGACCGACGTGGATGTTCAGAAATCAAAACCGTATAGTCGGTTTCAGGCAAGATATGACGCACGGTGAGGATCTGATGTTTAACGTTGATAACTCCACCGGCGAATACGTCTATGCTTTTGTATCTGATCCGTTATATTGCTACCGAAACAGAAGTGGCTCAGCCATGAAGGATATTGATCGCTTAATTGAGGGCTATAAGATCCTCTACCGGAAGTTCAGGGAACATGACGAGTTTGATTTCTTTACCCGGCAAATCTACCTGTATAAAACGATAAAGATTTCGGTTCTGCTCTCTCTTCGGTTTGGCAGAATTGGAAAAACCATCCGACAAATTTTCACTCCGGCATGAAGATACTGTTTGTCAGCAATTGGAGTGCTTCACACGGTATCGCCCAGGCAACGGTAGGGCCACTGCTTGATCTGCTGCAAAAGAATACGATAGTAAAAGAGATTATCTACTGCTCAGTCGAACCATCAGTAGTTCCGGCATCAAGGAAGGGCAAAGTACATCACATGCCGATACCGCGTGGCAACTCCGGGGGTCTTGTCCTTAATCTGAAGTGTGCTCTTGCGATTAGGAAACTTATAGCCGTCAATCATGTCGACCTAATATGGTGTAAGGGGTCCACGGCGGGTGCTATCGGCGCAATTGTAAGCCTGATTACCCGAATTCCGTTTTTAGTCGATTCGTTTGAACCTCACGCCGAGTATATGACGGAAGCGGGACTGTGGAAAAAATTTGGACTTAAGTACAGGGTTCAGGTTACGCTGGAGCGTGTGATCAGGCGCAATGCAATTGGTCTGCTGCCCGTGAGCCACGCATATGAAAGGGAATTGCAAAAGGGGGGCGTATCGCCAGAACGAATTTTCGTGGTGCCTTGCATCGTAGACAAAAACCTCTTTCGGTTTGATGAAAACGAGCGAGAGTCCATGAGGCTGATGTTAGGCGTTCCTGATGACGGGGTCGTGGGTGTTTACGTTGGCAAATACGGAGGACTGTATTATGAAGAAGAAGCATTTGCCCTCTACAAAGCAGCGTTTGAATATTGGAAAGAGAAGTTTTTCCTCCTTATCATAACCGAAAATGACAATGAAGAAATTCAGCGCTGGGTCGGTCGTTATGAAATGCGAACGGATCGAATTCTGGTTACAACCGCGGCTCACTCGGCTATTCCTGCATATTTGAATGCTGCTGATTTTGCGTTCTCAACCATTAAGTCCAATCCGGCTATGGCCTATTGTTCGCCGATCAAACATGGTGAATACTGGGCTTGTGGGCTTCCGATTCTGTCAACCCTGCAATACGGCGACGACGCCGAGATTATCGCTAACCGCGATGGAGGCGTGCTAGTGAATATTCCGAGTTCAGACAACAAGGCGGCTTTTTCCAAAATAGCAAAAATGCTCGAAACAAAGCCACGGGAGCACTTCAGCCTTCTTGCTGAACAGTTTCGGAACGTCGGGGTCCTGGAGTCGGCCGTTAAGTTTGTGCTGTCTTTGCCCGAGCTTTAGAATTAGTCTTTTTTTTACCGTTCAACGAAATTCTGACACACTTCGAATCCGAATGGATTTCTTTCTCTATTTTTGCCCAAATAAAATTTGGCTCAGCCCGCCCATATCATGAAAGGAAACATCAAAATCGACGCGACCGATCGAAAAATCCTCGAAATACTCCAAAAGAACTCGAATATCACTAACGCTCAGCTCGCCAAGGAGATCGGCCTCTCGCCCGCACCTACACTGGAACGTGTAAACAAACTCGAAAGCTCAGGCGTGATCAAAAGCTATCACGCTGTAATCGACCCGGCCGCCGTCGGTCTCGGAGTAAGCACTTTCGTTATGGCCACACTCAAAGGTCACAACAAAGAAAACATCAACAAGTTTATCTCCGCCATCAAAAGCGTTGATGAAATCATCGAGTGCCATCATATCACCGGCTCCGGCGACTTCATCCTTAAAATCGTTTGCGCGGATATCGCCTCCTACCAACAGCTGATGCTCGACAAAGTTTCCAATATCGAAGTCGTCGACAGCCTTCAGTCAATGGTGATTCTTTCAACCTTCAAAGACAGCAAGGCTCTGCCAATTTCCACGAACAACGCCAGCTGAAAATGACAGCCGAAAGCAGCCTGATACTCACGGCCAGTCAGGTGAAACAAAAAATCCGCCGGATGGCCTACGAGATTTTTGAGAATAACTTTGATAGCAAGTCGCTCATCATTGCAGGTATCGACGGCCATGGTTACACCGTTGCCGAAGCCCTGGCAAATGAACTCACTGCCATTTCGCCTCTCGCCGTAAAGGTGGTAAAAGTAACTATCGATAAAACCGCGCCACAACAAAGCGATATCCAGCTGGACTGTGACCTCAAGGAGATCCGAAAAAAATGTATCGTCCTTGTTGACGATGTTTTGAACACCGGCAGAACCTTCGCGTATGGGATGAAACCGTTTCTCTCTACGGAAGTACGGAAAATCGAAATCGCCGTCCTCGTGAACCGAAGCCATACAAACTTTCCGATTTATCCGACGTATACCGGATATCAATTAGCGACCACACTGAAAGACCACGTTGAAGTGAGACTTGAGGGAGGAGAAACTGCGGTATATCTGCATTAATTTGATAGGCGCCAAACGACACAAAGATCATGTCTGTACACAAACAGGAAATTAAGCGTATTACAACGCACCAGCTACAGGAAATGAAAAGCCGGGGTGAGAAGATTGCCATGCTTACTGCATATGATTTCAGTATGGCGAAACTCATCGATGCTGCCGGGATAGACATTATTCTTGTCGGCGACTCAGCATCCAACGTGATGGCTGGTCACGAAACAACGCTGCCTATTACGCTTGATCAAATGATCTACCACGCCGCCTCCGTCGTGAGGGCAGTGAAGCGCGCACTGGTAGTGGTGGACCTGCCTTTCGGAACGTATCAGGGAAGCTCCGTCGAGGCGCTCAGGTCGGCAATTCGTATCATGAAAGAGGCGGGTGCACACGCCGTTAAGGTCGAGGGCGGAAGTGAAGTCCGCGATTCTATTGTGCGTATCCTCAGTGCAGGAATTCCGGTCATGGGACACCTCGGACTAACGCCGCAATCCATTTATAAATTTGGAACATACACCGTGAGAGCCCGCGAAGAAGCGGAAGCAAAAAAACTAAAGGAGGATGCTATCCTCCTTCAGGAATGTGGCTGCTTTGGACTGGTACTCGAAAAAATCCCTGCTGTGCTCGCCGGCGATGTTACCAATAGCCTTAGTATTCCAACGATAGGGATTGGTGCCGGCGCCGACGTTGACGGACAGGTCCTCGTCATGCAGGATATGCTCGGCATCAACAAAGAATTCAAGCCGCGTTTCCTGCGCCGCTATGCCGACCTGGATACCATCGTCAAAGACGCCGTAGGGCGTTACGTCAGCGACGTGAAATCGAAAGATTTTCCAAACGACAAGGAGCAATACTGAGCCTCTTCCACTGGTTTAAAGCCGGCTGCACGAACGGTTTCTCGATCGTGAACCTTAGTCAGTAGTTGGAAATGGCCTTGTAAAATGTCCCTGGAGCGCGTATTTTCGTTATTCTCTCTATCCCTAAGCTACCTTTCAGGTCGATGCCCCGTCCGTTCGCGCCGGTTATCGCCAGCTTAAGCTGGATGGCTACACAACTGCCCAGGAGGTGCACCCCAAAGCATACATAAAGCAAAGATAAAGCATAGTTATAGCATAAATGAAGCATAAATGGGGGTAAAGATTGCTATATGTTTGCTTCAGGGCTTCATCACGGTTCCTTCACCTTTCCTTCGCAGTCCAGCTTCCTTAAAGGAATGGGAGAGGTCCTTCCCAGCTTCGTGGGAATTTGTAAAATACCTGGAAAGAATGTTCGGCTATCGCCTAAAAACTACAGGAGCTGATTCGCCAGGTTGGCCAGTTCCGACCGCTCACCCTTCTCAAGTGTGATGTGCGCGTACAGGTGATGGTCCTTCAGTCGATCGATAAGCGTCGACAGTCCGTTACTTTGTGAATCGAGGTAAGGCGTATCAATCTGGTAAATATCGCCCGTAAAGATAATCTTGGTATTTTCCCCCGCCCTGGTAATAATGGTTTTTACTTCGTGAGGCGTGAGGTTCTGAGCTTCATCCACAATGAAACAGATATTCGACAAGCTGCGCCCCCGGATATAAGCCAGAGGCGTGATCACGAGTTTTTCCTGGGCAACCATCTCGGTGATCTTCGAATATTCCTTGTCAGTTTCACTGTACTGACTCTGGATGAATTTCAGGTTATCCCACAGCGGTTCCATATACGGGTTCACTTTGGATTTGATGTCGCCGGGGAGGTAACCAATATCTTTGTTGCTTAGCGGAACAATAGGCCGCGCAAGATAGATCTGTCGGTATTCGCGTTTCTGTTCGAGCGCTGCGGCAAGAGCCAGAAGTGTTTTTCCGGTACCCGCTACGCCCTGGATTGACACCAGCTTGATCTCCGGTTTTAACGCAGCATGTATGGCGAAGGCCTGTTCTGCATTCCGTGGTTTGATACCATAGACAGAGCGCTTCTCTACGTGCTCGATCATTTCATTGAGCGGATTGTAGTACGCAAGCGCTGACTTCTTTCCACTCCTCAGGATATAGTAGTGATTTTTTTCGGGAGCTATTTTTCCCAGGATGTCCTGAGGCGGACAATATCCTTTCTCATACAACAGGTTTATTGTGTTTGCATCAACATCCTCGACGATAGTCTTACCGGAATACAGTGAAGATATATTCTCAACTTTACCGGTAGTGTAATCTTCGGATTGCAGCCCGAGGGCTTTGGCTTTCAGACGAAGGTTTACGTCTTTGGATACCAGGATAACCTTAACTCCTTTGCTTTCTGCCTGAAGTTGCAGCGCAGCATTAAGTATGCGATGGTCGGGTTTGCTTTCGTTGAATATCTTGTTGGCATCGACGGCACTCTTGGTGTCCATTAATACCTTGAATGAGCCCTTACCCTTACCGTTGATAGGGTTCCACTGATGGAGCATCTGGCCATTCGCAAGCTTGTCGATAAGGCGGATGAACTCACGCGCCTCAAAATTCTTAGTGTCGTTACCTTTCTTGAAATTATCGAGTTCCTCAAGAACGGTTATCGGTATGCCTACATCGTGCTCGGCAAAATTGAGGATGGAGTTGTGTTCATAAATGATAACGGAGGTATCGAGTACAAAGATTTTCTTTTCCTTCTTGGATTTCGCCATGCTGCACAAAGAACTTGGTTTACGAAATGTAAACAATCCCTCCGAAAGGAATATGCGGCAGGACCGGATTTTTTTAAATTTTATTTGGCGAATGCCAGTGAATACAAGTCGCCTTTTTCGTGAGGCGTAACGCGGAGGACGTCGGCGAGTACAAGCAGTACTAATTTTTTCGATGCGATAAAACGCTTAAGACCACAAAGTTCTGTGAACCCTTTTAATGTGATGGTCTTATGTTGGTCGAGGTATTGCATCAGCATTCTTTCGGGATCGCCATAATGAAAATGAATATCTTTTTTCCGCTGAGCCCTCCTGGCAATCTCGCGCACTTCCCTGCTTGCCTTGATACTTCTGTCTTCGACACGGACAAACGCTTCTTTCGTTTCGGGTGATGAAACGAGGTAATGCGGCTTTCGCGTACTTTCCGAAATTTCGTATTGGATAACAGAACGGCTTTGCCCTATGGGAATAAACGTTTCACGAACCGGTAGGGGAGGATGACACTTTCTCAGCGCCTTTTGAATTTCATGCGAATCGTCTTCAGGATGTTTGAGGCCTGGGATTGTACCTTCGTCGCCGACGCCAACCAGAAGAATGCCGCCCCGCGTATTTGCAAAGGCTATCATTTCCCGCACGATCTTCTCCGGAAAAGCTGCCTTGCGTTTGAATTCGACAAAAGCACCTTCACCCTGGTCAACTATCCTGCGCAGTTGACGCAGCTGTAGCGGGTCAAATCGAAAGGCTTCCTGAGGCTTCATCCTGTTATGAGAGGTTGGTGATCGACTTAGCGAAATCTTCCGCCGGCAAAGCCTTCGTCATCATCTTCGTCTTCGTCGTCTTCCTCTCCGGGATTCGGCAGGGTAAACATACCGCTGAGCAGATCTTTGAATTGCAAGCCCGACGAAAGATTGTGTTTACTGATTAAGCTGTATTCGGCTAACCCATGTAGTGCGAACTCCATCAGGAACAATCGCGTATCCTCACTTTCGCTTTTGTGAAAGTGATTTACCAGCTGAGACAGCCCCGGAACCTCCTGCAGTTTCTTTTCATAGTCCGACTGTTTCATTTCGTGAGGCAGGTCAAGCGTATGTCCTTCGCCAAACCAGTCGGTGATCTTCTTGTAAGGACTCTTTTCTTTTTGCTTGCGGAAATTATCCGGGTCGGGAAAATAATTTACAAATTGTGTCCGGAGCGCTTTGCCCACCAGGTTCTGAGCTACTATTCCGGGGCCTTCCTGTTCGCCTTCATAGACGAGTTCAACCTTCCCGGTGATAGCCGGGATCACACCGATGAAATCGGAGACGCGAATGCTGGTCGTGGATTCGCCGTTAATTAACGACCGCCGTTCCGCGGCAGCGACAAGGTTTTCATATGCCGAGATTGTAAGACGCGCCGAGACGCCGCTCTTCGCATCGACGTATTCGCTTTTGCGTGCTTCGAACGCGATCTGTTCAATCAGGTCTTTGGCAAGGTCGTGTACCCGTACCGTTTTCTTCTGCTCTTCGCGAAGGCGCGCCTCTTGTTCAGTAATTCTACGGCCTATTTCCAACGTCCGGGGATAGTGAGTGATAATCTGACTGTCAATGCGGTCCTTCAACGGAGTGACTATACTTCCACGGTTCGTGTAATCTTCGGGGTTCGCGGTGAATACAAGCTGAATATCCAGCGGCATGCGCAACTTGAATCCGCGAATCTGGATGTCACCTTCCTGCAGGATATTGAATAGTGCAACTTGAATACGGGCCTGAAGATCTGGAAGCTCGTTGATCACAAAAATGCAACGGTTGGATCTTGGGATAAGACCAAAATGGATCACGCGTTCATCTGAGTAAGGCAGCTTGAGCGTCGCAGCCTTGATGGGATCTACGTCGCCAATGAGGTCAGCGATTGATACGTCAGGTGTAGCAAGCTTTTCGGAGTAACGCTCGTTCCGGTGCAGCCAGGTGATGGGAGTGGCGTCGCCGAGCTCGTTAATCTTATCGAGACCATATCGCGAAATTGGTTGAAGGGGATCGTCGTTGAGTTCTGAGCCTTCAATTACCGGGATATATTCATCAAGCAGGTGCACCATCAGACGAGCAAGCCTCGTTTTTGCCTGGCCACGCAGTCCGAGAAGGTTGATGTCGTGCCCTGCCAGAATGGCCCGCTCAAGGTCGGGGATAACCGTTTCTTCGTAGCCCCAGATTCCTTCAAAAACAGTTTCCTTGTTGCGCAGTCGACGCACGAGGTTTTCGCGCAATTCTGTCTTGATGGATCGTGACTTATATCCGGAGGCTTTAAGTTCTCCAATTGTTTTGCAGTTGAGGAGGGACATTATCTGCTTTATATTTTATAGGTTCTTTGTTCTGTTGCGTTTGAAATCTTCAAACACGAGATTTCCCAGACCCTGAAGACTGCTGTAATAGGCGTTCCCATTGTTTGCTTTCGTAAAATCCCGTACAAAAGCCTTGAGGTATGGGTCGGTAGCAATCATAAAAGTGGTGACTGGAATTTTTATTCTTCTTAATTGTGTTGCCAGCGTCAGCGTTTTGGAAAGGATCTTGGGATCGAGCCCAAATGCGTTCTTATAATAACGGATACCCTGTTTGATGCACGTAGGCTTGCCATCTGTGATCATGAAGATCTGCTTGTTGGAATTTTTCCGCCGACGAAGAATATCCATCGCAAGCTCCAGCCCCGCAACGGTGTTGGTATGGTACGGACCAACCTGAAGATATGGGAGGTCTTTAATTTCGATCTGCCACGCATCATCGCCAAATACCAGAATGTCGAGTGTATCTTTGGGATATTTGCGGGTGATCAGTTCAGCCAACGCCATGGCTACCTTTTTCGCGGGCGTGATCCGATCTTCTCCATATAATATCATCGAGTGGGAAATGTCGATCATCAAAACAGTGGATGTCTGCGTTTTGAATTCGCTTTCCATTACTTCCAGATCGTCTTCCGTCATCAGGAAGTTTTCAACACCGTGGTTGATCTGAGCGTTTCGGAGTGAGTCGGTTACAGAAATTTGCTCAAGGGTGTCACCGAACTCATAATCACGGCGTTCAGTGGTTTGTTCATCACCGCGCCCGTTGTTGCGCGTGCTGTGTTCACCCTGACGTGATTTCTTGAGTCTACCAAAAATTTCTTCAAGTGCGGACTGGCGTATGCGTTGTTCACTTTTTGCGTTTAGCTTGAAACCGCCTTTCGGTCCGGCGTCAGTGATATATCCCTTGCGTTTGAGATCCTCTATAAAGTCGCCAATGCCGTAATTGTCGGACGTCAGTCCGTATTGCCGATCCACTTCCGTAAGCCATTGAAGCGCTTCGGCAACGTCACCGGAAGACATCAGGACAAGCTGCATAAAGATATTAAGCAGTTTGTCGAAGTCTGACTTATCCTTATCCGGAGGCGGAGCCCATTTTGTGAATCGATATCCAGCCATACAAACCAAGTATAAGTACTAAACCATTAAGATGAGAAATCTGTTTCGCCAATAAAATCTAATTTCCTAAAACTTTTCCTCACGAAGTAAGGAATGGGGTGATATTGGCCGTCGATCTCAGCAGAGAGCATTTATTTTGCGGCAAATAGTTTTTATATGAAGAAATGTGTGGCTTTAATTTTCGGAGTGGCTTTTTTCCTCTCCTCGTGTTCCATTTACACTTGTCCTACGTACAGTAAATCAACGAGTTCGCCTTCCGACTGTGATGAAATCAGTATGTGAGAAAGAAAAAAGCCGCACGGAATCCCGGGCGGCTTTTTCTTTAAGAACGTTTTCTTCATGAATGTCTCGTTTCCTTCATTGTTCCATAGATATAATCCCATAGTGGAGATGAAACTCCGAAGATAATTTCGCCATCCTTGTAGTGGTGAATGCTGTGGTTGACCCACAACGCCTTTAGGAAATTTTTCGGAGGCTGATATGCGTGTACCATGTAATGAATTGACAGGTATGCGGCATATCCGACCAGAAACCCTGGAAGGAACGCAAATACTAAATCACCAAGCACTACCTTAAGAATCAGGAGTAAAACTGTTGCAATAGTTATACTCAGAAGTGGAGGCATGGCGAGCCTATCCTTGTCTTTTGGAAATTCATGATGAACACCGTGAATCATGTATTGCAGCTTCGCACGCGCCGCAGTATATGTTTTCATGTGAAATACCCAGCGGTGCATGAAGTATTCAAGCCATGTGAAGGCAAGAAGCCCGAGAATGAATAACCCGATACTCCACAGCGGTGACAGTGACGTCTGTGTAATGCTCCAGTAGAGAAGCGCACCTGAGTATACAATGAAAATCACTACGGGAACAGCAATGTGTGTCCGTGTGAGCCTTTCAAGAATAGGGTTCTTGAAGAGCTGTTTTGTGCCTTTGTTCTTGGGTGAAATTCCAGAGTTCATATCGATGCTGACCTAAAATGTAATGCCAAAATTCAATATTAACCTTAGAAATGTGGTTTCAGTCGAAAGCCTTCGCCGTTGCCTTTTCCATGATCTTCGTATAATACGATTCGTACAAAGGCAGGATGCGCGTTATGTCGAATTCTTTCGCTCTTGAAAGCGCATTTTCTTTAAACCGCGGCAGATTGTCCTTATCCAGAACGAAAAGGGCCTTCCGGGTCATATCTTCAATATCGCCAACAGGACTTAGAAATCCCGTAACCCCCTGAACGTTAAGCTCCGGTATCCCACCCGTATTGGATGAAATCACAGGTACTTCACACGCCATGGCTTCAAGTGCGGCAAGACCAAAGCTTTCTTTTTCAGATGGCATGAGAAATAAATCAGCAACTGACAACACTTCTTCCACGGCTTCAAGTTTGCCGAGGAAGCGTACATCATCGCAGATGTTTAAATCCCTGCACATCTTTTCAACCTTGTTTCGCTCAGGCCCGTCACCTATCATAAGTAGCTTCGCCGGTATTTCGTTATGGATGTTCGCGAATATCTGTACAACATCCTGGACACGCTTTACCTTCCGGAAGTTGGAAGTGTGAACAATAAGAGATTCGTTATTGGGACAAATCGCCTTTTTGAAGTGGTCCTTCTTCTGTTTTTTGAATTTTTCAAGATCGATAAAGTTCGGAATCACTTCGATGTCCCTCGTGATCTTGAAGTGCTCAAACGTTTCTTTCCGAAGATCGCTGGATACTGCGGTTACACCGTCGGACTGGTTGATGCTGAATGTGACAACAGGCTCATATGACGCGTCCTTTCCAACAAGGGTGATGTCGGTTCCGTGCAGCGTAGTTACCACCGGCACGACAATTCCTTCAGTCTTCAGAATCTGTTTGGCCATGTACGCTGCCGACGCATGCGGAATGGCATAGTGAACATGGAGCAGATCCAGTTTTTCATTCTTGACTACACTAACCATCTTACTGGCCAGTGCCAGTTCATACGGAGGATATTCAAAAAGGGGATAAGTATGAAAGTCTACCTCATGGTAGAAAAGATTTTCATTCAGAAAATCGAGTCGGGTGGGCTGGGAGTACGTGATAAAATGGACTTCATGGCCCTGCTTAGCCAGGGCTTTCCCCAGCTCTGTTGCGACTACCCCACTCCCACCGAAAGTCGGATAGCAAACGATTCCTAGTCTTATTTTCGCCACGGTTTTTCGATTACTTCAAAGGACGCACGGGACCGGCATTTATTGCAAAATCCGATGCAATATATGACGGCTCTTCCTGATCTACATAACCGAAAATGGATTTGTAGATAACATCCTGAATCCGAGAACGAATATTGGCATTTATTAGTTTACTGTTCCTGTCGGGATATACACGGTTGGATAAAAAGACATAAACAAGGTTGAAACGCGGATCTACCCATATGCATGTACCGGTGAAGCCCGTATGTCCGAAAGTTTCAGGGGATGCGTACATCGACGTGGGCCCATTAGGGTCGCTTTGGAGTGGCTTGTCCCAGCCAAGCCCGCGGCGACTGGTAGCAAACTTCCTGGCGGTGAACAACCTGACTGTCTCGGGCTTATAATACTGCGTGCCGCCATAATAACCTTCCTGCAGTAACATCTGTCCCAGCTTTCCGAGGTCGGAGGCGTTTCCAAACAGGCCTGCATGCCCGGCCACGCCGCCCATCATCGCTGCGCGCTCGTCGTGGACTGTACCAGCAACAAAGCTGCGGCGGTAAATTTTATCGTACTCAGTAGGAGCAATAGCGGTCTTCTGGAAGAAATTCAAAGGCGTGAACCTCAGCGTGGTTGCACCCAGCGGCTCATAGTAGTTCTGATGCATGAACTCATCCAGTGGTTGGTTGAGTAACGTCTCAGCAACGCGTTGCAGAATAAGGAACCCAAAATCGCTGTACTTGTATGAGTAGGGCGTACGCGCAGGCTTGTTCGACATCTTTGAGTTCACCACCCATGACCATAGCGAATCGCGCAGCGAAAGCGAACCATAAAGGTTCGACGATACCTGGAGCGGATACTTTTCACTCTTCAACCGGCTGTAGTACTCAGGCAGAAATAGCGTATCCTTCATAGTCTGCGGATAAAAGGGCAGGAAGGGCAGCAAACCCGACTGGTGGGTGAGCATATCGACAAAGGTGATATCCTTCTTGTTGGTCTTTTTCAGTTCGGGAAGGTAATGCGATACCTTTTTATTGAGGTCGATCAGACCGCGTTCGTGCATAAACATCGCCGTCTGAAGCGTTGCAGCTACTTTGGTTATCGATGCGAGATCATATATCGTCTCGGTAGTGACGGGCATCGTCTTCTCATAAGTTAGGTGTCCGAAGGCTTTCTCATAGATGACCTTGCCATTTCTGGCGACAAAAACCTGACACCCTGGAGTTGCGCCCATGCGGATGGCTTCAGCAGCAATTGAGTCGATCTGAGTAAGGATTCGTGAATCCATTCCGGCGTCTTCGGGCACGGAATAAGTTAACCTGCTTAGTGACGGCGTGCGAACTCCGGCTCCAACGTCAAGGGCTTCAGATGCTTTGAAAGGCAATCTGCCTCTGGCCGAAAGCCCGCCGAAAATAACCTGTGATGCGGCCTGCAGAGCCTCTTCAACGGGTGTGTAAGTCGTCACGACGGTGGCATACCGGTGCGCCGATGCCAGGAATGAGTTATGGCCGAAGTCGCAGTATATTACCTGCGGCTGGTTCGGCAATTTTGAAACTGCGCCGTTGAGCTGATTAATTTTTTCTCCCGTCGTTTCCGGAAAAATTCCTGTGAAGACAACGTTGGCATCCTTCAGTGCACCGAGAAGTTTTTCTTCGTCCTGATATTCATCTACAGACACGAACGAAACGTTGACATACTTTTTCAGTTGCTGATACAACGCAAAATCCTTGTCACCCGACCCGGCGAGGTAAACAAAGTTCCGGCCCTCGAGGATGTGTATGGGCAGTACTTTGTCCTCATTCCGAAGCACAGTAACGGCAGACTGATAAAGCTTCTTGTTGAGGGCAACAGCCTTGGGATTATTAAGCTTGCGGTTGAGGTTGTCCGCCGAAAGCACTTGCTTCTGCCAGAGACCGGATTCGAATTTTGCTTCGAGTATCTTTTTCGTGGTGAGGTCCAGCTGGCGTTCATAGTCGCCATCCTTCTTGATGATTCTCTTAATTTTCCGCATTGCCGCGGAAATCCCGACCGGGTTCATCAGCACATCGTTTCCCGTCTGAAAGGCGAATAGTTCAGCATCGCCATTTTTGTCGCTGGCACTTTCGATGGTGTTGATATCGATGAAGGTGAGGCCGTGGAAGTCAAAGTTCTCACGAAGCCATTCTCCGGAATAGAGGGCCGTCAGCACCTCGCTTGAGTATGAAGTCTTTTTGAGCGACGCTTCCTCGGGGTACCGGACCGGGAAGGATTCTGTTCCGGGTGTTACGCCTTGTAGTCCGTTCGCGATAAGCGTACGGGGAATGGTTTGCAGTGAGTCAGGTACATTCGCAGGCTGCAGAACCGGAATGGTAGTTCCATCGCGTAACGGGAGCGGACGCAACGGATAGTAGCGTGCACAACTGATTACCCCGTTGTCCTGGAGGCCACGCATAATGGCCATCGACTTTTTCGCAATAAGATCGTTGCTGGCGCCAAATGACTCCAGGTTGGCGGCAAATCCGGCAGTACGCGCTGTGCGTTTTGTATCGGGTTTGAAGACAAGGTTCGTTCCGATGAGTTTCAGATGATTCGCCATCATAGCGCCGAGGCGATAGAGGAGGGTGTCATTCTGAACGGCGCCGAGCACTACAGCTGGAGGGAACACGATCGTGCTGTCGAGCAGGGTAGAGAGTTCTGCCTCCTGGGCGATAAGCAAGGGAATGTCTGACAGGCTTTGGAAGTGATTAACGAGTGCGACCTGTTTTACCGGCGCAACCTTTTTGAATATGAGGCCGCCTACTTCGTGACTTTTGATCCGGTTTTCGATTTCATGAATGCCGGTCGCGTCAATGTCACCGGTGACTGAAATCATAAAGAGCTGGCCGACTTTGGCGTTCACATCCATCGTGTTGAACACACTGTCGACCCAATGACTTTTTAGCGATTGCCCGAATACTAACTGGACTGTAAGGACGAGTGCCGAGAAGCAAAAAACTTTTTTTAACATCGAGAGGTTAGGTTAAAAAATCGGAACGAACACCATTACAAATTTGGCTCCAATACCGGTCAAAAATCAAGTTCTCAAAGAGTTGAAGTGCTTTTTTTGAGAACATTAAACAGAATAGTGGGATGTCTTTCAAAAATCTTCTCCGGCCGGCGAGACCAGGGATGAAGTTTTTGGGAACAGGCTCCTTGGATGGCGGTTTTGATCACTTAATTTTACCTTATGAAGATACCCCAATTCTTTGCAAAGACACCAAATCACAAGCGGTTCAGCTATCAGCCGAGGTTTTATAACCCCGAGAATGAGGAGAGATTGGCGAGGGAGGAGCGCATTCGGCAGGAATTGGAAGCTGCGGGGAAGCTTAAGGCTGAAGAAACTGCCCGGGTGAGCGAATTAACGGGAAAGGAAGCCGGATACCGCGCAAGGATCAACGGTTCATTCAGGCAGGCGAAAAAAACCGTGAATGCTCAGGCTGATCCATCGGCTAACATGTTGCGATTGATGATTTTGATGATTCTGGTAGTTGGTCTTATTGCGTTTCTGCAATTTGGTACTATCGCCCTTTACGGTCTGGCTGCTGTATTTATCCCATTCTATCTATTCCTGAAATTCCGCAATCCAACAAAAAGATAGGTTCACCGACCGGCCGGTGTAACAAAACGCTCTAAAGTGGTTTTTTAGGGCGATAAATTGACTCCGTGCTTTAGATTTGCATCGATAAGAAGTTTACGAATGGCCGACCGAATTCAGTTATTACCCGATTCTATTGCCAATCAGATTGCAGCCGGCGAGGTTGTACAACGGCCGGCATCCGCGGTGAAGGAATTGATTGAAAATTCCATCGACGCAGGGGCGACCCATATTAAGTTGATTGTCAAAGAAGCGGGAAAGGCCCTCCTTCAGGTCATCGACGACGGCCACGGTATGTCGCCGACTGATGCGCGGATGAGTCTTGAACGCCACGCAACTTCGAAAATCAGAAAAGCCGAAGACCTGTTTACGCTGCATACGATGGGATTCCGGGGAGAGGCCCTCGCATCAATTGCGGCGGTCGCCCAGGTGGAAATCAAAACCCGCATGGCAAGCGATGAACTGGGTACCCTTCTTGTCGTAGAGGGCTCTGATGTTAAGCGGCAGGAGCCCACCGCCTGTGAAAAAGGCACGAGCATTTCGGTCAGGAATCTCTTTTTTAATATTCCTGCCCGCCGGAACTTCCTGAAGTCAAACCCGGTGGAGCTTCGCCATATCATCGAAGAATTTCAACGTCTTGCGCTGGCAAACCCTGAAATCAGCTTTTCTTTGATTCAAACTGACGAGTTGGTTTACGACCTGCCGCAGGGCAAATTAAGCCAGCGGATCATTAACCTTTTCGGAAAGGCCTATCAGCAGCAAATGGCGGCGTGCCAGGAAGAAACGGATCTCGTCAAAGTAACCGGATACGTTGGCAAGCCCGCTTTTGCCAAGAAGACCCGTGGAGAACAGTTTCTGTTTGTAAACCGCCGGTTTATCCGCAGCAATTATCTGCACCACGCGGTGATGAATGCATTTGAAGGATTGCTCGGCGAAAACAGTTTCCCGTTTTACGTGTTGTTCATGGAGATTGATCCGCGCCACATCGACGTAAACGTTCACCCTACCAAAACGGAGATCAAATTTGATGACGAACGCGCGGTATATGCAGTTGTGCGCAGCGCAGTGCGCCAGGCAATCGGAACGCATAACCTAAGCCCGGGATTGGACTTTGACGCCGACGTAAACCTCGTGGCAAAGCTGAATGCAGTCTCCAATGTCAATAAAGAGGTATACTTCGACGAGCGGTTCAGCACCGCGTTGCATAGATCCAACCAGGATAACTGGGAGCGCATGTTTGAAGGGCTCGAGAATTCGAAGCTGGTTGCGCAACCGGCAGAAACGCCGCCCGTACAAACCCTTAAGTTTGAGAGCTCGATCAACAATGCCGAGCAACCTGCTCCCCTGTTTCAGCTGCACAATCGCTTCATTATGAAGCAGGTGCGTTCTGGGTTGATGATTGTGGATCAGCAGGCTGCCCATGAGCGAATTCTGTTCGAGAAATATACTGATCAGATTAAATCAAAGTCAGCCCAAAGTCAGCAGAGCCTTTTCCCTCAGGCGGTTTCTTTCTCGCCTGCGGATTTTGCCCTGGTGCTCGAAATGCAGCAGGAAATTGAGGCAATTGGATTTCGGTTTGAGATATTCGGGAAGAATACACTGCTGGTAAACGGAACACCGGCAAACCTTCCTGCCGGACGGGAGAAGGACCTTTTTGAAGGACTGATCGAACAATTTAAGATCAACCAATCGGAACTGGCGATTCCGATACTCGAAAATCTAGCCCGTTCCCTCGCCAAGCGGGCTTCCATAAAAGCCGGCCAGAAACTTGAAAAAGAAGAGATGCAGAGCCTTCTCGACAATCTCTTCGGGTGCAGCAATTCCAGTTATTCACCCGACGGAACGGCTACCTACTTTATTTTGGAAATGAGTAAAATAGAAAGCTACTTTAAATAGACTATGTCCGTAAAAGACAAAGAAGTTGAATCCAGACGAACCCCTTTCCTATGTTTAGACTGACCCCGGTAGTTAAGAATCTGATCATTATCAACGTTATTGTCTTTATCGGAACGATGATTGCCCCAAGGATCACCTGGTATCTGGCGATGTGGAATCCGAGAACAGATCAATTCCAGCCGTATCAGCTGTTCTCGTATATGTTCGTTCATGCCGACTTCATGCACCTTTTCTTTAATATGCTGGGGTTTGCCTTCATTGCGCCGATGCTTGAATCGTTCTGGGGACAAAAACGCTTCACGACTTTTATTCTCGTTACCGGAATAGGCGCGGGCGTTTTTCATCTTCTGATGGAGTATTTCTTTACCGGAAGCATGGCTCCGATGCTGGGCGCATCGGGAGCCCTTTACGGCGTGCTCATGGGATTTGGAATGCTCTTTCCGAATATGGAAATTATGCTGCTGATACCCCCGATTCCGATTAAGGCCAAATATCTTGTGTTACTGTTAGGTGGAATGACTTTTTTGATGGACAGAAGTGGTCAGGTGGCGCACTTCACTCACCTCGGCGGCGTTATTTTTGCATTCATACTGATTAAAATTTGGGGACACTCAGGAGGAGGTTATTCATAGTTATGTTCGAAGATTTCAAAAATGCGTTCTCGCGTTACAACAATGCGCATGTTCAACTGATATTGATCAATGTCGCCATATTTCTTGCCCTGGCCCTGATACGAGTACCCAGTGAAATTCTGGGGTTCGGTAATTTCTTTGGGATTATTTATGACCAGTTTTCAATTCCTCCACGGGTAGAGGAGTTCATCACCAGGCCGTGGACGGTGCTGACGTATGCATTTGCTCATGATCTGAGCGGGATTTTTCACATCCTGTTCAATATGCTTATTCTCTACTGGTTCGGGAAAATCTTTACCGAGTATCTGGGCAGCGACAAACTGATTGCAGTATATGTTCTCGGTGCGATCGCCGGAGCTCTTTTCTATTTGATTGCGTACAACACCATCCCCTTCTATATGGAACGCCTGCCGTCGGGAATGGTAGGCGCCTCCGCTGCCGTGCTTGCAATCGTGGTGGCCACGGCTACGCTATTGCCTGACTACACCATGTTCCTCTTTATTTTCGGTCCGGTGCGGATCAAGTATATCGCAGGATTCATTGTTATCTTATCCTATATTGGATCGACGGGGTCGAATGCCGGTGGAAACATTGCGCATTTGGGCGGAGCCCTGATGGGGTTCCTGTATACTAAACAACTGCAGTCGGGAGTTAACTGGGGATCGTGGGTTACGGCGACGCTCGACTGGATCAAGAGCCTTTTCCGTGCAAAGCCAAAGGTGAAGGTCAGCTATCGAAACGATCAGTATAACGAGTATAAGAAAGCATCGAAACCCAACGCCTCAATTTCGCAGGCGGAAATAGACGCAATTCTGGATAAGATCTCCGAGGGCGGGTATGAGAGTCTGACGAAAGACGAAAAGGAGAAGCTGTTCAACGCCAGCAAGAAGTAGTTAGCTTTTGTTGGCGAGCTGCCCACATGCGGCGTCGATATCCTTCCCTCTGCTCTTGCGTATGCGTGTAGTTATGCCGTTACTTTCCAGCAAGTGCATATACATGTTCAAAGAGCTTTCTGAAGCCTGCTGAAACTTTCCGTCATCAATGGGATTGTATTCAATCAGATTCACTTTCGATGGGATCACCTTGCAGAATTTGAGCAAAGCGCGCGCATGCTCCTCCGTGTCGTTGATGCCCCTCCAGACAACGTATTCGTAAGTCACCTTCTTCTTCGTCTTTTGGTACCAGTACCGGAGTGCATCCGCAAGTTCGTCCAGCGGATTGGTGTCGTTAATCGGCATGATCGACGAACGTGTCTTGTCGATGGCGGCGTGAAGCGAAACGGCAAGGTTGAACTTCACGTTGTCGTCAGCCATTTTTATGATCATCTTGGCAATGCCCACCGTCGATACGGTAATGCGTTTCGAGGCCATGTTCAATCCCTTTTGCGAGGTGATTTTGTCAATGGCTGAAATCACGTTGTTGTAATTCAGCAGGGGTTCGCCCATACCCATGAACACGATATTGGTGAGTGGCCTTCCGAAAAACAGTTCAGCCTGCTCTTTTATCGCAACCACCTGGTCATAGATCTCATCGGGGGATAGATTGCGCTGGCGCTTGAGCCGGGCCGTAGCGCAGAACTGACAGGCAAGACTGCATCCAACCTGTGACGAAACACATGCGGTAATACGTTTTTCAGTGGGAATCAAAACGGATTCGACCACGAGTCCATCGTGAAGCGTAACGGCATTTTTGATGGTGCCGTCGGCGCTGCGCTGCATGTGGTCGACCTTGATATGACGAATCGTAAAATGGCTTTTCAGCTTTTCCCGTAGGTCGACTGAAAGGTTTGTCATGTGGTCGAAGTCCTTTACGGCCTTATTCCACAACCAGTCGTAAACCTGTTGTGCCCGAAAGGGTTTTTCGCCGATTTGTACAAAAAACTCCTTGAGCTCGTCAAGCTTTAAGGTTCTGATGTCTTTTTTCAATGCTGTTTCCACCGTCACAAAGGTATAGAACACAACTCAAAACGGTGAATTTTCATTCCCCCGACTAGTCAATTTTGATAAATACCTTGGTTTCGCAGGCCCGGGCGGTGTTCGAAAGTATCAGCGTATCGGTTGATAGCTGTTCAACGGTAAAGGATTCGATGATGGTTTTGGAACGTTTGTCGAGTATGTACAGTGCGTTGCCGGAAAATTTGTATAACAGGTTCTTTGCGTTATTGGACTTTCGGCTGTTGATGATCCTTGTTGTTTCCTCCAGGGTATTGTTTCCTTTAAGGTGGAGCACCTGGCGGGCGGGGGATGACATAGCTTTCATCTCGCTGACGAGTTCGTCGGAATCAGGATCGCTGACCTCCTCATCCATACAAGTGGTCTGTCGCGACAGTTGCCATTTGCCAACAATCGATTGAGCCGCCGAAATAACGTGAAGCGAGAGTATCAATAGTCCGGAAAGCAGGATAATTTTCATAGCGCCGAAACTTTTATGAAGTTACTGAAAAATATATCGCCATAATATTTGGTTGTTGTTATTCGCGCTTTTTTTGAAAACTCACATTTAAAGACGAAATTTTCACCTCTTTAGTGTTATGACAAAAACCAATGCGATCGTGCTTACCGGTGGTTATCTGAAGACCGGCAACGCGAAAACTGCCCATGGCCTGATCCGGGGAACAGAACGATTTAACATCGTTGGGGTTATCGACCACAACCATGCCGGAAAAGATGCCGGCGAAGTGCTGGATGGCAAGCCGCGCAACATCAAAGTCTACGCCTCCCTTAAAGAGTTCATCGATAAAAGTCCTGATACAGCTACGCATTGTGTTATTGGTGTCGCGACGAAAGGCGGAGTTATCCCCAGGGATCTCCATGATCTCCTGAAAGATGCACTGCTGCACAACTTCAGCCTGGTAAACGGCTTGCACGAATACGTTTCTGATATTGAAGACCTCGCTGCTCTTGCACGTGAACGCGGGCTTGAGATTATCGATGTGCGGAAGCCGAAGAAGTTCAAGGATCTTCATTTTTGGACGGGAAAAATCCGGGAAGTAACATGCCCGAAGATTGCTGTACTCGGTACCGATTGTGCGCTGGGAAAACGAACTACAACGAGGTTTCTGGTTGAGGCGATGCGCAAGGCTGGCTATAAGGCTGAGATGATTTATACCGGGCAAACCGGGTGGATGCAAGGTGCACGATATGGATTTGTGTTTGACTCTACTTTGAATGATTTCATTTCCGGGGAGATGGAGCACGCCGTGGTGACCTGTTATCACGACGTGAAACCCGATATCATCTTCATCGAAGGCCAGTCATCCTTGCGGAATCCGAGTGGTCCTGCAGGTGCGGAATGGATTGTATCTGCGAATGCCGATGCTGTAGTGCTTCAGCATGACCCTGCTCGCGTTCATTACAAGGATATGGAGTACTATCCTGCGCGTGTAGCTTCTCCTGCTGAGGAGATTGAACTTATACGCATATACGGTGCGCCTACCGTGGCGATCACTATCAATACCGGACAACTCACTACCGAAAAGGCGCGTGAGATTGCTGCCGAATATGAAGAAACATTAAAGATCCCTGCGGTACTTCCTCTGGAAGACGGCCTCGACCGTCTCGTGCCTGTGTTTGCCGCCCTCATTGAAAAGTCCCGGAAATCTGATCACATTACCAAATAGCAATGACCCGAATTAAAGATATTACCGTCTGGAGTGTCGACCTCGGTAATACAAAGCCTTACACCATCGCGTTCAAGACAGTTACAGAGGTTAAGAACGTCTTCGTTGAGATTCACCTTGAAAACGGAACTACCGGAATAGGTGCAGGCAATCCAAGTGAGTACGTAGTTGGTGAAACGCTGGAACAAAGTGTCGAGGCGCTGGAAGACAAAAATCTGGAGTTCCTTATCGGAAGAGATATTCGTGAACTCAACCAGCTGACGTTCGAAGTATGGCGAAACTTCCCTGAAAATCCTGCGGCACGCGCAGCGGTTGATATAGCCTTGTATGATGCGTTTGCGAAACACCTTGGTGTTCCTCTGGTGAAGTATCTGGGGCAGAAAGTCAAGAAGCTTCCCACTTCAAATACAATAGGTATTAAGAACGTAGAAGAAACCCTCAAGGAAGCTGAGGATTACATCAAACGCGGATTCCGGGTAATCAAGGTTAAGCTTGGCAAGGACCTCGAAGAGGACGTGGAACGCGTCATGAAGCTTCGCGAAAAATTCGGCAACCAGATTGTCATTCGCATCGATGCCAATCAGGGCTACACGATAGACCAGACTATTCAGTTCTACGGCCGGACTTACGACCTCGACATTGAACTGATTGAACAGCCACTGCCCGCAAAGGACATTGCCGGAATGAAATCGCTTCCGCCTGAAGTGCGTGAAGTTGTCGCTGCGGATGAATCGCTGATCACTCCGGCTGATGCTATCGAGCTGATCAAGCCGCCGAAAGCTGCCGGTATATTCAACATCAAGCTGATGAAGTGCGGAGGTATCAGCCAGGCCCTGAAGATCGCCGACATCGCTTTGCACGAGGGAGTCGACTTGTTCTGGGGTTGCAACGATGAAAGTATCGTTAGCATTACGGCAGCACTACACGCGGCGTTCTCATGCGCCAACACGAAATACATCGATCTCGACGGAAGCCTTGATCTTGCTAACGACATTGTCACCGGTGGATTCAAGCTAAAGGATGGTTACATGTATTGCACCGACAAGCCGGGGCTCGGAGTAGAACGGGTTTAGAACGTTCAGGAATTTCTGATTTCTTATATTTCTTATTCCTGGTTTCTGAGGGATTTGAAACCTGGGCCGGAGGAATGCTTATCGAGAATCTTCTGATAAGTTTCCCGGTCGGAGTCGCGTATAGCCTTGCCGTTCACCGTGATGTTCCCGTTTTCTATGTGAAGGGTTTCGATCTTTTCATTGGCAGACAAGTATCCGTCTTTTACGAGCTGTTCGTGCAGTTCTTTTTGAAGAGATGATGTTCGCTGCTGCATTTGCTGGATCTCAGCCTGAAGCTTTTGCATATGCTCCTGATTGACCTTTTGCTGTTTTGAAATCATCTCCTGAACATTCTCCATTACCTTTTGTTGGTTTTCCATTGCTTCACGGGCCCTTGCAAGACTTGCCTGAGACATTTCTTCACGGCGGATTTCCATATGTGTGAACATCTCAGACAGCTCATCCTGAAGTGCATGAACCCTGCTCATTACGTCCTCAATCTTGAGTTGATCGGGCTGAATGGTAGGCCAGTCGAAGTCATTCGGGAAAACCAGACCAAATGGAATCGTGTCCAGTTCAATCGCAATGTTCGGCATCTCAGGGAAATCATGGATTTCAGAAATATCCGGGAAAGGCACGTCAGGAAAATCGGGAATGTCAACGTCGGTAATATCCGGCGGCGTAAAATCGAGTGACAGAGGCTCGTCGAATTCAAATGACGTGTCAGGTTGTTTTGGCTGCACGGGCTGCACTGGTCTTATGGTATCTGACTGAACCAGGGAGCTCGGGTTAATTGGTTCAGCAATGTGATCGACATTAAGCCAGGCTGCACATGCCAAACCCACAATGAGTAATACGGCGGGAAGAAGCTTTTCTCCCGTTGAACGGGTCTTGATCGATTTTTCCATAAGGCGTTTAATTCTGTGTAGAAGGATTTTTTTGTTGTCAGCAAAGGAGAGAGCCGGTGCGTGCATCGCTAAGCGGGTTGCTTCCAGCTGGGCCAGCGTTCTCACATAAAGGATCTTGTCGAAACCAAGTTCAACCACCGCGTCGTCGCATACATGTTCCCGCTCGCGCCTGATCATGTCCGAAAGCATCCACACGAATGGATTGAAGAAGAAAAGGGCTTCTACGAGAGACTGGATTATATTAACCAGGAAGTCGTGCCGCGTAACATGAACGAGTTCATGCGCAAGTATTGCTTCCAGTTGCTGTGTACTGATTCCTGTGGCAAAGCCCGCCGGCAGAATAATTAATGGTTTTAGTATTCCCGTTACCATGGGTGCCGTCACGAGAGTTGACTCCGCCAGCCTTACCGGAACCGCAAGGGTAAACTTTGACGCGATTCCACGGAATACAGTCTGTATATGTGAGGAAGATTCAAAACTGTTGGAGGTCAGCCTTCGGAGGTACCACAATCCACCGGCAAAGCGAAGCACAAAAAACGTTGCTCCGATAAGCCATAGCCCGAATATAAAAGCGCTGTATTGAGCGACGATCCCTTCGAATAGCGGTGGCGTTGCTCTGCCATCCGTGCTTATATAGAACACATTCACGTCGTGGGCAGCTATTCCGCCCTGGTGCCCGGGGCTCTCAGGAAAGTACCAAATCAACGTGATGGCAACTGCCACAGCGAATGTCATAAAGCTGGCAGACACAAGCGTGTATCGGAGCCTCGAACGTTGGAGGTTTACCAGCATCATCAGCCCCTTCGCGAATCCCAGGATCACTCCGGCAATCCAGAGCGAATGCAACAATACGAGGGCGAAGCGGTAGGTTGTGTCACTGCTCATGATTCATTGTTGTTTTCCAGGTTCTCGAGATACTTCCTGATCTCTTCGAGTTCTTCGGGAGTTGTCTTTCCCTGGCCGAGAGCGCTGAGCGCAAGCTGGGCAGCCGACCCGCCGAAGACTGTGTCGATCATTTTGCTGACCATTTGCTGCCGGGTATCTTCCCGTGAAACAGCGGCTTCATATAGATGCTGCTTACCCGACTTTTGGCGTGTGACCAAGTTTTTTTCGAACAGGATTTGCATCATCTTCAGAATAGTAGTGTAGCCATTCTGGTCATCGCCGCCCAGTCGCTCGTGAACATCCTTAACTGTCGCGGCGCCGGTCTCCCATAAAATCTGGAGGATTTCCATTTCCTTTTCCGTCGGCCGGATCTGCTTTTTGCTCATAACTACGAAATTGTTCGTACCAATGTATCAGATTGAATATCATGTTACAAGTTTTGTTACGAAAAATTTCGTAGAAAGTTAAAGTCTCTCTGGCTTCGCACCCTCGTGGCATTTGGGAGAATGCAGCTATCTTTGACGACCTAACTTCAGTTGTATGGAATTCATATTCTTCCTCCTGCTGGTTTGTATTCTGTTCGTTCTGCTGTCTATGCGCAGTAGTCTGCAAACCAAAATATCCGATCTCAACCAGCGAATCGACAACCTTACCGGATTGTTGCAGAAGATGCGGGACGCGCAACTGAAGGAGAGAGGGGGTGAAACCATCAGCAAGGCAGCCCCGCCGGTTCCGGTGCCCGCCAAGCCAATCATTCAGAAGGAAGAGAAACCTGTTGTATCGGAGCCACGCGAACCTGAGCGCAAGGAACCAGAGGTTGCAGCCATACCCAGGGCCATAACCCCGCCTTCGGCGTCGCAACCTCAAAAGGTGGTACAGCCGCGGAAACCTGGGTTCTTTGAAAGAAACCCCGATCTGGAAAAGTTTATCGGCGAAAATCTTGCGAACAAAATTGGTATCGCAATCCTCGTTCTTGGCATCGGATACTTTGTTAAGTACGCCATTGATCAAAACTGGATCGGTGTCTATGGTCGCGTACTGATAGGAGTACTTTGCGGAGGAGCGTTGATCGGAGTTGCCCATTTCATGCGAAAGAAATTCGCTGCATTCGGCTCAGTGCTCGTTGGTGGCGGAATAGCAATACTGTACCTCACAATCGCGATCGCATTCCACGAATATCACATCATGAGCCAGCAAGTCGCGTTTGGTATCATGGTCGTGATTACGGGCCTCACCATCATGCTGTCAATCGCCTATAACCGGGTTGAACTGGCCGTCCTGGCAATCCTGGGTGGGTTTGCATCACCGTTTATGGTTAGTAGCGGGGAAGGCAACTATGTTGTACTCTTCACCTATATCATGGTGCTTAACATTGGGATGCTCGTACTGGCATACTTTAAAAAGTGGAACCTTGTCAACATCGTTGCCTATGTCTTTACCGTTATCCTTTTCGGATCGTGGCTCGCCACAGGATATGAGGCGAACAATGTGAGCATGACTATCGGAGCCATGATCTTTGCAACACTCTTCTACTTCACATTTTTCGCAATGACGGTAGTGAACAATCTGAAGCAACGCCTTCCTTTTAACGCAATTGAGTTCTCCCTGCTGTTAAGCAATACGTTTCTCTACTATTCGGCCGGAATAATAATCCTGAATGATTCACAGGGAGCTCACCTTCAGGGATTGTTCACCGCATTCCTGGGAGTATTCAATTTCGGCTTTGCATATTCGTTGTTCAGGAAGGCCGACGTCGACCGCAACCTTGTCTTTCTCCTTATAGGCCTTGTGCTGACATTTATTTCGCTGGCGGCGCCGGTGCAACTGGATGGAAATTACATAACGCTATTCTGGGCGGCAGAAACGGTACTGCTCCTCTGGCTTTCTCAGCGTTCCGGTATACAACTGATGAAGATCGCTGCAGTGATTGTGATGGGCCTCATGTGGATCAGCCTTACCATGGACTGGTATAACGTGTACTATCCCGTTGAATACGCTGACGGATATGTTAAGATCATCTTTAACCAGGCGTATATCACCAGCGTTGCCGCCCTGATATCGATCGCGTTGTTCTATCGGTTATTGAAAAATGAGAAAGAAGAATTCAAGTCGATGGTAATCATTGCACGACTGATTCTGACGCTGGCCGGGGCGTTCATTTTTTACGTCGGCAATCTGCTGGAGTTAACCTATCAAATAAATATTTACGTCGACGATTTCGCCGCCCGGACAACGATCATTGGGACGTACAACATGTTCTGCATTTTGCTCTTGATCGCCCTGGAGAAGCGACTCGCTCTTCCGGATTATATTACCAAGGGTTTCGCATTATGGGGTGTGTTCGCAATCCTCAGTTATCTTTTTGTATATCACTACGAGATAATCCTTACGCGCAATCTTTACCTTAAAGGCGAAAGCAGTTTCCTCGGTTTTGGCTTCCACTATTTGCTGGTAATACAATTGCTGGCGATCGCAGCCTGGAGTGTAAAGCGATTCCGTACTTGGACAAGTTTCAATCAAAATACACATAACCTGTATTCCTGGTTCTTTGTTTTCTTTTTCGTTTTCATTGCCAGCGCGGAACTTGACCACACAGTTTTGCTGACTGCAGGTGTTTCGGGCGATCAGATCTATCATGTCATCCGGCAAAATCAAAAGATCGGATATCCCATTCTATGGGGTGTCGCGGCATTTGTGCTGATCTTTGTAGGCCTTAGAACCAAACGCAAACAGCTCAGAATTATCTCACTCACATTAATGCTGATAACCCTGGTAAAGCTGTTCCTGTTTGATATCAAGGGAATCTCCAAAGGCGGAATGATCGCAGCGTTCATTTCTTTGGGTGCGCTTCTTCTGATTGTTTCCTTCATGTACCAGCGCCTCAAGAAATTATTAATGACGGATGAGGCCGAAGAGAATAACGCAACCAAAGAATGAGACAGATTATTTTACCTGTTCTGTTGCTCATGCGCTGCTTTTCAGCATTGGCACAGGTTCCGGTTGCTGAAATGCAGCTGCCGGAAGTGAACTCAGATGGTTTCTATCGAATAGAAATTCCCGTTGAGTATGGAGGTTTCTTTACACCAAGTTTTAGCAACGTCCGCATATCCGACGGTTCCCAGCACGACGTCCCCTATATCCCGGGGCAGGCCATTGAGGAATTTCAAAGTCAGTTCAAACCCTATGAGATCATTTCAAAGGAACAACGCAAGGGTTGCTGTACGCAGCTGATTTTTCGCGCCGATGGCCAAATCAACAACATACAACTTCGTATCAGAAACGCTGAAACCTCAAAACGAGCTTCTCTTCTTGGCAGCGATGACCGGAACACATGGTTTGCGTTGAAGGAAAAGTTTAGCCTAAGCTGGGTCGACGGGAAGGATAATACCTTTGAAATCCGGATAATTGATTTTCCCCTGAGCAACTACAATTATTACAAGATTGAGATCGATGATTCATTGACTGCTCCTCTGAATATTCTCGAGGTCGGCTCATATTCCCACCCCTCGCGCCGGAGAACATTGCTCCCGTTAGCTGATCCCTCTATCGAGGTTAAACGTGAGGGCACGCAGGAGACGCGCATTGCCCTGCAATGGGATACGCTGCAGCGTATTGATCGACTAAATATCCATGCTTCAGGGCCCCCGTTGTTCCGCCGCCATGGTTTGCTTTACGCAATATCAAAAGTTGGTGACTCCGGGAAAAAAGATAAACGAAACCTCATTGGCTCGGTCGAGTTGTCAAGTGGGAAGGCTGCTGAAATTGATTTACCGTTGACCTATGCATCCAATCTCGAGCTGGTTATCGATGATGGTGATAGTCCACCGCTTAAGATTGACGCCGTCAAGGCATATCAGGTTCAGCGGTTTCTTATTGCGTGGCTGGAAGGAGGGAAGTCGTACAACGTTTTGGTCCATGACAAGTCCATGCGCGCACCAGTATATGATCTGGAACTATTCCGCGATCAGGTGCCGGAGGAGACTGCTGTAATTAAACCTGCCGAACTCGTTAAGCCAGTCCGGGTACAATCGGGAGACGATCCGTTTTTTTCTTCCGGCGCTATGTGGGCGGCAATCATATTAATAATAGGAATACTCGCCTTCTACTCGTACCGTATGGTACAGCATTCTTCATAAAAAAAGGAATCCCAAGGGATTCCTTTTTGCTTTTATCGTTTGAAGATACTTGCCCCAAATAGGATCGTTATCACGAAAAGTGCCAGGAATATAAAGAAAAGCACTTTGGCTATTGAAGCTGCTCCTTCAGCTATCCCTCCGAATCCGAAGATTGCGGCAATGATAGCGATCACGAAGAAAATCACTGACCAGCGTAGCATAACTTGATTTGTTTAGTGTTACAAGAATTTCTTTCATCGTGAAAATCTTTGTACCAATCCTGAAATAAGATAATAAGGAATGCGGGCCGGTGGATAACTGTGGAGGTGGCTCAACAGAGCACCAGGAGGTGCGCGAAAAACATAAAAAAAGCCTTCCAGAAACTCTGGAAGGCTCATAACCAAACCCCTCAACCAACACCCCCGAACCACCAGGGGTTTCTTCACCAATCCTTAATCTACACCACTAACATGGGTAAACCCTGTTTAGTTCGTTGTTCAAACATTATTTTTTAGATAACTTCTACGTCTTTAATATTCTCAAATTCGAACTCTACGTCGTTTTTGAGGTCGACGAAAATCACCGATTCTTTATCGATTTTGCCTGCAAGTATCTGTTTACTAAGCTCATTCAGAATTTCGCGTTGCAGTACCCGCTTCAGTGGCCGTGCACCGAACTGAGGGTCATACCCCAGGCGGGCAAGCCGGTCGCGAGCACCTTCGCTGATTTCGATCTTAATACCTGCGTCAGCCAGCCGGCGGCGAACGTGTTCAACCTGGATGTCGACAATTTTTCTCAGATCGGCCTTGCTCAGCGGACGGAACATTACGATTTCGTCAATCCGGTTTACGAATTCCGGCCGAACGGTCTTTCTGAGCAGCGATACCACTTCTTCTTTCGTCTGATCAAGGATTTCGAAGTAGTTGTCCTCGGTCAGCTTTTCGAAGTTTTCCTGAATCAGATGCGACCCGATGTTCGTCGTCATGATCACGATAGTATTTCTGAAGTTCGCAACGCGGCCCTTGTTATCGGTCAGACGGCCTTCGTCGAGCACCTGCAGCAGAATGTTGAACACGTCAGGGTGTGCCTTTTCAATTTCGTCGAGGAGGACAACCGAATACGGTTTTCTCCTTACGGCTTCAGTAAGCTGGCCACCTTCATCGTAACCCACGTATCCCGGAGGTGCGCCTATGAGACGGCTCACGCTGTGGCGTTCCTGATATTCGCTCATGTCGATGCGAACCATGGCATTCTCGTCATTGAACAGGTAGTCGGCAAGCGCCTTTGACAATTCAGTTTTTCCCACGCCTGTGGTTCCCATAAAAATGAATGAACCAATAGGGCGCTTCGGATCCTGAAGTCCGGCGCGGCTTCGCCGCACTGCATCGCTTAACACTTGAATAGCCTCTTCCTGACCCGCTACGCGACGGCCAAGTTCAGCTTCGAGATGCAGCAGCTTTTCACGCTCACTCTGGAGCATCTTGCTCACCGGAATGCCGGTCCATTTGGCCACCACTTCCGCGATGTCTTCGCTGTCCACTTCTTCCTTCAGCAGCGACTTCTCAGTTTGTGTCGCCTTCATTTTCTGCTGAAGTTCATTAAGTCGTTTTTCGGCCTCCGTTAATTTTCCATAACGGATTTCTGCCACCGTACCGTAGTCACCGTTCTTCTCGGCCTGCTCGGCTTCGAATTTCAGCCTGTCAATGTTTTCTTTCTCACGCTGGATGCCGTGTACGATTTCTTTTTCGGCCTCCCATTTTGCTTTGAGAGAATTTCGCTGCTCCGACAATTCGGCGATCTCACGTGAGAGTACTGCTTCTTTGTCTTTGTCCTTTTCACGTCGGATAGCCTCGCGTTCAATTTCAAGCTGCATGATCTTGCGATTAAGTTCATCCAGTTCTTCCGGAAGCGAATCCATTTCAAGTCGCAATTTTGCAGCCGCCTCATCCATCAGGTCAATAGCCTTGTCGGGAAGAAACCTGTCGCTGATGTACCTGCTTGAAAGTTCAACGGAAGCAATTACTGCATCGTCTTTAATGCGAACCCCATGGTGGAGTTCGTATTTGTCTTTGATCCCGCGTAGGATGGAGATAGAGTCTTCAATCGAAGGTTCGTCAACCATCACAGCCTGGAAACGTCTTTCAAGAGCTTTATCCTTTTCGATGTATTTTTGATACTCCTTCAGCGTAGTAGCGCCAATGGCGTGGAGTTCACCGCGCGCCAGGGCGGGCTTCAACAGATTGGCTGCATCCATAGCGCCTTCGCCACCACCGCCTGCGCCGATCAGCGTGTGGATCTCGTCAATAAAGAGGATAATCTGACCGTTGCTATCGGTAACTTCTTTGATAACTGCCTTGAGACGTTCTTCAAACTCACCTTTGTATTTGGCGCCCGCTACGAGAAGACCCATATCGAGCGAAACAAGGATTTTATCTTTGAGGTTTTCAGGTACGTCGCCATCAACAATACGCTGCGCCATTCCCTCAACGATAGCCGTTTTACCAACACCAGGTTCTCCAAGGAGAATGGGATTGTTTTTTGTACGGCGGGAGAGGATTTGAAGGACCCTGCGAATTTCTTCGTCGCGTCCGATTACCGGATCAATCTTGCCACGTTTCGCGAGATCATTCAGGTTCTTGGAATAGCGTTCCAGCGATTTATACTTCGCTTCCGCATTCTGATCGGTGACAGGATTTCCACCGCGCAATTCACGGATCGCCTTCAACAGCCCTGCTCTTTCAAATCCCGCATCCTTCATGATTGCGGCTACCTTATCTTTACCCGATAACAGTGCCAGAAGAAGGTGTTCTATAGCAATGAATTCATCCTTCAGTTCACGGAGTTCTTTTTCCGCTTGCTGTAGTGTTGAATTTGCATTTGATGAAAGGTAAGGTTGCTGGCCTGATACCCGCGGATAACTATTGATAGCTTCCTCCAGCTTGGTTCCGAGGATGACCCCGTTTATATTCAGTTTCTTGAATAGATATTCAGAAACATTCTCATCTGTTTCAAGGATAGCTTTCAAAATATGGCCGGGCTCAATTGCCTGCTGTTGTCTGCTCATGGCAATCTCGGCCGACTTTTGTAATGCTTCCTGCGATTTTATGGTAAACTTATCGAAGTTCATGATCTTAACTTTACGTTGCGTTTATCAAAAGACAATCCACGATGCTTTCGGAGAGTTTTATGGAAAACTTGGCATGATACTCCTGAAAAAATATGATCGTTTTACGTCTTTTTGGCTCAACTAACGACAAAATTTCAGATTTTACGGAATAACTTCCAGAGGTGAAAGGATAATCGCGAATGGCAAAAAAGAGACTTCATCAGAATAATGATTTTCCACCTTCGTATCTGATCGAGATATCGTGGGAGGTATGCAATCAGGTAGGAGGAATATATACCGTAATCCGGTCGAAGGCGCCAGCCATGGTTGAGCATGCCCATGGGCAATATTGTATGATCGGCCCGTACATCAGCAAAAACATCAATGCAGAACTTGAAACACTTAACGACTCGCAGGATGTTTTTGGTTTGGCAGCTGCAGCCCTGCGAAAGAAGGGCTACGATGTCAACTATGCTCAATGGCTTATCACGGGGCGCCCACGCGTGGTCTTGCTGAATCCGCTCGTTGAAGCGCAGGTTTTGAATGTTGTAAAATACCTGCTGTGGAAAAATCACGGTGTCGCGATCCCGCATGATAACAAGGCAATAGATCAAATCATTGCGTTTAATTATCTGACCAAGCTTTTCATAGATGAACTTGTCAGGATCACCGGGAATGATCTACCGATTATCGCGCACTTCCACGAGTGGATGTCGGGTTTGCCTATACTTGATATCAAACGTGAGAAGATGCCTGTTAAAACTATCTTCACTACCCACGCTACACAGTTGGGCAGGCACCTCGCTATTAATTCACCTTTCTTCTATGCGCACCTGCCATTTTTCAAGTGGGAAGACGAAGCGAAAAAATTCGGGATAGAAACGGAGGCGAGGATTGAATACTCCTGCAGCCAGAATGCGGATATTCTCAGCACGGTAAGTGACGTTACCGCGCGCGAATGCAAGCATCTGTTAAGACGCAAGCCGGAGGTGATCATGCCAAACGGACTGAATATTCAGCGGTTTGAAGCCTTGCATGAATTTCAGAATCTGCATGTCCAGTACAAGGAACAGATCCACGAGTTTGTCATGGCGCATTTCTTCCAGTCGTATTCATTTGACCTGGACAAGACACTTTACTTCATCACATCGGGAAGATACGAGTACAAGAATAAGGGCTTTGACCTGACGATTGAAGCCATAAGCAGGTTGAATCAAAAATTAAAGCGGGAGAAGTCAGATGTAACTGTCGTGCTCTTCATTGTCACCAAGCGCGACTTCCACGGAATTCGAAGTGAAGTACTGCAGTCGAAGGCAATGATGCAGGAAATACTTCAGACAACGCAGGCCATTCAACAGCAGGTGGGACGGAAACTATTTTATGAAAGCACTGTTCGCGAAGATACGAAGCTTCCTGACCTCAATGAATTCGTTGATGAATATTGGAAACTCCGTTACCGAAGGACACTTCAATCGTGGAAAACGAAGAAGAATCCTCCCGTGGTTACGCACTACCTGGTTAACGAAGAACAGGATGAAGTGCTTGCCTTCCTCGCAGAGAAGGGACTGGCTAATTCTCCTGAAGATCCTGTCAAAGTCGTATATCATCCTGACTTTATCAACTCAAGTAATCCGTTGTTCGGAATGGATTATCACCAGTTTGTTCGGGGTTGTCATTTGGGAGTGTTCCCAAGTTACTATGAACCTTGGGGCTACACGCCACTGGAATGTATGGCGAGTGGGTTGCCGTCAATTACCAGCGACCTTTCAGGATTTGGTGATTACATTCTGCATCACATTCCCGACCACGACGACATCGGGTTGCACGTCGTGGAACGCGGAAAGCGCACATTCGACTGGTCGGCGAATCAGCTTTGCGGGATGATGCACAAGTTTATCAAGCAACCGCGAAGGTCGCGGATAATGCAGCGCAACAACGTGGAAAACAATTCAGGTGTTTTCGACTGGGAAAACCTCATCCGTCATTATACTGAGGCATACCGAAAAGTCCTTGATAAACCGGAAAGCGCTCCCTCTTAATGAAGCTTCGGATTGTTCCGATGGCGGTCGTGGTCGCGGGTGTTTTTCTTTTGCAGGTTGCGTTCGAACGCGGCGGTGAGGTCAGTGCCGGTTTGGTTGGCAAGGCAGATCAAAACCCATAGCACGTCTGCAAGCTCATCCTGCAGGTCTTTTGCCTTGTCGCTTTCCTTCTCACTTTGCTCCCCGTAGCGCCGCGCAATTATTCGCGCAACCTCACCTACCTCTTCCGTGAGGATGGCCATATTTGTTAGTTCATTAAAGTAGCGGACTCCCGTTGTGCGGATCCACTCGTCAACCTTGGTCTGTGCTTCTGCAATACTCATCATTTCAGGATTGGAGTTTGGTTTTTAAGACTTCCGGAATAGTTGCGATTTTCCGTTTTGCGTAATCGAAACATAAATTGGCTGAACGCGCACGTGCAATTTCCTTTTCCGTTTTGCGGTTCAGCACCTGGTAGATCATATCGAAGCCATACTTGTGAATATCGGAAACCCCGATGTGAATGGTTAACTGATCGCCCATAAACGATTCAGCTTTATACAGCACGGCGAATTCGGCGATAATTTGTCCGACAGTACCGTCAATGGTTGCTTCGTCCTTAAATCCATTGGCCCTGAAGAAATGGATACGCGCTTCCTGAAGGAGCGTCAGCACCGAGTCGTTACCAAGATGTCCGCCGTAGTTTATGTCAGACGCCCTTACCTCAAGGTGAGTTGTGAAGATGAAGGATTCGGGCAGGTCAATTTTGGTTTTCATAGTGTTGCCAAATCTACGACTTCCCGGCAAAAATCTATTTACGACATTATAGTTGCAAGTTGGCCGGCGTGGTACGTATTTTTATCGGCAATCAGGGGGGAGCCGCGATGAACAACCACAAAACATATACAGTTAACAGTTTTAAGGAGTATCAGGACATCATCCTCAATATTTCCTCGGATGACTTCACCCTTTACCGCGGACAACCAATCGACAAGTCGTTGCTTCCAAAGATTGCGCGTTACAATGTACCCGACGTTGAACGTATCGAGCGCGAAATGATTGCCGACTTTCAGCGGCGCAGTTTGCACCTGATGAACAAGCATCCCAACAGCTTGTGGGACTGGCTTGCGCTCGCGCAACATCATGGAATGGCTACGCGTCTTCTTGACTGGTCTGAAAACCCGCTCATTGCCTTGTGGTTTTCGATGCCACCGGTTCACGATATCAATTCAGAATACTCGGTAGTGTGGGGCTTTCACGTTCCACCTGAGGATATTCTGAATGCCACCGAAAATGCAAACCCCTTCGATGAGGGAGCAACCAAGGTCTTTAAGCCGAATCACATCATCAAAAGGATTTCTGCTCAGTTTGCGTGGTTTACATTGCACAAGCAGAATGATCAAAAGAAGTTTGTGCCTTTCGAGGAGAATGCCCAGTACTTTGACCGCCTTTTCAAGATAAAAATCATGAGTTCCTGCTTTGGCGAATGTAAAAAATGGCTGCACACCTTTGGTATCAACTCCGCGATGATGTACCAGGATATCGATGGCCTCGCCAAACACATCGAATGGTTGTTCCTCGGACGGGAATCCTAACAAAAGTCTTTCGTGCCGACGCTGAAAGTGTGCGCCGTGTGCCTTGGAAGACAGTAAAAAATACCTGAGCTTAGGCTCGTCCTAATTTACTTTTATGGCAGAGAATCAACGCTACCTCGCCCTTGACGTATTCAGGGGCATGACGGTGTGCTTTATGATCATCGTCAACACTCCCGGCGACTGGGGACACATATACGGTCCTTTGCAACACGCCAGGTGGCACGGCTTCACACTCACTGATCTTGTTTTTCCTTCATTCCTGTTTGCTGTCGGTAATGCCATGGCTTTTGCCATGCATAAGTATGAACAGCTGGGCGAAAGTGTCTTTTGGCGCAAAACACTGAAAAGAACATTCGTCATTTTTCTGATCGGTTTTCTATTATACTGGTTTCCGTTCTGGAACTTCCGTGAAGGAGCCTGGGAGCCATTCAGTGAGACACGCATTCTTGGTGTACTTCAACGAATTGCCTTGTGCTACTTTTTCGCGTCAGTGATTCTTCACTATACATCGATTAAGGTCGCCGTGTGGATCAGCAGTCTTATCCTCGTAGGGTACTGGATAATACTTTATGCATTCGGCGACGCGAATGATCCCTATGGAATGATCGGCTACGCCGGAAATGCTGTCGATCTTGCCGTCATCGGGGAAAAACACCTTTATCACGGTGAGGGTATTGCCTTCGATCCTGAAGGACTGCTGAGCACCCTTCCTGCTATCGTTAATGTTATCGCCGGGTACCTCACGGGGATGTTTATCCGTCAACGCGGGAACAATTACGAGACAATCGCGAAGCTGATGATCGCCGGATCCCTGGCAATCCTCGCGGCGCTTACGTGGGATATGGCATTTCCTATCAACAAGAAGATCTGGACAAGCTCTTATGTACTGTTAACGGTCGGGCTGGATCTTTTCATGCTGGCCATTCTCATCTTTTACATTGAGATGCGGAAGAAGACGAAATGGACGTATTTCTTCCTTGTATTTGGACGCAATCCACTGTTCATTTACGTGGTATCGGGCTTATTGCTGCAGATCCTTTATTTTATTCCTGTTGGTAATTCGACGTTTCCGCGCTGGCTATATGCAGACTTCTTTGGAAGCTTCCTCTCGCCGCTGAACGCGTCACTTATGTTTGCGCTTACGTATACAATGATGAACTGGCTCGTCGGCTACTGGCTCGACAAACGCAGGATTTACATCAAAGTATAACGCTTACGCCGGCTGTAGAGAGCCGTCCCGTAGTATGGGCAGTAGGTCGTATTTGTCGGGTGTAAGACAAAATGCGATATCCTTCTCGATGCCAAGTCGCGCGAGGCGTTGCACGTGACTGGAGTTTTTCAGGAAGGAAAGCATATCGTCTTTGGCAGCGCGGTACAGATGGCCAGCTGCCAGGGGGGCATCGCATGCTGGTTTTACAGTGTTCTGTATACGTTCCACCAGCGCTCCCGCGTATAAAGTATCCTCAAGATTGAACTTGCCTTTCCATCCGGCGCAAACGACGAGCACGTTATTTGGACACTGCTCCAGGTGAGCGACGACGCGGCTAAGGTTCAAGAACGATCCTATCACAATTTCTCTTGCTCCCAGCGACTTCACGATTGCCTGTGTCCCGTTGGTGGTGGTGAACGCGATGTTCTTTCCCTTCACATGAGGTTGCATGTACTCAAAAGGCGAGTTGCCGAGGTCAAAGCCTTCAACTTTTTTACCGTCGCGTTCACCGGCGGTAAAGGTATCTTCTGATTTTTTCGCAAGAGCTTCGTCAAGGCTTGCCACCGGGAAAATTTTTTCAACGCCGCAGGCAAGGGCCGTTGTCATGCAACTCGTGGCACGAAGGATATCGACCACCACAACTGTACTATCCTCGACAGGATAGAGGTGCATCAAATCCGGTGAAAGGCATACGTCAATAGTTCTCATTACTTGCAGCGAGGAGGATAAGTTTTACAATTCCGGCTCAGGTGTAATCCGGCTGTCGAATTACCAAGTAGTGAAGCGTCGCACCAGTCGATACAGGCTTCTTTGGTTTTTCCGGTTTGATATAAAGCAATTGCCCTGTTGTGAAGCGAATTTGAATGCGAGGGATTCAACTCAAGGGCATCGTTGAAGTCGAAGATGGCTTCAGGAATCTTATTCGTTTTCAGAAACACCGTTCCCCTTTTGAAGAAGTACATAAAGTTGTCTTTCTCAAGCCTGATAGCCCGGTTGTAGAAGGAAAGCGCTTCCGGAAACTTATTAAGATGGTCGTATACGTTTCCCGCCTGAAAGAGATATTCTGCATTGTCGGAAACGAGGCGCGACAGCAGGAGGTAATCATCCAGCGCCTTCTGATACATTTTCAAATTAAAGTATGCAATGGCGCGGTTATGTCTGTATACCTGATTGGCGCTATCGTATTCAACCAGTTTTTCGAAGATGGGCAGCGCCTCCTTGAAGTTGCCATCATTGAGAAGCTGCAGCCCCTGGTTGTTCAGTTTCGACTCATATTCCTGAGTGCGCCCAGGTAATGAGAGTAATTGAAAAAGAAACAACCAGACTACATACTTCATACGAAAGGCACCTTTTGCACTTGTGCTTTCAGGTTTCGTCCGCGCACATCGACAAAGATCTCAGATTCGGGAGCTGCATGTTCGATTGCGACGTAACCGAGGCCGATGCCGACGCCCAGCACAGGAGACATGGTTCCGGATGTTACTTTGCCAATAGCATTTCCGTTGGCGTCGCGGATAACGTAGTCATGGCGGGGGATTCCCTTGTCGATCATCTTAAAGCCCACAAGCTTTCTCTTTACGCCTTCAGTCTTTTGTTGCTTCAGCGCGTCTGAGTTTGTAAACGATTTTGTGAACTTGGTGATCCACCCGAGTCCGCCTTCGAGTGGTGACGTTGTGTCGTCGATATCATTACCATAGAGGCAATAACCCATTTCCAGGCGTAGCGTGTCGCGCGCTCCAAGACCAATAGGCTTAATGTTATACTCTTTACCTGCTTCGAATATGGCATTCCAGGCCTTAAGCGCATGCTCTTTGGGCAGGTAAATCTCGAATCCACCTGCTCCGGTGTATCCGGTATTAGACATGATTACCTCGGGTATGCCGGCAAATTCCCCGACAATGAAATGATAGTATTTCACGGATTCAAGGTTGGCCGACGTGAGCTTTTGCAGTGTTTGCACTGCGAGGGGTCCTTGTATCGCGAACAGACATGTGTCAGCGGAAATGTTTTTCATGCTGGCGCCCTCGATATTGAAAGATGAAATCCAGTTCCAGTCTTTCTCGATGTTCGAGGCATTAACCACGAGCATATATTGCTCGTCTTTGAGCTTATAAACGATCAGGTCGTCAACGATACCGCCATCTTTATTGGGCAGGCAAGAATACTGCGCCTGGCCATCAACAAGTTTCGACGCATCGTTGGTAGTTACCCGTTGAATGAGGTCGAGTGCCTGTGGGCCCTCGATTATGAACTCGCCCATATGCGACACGTCAAACACGCCGACTCCTTTCCGGACTGTCATATGTTCTTCGATATCGGAAGAGTAACGAACCGGCATATTGAAACCGGCAAAAGGTACCATTTTGGCTCCTAGTTGCTGATGAACGTCGTTGAGGGGGATATACTGCAATTCCATAGGTTAATGATGAGGCCACAAATGTAACGAGTTCGGCGAAAACCAAACACCTATTAGGTGATCTTTATTGGTCTTCGGCGGCTGCCTTTCCTTTTTCCAGCGCGTCCAGGATATCAGTCTTGACTTTTTTAATACTCTCAATTTCATTTTCGAGGTATGCCTGAGTTTCCTCTTCACTGGACGCATGCAGTTCAGGCTTGAAATTGCGCATCCATTGCATCATCGATTCGTAGGCTGCATCCAGTTCGCCAATGATACCTTGAATCTCAGTCTTCTTTTCTTCCGGCATGTCCGGTGCATTCTTTATTTTCTCCTGGAGCGCTCCTTTCAGCTTGTACAGGCTGCCCATCTTCGGCATCACTTCGTCGTGAATTCTCCAGGCCTCCTTTTCAAGCAACTGATTTGCATCCGAGTCTATCGGGTCTCCGGCGGCCGCGTCGCTATCTTTTTTTCCGCATGATATAAGGGCTGCCAGACAAAGAAACAGTAAAATCGCGTTGATGGATTTCATGGTATGTGAGGGTAAAATTCAGAAGGCAAAGATTAACAAAAGCTTCCGGATGGGGGCAACCTTTCCTGGATTTCACTCGTAACATGCTGACTAACAATCATTAGTTCCTTAAAAAAATCAAAAAAAGATTTTCGGGAGCTTGCAACTGCGGAAAAAATCGGATTATCTTTGAACACTTTAAATGACGAAATGATTAACAACAACACATTTTATTTTTATTACTACTTTTTTAAATCCCAGGCGGGACTTTAAGAGTGGTGTGTTGTTAAAAAGATAACAGGTAACTCAGAAGAAGTCCTCCAAACCGGGGGACTTTTTTTTTAGTCATCTTTTTTTAGAGAAAAAGGAAGTATCACAAGGAATGGCAAAGAAGAAAAAATTACGCGTAGCAATTCAGGGGATCGCGACCAGCTTCCACGAAGTCGCCGCCCTCACGTATTTCAAGGATCCTGTTGAAACGATTGAATGCCTTTCCTTCCATCGACTTTGTGAAAGCTTGAAAGATGGTGAGTCTGACTATGCCGTGATGGCTATTGAAAACTCCATTGCCGGCAGCATACTTCCAAATTACTTTCTGTTGCAGACATACCATTTCAATATTATTGGTGAACTCTACCTTCCGATCCACATGCATCTGCTGGCGCTGCCGGGAGTGAAGCTGGAGGACATAAAGACAGTCGAAAGCCACCCTATGGCTATCCGCCAATGCGCAGAATACCTTCAAAGCCTCAACGGTATTGAGTTGCGTGAAAGCGATGATACAGCCTATTCGGCGAAGCGCGTCAAAGAATTGAAGCTTAAGAATACAGCAGCGATAGCCAATGAGTTTGCCGCCACCCGGTTTGGATTGCAGATACTCGAGAAAAGGATCGAAACGCATAAAAAGAATTTCACGCGATTCCTTATCCTGGCAAAGAAAGGCGTAGTTGCCCCGGAAGGAAACAAGGCGTCGCTTTCATTTGAGGTGGCGAACGAGGTTGGAAGCCTGGCTGAAGCATTGATGACGTTTAAAGTCAACAGCATCAACCTGACGAAAATACAATCGATACCTATTATCGGGAAACCGAATGAATATTCCATTCACATCGACGTTGAGTGGAAACGAAGAAAGAGTTATGACGAAGCGATGAAGCAGGTACTGCGACAGGTGAAGAACCTTAACATTCTTGGAGAATACAAAAAGGCGAAGATTGAATATTAATATTTGGAGATGAGCTCTGTTATAATAAAGACCGCAAACCGGATTAACAACGTTGAAGAGTACTACTTCAGCCGCAAACTCGCTGAGGTAAGAAGTCTTGACAGCCCTGAACTTCGTGTGATAAATCTGGGGATTGGCAGCCCTGATATGGCTCCATCGAATAGTGCCATCGACGCGCTGATTGCAGCTGCGCAGAATCCTGCAAATCACGGTTATCAGAGTTATAAAGGAATTCCACAGTTCCGGAAAGCCATTGCCGGATTCTATCAAAGAACCTACAATGTCAATCTCGATCCTGAAACGATGATTCTTCCGCTCATGGGATCCAAGGAGGGAATCATGCACATAGCAATGGCCTTCGTGAACGAAGGCGAAGAGGTGCTCTTCCCCGATCCGGGATATCCTACTTATGCGGCGGTAGCAAATCTGGTCGGCGCGAAGTCGCGGCCATATGCTCTTCGCGAAGAAAGCAACTGGGGAGTGGATATCGAGGCATTGCGAAAGTCAGACCTAAGCCGCGTGAAGCTTATGTGGGTCAACTTCCCACATATGCCTACAGGTCGCGTGGCAAACCTTGAGGAAATGCAGGAACTCGTTGACCTGGCGCGTGCCAACAACTTCCTGATCGTAAATGACAATCCGTACAGCCTCATCCTTAACGACAAGCCTTTAAGTATACTTGCCGCGAAAGGTGCTGAAGATGTTGCGCTGGAACTCAACTCACTGAGCAAGTCGCATAACATGGCAGGATGGCGCCTGGGATGGGTGGCAGGAAAGAAAGATTTTATTGACGCCGTGTTGAAAGTGAAGAGCAACATGGATTCAGGTATGTTTCTCGGCCTTCAGCACGCAGCGGCAGAGGCATTGCAGAGCGGTGCAGACTGGTTCACGTCATTGAACAACGCCTATCGTGAACGCAAGGTGGAGGCGGTAAGACTACTTAAATTGCTTGGATGTACAGTTTCCGATGAACAGTCAGGATTGTTCGTATGGGCGAAGGCACCGGATCATATCGAAAGTATTGAGGCCTGGATTGATGAGATCCTGTATGGTACAAAGGTGTTCATCACGCCAGGATTTATATTCGGAAATGCCGGAAGGCGATACATCAGGATTTCGCTCTGTGCGACGAAAGAACTTTTGAATGAGTCTCACCAGCGGATCGAAAAATTCCTCAGGGAGAAGGAGAGCAAACAAACTACTGCAAAAACCAATTCATGAAAACGGTCATTGTCGGTGTCGGATTAATCGGAGGGTGTATGGCGATAGACCTGCGCAATGCCGGATTAGCTACCGAGGTAACGGGAGTTGATCAGAATGACGCTAATGCGCAGAGAGCAGTGGAGCTTGGTCTGGTAGACAGGTCGGCATCGCTCGACAAAGCATTGGAGGATGCCGAGTTGGTAATACTGGCGATTCCCGTGAATGCGTTAGCTGCACTTCTACCGCGCATTCTGGACGGAATTAACGACAGGGCTACTGTAATCGACGCCGGTTCGACCAAGGCGTCTATTTGCCGCGCTGTGGCGAGTCATGCCAGACGTGAATGTTTCGTCGCTGCCCACCCGATTGCAGGAACGGAAAACTCCGGACCCGATGCGGCGTTCAGTGGTTTGTTCCGCGACAAGACCAATATCATTTGTGAAAAGGAGAAGTCGTCGCCGGTAGCACTTGCAGTAGCCGAGAAGGTGTTTGATGCGCTTGGTATGTCGACCATTTTCATGGATGCCGAGGAGCACGACAAGCACGTTGCCTATGTTTCTCACCTTTCGCACGTGAGTTCATTTCTTCTGGGAAAGACCGTGCTCGATATCGAAAAGGATGAGAAAAACATCTTTGCACTTGCGGGCAGTGGTTTTGCGTCGACCGTACGTCTGGCGAAAAGTTCTCCTGACATGTGGGGGCCGATCTTCGAGCAAAATCTCGAGTATCTGAGCCAGGCGCTGCAGGAATACATCATGCATCTGCAGAAGTTTCACTATCACCTCTTGAAACGAGATACTACAGAGCTGAACAAAATTATGTCGGGAGCGAATGAAATCCGGCGTGTGCTCGAGGGTATCGAGCTGAAACAGCGCAACGGCCGCAAGGCCTCAACTGAAATTAAGCAAACAAATCTTTAAACGAATAAGTAAACACGACTATGAAAAAGACACTGCATCTTCAACCTATGTCAAGCTGGTTCCCTGCCGAGAACAAGCCGATCATCATCAGTGGTCCCTGCAGCGCTGAAACTGAAGAACAAACCATCATGACTGCCAAGCAGCTCGCGGCAACGGGTAAAGTACACGCCCTCCGGGCAGGGATCTGGAAACCGCGTACGCGCCCGGGGCAATACGAAGGATCAGGAGTGGAAGGCCTCAAATGGCTGGTACAGGCGAAGAAGGAGACAGGACTTCCCATTACAACCGAAGTTGCGAATGCCGCTCACGTTGATGCGTGTCTCAAAGCTGGTGTCGACATCCTTTGGATCGGTGCACGTACTACCGTAAACCCTTTCTCAGTGCAGGAAGTTGCCGACGCGCTTAAAGGTGTGGATATACCGGTAATGGTTAAGAATCCGATCAACCCGGACCTTGAGCTTTGGATTGGTGCGTTGGAGCGCCTGAACAAAGCCGGAATTACTAAACTGGCAGCCATCCACCGTGGGTTCTCATCATTTGAAAAGGGGCCTTTCCGCAATGCACCGATGTGGGATATGGCTATCGAACTGAAAACAAGAATTCCTGAACTGGATATCATTTGCGACCCGTCGCACATTGCCGGAAACCGCGAGCTTATTTCCCTGATTTCGCAAAAGGCTCTTGACCTCGACATGGTAGGTGTTATGATTGAAAGCCATATCAATCCAGATGCGGCATGGAGTGATGCGAAACAGCAGGTGACACCTTCAGCTCTCGCTAAAATCGTGGACGGACTTGTCGTACGTACGGTTTCCAGCGACAGCAAGACATTCAAGGACACGTTGAGTATTCTTCGCGAACAAATTGACCAGCTTGACGACGAGATTATGCAGAAGCTCGCCGCGCGGATGAAGATCTCTGAGAAGATCGGCCAATACAAAAAGGAAAACAACGTCACTATCCTTCAGGTTACACGTTGGGAAGAAATTATCCAGACCCGTGTAGCGCTGGGCAAGGCGATGGGAATGAGCGCAGAGTTTACAACAGACCTGCTGAAACTCATCCACGAAGAATCTATTCAGATCCAGACGAAGGTGATGAACAAAGTTGAGGAACGCGTTTAAAAAATAATCTGCGTTTAAAGGTTTGGAAAGCCCGGTGATATCATCGGGCTTTTTTTTTGGCCATTTTCAACGGATTTTTTTTTTCGGAAAATTGAAACTCCTTTTTTTTCCTACATTAAGTTTCCGGGCGGAACAATTATCATTCCGCCGTACGGCTATTTCTCGTATTTTGAGCCGAAATTTTTGTCTTTATGATCCGAACCTTGTTGTTGGCTATTGCCGTATTTAGCTCAATTTCCGCGTTTTCTCAAAAAATCCCACTAATTCGATCAGGTGATGTGATAGATCAGGGGATCGCTGCCTACGATTCAGGAAACTACGAAGATGCGATCAAAACGTTCCTCAAAGTCTCTCCCCGCGACACCAACTACGTATTCATGCTGGCCGAGCTTGCGCTCGCATACAATGGCGCCCAGGAATATGAAAAAACCATCGAAGTGTGCGATGAAGGTCTAAAGCAACCTTCACCCTACAGGGCGATGCTCATGAAGACGAAAGCAATTGCGCTCGACAAGAAGGGAGACTACGCCAAGTCAGTTGAACTCTTTGAAAAAGCAATGGCAATGTTTCCCACAGACCAGAATCTTGTCTTCAACCTGGGGGTTACGCATTTCAACAATAAGGAATTTGAGAAGGCGAAGGATTGCTTTTTCCGATCGCTGTCGATCAATCCATATCACAGTGCAAGTCACCTCAACCTCGGCGCCATTTCCATCAAGGAAGGCAGGAAAACGCATGCACTTCTCTCGTACGGCTTATATCTGGCGATCAATAATGAAGACAACCCGAGCCTTGTATTGCTGAACAACTTTCTGGCCAATGAAGCCGAAGAAGAAGGCACGCTCACACCGGCGGGAAGCAACGCCTTTGACAAACTTGACCAGGTAATTCGCGCCAAACTTGCACTTGAAAAGAGCTTCAAAACAAAAGTGCCGGTAGACGCAGCAGTAGTGAAGCAGACGGAATTGTTCTTTCAACAGCTCGACATGTATGATAAGAACGTGAACGACCCGTGGGCCTGGTTTTACCTGCCCATATACAAAGCTTTTCGTGACAAGAACGCAGTCGAACCGTTCATATATCACCTTCTTTCCTCGTCGGCAAATGAAACGGTAAAGAAGTGGCATAAAAAGAATGAAAAAAAACTAAGTGGATTCTATGATCTCGCCAATACAGAAATCAGAAGCCAGCGAACCCGTCCAATAATTCCGGAATCCAGTGGCATTGATCGCGATTTACCAGGCTGGTACAATGACAATTCAAAGCTCATTGCTTACGGTAGGGAGGATAGCGATGGAAAGGATATCGGCGAATGGACTTACTTCTACACGAATGGTGAAAAATCAGCAGAGGGCGTATACAAGAAGGGTGCAGTGAAGACTGGCGTATGGAAATACTATAACAGCAGCGGGATCTTAACGAGCGAAGAGAATCAGGAAACAGGCGAGATCACTACGTATTATGATACAGGTGAAAAATCACAGCACTACTTTATAACGAACGGTAAGACTCATGGTCTCGTGGAAATTTTCTACCCCTGCGGAAGCATCAAAGAAATGTTGACGTACAAAGATGGTCAGGTGCATGGCAAAGGCGAGGTGTTTTATTCCAGCGGACAGAAGAAAGTAGAGTACAACTATGAAAATGGAAAACTTTCCGGTGAATACAAAACGTGGTACGAAGATGGAAAACTGAAAAGCATTTATGTGAATAAGGATCACAACGCGAACGGTCCGTATATAGAATACTTCAACAATGGAAAGGTTTCCAAGTCGGGGAATTACCTCGATGATAAGCTTGATGGTGTCTGGAAATACTACTATTCCAATGGGCGTCTGAGTCGAACTGGATCTTACGAGAACGATCTTGGAGAGGGCGAATGGACATTTTACAATCAACGGGGTGAGCTTACAGAAAGGCGAAACCTGAAGGGCGGCAAATACCACGGTGAAGACAAGTTCTATGTGAACGGTAATCTCTTTTTTGTCAACACCTATGATGATGGAAAGCTTAAAAAGGTCGTGTATTACGACGAGGGGGGTAAGGTCACCAAAGAATTTGGAAGTCCGGATGGCAACTTTTCGCTCAAGGGATATTTTTCTACTGGCGAGTTAAGGTCGGAAGGCGAAGTGAAAGATGGAGAACTTTCCGGCAAATGGAAATATTACTATCGCACCGGGCAATTGCTTAGCGAGTATATATACGAAAAAGGTCTGGCTCAGGGGCCATTCGTCAGCTACCATCCGTCGGGAGCGGTGAAAGTGAAAGCCCATTACGTCGATAATCAGTTTCATGGCTTCTATCAGGAGTTCTTCGAACATGGTCCGGTGAAGTTTGAAGGGTGGTATCAGGATGGAAAGCGTCAACAGCAGTTTCTTGCGTATACCCCGACTGGTAAACTTGAATCGGACTATTACTATTTGGACGACAACCTGAAAGGTGCCACGTACGATTACTTCGATGGAAAAAATGACGTTTATGCCATCTACCACGACGGTCTGTTAACCCACCTGGAGAACTACAATTCAAGAGGGGAAAATCTCACCCGGGCAGTCAAGGATGGAACATCGGTCGTGTATGAAGTCAGGTCAAACGGAAATACTTTGTCGGCGAAGTTCGATGTGAACTGCGGATTATATAACGGTTCAGTTATGCGTTGGTACTCCGAAAACTCGCTGTTTTATTCCTACCCGATGGTTGGTGGAGAACGGCATGGCAGATATCAGTATTATGCCCCGGACGGGAAGTTGCAAGTGGAAGGCGACTATGTTAAAGGCAATAGAGAGGGAACCTGGAAGGGGTACGACGCAAGTGGAAAGCTCTCATACGTCGGCAACTATCTCGAAGGGGATTCTGATTCCACGTGGACATGGTTCTATTCCAATGGAAAGCCGAGCACCATCATAAATTACCTAGACGATGAGCGCCATGGAATTACGACGATGTTCGCCCCCGATGGTACGCCTGCAGTAGAGAAGCAATACGACAATGGTGATCTTATCGCATATCGTACAATGACTGCGTCGGGTAACTGGAGTGAATGGACAAAAACCAGCGGTGATGCCGTTATTCACGCATATTACCCCAATGGAAAAACTTCCGTCAGGGAGGAGTACAAGCAGGGGCGTATCGTGGGCACGAAGGTCATCTACTATCCGGATGGCAAGATATATAGCGAGTTCACATCGGTGAACGGAGACTACCATGGTCCGTTTGCGGTCTATTATCCTAACGGAAAGCCGGAAATCAAGGGCAACTATCAATACGACGAATACGACGGCACGTTGAGCATCTATAATTCCGATGGTTCGCTGTCAAGAACAGAGGAATATTTTGAAGGGGGCAGGTCCGGCAAGGTTATCCTGTACCAGAAAGGCGCTAAAACAAAAGAGATAAATTTCTGGGGAGGGGTACCAAATGAGTAAACGAACGATTCTTACACTGGTTGCCGTCGCGAGCTGGCTGATGTGCCTGGGACAGAAGGAGGATTTGTACACACTGTTTAAGTCAAAGTATCCGGAGGAACTGGCCATCTATGTGCACCGGGGCGAAGTGCTGAACATTGTTCCGGAAGGAGATTCACTACGACTGTTTTCCGATGTATTTGAAGAAATGGTTCACCTGAAGGAGCAGAATGAAGTTTTTGCGAATAAACGGGTGTATGGATCACACTTCAACCAGGTGGAAAATCTTCGCGCAAAAACTTTGCTTTGGGAGAAAAACCGCTACAAGGAGATAGTAGTTTCTGAATTCAAAAAGAACACCGATCGCGCTCAGGGCATCTTTTATGACGACTCGTACTACTATTCGTTCAATTTCCCTTCGGTCGGCCTGCGTAACAGGACACAACTTGAATACCGCGAGCAACTAAGGGATCCGAAGTTTCTGACAGGCTTTATTTTCAGTAACTACTTGCCTCAGGCGAAAGTCACCTTCACGATAAAGACTACGAAGAATGTCGACTTATATTTTGAAGTGATCAATGATCCTGATAGCAAGATTAAGTTCAGCAAAACGGAAAAGGGTAATGCCGTAACGTACGAATGGGTAGGTCTGGGCATGCCGTCGCTTAAAACCGAAGAACGCGGCCCGTCGCTGAGATACACCGCGCCGACGCTGATCTGTTATGTGAAATCGTTCCAGACGAAAAACGGCAGGAAGAATGTTCTGTCCGGGTTGGATGATCTCTATTCCTGGTATTATTCGTTTATCGAGGACCTGGACAAAGACGACTCCGACGAATTGAAGGGTATTGTCCGGGAACTTCAGGCCAAAAGCGAAACGGAAATTGATCTGGTGAAGAACGTATTCTACTGGGTGCAATCCAACGTTAGGTACATTGCCTTCGAACAGGGGATGCGTGGCCTCATACCGCATCCAGGTTCCTATGTGTGCGAGAAGCGCTATGGCGATTGCAAAGATATGGCCAACCTGATTGTTACAATGTTGCGGATGGGTGGTGTAAAGGCATATCATACATGGGTAGGCACACGTGATCTTCCATACCGGTATACGAAGGTTCCTACGCCGCTAACAGACAATCACATGATTGCAACCTACATTTCTCATGATGGCACCTATTATTATCTGGATGCGACCGGGGAACACACTCCGTTCGGGCTGCCTTCGTCGATGATTCAGGGAAAAGAGGTGCTGATTTCAAAATCGCCAACGTCATACGAGGTGAAGGAAGTGCCCGTGATCCCCATGGAGGTAAGTTTCATGACGGACTCAATGCACCTTCAGATCAATGATAACACCCTTAAAGGAACAGGTGTCAGCACGCTCAATGGTTTCGCCAAAGTTTTTGGAGCTTATGAACTGGATCGCGCTGAAACAGACCTTATCAAAAAATACGTGACCAAATTGCTGGGAAAAGGAAGCAACAAGTTTTATCTCGACAACTACGCTGTGAGCCACCTTGCTGATCGCGACACGCCGACGCAAATTGATTATCAGTTCCGGATCAGTGACTACTATCAGAAAGTGGGGGATGAGATCTTCGTCAATCTGAACCTCAACAAAGACTACTACAATGCCTTCATCAATACCAATCTCCGAAAAACGCCCTATGAAAATGAATATCCCTATATACGGTTCGAACACATCTCAATGAAGGTTCCCGAGGGATATGAAGTGGAGTATCTTCCGGAAAATTTTTCAGCTTCAGATAAGCTTTTTGGTTGTGAGATTAAGTATGCTGTGGATGGCGACACCATACTTTACCGAAAGAAATTTTACCTCAATTATCTTCTTCTCGATGTTTCCGATTTCGGTAAGTGGAATGACACTGTGAAGAAGTTCAGCGAGGCGTATAAAGAATCAGTTATCCTAAAGAAGAAATAACAACGTTGATATGAAAGTTCGTTTCATGCTGTTGTTCATGTTTATCTGCGTATGCGGATGGGCGACAACGAAACCATATGAGTGGGAAAAGACCAGGTCGCGATATAATCTTTCTCCCGAAGAAAGCGGCAAGGCAGAGTATATTCTGAAGAACCATGTGCAATATGACTATGCCCTGGAGAATGATCAGTTTCTGATGTATGTCACGCATCACCGTATCGTTCTTGTGAACAACAATGAGGCGATTCAAAACAACAATCGCATTATCATTTCGATGTATAATGCAATAGAACTGACCGACGTCCGGGCCAGGTCCATTAATAAGGACGGCAAGGTGGTCAACTTTGATATCAACAACCTTAAGGAAATCCACGACGAGGGATCGGATAAGAGTTATCGGATATTTGCCATAGAGGGAATCGAGAACGGAAGCGAGGTTGAATATTTCTTCACGCGAAAGATGTATGCATTCCTGTTTGATAAGTTATTTATGCAAACAGATGTACCTGTCAGGAATACTTCTTTTGTGCTGACGTGTCCACCTCACCTGCAGTTTGACTTCCGCACTTACCTTGGCCTGCCGGACGTAAAAAGGGAGGAAAGTGAAGAGCGCAATGTGTATACGCTGGAGACGAGTGACGTTCCCGCAATGAAAAAGGAGGACTTCTCCTACTTCGACGCCAACAGGAAGCGTGTCGAATTCAAGCTGGCCTATAATACAGCCAGATCAAAGTCCAGGATCAATACCTGGGAGGACGCCGGCCGGAATTTCTATGCGCGGCTCACGACGCGGATCAAGGACGAAGACAAGGTTATTGACAAGTTTTTTGGAAGTATTGGCGACAAGGCCACATTGCCCGCTGAGCAGAGAATTAAGAATATCGAGCAAAAGGTAAAGACCTCAATTCAGGTTGATGAGCATGCAAGTGGTGAGCAGGCGGGCCGACTGCAAATGGTGATCAAAAACAAGATTGCATCGAAGGAAGGAATAACGCGACTGTTCATGGCATTATTTGAAAAGGCCGGGATTGATGTCCATGTTGTCATCACATGTGACAGAGAAAGCTCTCCATTCGACGGCTCATTCGATTCATGGGGTTACCTTGATGAATACTTGCTTTATTTTCCAGCAACGAATGGATTTATTGCACCGTATTCTTTCGCGCATCGCTATCCTTTTATTCCGAATGAGCTAACGGCCACAGATGGTTTGTTTATCGAACCCTTCACGCTTGGTGCGATGAAATCTGGTCTTGCATCCGTGAAATGGATTCCCGCGTCCGACTATAAGTTGAATTTCAACGATCTGGATGTAGAGGTTTTCTTCAACGATGATAATTCGGGAAATATCATCCGCAAGAAGGAGGTGTTTGGCGGCTACAACGCGTTGTATTTCACGCCATATCTGCCGTTGATGACCAAGGAGAATATGGTTGAAATGGTGCAGACATTGACAAAGTCTTCTGCTCCAGACGCCGACATCGTGAAGTGGGATGCGAAAACCGTGGCAGATGGTATCTACGACAACTTCCTCCTCGACGTCGAATTTAAGTCAACGCATTTTCTGGAACGAGCAGGTCCTCGCTTGTTGTTGAAAGTCGGTGAACTTATTGGCCCGCAGTCGGAGTTGTATCGCGATGATGAACGCGTCACTCCTGTTGAGAATGACTTCAACCGTTCATATGATCGGAAGATAAAGATCAGTCTTCCGGAGGGATATATCGTGAAGAATCCTGACGATCTGAATTTCGACGTCGTGTTCGAGAAAGGTGATAAACGTCCGTTTGCTTTCGTATCCAAATATACTGTTCGTGAAAATGTGTTGGAAGTTGAAATTACCGAGTACTATACGGAGATTTCGGTTCCGCTGGAAAGGTATGAGGACTTCCGGAAGGTGGTTAATGCTGCAGCCGACTTCAACAAAGTCACACTGGTGTTGGAGAAGAAGCGCTAGGAATGTTAGAAGTAGTATTGGCCGCTTGAGCTGATTTGAACCTTTCGAAGCGTTTTTTCGGATTCGAAATCCAGGTAGATGGATTGCAGATTCTTCCAGAAAAGAATGGTGTTTTGGTCAACGTCTTTTTCCTGTTCGAGCATGGCAATTCCGGCGTTATCAAGTCGTGTGGGAAATATATGCACCGGTATGATGGTCTGTCCCGAGTTACGCGCTTCCACGGCAAGAATATATAATTCCTTAATCTTGTCATCTGTCATGGGAAGGCAGCCAATAGTAACGCAGTCACCATGAATGTAAATCGCACTTCCCGGGTTAGTATGACCGAGTAACTTATCGGATTTGTTGGGGTAATTCAGTCCAAGCGAAAGATAGAAATTACTCTGGGGGTTGAAGTGACTGATGTGATATACTCCTTCTGGCACCTGGCGGTCACCTTCGCGACGTTTGGGTCCAAGCCTTCCCGATGATGAACATACGTCGTATACCGTTAACAGTTGGTACTTACTTTCGCCTTTAGGTTTGATCCATACTTCCAGTTTGCCTTCTTTTTTGAAGGCGCGAAGGAATAGTTGGTAACCCTGATAATTAAGGTTTTTATGGTTAAAAAGTTTTTTTACAGTAATTTCCTTCGTTTGATAGGCTTCTTTAACGCGTGTGAACTGCAATTGCTTTTCTTTGAAGGTCGGTTCCTGAAGTATAGCCATCAAGAAAAAGGAAATGAAAACTCCCATAGGCGCGCAGACTGAAGTCTAACAATTTATAAAAACAAATGGAATTTCTGAAAGAGCATCTTTGGGCTATCGTTTCTTTCATCTTATTGGTCATTATTATTCTTCAGTATCTGTGGTATTCCGCAAAGTCGAAGAAGGCCGGGGCACAGTCACAGGATTCCGATGCAGATGCAGCTTCGTTCAGCAACGTCAGCGAACTGATTGAACAGGAACGGAACCGCATTGCCAGCGAGTTGCATGATGAACTCGGAACACTTCTCAGTGTTATCCATCTGGATCTCGAGCTGGTTTTGCGTGAATCGTCGCAGCTAACGCCCTATGGTGAGGCCAGACTCCTTGAAATCCGGAAGAACCTGAACCTGGTAATTGAATCGATCCGGCATAATATCTGGAGCCTCGCACCTCAGATGCTGGACCAGGTTCAAATTGATTTCGCGTTACGTGAGCTTTGCCGGAAGCTTGACGCATACAAGGGTACGCATCTTCATTTTGTCCAAAGTGGACTTGCGTTTCCGATTACCCACAAACAAAAGCTGAACATCTTCCGCATTGTGCAGGAGCTTCTGACCAATGCAATTAAGCATTCCGGGGCATGGAACATTTCGGTACAGTTACATTGGGATGACGATATCCTCACGATAGTGGTGGAGGACGACGGATCCGGTTATGCGAATTCCGACGAAAAGCCGAGTACAGGTGGTGGCGGAATGGGCACAGGAAACATTATCAAACGCGCCAATATAATCGGCGCTACGATGGTTCGCGAAGAACTTGCGCGCGGTATGCGTGTGACGTTGACCTTAAAAAAGGGGACCGTGGATCCGGGACCGTTGAACAATTAACTACCCGAGCATGCCGTTTTCGTAGGCATACGAAATCAATTCGGCTACGTTTTTGGTCTTCGTTTTCTGAAGCATCTCTTCCCGATAGCTGTTAATTGTATTTTCTTTCAGATTCAGGCGCTCCGCGATTTCTTTGCTGGAACGGCCCATCTTAAGCAGTAACAGAATCTCAGCTTCACGTTTCTTCAATACTGCCGGGGCATCCGACATGGCCATTCTCTTAAGGAATGCGGGCTGAAGGCTGGCAGGAACGTAAGATCTGCCCTCAAGAACGGATTTGATAGCGTCGCGAATTTCTTCCGGGGCGCTGCTCTTGAAAATAAATCCGTGGACGCCTAACCGGAGCAGGTGTTTAATCATCGCCTCGCCATTGTATTGGGTCACGACCAGTATTAACACGTCGGGGTGATCTTTGGTGATGTGGCCCACAACCTCCATCCCATTCATTTGAGGCATTCCGATGTCCAGCAGCACTAAATCGATCTTTTTTTCTTTCAGAATATCAAGCGCTTCCGGTCCACTGCCTGCATGCGTGAGGGAAACTTCGGGCATGTGTTGTTTGAGGATCAGGGCAAGTCCTTCTCTGAAAAGCTGTTGGTCATCAACGAGTAAAATCGAAGTCGTCATCACATATCGGCGTTAAATGGATGGTCAAATTACCGCAAATATTACCTTCTGACAACCCCTGATTTCTAAGGTAGTGCCCAGAAAAATCCCCTTCTGCAAGGAAAAAACGCAGAATATGCCATTCCGGCCCCCAATGGCCGATTTATGCGAACCGAGAGGCTAATTCAGGGTTTCTACACTGGTCTTTGCCTCAATCTGGGACTTGAAATAAAGGGAACGCGCCGGCAGAGCGAATGAAATACCGCGGCGGTCGAACTCCTCGTAAATGGCGAAGTTTATCCGCTGCTGGACGTCCATATAAACGTTATAGTCGGCCGAGTTGACATAGTAAACCATCTCATACTGGAGGCACCAATCAGTGTATTTTGCAAAATGCGCCCTGTCGAACGAAGCTAGTTCTTCCCGCTGAATGACAGATTTGAAGAACTCCGGAAGCTCCATCACGTGGTTTCTGGGTGTTCCCAATTCGACGTTAATCGTGAATACCACCCGACGCCTCGGCATACGCTTGTAGTTGTGGATGCGGCTATCCGTGAGATTGGCGTTTCCGATCACTAGCTGTTCTCCCGAAAGGGAGCGAATTCGGGTAGTCTTCAATCCGATATATTCAATCGTACCCAACTTGTCGTCGACGATAATGAAGTCGCCAACTTCAAACGGGCGGTCGAAAAAGATAACAAAGTAGTTAAACAAGTCTCCCAGAATATTCTGGGCTGCCAACGCCACTGCAATACCGCCAATTCCAAGCCCCGCAATGAGTGCTGTTACGTCGCCACCGAGATTATCGATCAGGAATATGACCCCCATGATCCAGATCACCACATTGATGATCATCATCAGGCCTCCCAGCTGCTTTATTTTTTCCTCGCCGCGTTCCTGACGGCGGATATGTCTTCGAATCAGATGGAGTACAGTGTTGGAGATCAGCCGAATCACCAGGTAAGTAACCATTACCGTCGTGGCCGTCGCGAGCACGTGCTGCGCCCTGATGCTGAGGTTGAGTGAGCTGATTCCAATGTAAATGACAAAGTAGTATAAGGCGGGGACGCCAAATTTCTCGGCCGTATTGATAAGAAAGTCGTCGGCCCTGCTACTGGTAGTTTCGGCCCAGCGGTGAAGCCGTGCCAGCACTACGTTCCGTATTATCCGAACGATTATTAAGCCAACAGCAATGATACCAGCTGCGATGATGTAGTCGATTACCCGGTTGTTGAAGTATTCTTCGTTTAGCAGATTGTTCATGGCCTTTTCTGCTAAAATATCCTGCCGGTCATTACATCAAAAAAAATAGCCAGGTTAATGAGAAAAGTTTTCCGGGTTCGGTCGAAATCTTGTGTGAAATCTTTCCATCGATGTGTTTCGAATAATTTCAGATGTTGCTCGTTTTCTTTGTAAAAAACGCGATCTTTTTAGCCCCTAACGTGTAGCACGGATATGAAAAAAAATACAGTTACAGGAATCGTCATCGGCCTCTCCGCAATCGTTCTGGTGACCCTTGGATATTTTTACTTCAACAGCTCCGGTCGAAAGGCTGACCGCCCAACTTTCGTCAACTCTGCTTTTGCAGAATACATCAGTTCGTATACCGCTGGCGTTGTCTCCACCAGATCGCCCCTGCGTATAATCTTCGCTTCCGATATGGCAGACTCTGCAATGGTGGGCAAGGAGGTGAACCAGAAACTTTTTGCATTCACCCCTTCCATCAAGGGAAAGGCGTTCTGGCTTGACCGCAGAACAATAGAGTTCCGGCCGGAACAAAGACTTTCACCAGGAACCAAATACCAGGCAGAGTTCCTGCTTTCGAAAATTCGTAGTGTACCCCGGGAGTTAGAAACATTCCAATATACGTTCCAGACCATCGCCCAGAACTTCGAAGTGCGCGTGACCAACCTTAAACCTTATGAAGCCCGTGAACTGAAACGGCAGAAGATTGAAGGCGTCTTGCTTACAGCCGATGACGCTGAAGGCGATGTTGTTGAAAAAGCCTTCAGATCGCACCAGGGCAACAACGCTCTGAAAGTATCCTGGGTTCACAGTGGTGAAGGGAAGCAACACCACTTCACAATCGAGGAGGTCGAACGAAAAACAGACGCGTCGTCAGTGGTTATTACCGTTGATGGCTCTCCACTGGGTATAAAAGAGACATCGACCAATGAAGTTGAAATTCCGGCCGTTAACGATTTCAAACTGCTACACGTAGACATCATTCAATCGCCAACCCAACAAATCGTATTACGGTTTTCCGATCCGCTGAAAGACGGACAAACCCTCCAGGGGCTTGTAACTCTGGATGGCGGTGAACGACTTGATTTTGACATCGAAGAAAATCTCCTTCGTATTTACCCGGCCACGAAAATCTCGGGAAAAAAAACTGTTCGCATTGAATCGGCGATCAGAAACCTCTTTGACCGTAAACTGAAGGAACGTGCTATCGCTGAAGTATTGTTTGAAGAACTTTCACCAGCGGTACGTTTCACAGGCCAGGGTTCGATCCTGCCATCAGCCAACGGGCTGGTACTGCCATTTGAAGCAGTTAACCTTAACTCCGTTGATGTAACCGTATTTCGGATTTTCGAAAAGAATATTCTGCAATTTCTTCAGGTGAACTCAATTGGCGACAGAAGAGAGCTGTACCGGGTAGGGAAACGCGTTACGCGTAAGAAGATTGCGCTGGATAAATCCGGTGTGACTGATTTCAATAAATGGAATCGCTACACGTTGGATCTTTCTGAAATCATCCAGCCTGAACCAGGCGCGATCTATCAGGTTCAGGTTTCTTTCCGAAAGCAGTACGCGTCATTGCCCTGTATTGCAGCCGATGAAGACATTCAGGAATTTCCTCAATATGAACCCGAACCGGATCCATCCGTTTATTACGACGGATACTACGATGACGATTACTACTATTATTATGACGACTACGACTGGCGGGAGCGGAACAACCCATGTCATCAGTCCTATTACACGCAAGACCGCTTCATCAGCAAGAATCTCCTCGCATCAGATTTTGGTCTTACTGCCAAACGCGGTGACGACGGAAGAACATTTGCTTTTATTACCGATCTGAGCGACGCCAATCCTGCAGGTGGTGTAACCGTCGAGTTGTACAACTTCCAGCAACAGCTTCTTGAAACGGCGACGACCTCTTCTGATGGCAAGGTGGAGTTTAACCCGAAGGACCAACCATTTGTAATTATTGCGCGAAAGGGTGGCCAACGTGGCTATCTCAAGTTAACTGATGGGGAAGCACTCAGTACAAGCAGTTTTGAAATCTCAGGTGAATCCGTGCAACGAGGATTGAAAGGTTTCCTCTACGGAGACAGGGGGGTGTGGAGACCTGGAGACTCACTCCATCTGACGTTTATCCTGGAAGACAAGGTGAATCATTTCCCGGATAATCATCCCGTTGTTTTTGAATTGCAAAATCCTCAGGGGCAAATCACGAACCGAATTGTACGTGCGTCGTCAGTCAACGGATTCTATTCGTTTGCGACGGCTACATCCGCCGATGCGCCTACAGGTAACTGGACGGGACGTGTCAAGGCTGGAGCTTTTACGCATACACAGACGTTGAAGATCGAAACGATAAAACCGAATCGGCTGAAGATAAACCTCGATTTTGGAGTGCAGCGATTCGACAACGCGAATGTGAGCGGTGAGCTTCAGGTGAACTGGCTTCACGGCCCTCCGGGAAGAAATCTGAAAGCGGAATTCGACATGACCATGGTCAAGGTCCCCACCACGTTCAAAGAGTATCCTTCGTATACTTTTGAAGATGCTTCGCGCGGCTTCTATTCTGAAACACAATCAGCCTTTGATGGTTTTACCGATAGCGAAGGGAAAGCTTCCGTGGCGCTGAATCTTGACCTCGGGACACCACCACCAGGATTTCTGCAGGTCGTACTTCGTGGAAAGGTATTCGAAGAAAGCGGAAACTTCAGCATCGATCGTCTGAGTATTCCCTACTCGCCGTACAAATCATATGTCGGGATGAAATTGCCCGAGGGTGAGAAGTACAGTGGTATACTTTATTTCGATAAACAACACGCCGTCGAGTTAGTAACCTGCGACGCCGACGGCAAGGGTGTGTCACGAAATAACCTCGACGTCAAGCTTTTCAAACTTGACTGGCGCTGGTGGTGGGATAATTCGGGTGCTGGCATCGCGAATTATGTGAATGGCTCATCATCCCGATTGATTAAACGCGACGTAGCTTCCACGCGAAACGGCAAAGGCGTCTATACCCTCCTCATGAAATCTGACACCGAGGAATATGGACGCTACTATCTGCAGGTATGTGATCCTGCTTCAGGGCATTGTACCGGAAAGGTAATTTACATCGACGAACCAGGATGGTACAGCCGGATGCGAGGCAGTGAATCCGGCGCGCCCAACCTGATAAGCTTCAGCGCTGAAAAGACGAACTACAACGTCGGAGAAACAGTGAAGCTCGGCATTCCGACACCGGCGAAAGGCAGAGCGTTGGTGAGTATTGAAAATGGAAGCCGTGTGCTGACCACGGAATGGATCGATACTGCTGAAGGAGAGACATCCTACAGTTTCAAAGCTACTGCGGAGATGACGCCCAACGTCTATGTCCATGTTTCAGTGATGCAGCGCCACAGCCAAACGCTGAATGAACTTCCGATTCGCCTATACGGCGTAACGGGCGTAAATGTCGAAAATGAGGGAACACGTCTCGAACCACTGATAACTATGCCTGATGAGCTGGAGTCGGGCAAGGAGGTAGTTATTCAGGTTAGCGAAAAATCGCGGAAGAAAATGACGTATACCATTGCAGTTGTGGATGAAGGCTTGCTGGATATCACGCGTTTCAAAACGCCTGATCCGTGGAGTCGGTTCTACGCAAAAGAAGCGCTTGGCGTAAAAACATGGGATATGTTCGATCAGGTGATTGGCGCGTACGGCAATCGGCTCGAGCGTGTACTGACTGTGGGTGGTGATGAGGATGCTACCTCTACGGAAGGCGATCCCCGGGCAAACAGATTCAAGCCTGTGGTTAAATTTTTTGGTCCTTTTACTTACGACGGCAAAACGCAGACTCATCGTTTCACCATGCCTCAATACATTGGTTCGGTGCGAACGATGGTCGTGGCCGGCTATGAAGGAGCGTATGGCAAAGCAGAGAAGGCCGTTCCCGTGAGAAAGCCGTTGATGGTACTGGCTACATTGCCCAGGGTACTCGGACCGGAAGAAACGGTGAAGCTCCCTGTGACAATTTTCACAGAGCGCAAGGATGTCCGCAATGTCAAGCTGTCGGTGAAAACATCCGGACCTGTTCAAGTTTCCGGAGGCAATAGCCAGGATGTTGCGATGCCAGCATCTGGCGAAGTTACGGCTGATTTTCAAATACGCGTCAAACCAGAGATGGGCGTTGCGCGGATTTCGGTTACAGCATCATCAGGTAGCTACACTGCGGAAGACGTTATAGAAATTGACATTCGCAATCCGAATCAGCCCGTTACCAGGATTTTGGAATCGTTCCTCGAAGAGGGTAAGTCGTGGGAGACTGACGTTCTTCCCTTTGGCATCGCGGGGACTAACTCGGCCACGCTCGAGGTGTCGAACTTGCCACCTCTAAATCTTGCATCGCGCCTGCGTCACCTTGTCCGCTATCCTTATGGTTGCGTGGAGCAGACTACATCATCAGTTTTCCCGCAGCTGTATGTCGGATTATTCAAAGAGGTGAGTGACCAGGAGAAGCAATCGATTCAGGCGAATGTCACCGCAGGTATCGATCGTCTGAAAAGCATGGCGCTGAGAGACGGTGGTTTCTCTTACTGGCCTGGTGGAGAAGACGCCGATTCATGGGGTACGTCCTACGCTGGGCACTTCCTGCTGGAAGCATCGGAGAAGGGATACTATGTTCCTGACGACATTCTGAGAAAATGGAAAACGTTCCAGGCCGGACGTGCCGAAGCATGGCGGCGGGATACCCGTTACTTCAACAATGATCTTCAGCAGGCGTATCGCCTTTATACGCTCTCTCTGGCAGGATCGCCAGCCCTGGGCGCGATGAACCGGCTGCGTGAAGACGGTGAGCTGTCAAACACCGCGGCGTGGATGCTTGCCGCAGCATATGCAAAGGTCTCGCAATTTGAAGCAGCGAAAGAATTGGTAGCAGGTCTTAATACTAATGTTAAGTCGTACCGAGAATTGTCTTACAGCTATGGATCGGCAGTACGCGACAAGGCGCTGATACTCGAAACGCTGGTCTTGCTGAATGACCGTGCAAAGGCATTTGAAGTTCTGAAGGAAATCTCGCAGGAACTCAGTGATCCGCAGCGGTGGATGAGCACGCAGGAGTCAGCAATGTGCCTCAAGGCAGTCGCGGCATTTGCAGGATCCGAAAAGCGCGGCGATCTTTCATATACTTATACGGTTAACGGTAAAGCTACACGTGTTGTGAGTAAGCAACCCCTGTCGCAGATTATGCTTCCCGTAACGGACGGAAAGAACCTTCGGATGAGCATCGAAAGCAATTCCAGTGCGCCGGTGTTCGTACGACTCATTACAGAGGGGACCCCTGCAAGAGGAGATGAAGATCAGGCAGAGAATAATCTTTCGCTGACAGTCAACTATTCCGATATGCGCGGTAACCCGATCGATGTTTCACAGCTTGCGCAGGGAACTGAGTTTATGGCAGAAGTGACGGTCAGGCATCACGGTGTTAGGTCGTCGTATGAAAACCTTGCACTTGCGCAAGTGTTTCCTTCCGGGTGGGAGATCACGAACCTTCGCCTCAATGATGATCAGGCGCTGTTGAAGACAGATGGCTTCGATTACCAGGATATTCGCGACGATCGTGTCTACACGTATTTTGGACTGCGCCAGAATGAGCGCAAGACGTTCCGGGTGATGCTCACCGCCAGTTATGCAGGCACGTACTATCACCCCGCGATAAGTTGTGAGGCGATGTATGACCGGAGCATTTACGCACGCAGAAAAGGATTTGAAGTGCAGGTGATTAAGGCGGGCACGCCATAGGTATAATCATGTCATGGCCTAGGCGAATACAACTGTACATCGCACGCCATTGGAAGTGGATGCTTCCATTGACGTTACTATTTACCTGGTATCTTGCGTGTCTTCCTGCGCAGCTGTTTCAGGAACCGTATTCCACAGTCTTGTTCGCCCGCGATGGCCGGTTATTGTCGGCTTCAATTGCTGATGACGGCCAGTGGCGTTTTCCGCTGTCGACGTCCGTGAATGAAAAATACAGGAAGGCGCTGATCATCTATGAGGACAAACGGTACTTTTCACATCCCGGTGTTGACGTGCTTTCGCTCGGAAGAGCAATGAGACAAAACTTTACGTCCGGCAAAGTAGTGAGCGGAGGAAGCACCATCACGATGCAGGTTGTCAGGCTTTCCCGCAAAGGACGTGACAGAACTGTACTCGAGAAAATCCGTGAGATCATCCTTGCTACGCGACTGGAGCTGCGTTACTCCAAAGACGAGATTCTCAACCTCTATGCCTCGCATGCTCCGTTCGGGGGCAACGTCGTGGGAATTGAAGCGGCATGTTGGCGTTACTTCGGGCGCGGTGATAAACAACTTTCCTGGGGCGAGGCCGCGTTACTTGCAGTGCTTCCAAACTCGCCGGCGCTCATACATCCGGGTAGAAACCGCGAGACCCTTCGCAGGAAGCGCGATGATGTTCTGGAGCGACTCTGGCGTGCAGGAACCATAGATTCGCTGACGCTGGCACTTGCGCGAAATGAGCCGCTCCCTGAATCGCCTCTAGCCTTGCCGCGTCACGCGCGTCACTTGCTTGGACGCCTCGGTCGCGATGGCCACCGCGGGAAGGCAGTCGTGAGTACCGTCGACTTCTCATTGCAGGAGAGGGTGGAAGAAACGTTGGAACGAAATCACCTGCGATTAAAAGGCAACCAGATTCACAACGCAGCTGCGGTAGTTGCTGATGTCGCAACGGGGGAAGTGCTCGCATACGTCGGTAACGTTGGGTCCAAGAAACAGGACGCGATTGATGTTGACGTTATCCAGGCACGGCGAAGTACAGGGAGTATTTTAAAACCATTCCTCTATGCCGCGATGCTCGACGACGGGAAGATCCTGCCATCTGCACTACTCCCGGATGTGCCCACGTTTATCAACGGCTTTGCTCCCAAAAACTTTTCTCATGACTACGATGGTGCAGTGCCTGCAGACCGGGCGCTGATCAGGTCATTGAACATTCCCGCGGTGCACATGCTCAGGGAATATCGCTACGAACGGTTTCACCGACTCCTGCAGCACATGGGTATGCGGACACTCGACAAGCATCCCGATCATTACGGACTATCGTTAATACTCGGCGGCGCAGAGGGAACACTGTGGGAGATCGCTGGCATGTATGCATCGATGGCCAGAACGCTGAACCGATATGCAACGCTTCCCGGCGGGAACCGGTATATGAGAAAGGATTTTCACCCGCTGTCATATATTCCCAAAGCTTACGATTCATCATTGTATGATTATGAGCCAACGTCATTCCTGAGCGCAGGATCGATTTACCATACCTTTGATGCGTTGAAAGAATTATATCGGCCTGGGGAAGAATCCGGATGGCGATACTTTGCCAATCAGAAGAACATTGCGTGGAAGACAGGAACAAGCTTTGGGTTTCGCGATGGGTGGGCCGTTGGCGTGACACCCAGATATGTGGTAGGTGTATGGGTTGGAAATGCTGACGGAGAAGGAAGACCAGGGCTGACCGGAAGTGATGCTGCAGCTCCTGTGCTGTTCGAAATATTTTCTTATCTGAATAGTGACACGTGGTTTGCCCGCCCTGATGGGGAGATGCAGCGCGTGAGAGTGTGCAGAAAAAGCGGCCTTCGAAGCTCATCGAATTGCCCGGAAACTGAAACGGTCTGGGTTACAAAGAATGGTTTACAATCCCTGCCGTGTCATTATCACAAGACGATTCATCTGAGCCATGACCGGCGGTTCCGTGTCAACAACCTATGTGCACAGGCTTCTGAAACAATCTCCATGGAGTGGTTTGTACTGCCACCTGCGCAGGAATATTACTTCCGTAAGAAAAATGTAAGTTATCAACCTCTGCCTCCTTTCAGACCAGGATGTGTTGCCGATGAAGGTAATATCATGGATTTCATCTATCCTAAGGACAATGCCAGGTTCTTTATTCCGCGAGATCTAACAGGCAGGGAAAATGAGGTCATTTTCCAGCTTGCTCACCGCGATGAGAGTGCAACGGTGTATTGGCATATCGATGGAAACTACATTACAAGTACGAGGAGACACCACGCTCTGGCAATCCGTCCGTCGGAGGGAAGTCATCGATTGATGGTAATGGACGAAAATGGGAATGTGCTGGAGCAGGATTTTGAAGTTCTACCACATCTATAAATTACTGAGAGGTAGGTCCTTACTTGGTTATCTTTAAATCTTTGCTAAATTAGGGATAGTTTATTCCAGTGTTATGAAACCGCTTAGACTTTTTGCACTGGTAGGTATACTTTTTTTGGTACTGCGACCGCTGCCTACCCACGCCTTTCAATTGTCGGGTGAACATCCGAACTATGTTGTGATTGGTGCTTTTAAGTATCACAAGAACGCCATTCGTTTTACGAATCGGGCGCTCAAGAATCTTCGTATGAATGCCAAATACGAGATGAATCCCAACAGGAATCTGTATTACGTATACGTGCTCAACACCGCCGATCGCGAGGAAGCCATTGCCGAAGCGCGTCGTCTGCGTGAAGAGTCGGAATACAAAGACACATGGGTGTACAATGGATTTCTTGGCAAGATAAAAGCGGGTGCTGATCTGGCATCGTTTCAAGGTGTAGATATCAATCCTATCTCTGAAGCCAATCATACGCCATCAACTTCTGATTTCGCTCCGGCTGGCGCTGAAGACTTTCTGGCAACTGCCGACAACTCAACGCCATCGCTTGTTAATACCAACAACACGAACACTAACACTGACGCCAATACGAGCACTAACATCAACTCCACGTCCGTGGCTGAACATGTAGCTCCTGATGACGCCGATGACGACGAAACCAAAGGGAAAAAGTTCTTCTTCAAGCTGACGCGGATACTCGATGAACAGGCGATAGAAGGTGACGTTGACCTTATTGATCATGAGAAGCTCAGAAAAATCGGCTCCTATAAAGGCAATACCAACGTACGTGTTTTAAGTCCTCCGGGGAAGTCTGGCAACCTTTCTGTTGTATGTGAAGTGTTCGGATACAGAAAAATGCAACGGGATATCAATTACAATGATCCTGAAGGGGAAGGCATTACCCGAAATGAATCAGGCGCAGTGGTGATACCGTTTGAATTGGTGCGTCTCCAGAAGGGCGACATTGCCACGATGTATCATGTGTATTTCTTCAAGGATGCAGCCATCATGCGTCCTGAATCGCGATTCGAAGTGACGAGTCTCCTTGAGATGCTTGTTGAAAACGACAAATACAAAATCCGGATTCACGGACATGCCAACGGGAAAAACGCCGGGAAGATCATCTACGCCAATGAAGGTTCAGATAACTTCTTTTCACTTACCAACACCAAAGAAGGTTTTGGGTCATCAAAGAAACTTTCTTTCGAACGCGCTGAAGTCATCCGCCGGTTTTTGCTCAGCAACGGAATTTCTCCCGAACGCATGCAGGTCAAGGCCTGGGGCGGAAAGAAACCGATACACGACAAGATGAGCTCGCGCGCGCAGGAGAACGTTCGCGTCGAGATAGAAATCCTCGATAATTAGGCCGGCTAGGTCGTTATGGCGCGCAGTACGTCGTGCTGGGTAATGATGTGCACTTTTTCTGATGCATCATCGCGAACCAAAACGGCCTTGTTGTCTTTGTTGAGCAACGACGACAACACGTCGAGCGTGCTGTCAGGAGCTATGAACAACATCGGCTTGTCCATTACTTCTCCGACCTGCTTGTTCTGAAGCTGCGGATCCTGAATGATCTTTTCCAGCAACGATGCCGAGCTGACGCTTCCCACGAACTGCGTATCTTCGAGGACGGGAATCTGATCGATTCCTTCGCGATTCATCAGCAGAATTACATCACTGACTTTCGAATTTTTTGATACGGTGTGCAGGCTGTCTTTGCCGTTGCGGGCCTGAATGATATCGCGCGCCGATTGGAAGTTTCGCGACTCGAGGAAGCCGTGATCCTTCATCCATTGGTCGTTATAAACTTTGGCAAGATATCGCGTGCCATGGTCGGGAAGGAGAATTACCATTACGTCGCCTTCCTTCATATTTTCCCGTGCGTATTCCAAAGCACCGTGGACTGCGGAGCCGCTTGACCATCCCACAAAGAGACCTTCTTCGCGCGACAGCTTCCTCGCGGCAATAGCGCCATCTTTATCAGTCACTTTGATGAAAAGATCGATTACATCAAAGTCGACGTTCTTGGGCAGGATGTCTTCTCCAAAGCCTTCGGTGAGATAGGGATAAATCTCATTCTCGTCAAAAATCCCCGTCTCCTTGTACTTCTTGAAAACAGAACCATACGTGTCAATTCCCACGGTAACAATATTGGGGTTCTGTTCTTTCAGAAATCTCGCTGTTCCGCACATTGAACCACCTGTTCCCACAGTGGCAACGTAATGCGTGATTTTTCCTTCGGTCTGTTTCCAGATTTCAGGACCAGTAGTCTGGTAGTGTGCTGCAGCGTTGGAGAGGTTGTCGTACTGATTAGGATAAAACGAGTTCGGTATCTCTTTGTTGAGTTTACGCGCGATTGAGTAATAAGAGCGTGGATCGTCGGGTGCGACGTTTGTAGGGCAGACGATTACTTCAGCACCGACTGCTTTAAGGATATTAATTTTCTCCTGAGATTGCTTATCTGCCATAGTGAAAATACAGCGATAGCCTTTCGCAATAGCTGCGAGAGCAAGTCCCATACCTGTATTTCCGGATGTGCCTTCGATAATTGTTCCGCCTGGTTTCAGGATGCCTGCTTTTTCGGCGTCTTCAACCATTTTCAAGGCCATGCGGTCTTTGGTTGAGTTGCCCGGGTTGAAGTATTCCACTTTTGCCAGAATAGTACCAGGGATGCCCTTGTTGAGCTTCTGCAGTTTTACCAGGGGCGTATTGCCAATGGTTTCAATTATCGAATTGTAAATCATCTCTCGCGTTTAAACGGCCAAAATTAATAAAAACCCGGAGACGAGGCCCAGAATCGTTGGGAAACCTGTCACAGGCAGACGACTGAAGCTGGGGAGCCAGCTATATCGGCGGGTTAGAACGCCGGTATCACAAAAACGGGGTTGGTCACCTGATGGTTCAAACGGCTGCAACTCTTCACTCCTGAAAAGAAACTTTTCAACGCGTCGATACATCACAAGGGATCAACCAACCTGAACGTTATGCTTAAACATCACCTGCTTGTCGTGGTGCGTTATCTTCGTCGCACGCGCCTGTACACGTTTATAAATATTATCGGGCTGGCCGCTGCCATCACTGCATGTGTTCTTATCGGGCTATGGGTGCGCGATGAATTAACTTTTAACAAATCTTTTGATCACTACGACCGCATCGCCCAGGTGTATCATAATGTGGTGTTTGGAGGCGAGACCATGACGATCAACGATGTGCCTGCGGCATTAGGAGAGGCGCTTAAAACGCAGGTGGCGGGACTTGAAGATGTCGCGATAACGACCTGGCCTCAGCAGATGGTGGTGACGTATGACGGAAACTCATCCACAGAAAATGTCATGTTGGTCGACCCGACTTTCACGACCATGTTTGATCTGAAAGCGTGTCACGGGACCAGTTCCCTGTCGGGGTTGAATTCTGTTCTGGTAAGCCGTCATTTGGCTGACAAGATTCTTGCCGGGGATGCTGTGGGCAAAGCAATTCGGCTTAAAGATGGCGATGAACTGATGGTGTCAGGTGTTTACGAAAATTTTCCGGCAAATTCTTCGTTCGCTGGTGTCGATGTAATCGCTTCACTGGCATATCACTTTTCTCAAACGTCTCATGCACCTCATGACTGGGAAGCCTGGGTGTTCCAGTGTTATCTGCTCCTCGATCATACAACGTCATTGTTAAAGGTGCAGGATGAAATGAGGTCAATTCTATATAATCATGTTTCCAATGACGGGAAGGCACTGCGTCCTGAGGGCGTCCTTCTCGCCATGCGCGATTGGCATCTGAAGAGCGCGTTTCGCGAGGGAAGAAGTGCAGGAGGACGGATACAACTAGTTCGACAGGTCGCCGTCATCAGTGCTATTGTCATCCTCATGGCCTGTATGAATTTCATCAACCTGACCACCGCACTTGGTCATACTCGTGCGAAGGAGATTGGCATAAGAAAAGTGATAGGTTCACATCAATGGGATTTAATAAAACGCTTTCTGCTGGAGGCCTTTGTCATTGTGATAATTGCTTATGGCGTCGCGCTGGTGATGGCATCACTCATGATGCCCTGGTTTAATGTCCTTTCCGAAAAACAAATAGTCTTCCCGTTCAAAGATCTCTGGTTTTGGGGAACCTCCGGCCTTTTCGTAGTCGTAGTCTCGTTGCTTGCAGGAGCGATTCCGGCATTCTTGATGGTTTCCCAGAACGTCAACGGCCTTCTGAAGAAACAAGTATCCCGTGATAGTTTAATCCGAAGGATACCTCTTAGGAAGTTCCTTGTCATATTTCAATTCAGCGCTGCCGTAGTGCTGATCATTAGTTCGCAGGTGATCTACAATCAAATCAGGCATGCGCGGAACAGACCTGCGGGATTTGAAACTGATGGAATCATTCATTTGCCTGTCCGCACGGAGCAGTTGGCGAGTCTTGATTACAACACGCTTCGAAACCACCTTCTGTCGACCGATGTAGTTGATAACATGGCGAAGTCTGATTTTCCGATCACGGGATCAATGACAGCTGATGCTTCGCTCAGGTGGGAAGGCATGCAGGTGGACAGTCCGCCGTTGTTTGCGCGAAATCGCTGTAGCCATGACTTTCCCGCTACACACGGATTTCAGTTTGTCTTAGGACGTGACTTTTCGCGCGATCATCCATCAGACTCATCAGCTGTAATAATTAATGAAATGGCTGCGCGACTAATTGGAGGCGACGTGTTAGGAAAGAAGATAAGTTTCGGTTACGGCAAAGAGCGGGAAATTATAGGTGTAATTAAGGATCAGATTCGTTGGGGGCCCTATCATGAGCAATCTCCACATCTTTATTATCTGGGTTACGATAATTGGGGGTACTATTCAATACGGTTGAAGTCAGGCGCACGGGTAGCCGATGCGTTGGTCAAAATCGAATCAGTGTTTGCCAGATACGCACCTGGTGCACCCTTTGATTTCGCATTCGTCGGCGATGACTACAACAACCTGTTCATTGCTGAGAGGCGTGCCGGCAACATCGCGATCATTTTTTCAGGACTTGCCATTCTGATTAGTTGCGTGGGTATTTTCGGACTCGCCGCCTTTTCCGCCTCCCGCCGAACAAAAGAAATCGGTGTTCGAAAGGTTGTAGGTGCGTCGTCATATCAGATATGGAAGTTACTTTCGGCTGAGTTTCTCGGGCTGTCGTTAATTGCGTCCCTGGTTGCGTTCCCCATTGCCTATTACGCTGCAGATGCCTGGCTCAATCAGTTTTCCTATCGGACAAATGCGTCGTGGATAGTTTACGCCATTGCTGCTGTCACTACCGTGAGTCTGACGTTGATTACTGTTAGCTATCAAACGCTTCGCGCAGCGCACATAAACCCGGCAAAGAGCCTGGGAACGGACTAAACGCAATGATTAAGTATCGAAAAGGACTTATTACCCTGCCGCCCCGGCAAGGAGGTATAACACAGCCATGCGGATAGCCACTCCGTTTTCAACCTGGTCGAGGATAATCGAATGTTCTGAGTCGGCGGCATCGCTGCTGAGTTCCACGCCGCGGTTGATGGGTCCGGGGTGCATGATGACAATCTTCTTGTCGAGTGAGTCGAGCATCTTTCGCGTAATGCCGTAGTAAAGTGAATACTCGCGCAGCGAAGGAAAGTATTTGATTTGCTGGCGCTCAAGCTGAATGCGCAGCACGTTAGCAACGTCACACCATTGTAACGCTTTCATCACGTCAAACTCAACTTCCACTCCGAGGGTGCCGATAAACTTAGGCAGCAGTGTCGGCGGACCGCACACCATGACTTTTGCACCCAGCTTCTTCAGGGCGAAGATGTTCGACAATGCTACGCGTGAATGGAGGATGTCGCCGATGATAGCAATCTTTTTTCCGGCCACGTCACCCAGGCGTTCGCGAATGGAAAATGAATCGAGAAGTGCCTGTGTAGGATGTTCGTGTGTACCATCTCCGGCGTTCACGATGTTGGCAGAAATATGTTTGGCAAGGAAATGTGGTGCGCCCGCGCTGGCATGTCGCATAACGATCATATCCACCTTCATCGCCAGGATATTGTTTACCGTGTCGAGCAGAGTTTCGCCTTTCTTCACCGAACTGTTCGATGCGGAAAAATTTATCACATCCGCCGAAAGGCGTTTTTGAGCAAGTTCGAAGGAAAGCCGGGTACGTGTAGAGTTCTCGAAGAAGACGTTGGCGATCGTTACATCGCGCAGCGAAGGGACTTTTTTGATAGGACGATTGATGACTTGCTTGAAGGTATCGGCCGTTTCAAAAATAAGTTCGATGTCCTCTTTGGTGATGTCTTTAATTCCTAAAAGGTGTTTCTGACTTAATTTTGACATTGTCCTTAGTCCTTATTGATCAACCAGATTTTGTTTTGTTTGTGGCCCTGTGCTTCGAGTTCTACAAGCACGCGCTGGCTGCTGAGAGTATTAACAGCCTTCCCGACATAGTCGGCGGAGATCGGGAATTCCCGCGTGTATTTTCGTTCTATCAACACGAGTAATTCAACCTTTGCTGGTCTTCCAAAGGCGATCATGGCATCGAGCGCGGCACGGATGGTTCGGCCCGTAAAGAGCACGTCATCCACTAATACAACGTTTTTACCTTCAATAAGGAAAGGGATCCGGGTTTCGTTAGCCTGCACAGGCTTCTCCCGGCGGCGGAAATCGTCGCGGTGAAAAGTTGCGTCCAGGTAACCTAGCGGAATCTCGGTCCGGGCTTCGCGCTGAAGTTTCTGGTGCAGGATTTCAGCGAAGTAGATGCCCCGAGGCTGCAAACCGAGAATGACAGTATCGGCGAAATTGTCGTGATTTTCAATTAATTGCTGGCAAAGACGGTTTATCGTGAGATCGAGGTGGTCCGAATTGAGGATCAGTTTTCGTTGCATATCGCCGGGCAAATATACAATTATGGGTTTACAATTAACAACGAATTCCCGCCGCTAATTGTCTGTCGGCTCGTTGGCGAAACTCACTTTATTTACATAAAAAACGGTTTGCTCGCCCTCCGAGCCTTTGGCAATCTGCTGAATACCGTAGGCGTAGAAGTTGTCTTTGTACCAATAATTGAGGCGGCTTTTTGAAGCGCTGGCCCGGTTGCGAACAACGGTTTCCCCGTCCAGTGGTCTTATCGGCTCAATGGTTTTGCCTTCCACTACGTTGTTGCCTTCTATGATCTTGGAGCGAATCTGGTTCTCGAAAAGATACAGCAGCGCGATCTTATCGGGTTGCATTTCAAGCCTCACAAACTGCTCCAGCGTGAACGTCTTGACGTCGTTGATCTCAAAAGTGTTGTCCCACAAATGATGCCCCTGAGCGTCAAACCCCATAACAACTGCATGGGTATACCGAAAACCGTCGAACACACGACCCCGGTTTGAAACCATGGCAGGCATTGCACCATAATAGAAAAAGCTTGACGAGTAACGGTTGTCTACCGTGATGTATTTCGGATAGAATGCTTCGCCCAAAAGAACAAACTGATCTTTGTAGGGCACCACCTCATGAACGATAAAGCGGTAGTTAAAGCGCACATTCTTTCCCTTTTCCTTCCGCCGTTCTATCCGGTCTTTGATGCGTTGTTCGCGCTTCACCTTCATGAACTTGAAAAAGTTATGCAGGTCTCCATAGTTGTAATACCTGATCTGCTGATATCCGCTGGGATCGATACTGGCGAGAAACAAACCTTTCGAATATTCAGAGCGGCGGTTTCCGTACGTTCCTGCAATCAGCTGACTTGCATTGCCTGTGTATACCGACCTCCCGAAAAGAAGGTGTTTGTTACCCTCGGTCTTCAGTGGCATCTGGAAAAGGAGATTGCCTTCAGGATCATATTGTTTGATCCATATTGTGCGATTCCCGGTCGGGATGAAAGCACTGATCAGAACATTGAAACCTCCGTCGTCGTGGACTTCTATCTGCGTTAGTTCGCCGGCTTCATTAAGCAGACCGGGCAGTATGCGAGATTGTTGTGTGTCAAAGTTGTAATACAGTACAACGGGAACGTTATTGTAATATCCGCCGATGATAGCTGCGGTTTCGGACACCTGAAATTCCGTAGGCACAAAGGCGATGAAATTTTTTACGACGTGCTGATGATAGGTTCCGTCGGCTTCATTTACGCGAAAGATCAGCATGCCCTTACGGCGAATATCAATGTGTCGCAGAAGGAGGTGAAGTTTGCCCTTTGCATGACGTTTGCCGATGAGCTCGAACTCGTTGTCGTGATTCAGATAACCTTGCCACTGCTGAGTGAAGCTGGTATCCAGTTTAACTAGTTCGATTAATCGGGTATTGTTTAGCAGGAGATTTCGGTATAGAAACATTCCGTTCTCTGCCATCGGGGCAACCTCATAACCGACATCGCTTTTGGTCAAAGGGATTTCAATCCTATCGGGCTGCACGATCTGGCCGGCAGCCTGAAAAGTCAGCAGAAGTAAGGCGGCTGCAATTCTACATTGACGTATCAATGCGATTAATGTAGAATACATCCCGTACCCGGTCCTTCCTCGTGGCGTTTCGTATGGTTTGATATCCCCAGACATAGAATGAATTCCCGTACCAGTGGCGAACTCCGCTATCCGTATCCTTCTCCGAACGGATCACGTCGTTTTCGTCGGAGGTGCGGATCTTCTGAGCTTCCTCAAGCGCGTCACCTCCGCCAAGCGGAATGGATTTAATCTTCAGTTCCGATTCTTTTTTATAAAGAAGGAAAGCCACGTCATTAACAACAGCGAAATCGCCTACTTGTTCAAGGGCAGGTATCCTCACTTCGTCGAGTTTCAGACTTTGATCCCATTTTACGTTCCCCTGAGCATCTACATGGATGACGACAGTTTCGAGGGACTTTATCTCATTTGAGTTGCGAGAATTGGGACCGTACATATAGGGCCTGTACATCCGGCGCATGCCGGGATAGTAAAACCCATTGTAGAAGGGAGAATATCCGTAAGGCGAATAGAACGGATTGTAATAATATGGGTTGTTAGAATACATTGAAGATGATGAGCTTGAAGGCTGATAGACTTCTGCGAGGATGTAAAATCCTTTATCATCCTCTGCGATCCTGAACGGCATGACGTGTGCCGAGAACGCAGGTTTGCGTCCTACACTGGCGAGCTCCTTGGTTTGCTTTTTGATTTTTGCAGCGCGCTTTTGATTCAGGTAGTTGAGAAAGTTCTCAAGCGAACCGTAATCGACGTATTTTATTTTCTGTTCTGAAAACGGGTCCACGGACAGGGTAAAAAATCCGCTTGACTGTTTTGCATTCCGGTCGCCCCATGTTCCTGCAATGATTAGGTCTTCACGCTGCAGTGTACTCGTCATAGCCGTTAGCAGCGTTATGTTTTCATCAACAACGACATCATCTTCAAGCAGTTGCTTGCCGGTGTCGTCAAATGTTCTGAAAACAACTTTCTTTTCGCCACGGTTGCTGCGATCCATCAGTATCGTGTTGAACGTTCCGTTTTCGTTGGTGCGAAGGTCAACAAGTTCGGTGTCCTTCTGGAAGAATCCGGGAACAACCTTCAGGCTATTTGCAGCAGGATCAAAAAGTATGATCACGGCTTCGTTGTTTACATATCCGCCGAATACAAAATTCCGTCCGGCCTTGATGAAGTGTGTCAGGCGGAAGTCAAGATCCGGTTTGATTGCATAGCGGCCGCGTTCAACGCCGTCGAGCGAGATATCAATCAGAACGAAATCATTTTTGCTTGTTTCTCCGGTGCGAAAAAGGAAATAAATGTTTTTGGGCGACACCTCATATCCGATCATGCGATGGCGTTCCTTTATCTCCAGCTCCAGCGCTGTTTTTTCTTTCAGGTCGGCGTCGAGAAAGATGAGCTCCCAAAGGCGGTTATTCTGCTTGTATTTGTCGCGTTCGCGAAATAGCGCTATGCCATCCCGTCCAAGCGGGATAATATGAAATTGGTCGTCTGAATTTTTTTGTTCGCGTTCATAACGTACAGGCTGCGTTACCTGGGCCGTAGCCATGGCGGCCGTTAGCAGTATCATCAAAAGAAAGCCTGAACTTTTCAAAAATTTTAACAACATCATTAATCCTCCTCACTTAAACCAAGTACAATATCAAATTCTTCTTTCTTCACGGGCTGAACCGACAGGCGTGAATTTTTAACCAGCGTCATATTTGATAAACGTTTGTCAGCTTTGATTTGTGCGAGCGTCACAGGTTTTTTCAGTTTGCGATCCGGCGCTACTTCTACAGCAATCCATTCGTTGTCCTTTGGATCCGGAAATGCTTCCTTCGTAATCTTGCCTACGCCGACTACGGCTTTGTCGTCCATACTGTGGTAAATGAAAACCGCATCGCCCTTCTTCATCGCTTTGAGGTTGTTTCGTGCCTGGAAGTTGCGCACGCCATCCCACGCTGTTTTCTTATCTCTTACAAGATCATCCCAGGAATAGGTTCCTGGTTCCGTTTTCATTAACCAATAGTTCATAGTTTACTTTTTATTAGACTTCCGACCGATTGTGTAACGTTTAAGACCTCCGGCAGGCCTTAACGTGATACGAAAGACAAGGTCGTGTATTTTACACAGCTTAGCGCTTTCTAAAATAGCAAATAGTCTTAATTTGTTTACTTACCTGCTCGTTTAAATGGATGTACTCATAATCCTTTCCGGTGCGCCGGGTAACATTATTTTTTCAACCCCTCTTATAAGGTGTCTGAAGACACGTCTTGAGAATCCCCGGATAAGTTTCCTGACATCGGAGGAAAACAAATACCTCCTTCAGGACAACCCTTACCTCGACAAGGTTTATGATTTTTCTGACTTTCGAAAGCACCGCAAACAACATTCCAATCGGTTTACTTATGTATTTGATCTGGATGCCGATCTCCGGTCGCGCCTCGTAACAGCTTTCATTTCAGGTGCTGTGTTTCGAATTCAGAAACGAACCTGGAAAAAGTGGCTTCTCACACGGCTCAAGATCAACCAGATGATTCCGACGCACATTGCGGATCAGTACCTGCAAACGGCGAGTAGGTTGAACCTTAGTGGCGATGGGCTACGGCCTGACTTCTTCATTCCTTACAAAGACGAGGTTCCCACGGAGTGGCTGCCGGAACCCTTCAGGAAGGGGTATATTGTATTTTGCATTTCGGCACAGCATGCAACGCGGCGTTTGCCGCTTTCGCGGATGATTGAGGTGTGCGACCGGATAAACAAGCCCGTGGTTATTCTGGGCAGCAGTGCCGATGCCGACGATGGTGCGCAGTTGGAAAAGTTTTTCACACGCCGGGAAGAGCACGCCGACCTGGAAAATACACTGCTTGCCCTGAACAAGAAGACGGTGGTGTACAATGGCTGCGGGAAGTTCAATTTCAACCAACAGGCAAGTATCATTAAGCAGTCGCGATATGTTTTCACGTTTGACAATGATTTTATCGCCGTAGCTTCGGCATTCGGCAAGGAAACATTCGCGATGTACGGCAATACGGTCCTTGATTTTGGCTCATATCCTTACCACACCCGTTTTACGATCTTTGAAAACAACAGGCTTTCCTGCCGGCCGTGTTCTGCCAAAGGTTACGGGAAGTGCCCGCTGAAGCACTTCCGGTGTATGAATGACCTGATGTTCGATTTCTATGTGGGCTGACGTAGAAACTGTTGCCGATTGCATGTTACCGCCACCTGTTGGCCGGTTCTGAGCACTGAATTGTTATTGTCCCCCGCCAGGCGTCCTAATTCAGGAAAGTCCTAATGATACAAGCGGCCGTTAACGACTGAAGAATATAGGAAGAGTGGAGAGAGAGTGGAGAAAGAGTGGACGATGAGTATCGGACGACTAGAAGATCACAATAAAATTTCGCATCGCAACACCTGCTGAAAAACGGGCGACAGCATTAGGATTTTGATTAGGTGAGACCAGGCTTTTGGGGTATCCGTCCCATGACGGTGGTTCAAGACACCGTGACAATCGGCAACGAGACCCCGATCTATCCTCGAGGTGTCCTCGACAGGACCTCGAATGCGCGGCAAATGATCGGCAAACTTATTGCTAGGTTTTAGCAACTATATCTCAATTTCACGATTCCAGAACTAGCATATGTATCCCAAATACTAGCTTTAATGTTGCGGTATATACCAAGAAAGGTCGGGGAAAGGTCGAGGATTGCTGCGAGCTGCTGCAGCTGGTTGCCAGGCGGAACGGGTGGCAACAGAGCACCGGCCACAAGCAAACACCCGCAAGCGACATCCTGAATCCTGGACTTGAAAATTAAGCCGATTTGAACCTTCCCTCTACGGAGTGGCAAGCCGAATCCCAACAGTTGGCTTTTCCGGCAACGGGTAACGGAGCGTTCGCGCATTCGAAAATGACAATTTAAAGCGAGGGGGTTGAATGCCTGCTTTCTCTGATGCGATTTACAGGCGACAGGGAACCGGCAACCCGCAACGTACACTTCACACTCCACGCCGCGTTACACGTTACCGTTACCATGCGTTCTTGCCTGAGCCCTGAGCAGGAACTCCAATCAGAAATCAATACGCTCTGACGAGCTTTCCATCCATATAGTTCACGTACGAGCGGTTGACGACTTTCATACCTCCCGGGGTTGGATAGTCGCCGGTGAAATACCAGTCGCCGGAATGGTAAGGAATAGCCTTATGGAGGTTTTCAACCGTCTGGAACACCACCTCGAGCTCGGCCTTCATATCGGCGGGGCGGCAGATTTCAGCGATTTTTTTTGAGATCTCATCGTCCGTAAACTGATCGTAAAGCTGCTTGACGTAGTTAATCTGGCTCTCGTGGCCGCGGGCGCGAATACATTTTTCGTACACTTCGCCAAGCAAGTCGTCTTTGCCACGGTCACGAAGCAATGCAATCATGGCCCGGAAGGCGATGAATTCACCCATCTTACTCATGTCAATCCCATAACAGTCGGGGAATCTGATCTGAGGCGCCGATGATACAACAACAATCTTCTTCGGCTCAAGGCGGTCAAGCATTTTGAGGATGCTTTTCTCAAGCGTTGTTCCACGCACGATGGAATCGTCGATAACGACGATAGTGTCGACGCCTTTCTTGATTACCTCGTACGTTGTATCATATACATGAGCAACCATTTCATCGCGGTGTTCGTCGTCGGTGATGAAGGTACGAAGCTTCACATCTTTGAGAACGAGCTTTTCAATCCGGGGACGGAACGAAAGGATATCTTCAAGTGAGTCCACCGAAGGCTTCTGGTCGATAACGTGATCTTTCTGTTTGCGGATGAGGTAGTCTTCGATGCCGGCCATCAATCCATAGAATGCGGTTTCTGCTGTATTCGGAATATAGGAGAAGACAGTATTCTTCAGGTTGAAGTTGATGGCACGAAGTACCTGGGGAACCAGCAACTTGCCGAGTTGTTTACGTTCCTTGTAAATATCGGGGTCGTTGCCGCGTGAGAAGTAAATGCGCTCGAAGCTGCAGGATTTTTTCTCACCAGACTTGATGATCGGATATTGAGCATAGTCACCGCTCTTCGTGATGATGAGCGCGTGTCCCGGATCGATTTCTTCGATTTGGTTGTAATCGATATTGAACGCCGTTTTGATCGCTGGTTTTTCCGATGCAACCACTACAACTTCATCGTCGGCGTAATAGTACGCAGGGCGAATTCCATTAGGATCGCGAACGACGAAGCTTGAGCCGGACCCGATCAATCCTGCCATGGTGTATCCGCCATCGAAGTCTTTACACGCGCGTTTGAGTACACGCTGAAGGTCAACTTCGTTTTCGATGATGTCTGATATTTCGCGGTTGGAATATTTGCCTTTGTATTTTTCAAACAGCGACTGAACCTCTTCGTCAAGGAAGTGGCCGATCTTTTCCATAACGGTAACGGTATCCACTTTTTCCTTTGGATGCTGGCCAAGGTTGACGAGGATGTCAAACAGTTCTTCAACGTTTGTCATGTTGAAGTTTCCGGCCATTACGAGGTTACGACTTCTCCAGTTGTTCTGGCGAAGGAAGGGGTGCACATTTTCAATGCTGTTCTGACCGTGGGTCCCATAACGAAGGTGGCCCAACCAGATCTCTCCGGTGAAGGCCACGTTTTCTTTTAACCACTGTTCGTTTCTGAATTTATCCTTCCCTTCCTTCTGCGCCTTTCGGTATTTCTTACTGATTTTTTTGAAGAGATCCGCCACGGGTGCGGGTTTAACAGAGCGATAGCGACTGATATATCGGCGGCCTGATTCGACATCTATTTTGATATTGGCAACTCCGGCACCATCCTGCCCGCGGTTGTGTTGCTTCTCCATGAGGATATACATCTTGTTCATGGCGTAAGTCGGGCCGTATTTCTCGATGTAGTAGGAGAGCGGTTTACGGAGGCGAATCATCGCTATTCCGCATTCGTGAAGAATCTGATCACTCATTTTTGGGTTCCTTACGTTAACGCCTGCCGATTCTCCTGGGGTTGGATGACGGAACCGTTAACCGTTAGGGTACAAAGTTAATTTTATTAATCCATCCCATCAACAGCCCCGGCTTGAAGAAGAGCAGAAGTATCAGGAAAACCAGAATGGCGCCTAAAAGATTTGTTTTTGTGAAATTATTTTCCGCCGGCGCGTCGGTTGCCGGGCGCACAAACGCGAAATAGGGTATACGGAGGTAATAGAAAAGGGCGACTACCGTGTTTAACAATCCGAAAACAAGAACCCATAACAATAACGACTTCCCTGTTACACTGTAGCCGTCCCACAAGGCTGAAAAGACAAATAACTTGGCCGTAAACCCTGCCGTTGGAGGAAGTCCCGTCAGTGCAATCATCCCAACGAGCAAAAATATGGCGGGCCACAAGAATGATTTGCCCGTTCCTGAGTAGTCCGCAATCGTTGTCACTCCAATATTTTCAAATTCCTGCAGGTAAAGGAAGACGAGAAATGTGATCAGCAGATAAACACTTGCGTAGAATAAAAAATACTGATATCCGTTCGCGGAGAAGGCCACGACTGCAACCAGGAGGAATCCGGATTGCGCGATGGACGAGTATGCCATTAGTCGCTTGACATTTTTCTGCCACAGTGCTGAAAAGTTGCCGACTGTAAGGGTAGCAATGGTAACCACACCAAGGATCAGCTGCCAGTCAGGGAAACCTCGCATGTTGAGGATGGTGATGAACTTGCATAGAATACCAAATCCTGCAACCTTTGGAACGACGGAAAAGAAAGCAACCACAGGCATAGGCGCACCTTCATAAACGTCAGGAACCCAGGGATGCATGGGCGCCGCTGCAACTTTGTAAAGAAACCCCGCGAGGGAGAAGAGTGATGCCGCGAGGAAGAGGGGCAGGGGTTGTTCGGCGATTCCCTGAACAAATTCAATGGACGTAAACGTCAGCGTGCCTGACATGCCGTACAAGAGTGAAAATCCATAGATCATCACTGCAGAGGCAACAGACCCGAAGACGAAGTATTTGAGGCTCCCCTCGGTAGCACTCTTGTCGAATGCGAACGCAGCCAGTACATAAGAACAAATGGAGATTAGTTCAAGAGCGATGAGCAACATCAACAGTGATTCGCTCATCACTAACAGATGTGCACCGAGTATCACGGCGAGGATGAGTGCATAGTATTCCGGGAGGCGTTGTTGTGGTCGCGTACTTAACCACGTCATGATCACAGTTAAGATGCCGCCAAGACTGATGATCAAATTAAGGAAGACAACGAAGTCACCCGTCTTGATCACACCGTTGAACAATACGGCAGGCTCGTTTCCGACAGACCACCTTAAAAGTTCCCAGGCGAAAGCAATTCCAGTTACGGCCAGAGCGATCCCATGAAACAATCCCGCGTTTCGCCAGAGGAGTCCGACGATAATCAACAGCAGAATTCCTGATGCAAGCATGAGGTCCGGTGCCAGCGCAACTGCGCTCCATCGGATTGACTCAAGACTATCCATCAATGAGCTGTTCACTTTCTAGGGTGTTAAGGTTAACGCCTTTCCGGCAGCAAGAATTATTTCGGTAAACCCTTTTGCGAAAGGATCGATGTATCGAATCAGAAGTTGGGGAAAAATTCCAAAGCAGAAGGCGGCCAATCCCAGGGGGATGAGCATCAGATATTCACGACGCGTGAGGTCCGTCAGCTGTTCCGGGAGAATTCTGCCCTTGACGTTAAACGGTCCGAAGAACATCCGCTGTAACGTCCACAGGTAGTATGCCGCCCCGAAGACCAGTCCGCTTGTTGCAATAATAGCGAGGCTTTCGTGCAACAGGCCGTTTGCGGACGGAGCTCTGAATGCACCGAGGAATACGAGAACCTCTGCGATGAATCCTGAAAACCCTGGTAATCCCATGGATGCGAAAAACGCAACGAGAACGAAGCCTGTGTATGCTTTCATCCGTGAGGAAAGTCCCGAGTAGAAATCTATCGTTCTGTTATGTGTTCTGTCGTACAAGACGCCCACGATAAGGAACAGCATGGCCGAGATAATACCATGGCTCACCATCTGATAGAGCGCTCCGGTTACGCCTTCCTGCGTAAGTGAGGCAAGTCCGAGGAGGACGAAACCCATATGCGAAACGGAAGAATATGCGATGAGGCGTTTAAGGTCTTTGCTTGCCATCGCATTCAATGCACCGTAAACGATTGAGACCACGCCGATGATTCCGATGAACGTGCTGAAGTACATGGCAGCCTCAGGAAAAATCGGGAAGGCTATACGTGCCAGGCCATATCCGCCGATCTTAAGGAGGATGGCAGCCAGAATTACTGAAACAGGTGTGGGGGCTTCCACGTGTGCGTCGGGGAGCCATGTGTGCAGCGGAGCAGCGGGTAGTTTGATTGCAAAGCCAAGGAAGAGCAAAAGGAACGCCCATTGGCGCGCATTAAAGACACCGAGTTGCCAGCTGTTGTTGGGATCCAGTACTGCATTTGAAATGAAGTGTGAAGGATCCTGCATGTTCAGCATGTTGAAGCTGTGAACGAGTTGTCCGGCCGGATTTCCTTCGTGCACGGAGATGTACAGACCGATCATGACGATCAGGATGAAGACGGATCCAAGTAACGTATACAGGAAGAATTTTATGGAAGCATATTCTCTGCGCGCGCCGCCCCAGATGGCAATGAGGAAGAACATGGGCAGCAGCATGAATTCGAAGAACAGGTAGAACAGCAGCATGTCCAACGCTGTAAAACTTCCTATGATTGATGCGTTGAGGACTAACAGCAGGGTGAAGTATCCCTTTACACTTGTATCAATCGTCCAGGAGGAAATGGTTGTCAGCAGCAGTACGAAAACAGAGAGGCCGATGAGGGGATAGCTCAATCCGTCCATTCCGACGAAGTATTCTGCTTTCAGTACACCCCATGAACCCAGATCAAGGGTAATCCATGGTTGCTTTTCGATGAACTGCATACCTCCGTCCGGAGCGTATAGCGAAACCGAAAAGATGAAAAGGAAAAGTTGAACGATGTTAACGGCCAGGGTAAGGTAACGGAATGAATTTGCCGCACGTGCTGGAATTATCAAACCCGCCAGGGCCGCCACAAGTGGAATGAAGATAAGTAAGGAGATCAGATAATGCTGCATTTACTTATGCGTTGAGGCGGATTCGCAGGTTTCCTAAATAAGCGACCAAATTAGAAAAATAATTATTGTAAAGAGGGCCCAAAATACATAAAGCTGAATTTTTCCGCCCTGGAATGACCGGGTAAATGACCCTGCCAGTCGCGACAACGAAGCAGTGCCGTTTACAACGCCATCGATGATAGCGGTATCAAACCATCCCGCAAGGTGAGCGATAATTACCTGTCCATAAGCGAAGATGTGAATTGACCGGTCGATGATCTTTTTATCGATGAATGTAGTGGTCCGGGCTACGAACAATGTAGGAACAACCACAAAGACCTGGTAAAACTTATCGATGTAAAGGGCATGGAAAAACACGTCTGCGTGGAGGCTTTGATTTCGCCTGAACAGCGTCCATGCAGCAAGCAAACCCAGGAGTACCCATCCGATGGAAAAGATTGTGAGTGTCGTCGAATGATGCGGACCTGCCTGGAGGAGCCATCCGGAGGGGTTGAACGGATTCCATGACACGATCAGCCAGAGCGAAGCTCCGGCCAACAACACTAAAGGTGCACGCATAATCGGTGGCGGTTCATGCACGGTAAGATTAAGCGTCGCATTTTCAGCCCCGAAGAAGGTTCGTGCTACGAATCGGAAGATGTAAATTATCGTGAGGAAGGAGACTAGGAAGGCCAGCACAAAGATGATCCATCGGCCGTTGAGCGAATCGCCTTTCCAGTGGAGCAACGCACTGAATATGGCTTCTTTCGAAAGGAAGCCGGAGAAGAAAGGTATTCCGGCAAGAGATGCACCACTTATTATGGCAGCGAGTGTTGTAAGCGGGAGTTTTTTTCTGAGGCCGCCCAGGTTCCTGATATCCTGAACGTCGAAATGAACGTGAGAATGATGCTGCGTCTGATGCAAAGCATGTATTACAGAACCTGCACATAGGAAAAGACACGCTTTGAAGAATGCGTGTGTGAAGAGGTGCAGCATCACTACTTCAGGTGCACCGGCACCAATCGCTGTGACCATCAGTCCAAGTTGAGAGATCGTCGAGTAGGCGAGGATTTTTTTGATATCGGTTTGCGACAGCGCTGCAAAGGCTCCTATCAGCGCGGTGATTATTCCGATGATGGCGACCACGGCCAATGCAACAGGAGAGAAGATTACAAAGACACGCGTTAAGAGGTATACGCCTGCTGCAACCATGGTGGCAGCGTGAATGAGTGCGCTTACGGGCGTCGGGCCTTCCATTGCATCGGGAAGCCACGAGAACAGCGGGAACTGTGCAGACTTACCCATTACACCACAGAAGATACAAAGGGCAGCCCAGGTGCTCCATCCTGTTCCCATCTGATCCAGCTCTACAATCGAGAACGTTCCTGTTGCACTCCAGATGATCATGAGGCCGATCAGGAACCCTGCGTCGCCCACGCGATTCATCAGGAATGCTTTCTTTGCAGCTGCCGATGCAGAAGGTTTGTGATTCCAATGGCCGATGAGCATATAGGATGAAAATCCCACAAGCTCCCAGAAGACGAATATCAAGAACAGGTTATCGGCCAGTACAATGCCAAACATAGCGAATGTAAACAGGCCGAGGATTCCGAAGTAGCGTTTTGCCGCCGGATCGCCAGCCATGTAGCCCACGCTGAAGAGATGAACGAGGAAGGAGATAACACCGACGACCAGAAACATCAGGACCGTTGTATTATTTATGAGGGTCCCTGCCTTGAATGTAAAGTCTCCTACGGAAAACCATTCGAATGTTTGTACGGAGGGAGGCGCATCCCACAATCGGATGAACACTACGGCGGCCAGGGCAGCCGTTACCAGCAGGAGGAGTGGCGCCATCAATGAGACGATCCATGAATAGCGCTCGGACACAGTCATGCTGATCACAAATGACAGCAGTGGCAGCAGCGCAGCAACGGCAAGGCTGGTGTCAAAGAAAGTGGTGTCATTCAGGTTAACCGCTTCCATCATCGCTCTTTTAGTTCATCCACCTGGTCGGGGATGGCTGTATGGTAGTTTCGATATACGCTCAAGACAATTGCCAGACCGACGGCGGCCTCGCATACGGCCACGACGATCACGAAGAGTGCAAAGATCTGCCCGTCAAGATTTTCAGGATATAACCGGTTAAAGGCGACGAGGTTCACATTCGCGGCATTTAACATCAGCTCAATGCCGAGCAAAACCATGATCGTGTTGCGTTTGATAACGATCACGAAAAGGCCGATGCAAAACAGGGCGGCGCCAAGCAGGAGCAGATGTTGGAGATTGTGCATACTATGAAACGCGTGGTTTATGTGACGCGATTACAGCTGCGCCGATCAGTGCCATCAGCAACAGAATTCCGGCAACTTCAAATACCAGGACGTAGTCGGTGAGGATATCCATCCCGATAGCGCTGATGGTATCGGCGTGCGTATCAATAGGTGTGGCATTGGGAAGTTCTTCAGGAAACTCACGGATCACAGCGGCAAGTGCACCCAGCATCAGTGAAGCCAGCAGGAAGCCTGAAAAGATATTCTTGTGCTGTACGCGAAGGGGAACCTGTCCCAGTCTTGCGGTAAGCATGATTCCAAAGATGATTACTACGAGGATCCCGCCCGCATAGACCAGTATTTGCGTAACTGCTACGAATTCTGCGAAAGCGAGAACGTAAAGGGCGGCGACAGATAGCAGGCAAACCACCAGCCAGAGCGTTGCGCGAAGCAGATTCCGGCTCAGCAACACCCCCACGGCGGCAGCTCCTGCCAATCCAATAAATGCGTAGGTGATAACTTGAAGGACGTTCATGACGAAGGTGGAGGTCCGGAAGGTTTGATCTTAGGCCTGAAAACAGGTTTAGCCCCTGGCTTTGCGGGAGCTGCCGGTTTTGGAGCCTCTGCATTTTCCGGTCGAACAGCAGGTTCGGCTTTCGCAGCCTGTTTTGCTAACTGGAATATGTCGTACTCTTTTTTCTTTTCCTGAATTTCCTGTTCAGTCATTTCCGAAAACGCGAAATTGTGATCCTTCATGTCGAGAACACTGAAGTCAAACACCTTGGTCATCGTAAGACATTCAGTTGGGCACACTACCGTGCACAGACCACAAAAACAGCATTTTCCTATATCGATATCAAATTTAGCGGCATAGATCCTTTTGGGGGTACCATCAGACGTTTTGCCGTATTCTTCAACGGCTTTGACAGGTTCAATGGTAATGCAATCTACCGGGCAGATCTTCGCGCACTTGTCGCAGACGATGCAGTCGTCGATTTCATTGTGAAGGCGATACCGCCCGTTGTCAGGGATCGGCTGCATCTCATGAGGAAACTGAACCGTGTTTATACCTTCCGTGTGATCAAAATATCCAGGGTTGGAAATATGAACAGGTTTACGGCTTCTAATTGCCTTAAAGAGGTGAACAAGTGTAAGGCGAAGACCATCCCAGAGCGTGGCTATGCCATAACGGATATTTTGCCAGTATGTGAGTGTCTTTCCTTCCATTCTTGGTTGAACAAAAATAGAATAGAAATAGATCAGGGAAAGTATTTACCCTCAAATCTTAGAAAGAATTCACGCTTCCTGCAGATTCTTTGGGTAATGTGAAAAAGAAGGTACTACCGTTCCCTTCGGAGCTTTCCACCCAGATCCGGCCACCGTTTTTCTCAATGAACTCTTTGCAGAGGATCAGTCCGAGTCCGGTACCTTTCTCGTTGGCTGTACCGCGTGTTGTGTACGGAGCTGTCTTGTCGAACAGAATATTGAGAATTTCAGGCTTCATGCCAATTCCGTTATCCTTTACGGAGATCAGCCATTCCTTACCTTCATCCTGGCCAGTTATCAGAACCTCACCGCCATCGTTCGTGAACTTAATGGCATTCGTGATAAGGTTTCGAATCACAAGGTTTATCGTGTTGGCGTCACCAAAAGCAATCGCGGGATCAGGTATGTTGTTGACCATACGGATGGATTTACCCGGCACAGAGGTCAGCAACTGGATATTCTCGTCGGCGATTTTGTGAAGGTCGATCTTTCCTGCCTGCAGATTGAGTTTATCCATTTGCAGCAGAGTCCAGTCGAGGAGGTTGTTCAACAGCGTTCGCGTATGGTTGAAACGCGAGCGCAGTTCCTTGATGTGGACGGATAGTTCAGACGGGTCGATAGCGCCCTTGTCCATCAAATCCAGCAGCCCCGACAAGGCATTGATTGGCGATCTCAGATCATGCGAAATGATAGAAAAAAATTTGTCTTTAACCTGATTGAGTTTCTCCAGTTCTTCACTGCGTTTTTCCATCTCTACCTGATGCTGCAGGAGCAACTGGTTGATTTTTCTTCGTCGTTGCCCGCTCCGGTAAACGGTGATCAGAAGAATTCCGCTTAACGCCATCACAACGACAAGGATGTTTCTTACGAATTCCTGTTTGCGTATTGCACTGCGTTGTTCAGCCTGTTCGAGACTGAGGCGTGCGATCTGAGAGTCCTTGGATTCTGTTTCAAACTGCACCTGATAGCGCAGCAGCCTTGATTGTTTATCTGAACTGAACAGGGTGTCTTCGAACTGTTCGTACAGTTTGAAGTACTCAAGTGCCTTCCGGTAATCGCCGCGTTTCTCGTAAAGGGCTGACAAATGCTGGAAGCAATTTAGTTCGAGTACACGTGCATTGAGCGCGCGCGCCTGGTCAAGACTGGTGGTAATGTATTTATGCGCCTCATCAAACTGGCCCATGTTCAGGTAGACGAGACTTTTGCCGAGGTTCACTTCTGCTATGCCATAACGATCTTTCGGACCGGCATACAATTCATTTGCTGAATCGTAATATGCCAGCGCCATTTGGTAGTTTTCCTGCATTGCGTGAATGCGCGCGATGTTGATCATGGTCTTAGGCAGGAGGACACGAAGCTGTTGTTGCCGACTCAGACGGATAGTTTCCAATAGCGTTGTAAGGGCCGAATCGTATTTGCCCTCGCGAAGCATGACATCGCCAAGTTCGGAAAGTGAATACGGTTCACCTTCTGCGTCGTTGATCGACAAGCTCATGGCGCGTGAGCGTTTCAAATATTCCTTTGCGGGTTGAAACTGTCCCAGTTCCTTGAACACGCGACCAATATTGTGAAGTGTGATGGTCGTGAGCAGCGAATCCTTCATGGATGTTGCAAACCGATACGAATGAAGGAAGTACTGATACGCCTCATCGTATTCGCCCATGTCGAAGTAGTCGTGTGCGACATAATTATAGCTGCGCGCGAGGCGGACGCTGTCGTTGAGACGGATACTGGCGTCAAGGGATTTTTTATCTTCCTTCAGTGCTGATTGAAAGTCACCGCTGATGCGATAGATAGAGCCCAGGCTGCGGTGAGCATCGGCGAGCCCCTGCGTGAACGACGTTTTCTCCGAGACGCGGATGGCGTCTTCCGTCAGTTCACGGCTCTTTGCAATGTCGACGTATTCATAGAGGGACGACAGCTTCAAAAGCGTATTTACCCGAACGTGGTCGGGAAGTTTTTTCTTCAGCTGAGCTTCCAGACTGTCGATCGTGTTTTGCGCAAATGTCAATCCACATCCGTGTAGCAGCAGCAAAATGGTCAGGAAACGCCTTGCGATAGCTGCCGCCAAGTCTAAACTAAAATAATTTTTAAGAAACCACATACGATCACGAGTAGTAAGGCAAAGGGTGTCAAGTACTTCCACGAAAGGTTCATCAACTGATCAATTCGCAGACGCGGATAGGTCCAGCGCACCCAGATCTGGAGGCCCACGAAGAAAAGCGACTTGGAGACCAGCCAGAACACACCCCAGACGATACCTGTCCAGGTACCTGGTGTGCCGCTGGTCCAGGAGGCAAGTTCAACCGGACCTATATTGGGGAGAGGGGTAGCCCAACTACCAAAAAAGAGAACTGTTCCAAGGATGCTGACCAGCAGCATCATGGCATATTCTGACATCATCAGAATCGCCCAGCGAAACCCCGAATATTCAGTTTGGTAACCTGCGACAATTTCGGATTCTGCTTCAGGCAGATCGAAAGGTGCACGATTACATTCGGCAAGTGACGCTATAAAGAATATTATCCAGCCCAGAAAAAGCACGGGATATTTAAAGACATTCCACATAATGAAACCGCCCCAGCTCCGTGTGTCGACTTCCCAGCTGGTAACGCCAAGAAGATACTGTGGTTCATCCGAGAATATGCTTTGTTGATATGACATCTCCTGGAGACTCAGTGTTTCGCTCACCATACACACGGCGAGTACCGTCAATCCGAGGGGGACTTCATACGAGATAATCTGCGCCGCGGAGCGCATCGTTCCCAACATGCTGTATTTGTTGTTCGAACTTAGTCCCGCGATGATTATTCCGAGCACGTCAAGTGATACAATCGCGAGCAGGAGGAATACCGCCGACCCGATGTTGGCACCAGTCCATTCAGGAGCCAGAGGGAGAGCAGAGAAACCTGCCAGGATCGATACAAAAATCACTACAGGTGCAAGGCGGAACAGGAATTTATCCGCAGCGGAAGCAATTATGTCTTCCTTCTGGAGCAGTTTAACCAAATCGGCAACTGTTTGCAGCAAGCCATAGGGCCCGACTTCCATAGGACCCAGGCGATCCTGGATAAAGCCTGCAATCTTCCGTTCGGCATAAACGCCAATAACCATGTATAACAGGATCAATGGCAATATGAGAATGAAGGTTGTCACAGCAGACATTTAGGACGAATATGAGTATTTTATTTATTTGTAATCTTCCCTTTTGTGAAAAAACGGCACGTACAACTTACTTAATCCCAAAGTGGATGTTTCTCAAGACTCACGGTTTTTTGGAAGAAAAGACGCGCTGTTGCTTCAAAAGATTCGGTATAATCAGACACCAGAAAATGATGTTTGGCATTTTCATCGTTATTCAAAAGGTCATTTTCCTGGAGATAGTCCCGCAGGGCGAGTGCAACTGTTTCCGATGAATCCAATACCGGGAGCTGGTTACGGTAATACGCCTCAATTTCCGCCTTTATTATCGGATAATGGGTACATCCCAGAATCAATGCTTCAATGCTCTGAAGGGCAGGATCCGACAGATACTGGGCGATGATCTCATGGCTGATCTGATTATTGAAAAAACCTTCCTCAATCATCGGCACCAGCAGTGGCGTGGCAAGTGATTGGACCGTAATGTTCTTGTTCAGCTCGCTGATTTTCCGAACGTATACGCCCGATTGAACAGTACGCTTAGTGCCTATCAGCCCGATTCGGCTTCCCTGAAATTTGCGGCTGACCAGGTCGATCATGGGATCAATCACGTTTATGATCCTTACATTCTTGCCGACGTACTCCCGCAGCAGTTCGTAGGCTGCTGATGAGGCCGAGTTACACGCAATAACGATGACCTTGCATTTTTTCCTCAACAGCACCTCAGCGATCTTCACCGAGTATGCCTGAATCGCCGCTTCTGACTTGTCGCCATAGGGAAGGTGGGCGGTGTCGCCGAAGTATATCATATTCTCAAGCGGGAGAAGCCGAACAATCGCGCGGGCAACTGTGAGGCCGCCAATGCCGCTGTCAAAAACGCCGATGGGTTGTGCCCTGTGAGTCATATCACTTTGAAGAAGCGGCGAATTTTGTCAAAATATTCGAGCAACGAATCCGGTTGATAGAAAAACATTTTTGACAGCCCCGCGCTTGGATACCTACACCACGTTAGCTGATAACCGCGATACGGAAATCTCGCGCTTCTGTTTGTGTGAGCAGTATTTGCATTCCAGATGTTCAATGATGATCCCTGATTCGGCTTCCGTAGGTTTCTTGACCACCTCCTCGCTGCTGATGACCAGTGTATAGAACCCGCATTCAGGACATTCGATCGACTGATCATGAATGATATATTTTTCAATTTTTTTGTAGCCTGTCTTTTCATCCAGCCAAACGTCGTAGTCAACGACCTGTACCTCTTCCTCGGCGATCATTGACTTTTCCATGTGCACATCTTCCTCTTCCTCCGTAAGCCTACGCATGACATTGCCATCGGGCGATATCCGGGGTGCGGTTCTGAGTTTCTGAAGACGCCGGGCGATCTTCTTTGGATATAAGATTTTCAAAAGGCTGTTTACGGCGAAATAGGCAACCACCATAAACGAAAGGCTAATGAAGACACGAACATAAAACCAGCGGGCCCCCATCTCTTTGATAAGGTCTGTGCCGATAGAGTTGATAGCAAAGGCACCGGCGAGCAGGAAGAAAACCATTGCAAACCAGAAGTACTTAATCTCGTGAAGGTTCACATAGTCGTATTTCAGCTTGTAATCCTTGATACGAAGAACGTTAAATTCGTAGATAACCAGGGCGAGTACGCCCAGGGCAAGGCTTGCGAGGATACTGTAGAACAAGATCTGGTTCCAAAGTCCGAGAAAAGAATCGCTGATTTCCATAATCGGGTAAATTGGTTAGTAAGCGAAATTTAGCTATCCCTCTCCTTAATATAAAAGGATGGCCTGGTTTCAGGGTGGTATGCAGCCGTGCGACCATGTATGATCCATGAAAAAAATGGTATAAACTGCCGAAAACTTATGAAGTAATCCTGTATTTGGAACAGTTTTGTAATATTGCAGCAATTAATAACCAATCGATAAAGCTATGGCGAATAACCTTCTTAAAGGCAAAAGGGGCATCATCTTCGGTGCGCTTGACGAAAACTCTATTGCATGGAAAACAGCACTGAAGGCCCATGAAGAAGGTGCTTCGTTCATCCTTACAAATGCCCCGATCGCATTGCGAATGGGCAAAATAAATGAGCTTGCAAAGGCGTGTAATACGGAAGTAATTCCGGCTGATGCAACTTCTGAGGAAGATTTGCTCAACCTTTTTACGCGCAGCGTGGAAGTGCTTGGCGGCAAGCTTGACTTTGTACTTCATTCCATCGGGATGAGCCCGAACGTAAGAAAGGACAAATCTTATGGCGACCTCAATTATGACTGGTTCCTGAAGACACTTGATATTTCAGGGGTGTCGTTCCATAAGGTAATGCAAGCTGCCGAGAAGACAGATGCGATGAACGAGTGGGGTTCAATTGTAGCGCTGAGCTATATAGCCGCGCAGCGTTCTTTCCCTGATTATTCCGACATGGCGCAGGCCAAAGCTGTCCTCGAATCGATCGCCCGCAGTTACGGTTACCGCTTTGCAAAGACAAAGAAGGTTCGCGTAAATACCATTTCTCAATCACCTACTAAAACTACCGCGGGTTCGGGTATTTCGGGATTCGACGTATTTTATGACTACGCCCAGATGATGTCGCCCCTTGGTAATGCCTCAGCAGAAGACTGCGCAAACTACATTGTAGTTATGTTCTCAGACTTCACGCGTATGGTAACTATGCAAAATCTGATGCACGACGGCGGATTCTCAACCACCGGAATATCCGAAGATCTTATTGAGCGACTCACTGCGAAGAACAGCGGCAGCTAAGATGTTATGGTTGCCTTTCCTCCCTGTAAGATAAACCTGGGGCTTCACGTTGTCAGGAAACGACCTGATGGTTTTCACGATCTTGAGACGTGTTTCTTCCCGGTGCCTTTTACAGATGTGTTGGAAATTATCCGTGCAGAAGAACTGGTGTTCACAACGTCCGGGCTGGATATCCCGGGAAGCGCTGCTGATAATCTATGTTTGAAAGCATTTCGCATGTTGCGCGACGATGGTCTCATTTCCGCCAATGTGCGTATTCACCTGCATAAAATCGTTCCTACAGGCGCGGGACTCGGAGGCGGTTCCTCCGACGCTGCACATACGCTGAGGATGCTGAATACCATTTTTGATCTGAAGCTTGGGACTTCGGCACTCGAAAGCTATGCAGCCCGCCTTGGGAGTGACTGCGCATTTTTTATTCACGATACGCCTATGATGGGCACAGGCCGCGGCGAAATCCTCGAGCCGATTGAGTTATCACTGAGCGGAATGTTTCTCGTGTTGCTGAATCCAGGTATTCATGTGTCGACCGCAGACGCATTTGGTGGTATTAAGCCCGAGGCTTCCCGAACCAGTCTCGCTTCGATTATCAAATCACCAATTGGCGAATGGAGAGACGTACTCAGGAACGATTTCGAGGTAACCGTATTCGAACGATATCCTGCCATCCGTGAATTGAAGGATAAGCTATATGCCGCCGGGGCAACATACGCCGCCATGACGGGATCGGGTTCAACGGTCTTTGGAATCTTTCAGGAACCTGTTGACATTCCTTCTGTCGACAGCAAGACGCTGATCTGGCAAGGTGTTCTGCCCTAAACCGTTGCCGGTTTGTCGAATCGTTTTTTCAGGAACGGATATGATGCCACGGCACTCAGGATAATTACCGTGCCGATATAGAAGTTAGTATTCATCTTTTCGGTATCGCCGAATATGATCACAGCCATTATGATTCCGTACAATGGTTCCAGGTTCAGCGTAAGCTGAATCACGAACACGCTTATCTTCTTCATCAGTTCCACAGCAACCGAATAGGCATACACGGAGCATGCGCCTGAAAGTAACACAAGAAAAATCCAGTCCTGCCAGGTGGGCGAGAGGTTGAACGAGTACCCGGAACTAAATATCGGATAGATCAGTAGTATTGATCCAAGAATAAGGAAGATGCTGATCATCTCGTAAAACGTGATTGCGTAGGGGGACACCTCTCTTACCATTCGCGCGTTAAAAACCGAGAAGAGCGCTGACGTGAACCCTGCGAGTATCCCCAGCGATAGTCCACCAGCGTATTCAAAGTCGAATGAAAAGATGATGTACAATCCGGCGAGAACGGTGAGGCCGAGGAGCAACTCGAATTTTTTAATTCTGCTTTTGTTAAACCAGGGTTCGAGCAACGCTGCCCATAGTGAGTTGGTTGCAAATCCGACGAGGCTTACAGATACGTTCGAAATTCTTGCTGAGCCGAAGAACGCAATCCAATGAATGGTTACGACGACGCCGATGAGCAGGAGTTTGATAAGCTGAGGCCGTGTTACTTTGAAAGATCCGCGGGTGATTAGTATAACGATCCCGATGCCCGCCGCTGATAGCAATCCACGGAAAAAGATCATTTCAAAAGCAGGAATGGAGATGAGTTTCCCGAGTATGGCCGAGAATCCCCAGAGAAAAACGATGAAGTGAAGTTTGGCGTAATCCGCGCGCGTTGCCATTTAGCTTATCTGGGAACGTATTTATACATAGCAATTGAGATGAATCCGAAAATAATATTCGGAATCCATACCGAGATTGCGGGGTGCAGCCCGCCATTTTCAGCGACAGTCCTGAAGAGTGTAAAGAAAAGGATGAATATGAATGAAAGCAGAAATCCGAGCGCAATCTGAACGCCAGTACCTCCACGGCTTTTACGAGACGATACGATTGCTCCCATAAAGACGAGAATGAAGATTGTTATGGGTGCTGAATAGCGCGTATATTTCTCAACTTCATAAACCTCGACGCCGGTAGATCCGCGCGATCGGAGGGTGCGAATGTAGTCATCCAGTTCGTTCAGCGTTAGCCCGTCGTACTTGCGGTAGTCGTTTTCAAACTCCTTGGGGTGAATAACAAGAGTAGTATCCTTGGAGTCGCCTTCGCGATCACCACCCGGAAAAGTTTCCAGAACTTCTGGTTCGGGCTCTATTTTCTGCTGTGGCTGGTTGATCTTTTCAAAGACATCGTCGATCCGTTTCACCGACCATGTCCGCATTTTCCATTTTTGCGTCGTCGAATCCCATTCAATACGCTTCGCATAAAGTTTCTCCACCAGCTTGTTGTCCTCAAACCGTTCCATGGTAAAGTGGTAGCCAGTCTGATTGTTGTTGTTATAACTCTGCAGGTATAGGTAGGTATCGGGCGCCACCTGCATGTGTATGTTTCGCTGATCGAAGTAAAACTTCTTTTTGATGTACTGAAGCTCGAAGGCGAGGCGCGACTTGTTGGAATTCGGGATAATCCATCCGTTGAGCACGAAGCTGATTGCTGCGACGATGGCCGCTCCTACAAAGAACGGAACGAGAAACCGGCGGAAGCTTACGCCACTACTTAATATCGCGACAATTTCGGTATGTCCGGCCATCCTTGCGCATACATATACAGTTGCAATGAAGATGGTGATGGGCGTAATAAGACTTCCGATCCACGGAATGAAGTCGAGGTAGTATCCGGCAATCTGCCCGGCCTTCAACTGCGCCTTGGCAAACTTATCCATCTTTTCGGTGAGGTCGATGACGGTGATAACGGCAAGCAGGATCAACACCACAAAGAAGAATGTGCTGAGGAACCGTTTGAGTACATACCAATCAAGTAATTTTAGCATGCTGCCTGCAGTTGATGTCGATTACAGTCGTTGACTTATCGTCTTTAATATTCCGTTTTTCCAAAAGGTAAAATCGCCTTCGAGAATATGCTTCCGTGCCTCCTTCACCAGCCAGAGGTAGAAGGTGAGGTTATGGATTGAAGCAATTTGTGCGCCCAAAATCTCCTTATTGATGATAAGATGGCGCAAATAAGCCTTCGAATAGAATGTGCTCGCGTATCCTCCGAGTTCGGCGTCAATCGGAGTAAGGTCGTTTTTCCATTTTTCGTTCCGGATATTGATTATTCCTGCTGTTGTAAACAGCATGCCATTCCGCGCGTTGCGGGTAGGCATTACGCAATCGAACATATCAATACCGAGGGCGATACACTCCAGGATATTCTCGGGTGTACCCACGCCCATCAGATAGCGGGGTTTATCCTGTGGTAGAATGCTGCAGACCAGGCTTGTCATGGCGTACATATCTTCGTGAGGTTCACCCACAGAAAGGCCCCCAATGGCGTTGCCGGCCTGATTTGTCGAGGCAATAAATGACGCAGATTCATCACGCAGATCCTTGAACACGCTCCCCTGAACAATCGGAAAAAGCGCCTGGGAATACCCATATAAGGGTTCTGTCTCGTCGATTCGTTTTACACAGCGTTTCAGCCAGTCGTGGGTGAGCGCCATGGATTTTTTTGCATAGTTGTACTCGCAGGGGTAGGGGGTACATTCATCAAAAGCCATGACAATGTCGGCCCCGATGATGCGCTGGATATCCATTACGCCTTCAGGCGTGAAATGGTGCCGCGAGCCGTCGATATGCGATTTGAAGACCACACCTTCGGGGGTGATTTTACGGTTCTCTGCCAGCGAGTAGACCTGATAGCCGCCGCTGTCGGTAAGTATAGGCCGTGTCCATCCGTTGAATTTGTGAAGTCCGCCTGCTTGTTGAAGGAGCTCCAGGCCCGGGCGCAGGTAAAGGTGATACGTATTTCCCAGAATAATTTCAGCACCAATGTCGTCCACCAACTCGCGCTGATGAACTGCTTTCACGGAGCCAGCTGTTCCCACGGGCATGAAGATGGGTGTTTCAATGTTACCGTGGTCGGTTTGGATTGTTCCCGCGCGGGCGGCGGATTTAGAATCAGTAATCTCCAGCTGGAATTTCATAAAGCTTGCAAAAATACGCCCGCGATGCCACAATCGCACCTTTTTTGGGCTATTCTTGCTGTCAATGAATGCCGCTGCCCAGGTAAGAATTGACGTTTTCGAGCGTAATTACCTCCAAAGGGAACAATTCCAGCTCGGGAGCCGCACGTTTGAACATCAGGTGGTTAATCAGGTGGCTGATGCCCAGATTCACCTGCCGCTTGGGGTTCTGGTTGATCAGAAAGTCAATGATACCGCTACGCAGAAATTTCAGGTTGTCTTCCAGAAGGTCATAACCGATAAGCCTTATCTGCCCTTTACCGGTTTCCTGCAGCAATTCGGCAGCCACCGACGTGCCTTTTGAAGTACTCACAAATACACCCTTGAGGTCCTGGTCAGCAAACAGATTCCGAAGCTGCTCGCGGAAGTTTTCCTGACCGGGATGCAATATAAAATCCACGATTTCGAACTGATTCGCATTTCGCTCGGCAAAAAAGTCGCGGAAGCCTTTTTCTTTTTCAGACAAGTGCACAGAGTCGTGAACGTCTTCATCGATATGGAGGACGGCCAGCTTTCCCTGACCTTGCTGCCCGAGGTTCATTAATTCAGCGCCAACTCTTCCGCTTTCATAGAGGTTTTGGCCGATAAAGCTCATCGGTTTCACCTCCGGTATGTTGGTGTTGAAAAAGACGTAAGGAATTCCGCTGGTTACAAATGAATGAAAGACTGGAAATGATTCCTGATAGAAGATAGGTGCAACCACGATTCCGTCAGGCGTGGTTTCCATAACCTCATTGGCGGTTTTCTGGAAAGACTCTTTATCGTACAGGTCAAACGGGTGAAGGTTTACGTTCACGCCATATTGGGTCCATTCATTCTGGGCGATTTTTATTCCTTCGTTTGCCTGTGCCCAATAAGGATCGAGGTCAGGATCGGGAATCATGACGGCGATGGTGTATCGTTTGTTGGATCCAAGCGTCCGGGCGATCAGATTGGGCTTATAATCAATCTGTTCCATCACTGCTGTGATCTTCTTCAGCGCCTCTTCCGACACCCGGCCGCGGTTGTGAAGCACGCGGTCGACGGTACCCGCAGAAACTCCGGCAAGTCGTGCGATATCTTTGATCCGGATATTTTTACCCAATGACATATTCAAAGAAAATAATTTTTTGGATTCGGAAGAAGTCGACGCCATCATTGATCCATAAGTGTTCTCGTACACAAATTAAATGTGCGCGAACACAAATTCAAATTTCCGTTGTTTTTATTTCCCGCAGAAAGTATATTGTATCGTTAAGAGTTTGGAGGCATCGCGGTGCTTCTCTGTTTAACAGTAGTTTTTGGTCAAGGAACAGAACCATCTTCGGATGGTTCTGTTTTTTTTGTCGACGCTGCTGCAGTTTAAAATTCCCTCATAATCCCGCCAATGTATGATCTTGCGCTTTTGAGCCAGTTAATCAAAAGACAGACTGCTTTTATTTGTATGCACTAAAATGTACTGGACCCTTGGAATTGCTTGAGATTACTTTTTTCGCAGTTGTTCTTATACAGGTTATTTATCTGATCGTTTTCTCTGTCGGGATGACGCGTTCGAAAAGGCAGCCCTCTGTTTCGCCCAACACCCCTCCTGTTTCAATCATTATTTGTGCTCATGATGAAGAGGAACATTTGAAGGAGCTTATTCCTCAGTTGCTCGAACAGGATTATCCTGGTTTTGAGATCATCGTGGTAAACGACAGGTCGAATGATAACTCTTATGAATTCCTCCTCGAACAGGGAAGGAATGATTCACGGGTCCGCATGGTGAATGTCGAGCATGTACCGGCTCACGTCAACGCCAAAAAGTACGCCCTCACACTTGGGATCAAAGCGGCAAAGAATGAGTGGATCCTGTTAACAGACGCTGACTGCCGGCCCAACGGTCCGAACTGGATTTCGAGCATGAGCTCAGCCTTCCGTGAGAACACTCAGTTCGTACTGGGCGTGTCGCCTTATCAGAAAGCAGCGGGATTCCTGAATTTATTCATCCGCTTTGAATCGCTGCTTACCGCGCTTCAGTATAGTGCTTTCGCCCTGTTGAACAGCCCTTACATGGGCGTTGGCAGAAACCTGGCGTATCGGAAATCATTCTTCCTTCAGGAGAAGGGCTTCAACCAGTTTATGAACGTCACGGGTGGTGACGACGACCTGTATGTTAATCAGCATGCGACGGCGGCCAATACAAGCATTATCCTGGGCAGGGAAGCTGCGGTCATGACGTATCCGGAGACGTCGTGGGGTGCATTCTTTCGCCAGAAGAAACGCCACCTCTCCGTGGGCAAGTATTATAAATTCAAACATCGTTTCTGGCTGGGCTTGTTCATAACGACATGGCTGATTTCATGGGCCCTGCTGATAGCCATCGCCGTACTCCAAACGCCGTTGATGTATTTCGCCATCGGGGCAATGGTCATTCGTATTGTGATGCTCATCGTTACACTGAATAGCGGAATAAAACGCTTCGGCCAGAAGTTTGAATTGTGGAGTGTGCCATTTTTAGATTTTCTATTTTCGATTTACTATCTTACCACCGGCCTTGTAACGTTAGGGGCCAAAAACGTAAGATGGAAGAACTAGAGGACAGCAGGTTTTCATCAAAAGCCATGGAAGATTTCCGCCTGATCGATTTGGCGGTAAACGGTGATGACAACGCTTTTGCGAAACTGCTGCAGCGATATAAACGTCCGGTATATCACATGATTCTCAAGATGGTTCGAAACGTCGATGACGCCGAAGACCTGACAATCGAATCATTTGCGAAAGCCTTTCGCAGCCTTCACCGTTTCAAAAAAGACTTCACTTTCAGCACCTGGCTGTTCAGGATTGCCACCAACAATACTATTGACTTCATCCGGAAGAAGAAACTCAATACGCTGAGTATTGATAACACCTTTACGGATGACGATGGCCAGGCTGTATCTATCGACGTGGAGGACGTAAACCTCGACCCGCAGGAAGAGGCCATCAAAATTCAGAAGGCTGAGCTGATCCAGGTTTTCGTCGACAAGCTGCCCCCAAAGTATCAGAAGCTTGTCAGACTCCGGTATTTCAACGAGCTTTCATACGAAGAGATCGCCGACGAACTCGAGGCGCCTCTTGGTACCGTTAAAGCACAACTTCACCGCGCTCGCGAACTGATGTTCGAAATGGTGAAGAATAAACGCGACCACATTTAATCTGCGGTCTGAAAACGGATTTTTCCCTTGATCACAGTCGATATCATTTTCAGGTATTTTCCTCAGGTCACTGAAGTTCAGAAAAAGCAGTTCGCGCAGCTCTTCGACCTTTATAGGGAATGGAATGACAAGATAAATGTCGTGTCGCGAAAAGACATCGACAACCTCTACGTCAATCACGTCCTGCATTCGCTGGGCATAGCCAGGGTGAACTCTTTCCTGCCTGGATCCCGGGTGCTCGACGTAGGTACTGGCGGCGGATTCCCCGGTATTCCGCTGGCTATTCTATTCCCCGAAACCCAGTTTCACCTGGTAGATTCCATCGGGAAAAAGATCACGGTAGTTCGCGCGGTGTCGGAAGGTGTAGGGCTGAAAAATGTAAAGGCAGAACAAATCCGGGCAGAAGAAATCAAAGGGGAATACGAATTTGTCGTAAGCCGAGCAGTTACCCGCCTAAAAGAGTTTTACGGCTGGATCCACCGCAAGGTGAAAAAAGAGTCCATACACGAGCTAAAAAACGGGATCCTCTATCTCAAAGGCGGAGACTTGCAGGAGGAGCTGGCCGAAGCAAGAAAGGCGTATACGTTATATAATCTGTCGGATTATTTCACGGAAGAGTTCTTCGAAACGAAAAAGGTAGTGCACGTTCCTATCCCTTAGAAGGTGCGTTGTGCGCAATCAGGATACTTTTCATTTGCTCAAAGGTTCTTTCCTTCAACGCCGGGACGTCACTTGGCGCAAGACCCTCTGCCGGAATTTCATCACCCACATAAATTCGGATGAGCCCTGGCCGTAGACGAATTGTTCCCGGGGGCATGAGTCGGCCTGCGCCCACGACCACCAGAGGCAAAAGCGTTTGCTGAGTATCGATAGCGAGGCGGAAGGCTCCATCATGAAAGGGCTGCAGCAGCTCTTTTGTCCTGTTCTGCGTACCCTCCACAAAAATCAGAATCGAAATACCATCACGAAGTACCTGCTTGAGCTTATCAAGACTTCGCCGGCGACTTTGGCTGCTGGACCGGTCCACGATAATTGTTGCGCTGCTGGCGATCCATCCAAAGATGGGTATCTTCTTGAGTTCCTTTTTGGCAAGGGGGCGGAATTGCCCGGGGATGATCATCCTGATTCCCGGCAGGTCCAGAAAGGACGTGTGATTGCTCACATAGATATAGGACTTGTTCCTGTCGATTTTTTCACGGCCGTAGAACTTGTACCGGATGAAGGTCAGCTTACTGAAAATCCAGCTCCATATATAAAGAAAGAAATATCCCACGGAGCCGAGGCCAAAGAAAAAAGGAAGTGTAAGGCCAGGGAGAAACAGGATCATGAAGACCGTAAAGACGAGGCCAACCCAAAAGACGTAAAGGCCGTGGAAGAAGGAACGAACTACTTTCAAAACAAGCTCTTGAAAACCGCCTGAAAGTTCTTAAAGTTTGGCGAACATCCAATGAGATCAGGCCACTGCTCCGGGAAAATACTTGTCGAGAATTCTCATGAAATGGTCGAGGCGGAATGGTTTCACGAGGTGTTCGTCCATTCCTGCTTCGCGAATCTCCTGTGTGTGTTCCGCCGAGCTGTATGTCGTAAGCGCAAAGATGGGTACGCTCCTTACTGATTTGCGCAATTCGGCATCGCGGATCCACCGGGTTGCGTCGAGGCCGTCCTGGTCAGGCATTCTGATGTCCATCAAAACAAAATCGAAAGAATCATCCTTGATTGCCTTAATAGCTTCAATTCCATTTCCGGCAACGATGGATGAAATTCCAACCGATGCGAGGTTGGCTTTAATAATGGTCTGGATCATTCGGTCGTCTTCGACCACGAGGGCTCGTAAACCTTTGACATTCTTCATATTAATGGCGGTTTCGATTCCTCTAATTTACGGCCGGAAGGGGGTATTTTCAGGTCCGTTGAAAGAGTATAATGTGAAGCCGGCGACTGGTTGGGCCGCCCGTCAGGCTACAGGTTGTCGAACCACGGCTTGCGACGCTCCATCTTGAGGTCCTGGAGGACGGAGGCCTTTACCGCGATAGTGAAGTTGTACGACTGGAATCGTCCGAAAGGCACCCAGTTGAGACGCATCGTCCAGCAGTGCAGGTCGCGCGTGATGCCCAGACTTGTAGGGGTGATCTCTTTCTGCTCGAAGTCAAACCCTGAAGAATACGTGATTTTCCATTTTTCGCTGATGGAAAGGTCTCCCGACGCCTGAAGGTGCTGAACGATCCGCGCCTTTGCATTCACAGGATTCGTATAGGTCATGTTGAACCCAAGGTTCATACTCCAGGGAATTTCGAAGTCTATATAGGTGTCCGGGTTGGCCAGGAGGTATTCCTTTTCCTGTTCCGGCAGATCAGAGGCAGCAATTTTACCGGCACTGGTGTTTTGCTTGTTTCGCGCCTTTGGATTGAGGTTGGTGCTCAGGTTGAGCGTCGCCGTTGTTATCCTGCCTAGTTTTCCACGTCCCCACGCCAACCGCGGTGTCCGCACTTCAGTGACAACTTCCGGTCTCTCTGGATCAGCATTGCGTTCGATCAGATAGGGATCGAGCGTGGCGCTGAAGTTCAGGTTGATCATGTTGTCGAGTATGTTCGTGTTCGCAGCGATGCTTACTGGTGCCAGGTTGAATTCCTCTGCGAGCAGGTCGTACCGCGTACTGAAGGAGAGGTTGTTGAGCAGCATAACCTTTCGGGCAACGGAGTCTTTTTCTCCTTTTACTTTCATCTCCAGGTTGTTCCCTAAGCTGAAGCCCACGCTACCGCTCTGTGACGAACTTGATCCGCCGTAAAGAAGACCTTCGTGACGTGAACGATATTCCGTTTTGCCCGTCTTTAGGTTCTCGACCGCGGCAAAATATCTTTCATTCTTGGTGAAATCAGGAGAGTACGCGAACGAAACGGAAGGGTTCATGATATGTCGTATCGCCTTTACCTTTTTGTTGGGATTCTTCACGATATACATACCGTACATCCGGGTGTTAAGTCCAAGGCTGAAGCTGTAATTGGAAACTCTGGTGAATCCCTCAACAGTATCGCTTCTGACGATGGTTTCGCGGACGGGATCGTAGGCCCAGTCATATGATTCGCCATACCATTTTTCTTCGAAGTTAACGGTAGGGCTGAGGGTGAAGTAGCGAAGTGCCTTGAGGGAAGTACTGATGGGAATGCTGTGACGGATACCCTTGCGACCGTTCTTCCAGTAGGTTGCGAAATTCTCCATGTTAAAGGTCCCGATACTATCGCGTGTTGCATTGGCCGGAATACGACCCAGGTTGTTTGAGATTCGGTTTGCCGCATTCATCGTGTACGACAACGAAAGATTTTGCAACGGTCCTGGTTTCCCCGTTGGCTTCTGGAACGGATAGACGTTGGTCATGTTCACACTCAACGTCGGAAGCTGAAGGTCGACGAGGTTAGTCTGGAGATCCTGATTGTGGTTCACGTTCAAACCCATCGAGAACGGCGTTCCGGTGAACCGCTTGCTGTAAGAAATATTCGACGTAAGCTTTGCCGTGATCTGATTCAGCTGGGAGGTGTAGAGTTCTCCGGCGTTACCCATCATCAGGTTGTTATTCTTGTTATAGGTTGATGTGGCTGCGTTCACCGAGGCCGCGAAACGACCTGTTCCTTTTGACTGGGGTGAGTGGTTCCAGCCCAGCCTGAAGTCGTTGGTGACACTGTTTGTTTCGATGCGGTCGTCGCCATCGGGGTTGCGCGAATAGGCGAAGTTAACGGCACCATTATAACTGTACCGTTTCATATAGTTGCTGTTGGCATAAACCGCGTGACCACCTTTGCTGTAGAGGTCACCTTTCACTTCCAGCTTCACATATTCGTTGATGTCGAAGTAATAGCCGAACCCGCGCAGGTTGAAGCCGCGTCGTTTTTCCTCGCCGTATGAAGGGAAGATAATCCCGGAGGTACTTGTTTGCTTCGCCGGAAACATACCAAATAGAAACGCCGCGGGCAGAGGAATGTCATTAAATTCCATATAGAAAGGCCCGGATACGATTTTGTCGTCAGGGATTGCTTTGGTTTTGGTGGAGCGAATCCGGAAGTGGGGATGCTCCAGGTTACAGGTGGTGTAACTGTTGCGGATACTCAGGATTTCGTTCTTTTCGTTTTTGAAGGCTGCATCGCTGTGCAGATAGCCCTCGCCCTGTTGCGTTACCACTTCTGAAATCCGGGCACGACCTGTCTTGAAGTTATAGACGATGTCTTTTGTTTCGTAGAGTTCCGCGCCGTTCTTAAATATCGGATACCCGATGCGTTGCCCGAGTGAATCACGTATTCCATTAGCCGTCAACGTGTTTTTCCCATAGTCAATCAGAATTTCTTCGGCCTCGAGTTCTATACTACCGTATACAATCTTAGCGTTTCCATATAGCCAGATTTTCTTTCCATCGACGCTGGCCCTGATGGAGTCGCGCGCGGAGTAATCAATCGTAGTTTCGATGTCGCCTTTCGGGGGCGGTGGTGCTTTTATGGTATCACTTTTGTTTAACACCGAATCGGCGGAAACCGAGGCAATGGAATCCTGTGGCAGGGTTGATACCGGGGGGATAGAATCGGTTCTTGCAGGTGCAAACCGGGGGTTTCTCTCCTGAGAAAAGCCCTTCATGCAGACCAGCGTCGACAGGATTATGCCCAAAAAAATGAAACGCGTATCCAAAAGTGTAAGAATCAGTTCTTTAGCTTTCAGTAAAAAATTTACAATTTTGCGTAAAGGTATTGCAATTACACAGAACATTGAAAGGCCAGTGAGGATATTAGGTATAACAGCGCTTTTATTAGCAATAACCTTGCTAAATTCTTCCAATACAACAATTCCAGCAAGTGTCCCATCAGAATATAAGGTTGACGTTGTGGTGATCGACGCAGGTCACGGAGGCAAGGACAGCGGCACCATGGGCAAGAAGCTGAAGGAAAAGGACCTCGCGCTGAGCATCGCACTTAAAGTCGGGAATTATATCGAAAAGAACGTTCCGGGGGTGAAGGTTATCTATACCCGCAAGGATGATCGTTACCTATCGCTCGATGAGCGGGCCGATATTGCCAACAAAGCCAAGGCAGATTTATTCATCTGTATTCACGCAAATGCCAACCCCAACCGAATGGCTTATGGTACCGAGACTTATGTAATGGGGCTTCACAAAGACGAAAGTAACCTTGCCGTAGCGAAACGGGAGAACTCGGTAATCCTTCTGGATGAAGACTATCATGAACGTTACGAAGGCTTCGATCCGAACAGTCCCGAATCATATATACTTTTCACCCTTACGCAAAGTGCCTTTCAGGCGAGTAGCCTGAGCTTTGCACAAAAGGTTGAAGACCAGTTCAGGTCGAGGGTGGGACGCGTAAGCCGCGGGGTGAAACAGGCCGGATTTCTTGTGCTGTGGCGAACGACGATGCCCAGCGTGTTGATTGAAACGGGCTTCCTGTCAAACGCAAAAGAAGAGGAATTTCTGGCGACTGATGAGGGTCAAAACCTCATCGCATCAGGCATTTATCGCGCATTCAAAGAATATAAAGCCGAGGTGGAATCGATCCATCAGAATTAGCACCCGTTTTTTAGCTGACGTTGATGTCAATCCTATCATTATATTTACGGATGCAAAAGGCTGAATTGCGACCTGCGGACCGTAATCAGCGACTTTAGAATAAGGAGCATGAAATTATCAAAAGAATTCAAGGTTGGTCTGTTTATGGTGGTGGCGATCACGCTGCTCTATTTTGGATTCAATTTCCTGAAGGGAAGCGATTTCCTCTCATCCAATAAGAAATACTATGTGGTATTCGCCAACGTAGATAAGCTCACGGAATCGAACCAGGTATATCTCAACGGATATGCTGTCGGCAGGGTGAGTGATATCCAGATCCAGCAGGATAAAAACCGGGTACTCGTGGAACTTGACATCGACTCGGATATCAAAGTAACGCGATCGTCAGTCGCCATGTTAAACGGTGAACTCCTTGGGGGCAGATTCATCGAACTGAATATCCGTCCGGAGGGCCAGATTCTGAAACCAAAAGATACGATCCAGTCAGGTGTGGCTAAAGGATTGATGGATTTGTTTGCCGAAAACGCAGAGCCTGTTGCATCCAACCTCCAGACAACGCTCACGAAACTGAATTACGTACTCGATAACTTGTCGCTCAATACAAAGCGTCTGGATACGGTGTTCCGGAGATTGCAACCTACGCCGGTACTGTTGAATCGTACGCTGGCAAATGCGAACGATAACATCAGCGAACTGTCTACCAGCTTCAAGACTGTAGCCGGTAACCTGAACTCGAGCCTTAATGACTTGAGGCCTACGCTGCAGAATTTCAAAACACTATCTGATACTCTGAAGAACCTCGAGTTGACCGAAACTATCAACCGCGCGCAGAACAGTCTCGCGAAACTCAATGAATCACTTGGCCGACTCAATACCGGTGATAATACGATGAGCAAACTGCTCACGGAAGATTCGCTTTACGTGAACCTCAACAAGCTTCTGAATTCCGTTGATTCACTGGCAAATCATTTCAACGAGAACCCCCGTCACTTCCTTGCGCCGTTGGGCAAGAGCCGGAAGAAAATCGAGCGCGACAAGAAAAAGCAGGAATAGGTCTTATTCTGATGGTGACGGCGCCTGGGATTCTTAAAGTATTTCCCTGTTGCATGTATTAAAGTATGCGGTGACTCGCAGGTGTACGTATTTTATCTAAATTCATCTACCTTCACGGATGCATAAATCAACCGGACTCGCTGGAATTCGGGTTCGTTAACCTTATTGTTTATGGCACGATCAGAATTGGATCAGCAACTTGCGTTCAACAAAAATGAAGATCAGTATAAGCAACTGGTATTTCAGCTGCACCACAAGGAAAAGAAGGTTAAACTCGGCGGTGGTGAGAAGAAGATTGATGAGCAACACAAGCGCGGAAAGCTTACCGCCCGTGAACGGATTGATCGCCTTATAGACAAAGGCTCGGACTTTCTGGAAATCGGATTATTTGCCGGAGAAGGCATGTATGCCGAGCAGGGCGGATGCCCCTCGGGTGGAGTGGTTACCGGGTTAGGACATATTCATGGAAGGCTCACGGTAATTGTAGCCAACGACGCGACGGTGAAGGCCGGTGCGTGGTTTCCCATTACGGCGAAAAAGAATATGCGCGCCCAGGAGATCGCCATGGAAAACCGTTTGCCTATCGTTTACCTCGTCGACAGCGCTGGTGTATTTCTTCCCATGCAGGATGAAATATTCCCGGACAAGGAACACTTCGGCCGACAGTTCAGAAACAATGCGCGGATGTCAGCTATGGGCATCATTCAGATCGCAGCAATAATGGGTAGTTGCGTTGCGGGTGGAGCGTACCTTCCGATCATGTCGGATGAAGCTATGATCGTCGACAAGACGGGTTCAATTTTTCTTGCTGGCTCATACCTGGTTAAGGCCGCCATAGGTGAAGATATTGATAATGAAACGTTAGGCGGTGCGACGACTCATTGTGAAATTTCCGGCGTCACCGATAACAAATTTCCTAACGATGAAGCGTGCCTTGAATATATCCGCGACCTGTTTTCGAAGTTTGGAAAACCTGCGTTTACAGGATTCAACAGGATTGCACCCAGATCACCCAAAGCTGATCCTAAGGAGATCTATGGATTGATGCCCGTAGATCGCGTGAAACCTTATGATACACTTGAAATCATCAACCGTATTGTTGACGAAGATTCGTTTAGTGAATACAAAGCGTTGTATGGGAAGACTATCCTTTGTGGAACAGCGCGTATCGATGGATGGTCTGTCGGCATAGTTGCCAATCAGCGCAAAGTGGTGAAGACAAAGAAAGGCGAAATGCAGATGGGAGGTGTGATCTATTCAGATGCCGCAGACAAGGCCGCGAGATTCATCATGAATTGTAACCAGCGTAAGATTCCCTTGCTGTTCATTCAGGATGTCAGCGGATTTATGGTGGGAAGCAAAGCGGAACACGGCGGCATCATCAAGGATGGCGCGAAAATGGTAAATGCAATGGCGAATTCGACGGTGCCGAAGTTTACTATCATCATCGGCAATTCTTATGGCGCGGGAAATTATGCGATGTGTGGAAAGGCTTACGATCCCAGGTTGATTTTTGCGTGGCCCACGGCACAGATCGCGGTGATGAGTGGCGCCTCTGCGGCGAAAACACTCCTTCAGATTAAAGTGAACACGCTCAAGGCACAGGGTAAGCAGATAACGGCGGAAGAGGAGGCAGCCTTGCTCAAGGAAATTACGGATAAGTACAACGAACAACTCAGTCCGTATTACGCGGCGTCGCGGCTCTGGATCGACGGTATTATCGACCCTGTTGAAACGAGAAAAGCAATTTCAATCGGTATCGAGGCGGCGAATCATGCACCGGTAGATACATTCAACGTGGGAGTGATTCAAACCTGACGAGTAATGCAGACCGCCTGTTGCTGGAAAAAGCCACCAAAAGACATTATATTTCCGGACAAGGAGGGCGCACATCTATGAAGGAAGCGGAAATAAAAGCACTCGTATCGTTGCTGGATGATGAGGATACACAAATCATTTCACACGTTGAAGAAAAAATACGTTCACTCGGAACGACAATCATTCCGTTTCTCGAACAAGAATGGGAAAGCACATTTAATCCGCAGGTTCAGCGACGCATCGAAGAACTTATTCATACGCTTCAGTTCGAGCTTTTAAAAGAACGAATTAACGAATGGTATGTATCTCCCGATCACGACCTGATCACAGGCATGTGGCTTGTGGCAACGTATCAGTATCCGGATCTTGAGTTGCTCAAACTGCGTCAGGAGCTCGAACAGATTTACTATGAAACATGGCTTGAGTTCAAACCGGATTTATATCCATTTGATCAGGTAAAGATCATCAACAGCGTGTTCTTTAATAAGCTGAAGTTCGGTGCCAATACGAAAAACTTTCACTCGCCGGGGAATTCGATGATCAACGTTGTCCTTGAGACGCGCAAGGGCAATCCGATAACGCTTTGTGTATTGTACATGTTGGTGGCGCAGAAATTGAAACTTCCTGTGTACGGTGTCAACCTTCCCAACCTCTTTGTCCTTACTTATAAGGATAATGCGAGTACGCAGTTTTATATCAACGCATTCAACAAGGGCCTGATATTTTCGCGACAAGATATTGAGAATTATATCAACGAACTACATCTTGCGCCTCAAGCTTCATTCTTTGAACCTTGTTCCAACCTCGAAATCATCCGGAGAGTTTTTCGCAATCTCATCATGTCTTTCGACAAAATGGGGGAGCATGCAAAGGCTGAAGAAGTGAAAGAATTGCTTCTGATCATTGCAGATGGCTCCGATTTGGGCGTTTAATTGCCATAATTCGCGGTCAGCGAAAATGCCATCCATGTAAGTTGAACTCCTTTTTTACCCTGTATAGGGGGAATCAGCCAGCTATCTTTAAGGTTTTAATTGCGTGACCTATGAGGCTGACTTTCTTACTTGTGTTCATACATTTTTTTGCGTTTGGGCAGGAATTCTCCCCGCGGTATGAACTGGTTAAAATGGAAAAAACGGTAAACACGTTTCACCATGAAGCCGCGCCCGTGATCTCTCCGGATGGGAAAACACTTTATTTCTTTGTACAAAACCATCCCGAGAATACTATGGGGAGAGATGATACCCAGGATATATGGGTGTCGCGCAAAGGTGACAACGGCGAGTGGAGCCAGGCAGAGCATCTTAGAAGTCCGTTTAATATTCACAAATCAAATCAGGTTTTCACCGTATTCGACGACGGAAGCCTTTTCATTCGCGGGGGGCGATCAAAAGGCGAAAAAGGATTCTCAATCGTATCGAACGGATCGCTGCGCGAAATCGAGGTGATCGATTTCAAATCCATGAACAAAGGACGTTTCTATGGGGCGAGTATGTCAGCTGACATGAAGCATATTGTGCTCTACTTCAGTGAAAAACCGAACAGTCCAAACAGCAGCCTTTATATCAGCCATCTTCAGCCCAACGGTAGCTATACGCGTCCTGAGCTGTTGAAGATTTCATCTAACACCGACGACCTCGGTCCATTCATCGCACCCGATCAGAAGACATTGTATTTTGCAAGTGCTCGTCAGGCGCCAGGGCGACAGGGTGGTACGGATATCTACAAGACAACACGCCTTGATGACTCATGGACAAACTGGTCTACTCCGGTGAATCTTGGAAAACCGATCAATACTTCAGCACTCGATTATTATTTCACGATAGACCGCGAAGGTAATGTGTTTACCAGTCGCGCAAATAAAGCTTTGGAAGGGGGACAACTCGATCTTTACATGCTGGCTCCGAAAACATTCAACGTAGCCGTAACGGGGGTGGTCCTCGATGAGAAAACGCAGGAACCGGTGTCAGGTGCCAATGTGAAAATCGTCGTTGCTGACAAAGACCCGCTGAATGTGAAATCCGACAACAATGGAAACTTCACCGCCAAGTTTCAGGAGACGCTTCAATATACGCTTGAAACAACGGCTGCAGAATTCCTTCCGCGTCAGCAGAAGTTTGTGTTGCCTGAACTGCTTTCGGATACAACTGTACATATCGAGGTTCTTCTGAAGCCTGTGCCGAAAAAGCTCCTGCTTTCGGGAAATATCTACGACCGGAAAACCGACAAGCTCATCGCTGCCAAGGTGGAAGCAACGCTCAAAGGGGACAAAAACCGCATAACATTCGATGCTTCCCGGGGGAGTTACGAAAGGGAAATCCCGAAATTGGGATGGTACATTCTGTCTGCCTCTGCTGAAGGATACTTAAATGCAACGGATAGTATATATGCTGACAGGGAAGATCTTACTCCATTTATCAAAGATCTTTACCTGACACCAATCGAAGTGGGTGTGACCGTACGGTTGAAGAACATCTACTTCGATTTTGATAAGACAACGCTTAAATCAGAGTCGTTTACAGAGCTCAATAAGGTGGTCAATTTCCTCAATGAAAATCCATCTGTGGAAATCGAAATTGCAGGGCATACCGACAGCAAAGGTTCCGATGAATACAATGCCAATCTTTCCCAGGGACGATCTCAATCTGTTGTGGATTACCTCGTAAGCCAGGGGATTCCTGGATACCGGTTGAGTGCGCACGGTTATGGCGAGTCGAAGCCTATCGATACGAATGAAACAGAGGAAGGACGGGCGAACAATCGCCGGGTGGAATTTACAGTGCTAAAGATGTGATGATTATTCTTCGACCATCTTGTTCTTGCGCACGACAAGAAACTCTCGCAAGAGTTTGATGGTCTCCTGAACGTCTTTGGCAACCATGATGCGATAGGTTCCGATGTTCTTGAAGAACCTGATGGTGATTTCGTCCTGGTTAAGAAGAATTACACGTTTATTGGCTTTGACGGCGAGGGCTACTTCGGAAGCTGTTCCCGCTGCCATTCCCAGGACAACTACAATGTGACTTGAAAGAACGCTAAGGTAATTGCGACCGCTGCCCATCCCTGTAACGATGCGGATGTCGGCGTTTTCTGATGCGAGTTGTTCGTTTGAGTCAGGTAGCATACCAATGGTTAGTCCGTTGGCGTCGCGTGCACCTTTCATGGCGGCATCCATTACACCGAAGCTTCTGCCTCCCGTAAGTACCACCCATCCCTCTTTGGCAATGGCCCGGCCGAGTTCGAATGCGATTTCATTATCTTCCGGAGTTGCATTTTCCCCCGGGCCCATCACTCCGACAATTATTTTGCGTGCCATAAAAACGATTTGTCCGCAATTTATGAAGGGTTGACCAAGTAACAAGTCTTTACAGATCAAATTCTGTGTCGCAATCCAAACAAAAGTGTTTTTTTGACAATTGTAAAAGAAACCGCACAATAAGGGCTGGATTGATCAGTCGTTGCGACGTATTGAGGATTCGTTTCGACCGGCATTTGGGGCATTTTGGTAAGTCATCGTCATCGGTGTTCCGCAATACGGAAACCAGTATTTCGGAAACGCGGTCGCGGTCTTCGCCAAAAATATGGAGGCGAATGCCGCCCGAAAGAAACGCCGACGTAAGGGAGGTAAGGTGCTCCTCCGTCAGAAAACATGGGATACCGTAGGCGTCGAGCTTAGCCTTGATAATGTTCGCTTCAATAACGTCGCGAAAAGTATGAATGACGACGATAGGTTTCGGATTCTCCATTTGACTATCCTGAAAATAAGAAGAATTCAGGAGCATTTCATCTAGGAGTAGTTCAACACGTCGTGAGATTTTTTGAAAATCCGGGAAGTCGGACTAAAAAGTCAACTTCCCGAAGCTTCGCTGGACATTACAATCAGGCCGTTACTGACTCAACGGCAGCGCTTTCATGTGCCACTACTTTGTTGAATTCGGCGAAGATCTCGAGTTTTACTTCGTCGCTGACAACCACACCTCCAGCTTCCGTCAGCACACTCCACGACAAACCAAAATCCTGACGGTTTAGCTTTCCCGTGATTTCAAATGCCGCAACTTCGGTACCGCCGAAACCTGCCACGGTACCATTGTATACCGCGTTCAGCTTCACCTCCCGGCTATTACCGCGGATGGTCAGCAGACCTGTTACATCATATTCTGAATCCGATTTCTTAACCACCGAAGTCGAGGTGAATGTGATTTTTGGATGGTTCGCCGCATCGAAGAAATCAGGTGATTTGAGATGTTCGTCGCGTTGCGTATTCTTGGTGCTGATCGAGTTGACATCGGCCTCGAACGTTATCTTAGCATTGGTCAAATTATCAGGATCTCCATCAATAGTGGCCTCAAATTGACCAAATTGGCCGGTTACAGTTGAAATAACCAGGTGCTTTACTTTAAACTTAACCTCCGAATGCGAGGAATCAATTTTCCAGGTTGCCATAATTGTAATACTTTATTGTTCGTATAATAGTTGTAGATACAACGAATAGGAGACAAAAAAGTTTACCCTATCCCGGATTTTTGTGCTCCTCACCCTATCAGGGGAGGAGCATTCTCTGAAAAGATGCTTAGCTTTCTTTCCCCAATCCCGTCGTTATGCGTGTTTTAGCAGTCTTGCTGGTCATTGTGCCCGGTTTTCTATCAGGGCAGCCACCGAAAGGACAAGGCGCACTCAATCACCATGTGGCATACGGCAACCAGTCCGCCGACGAAATCCAGCGGATCAGCCAGGCCATTATCACCTATTATTCAGCAATAACTAGCCGACCATCGTCGTGGCCGCGATTTGGTTGCCCCGTTCAGCCTGAGGAATACTATTATAAAAAAGCCGCCGAAGAGGGAGTTGCCCTGGGTGAAAAAGGCGCGTCGGTAAAAAGGGCTTTCGACGAGCTGCGGAATTCTGCCCAGCGTATCGACCTGAAGTGCAAGGCCCTCGATACGTATCACAAGCTGGAGGATCACCGCAAGGACAACTACGTTCAAGGCAAGAAGCTCGTGGAGGAAATGCTTGTCCTGCTTGAGGAATACCATTCCAGGCAGGATTCCTTTCACGGCGAGCTGACAAAATATTATGAAGCGAATCACGCCCCTCATACGTATGACAACGCAGTTAGTGACATGCGCAGGCAACTCGATCGCGAGCGGAAATTCATCTCGTTATGGAAGTACAACCTGAATGAGCAGGTGCACACAGCCTGGGTTGAAAAGCAACTATCGGAAAGCATCCTGGAAACAGCTGCGGAACTCAGGAAGATGGAGGAAGCGAAACCAGTGTTGAAGTATCCCGCTTCAGGTATGTGGTCGTCATTCCTTGATGGCATGAGCTCCATTCTCGAGTCGAAGAGAAATGCACTAGATCAATATAATAACGAAGCCCGCAAGTCTGACCGTCATGCGAATGCTACCTATTCAAATCTTATCACCTATTACAATGGTGTCCTCGTGGCAAACTACAACACCTTCCTCGACTATGCTGCCAATGACAAGTTCTGGGGACTAAAGTACATTGACTATGTGCCACAACTCGAGATACGGTCAGCGCAGGCAAATGATGAAGTGGCGATTACACCTTTCAAAGATGAAGAGGTTTCCCTCCCGGCACTGACAAAACAGTCGCGCGTGATCGGCAAAAATGAATACGCCGCTTTGGAAAATTATATCACATTCATAAATGAATCATTCCGGCAACTGTCTAAGCATCGCAACGTTGTGTCCAATCTCAACGCGCGCACGGCATACGTTGCAAGCCAATCCGCTGACAGCCGCCGGGGATCTATTCAATTCAAGCATGACGGGTTCAGCGTTCCTCTTTCGTATTACGAACGCGCTGTATCGGAAAGTAAATCGCTGCCACCTCAGATTGCTGAGGCTCTCAATACCCGGGCACGTGTCCTGTTAAATATTTTGAAAGAGATGGATCAGATAGGTGTTTCTCTTGAAAGGCAGACTGCTGATAAGTCATACGAACAGGACGCATGCAAAAACCTCTATGTTCACATAGAACGGACCAAGATACTCTATGATACGTGGGATGAGCGAAAAGAATCGTTGTATGAAGATATTCGAAAAGTATTTGAATCCTTTGCGCCCACGGCGCCCAATGGTTCCTGGAGCAAATCGGGCGCTGCTCTCCTGAAGCTGACGGATCTGGATCGCGAGGCACTGTTTGCGGCAAAACGATTTTATAAGAATCAATCGACAGACAAGCCTGCAACGCAAAGGATAGACGACGAAATAAGAAACGTGCTTGCGAACGAATATGGCAATATGGAAGGCATACAGAAGTACGGCAGGAGCCATGGCCTTTGTCCATACACGCCTTATGAAGATCTTCCCAAGTCATCGCGATCCCTGAGCGAAGCACTGCAGGAGCTGAAGCCAGCGCGTACAGGGCAAACGCGATATGAGCATCTGTACCATATGATGGTGTATCATTATAATGATGTAGTGCGCTACCTGAACAAGTTCTCCGAACTTTCGCAGTCTCCGCTTCTGAAAGCCGTGTTTCAACCAGAATTGTTTGAAGTAGTATATCCTGAGCCGACGGCAAACAAACCAGAAACGAATGCACCGACGCGTCCGCAGGTTCCGGAGCCGCCACAAGTCGTGCAGAACACCGTTCCATCAACAGAGAACAACCAACCACAGACAACGAATACTATCAGGGAACCTGAAGTACGGGTGGTTCGTGACACGGTGTACATTGAGCGGCGTGACACCGTATATATCACCGAAAACTCGGCAAACCTCCGATCTATGGACGGTTATGCAACGAACAATCTCGTACTCCTGTTAGATGTTTCGGGTTCAATGAACTCACCCGAAAAGCTTCCCATACTGAAGGAATCGGTCATACAGTTGCTGGAGATGATGCGGGAGGAGGATCAGATTTCCATTGTGGTTTTTTCAGGGAAGCCCCGTATACTTCTGAAGGCAGTTTCCTTCCAGGAGAAGGAACGGATTACCAAAGCGATTCGTCAGTTACAGCCATCCGGAAACACCGACGCGAATGCAGGGATAAGGTTGGCTTACCGCGTTGCCGATGAAAACTACGTTAGGGGAGGAAATAACCGGATCATTCTCGCTACCGATGGCGAGTTTGGAATCAACGACGAGAGTCGGAGACTTATATCAAAGTTCGCGGGGCAGGACATACTTTTATCTGTGTTCAACTTTGGAAAGGCGAAGTCTACAACAGAGAACCTGAAAACCGTTGCCGCGCTCGGAAATGGTAGTTACCAGTTTATCTCGCGCGACAACGTTGAAATCAATCTCATTCGCGAGGTGAAGGCACGTCGCAAATGAAGCTCCTCTATTCAGCTAATTTGAATTCGCCGATAGCCTGCGCAATTTGTTGCAGTTCTTCCGGGCTGAGTTCAAACGAAAGAGCCTTTACATTATCCTGAACCTGTTGTTCATTGCGCGCGCCGGCAAGAACACAATCCATCGCCGGCTGACGCGTGGTCCAGTTAAGCACCAGCTGTGCAAGGGATGCATTGTGACCATCAGCGATGGGGCGGATTTTTTCCAGGAGCTTGTCCGTGCGATCGATGTTTTCGGGTGTGTAAAACCGATTACCCTCGCGGGTGTCGCCATCGTTAAACTTGTGGCCAGGTTTAATTTTTCCTGTCAACAATCCGCGCTGTAGCGGACTGTACGGAATAATGCTAAGACCTTTGTCAAGCGCCTGAGGTACTACATCGGCTTCTATGCCGCGGTTGATCATACTGTAGGGCACCTGGTTTGACACGATATCCAGCGTCTTCAGGGCTTCCTCCACCTGCGCTGCACTATAATTACAGACACCGGCAGCGCGAATCTTTCCCTCCTTAATCAGGTCTTTTAGCGCCGACATCGTTTCACTGATCGGAGTGGTGTTGTCAGGCCAGTGAATTTGCAACAAGTCAACGTAGTCGGTTTTTAATCTTTTCAGACTGTCTTCGATTTCCTTATAGATCTGCTTGCGCGAAGCAAACTTGTAGATTTTTATAGGGTTGCCGTCGTTGTCTTTCGAGTCAAAATAGAACTCGCCTTCGGCGGTTTCCCAGTTCATTCCAAACTTGGTAAGTATCTGATATTTATCGCGGGCGACGCCTTCCATGGCGCGGCCAACGAGTTCCTCACTCTTGCCAAAGCCGTAAACGGGTGCTGTATCAATCGTCGTGATTCCGAGATCGAACGCAGCTCGAATGGCGCGGACTGCTGCAGTTTCTTCGGCACCGCCCCACATCCAGCCGCCAATTGCCCATGCGCCAAAGGCAATGGGAGATACTTTTATGTCTGACTTACCGAGGTGCTTATGTTTCATATTTGTTCGTTAGTGTTATGATGGCTGTAATTAAAACACGATGGAGCTTGCCGGCAAGCGGAAAGCCCATCAGATGCCAAAAATATGTCGAGTCGATGTTATCGAAGTCGGTTGCAGAAGTTCTATTGTCCCATCATCACAAATGCGCCCCAGAGAAACGGATCTTTGTGCTTGGCCAAAAGCTGGAGCTGTGCCTGCTTAAAGGCTTTTTGCTTATTCCCCAGTTTCACCCAGTTGCTGTAAAAAGCAGTCATCAATTGTTGTGTAGCTGCGTCGTCGACTTTCCATAGACTCATGATGAGTGCATCAGCTCCGGCGACGAGGAATGCGCGCTGCAGCCCATAAACGCCTTCGCCGGCTTTGATGTCACCCAGTCCCGTCTCACACGCGCTGAGAATGACCAGGTCAGTCCCCTCGAGGTTGAGGTTCATCGCTTCATAGGCAGTAAGGATACCGTTGTCGTTGCTCTCCAGGTTAGGCATGCGCTTTCCACTTATCGTGGCAGATGCTCCTGCAAGCATCAATCCCGAACGAAGCAAAGGATTGTTGTTCGCGTTTTCTATGCTCACGCCAAAGGCATATCCGGTGCTTTCGACATCTTGCAAGAAGTATCCGTGCGTAGCGATGTGCATCAGGCTCGGACCCTTGACTGATTTCAAGTTAGCTTCGGTCGCATCCTTAGCCATAAATTGTTTCACCTGATAGCCCGAACCTTTCAAGATCTTCGATACACCGTCGATCTCAACCTTCGTCCCCGGCAGTGCCGATAGTTCGGGGCCACCGTAATCAGGGAAGCCAACCAACGTAGCCTCCTTCTTTCGCGCAACGGCCTTTTTCGATTTTAATGAAACCAGATCTTTACTGTTGCCAAGAATGGTGAGGTCAAACCGATTGATAACGAAGTCACCGTCGGGCTTCTTCAGCGTGTTAAGATTGATCTGATTGTAAACGCCATCGGGTGATACGTAGATCTGCTTCTTTCCCTTGAGTTCCGCTTCGATCTGCGCCCAGTATTGATCAAACGAGTAATCATCCTGTGACCGCTGCTGTATCATTGTCCGGTAATACTTTGCATACCTCGTCTCAATGTGTTTTCCATTAGGCAGCACTACTAATCTTGGAATGTCATCCTGTTTTGTAAGGACCATCGCTACGTATTTCGCGTCATCTTCAAAACGGTGATTAAACGTCTGAATACGGATGATTTCAACAACGGCTTCGGTATCCGTCAGCAAGCTCCTGATATCTCTGAATGTGATCTTCTTCGCGCCAAAGCCTGAGGAAAAGTCTTCGGATCGTTCTGACAGGCTCTTCTCCATGGCATTGGCGGCGCGCACCATGGAGTCAAGGTTGATCTTTTGGGTCTTCAATTCCTCCTTGGAATACGCGTACAATCTCGCCAGCGTTTCCTTCTGGTCAAGCCACGTTACATAGTCGCGGATAAGCAAAGGGTCATTACTTGAAAAAATTGCCTGCTTGACCTTGTTGGTTGAATTCAGCAGAAGCGCCTTTGTTGCAATGTGATAATCATAAAGGTCCTGCACAATCGCCGGATTCTCAAGGGTTGCTTCCAGTCCGAAGTTATAGAAACGCTGAAACCGCGGTGACAGCACATCCCAGTATTTGGTCTTCTCCGCTTCGCTCATCGGTGGGAAGTACTTGTCGATAAAATCCAGTGACTTGTCCATCACGTCGCGATACATCATAAACGCCTTGCTCCACGATTTCCGTTTCCAGCTGAGAATGGCGATATCTTCCTGTGACTGAACATAAAGGGGGTGGGATTTACCGAGTGTGTTTTCGCGGATCACCAGTGCGCGTTCCAGGTGGGTATCGGCCTCTTCATATCTTTCCTTGTAGCGATAGAAATTTCCAAGGTCACTGACTGCCTTTGCATACGCAGGGTTGTCTTCGCCGAAGTTTGACTTATAAATCGCTATGGATTTCTTCAGCAGTTCTTCAACTTTTTCTTCCTTGCCCATTACCAGGTACAGCGCAGCCTGATTGTTGAGCATGCTGGCGTAATCCGGATTGTTCTTGCCGAGTCGCTTCTCCATCGACAGGTAAAGGGCTTCGGCTTCGGTGTATTTACCGGATTGCTGATACAGCAACGCCAGGTTGGAAAGAAACTTCAGGTGGTTTGTAGACTTAGAGTTTTTCAGCTTTTCGCTGATGGAAACGGCTTCCTGGAGCGCTGCTTCAGCTTCGGGGAAGCGTCCTATGCCCTGGAAAAGGATAGCCCGATTATTGAGCAGAATCGCATAAGGCATCGAGCCTTCAAGCTTGTTGTTCCGCATGATCCCGAGCGCCGATTCAAAGTCGCGCTCGGCTTCGTTGTATCTTGCCTGATTGTATTTGACAACGGCGTAGTTATTCAAAGATGCCGCGACACCCGTATTGTTATCGCCGAACATTGAACGACGCATATCAAGGGCCTCTGCGGTGAAACCCTCCGCTTGTGTGTAGCGACCCATCGTAGAATACAGCAGCCCCTGGTTCGCGAGGGTCTTGATGTAACCGAGATCATTGGTCAAGCCTTCGTCCTCATACATCAGCTTGGCATTGCTGAACAGCTTTTCCGCGAGTTTGTAGTTGCGCGATCCATACGCGATTTCGCCCCATCCAAGATTTACTTCAGCCTGCTCCTTTTTCGACAACTCCTTTTCGCTGAGGGCGGCTCTGAGGTTGGTAGCAGCAAAACTTGCCTTGGCCAGGTGCTGACCCTTTTCCTTTACATCTACAAGTCCGGAATTATCGCTTAGCAGTACGGCGTAATCAAAATCCGTTGAGTCAAACTCGGCGCGTGCTTTATTCAGCTGGTTCTGCGCGATGGTTGCCAACCGCTCCCGGTTTTCGCGTGTGTTGAGGTTGCGCCCGACTTCACCGGCAGCTCTCCCCAGCTCTTTCAGGATCTGGGCATTCGTATTCGCTGCTACGACAATGAAGAGGCACAAACAACTGAGAAACCGCATAACACAAATTTTTTAGCCATCAAATTTAAACTAAATCCGACCGACAGGGTTTCCTGATTCCGCAAAAATATTCGTGCGGATTAGAAGTTATCGACTTCCCGGTAGGCGCGAATAAGTGCCAGCTCGCCTTCCTTACCCGGCTTTGCATTACCATGTTCCATGCCAAGAATGCCCTTGTAACCCTTATCAAACAAGAACTTAAAGATATTCCTGTAGTTAATCTCTCCCGTTGTCGGTTCTTTCCGGCCTGGGTTGTCACCTATCTGGATGTAGGCAATTTCGTCCCAGCAGCGCTCCATATTGCCAATGAGGTTGCCTTCATTGCGCTGCATATGGTATATGTCGTAAAGAATCTTGCACGCGGGACTGTTCACGGCCTTGCATAATTCGTACGTCTGATCCGAAAACCGCATAAACAGATCAGGTGTATCACTGAGCGGTTCGAGCACCATAACGAGTCCATGTGGTTCGAAGATCTCGGCTCCGCGACGAAGAGCATCCACAACGTTAGAGGTTTGAATCCCCATTGGAAGAGAACGGTCAAAGAAGCCGGGCACCACCGTCATCCATTTTGCATTAACCCGCTTCGCGAGCTCAACGCACTCCTTACACGTCTTGATGAACTTCTCCTTGAACTCCGGCTTGCCTGTCGTCAATGAAGTCTTCCAGTTATCACCGCCATCAACAACAAATACGCCCATGGTCATGCCGAGTTTGCTCAGGGTTGCCGCGATCTGATTTTGTTCATCTTTGGAGCGCTGAAGCATTCCGTTGTCTTCTATAGCGCGGAAGCCCTGGTCGTACATGAATTTGATCTGGTCGATAATATTTTTGCCTGCATGCGCCGAGAACATTCCATCGTGTGGGGCATAGTTCATCCTGAACGGCTTCTCAGCGCTAAATGGTTTGGCTGGGTTCGTTGTTGACGCAAATGCTGTTCCGAGGGTTGAGGCAGCAGCTCCGGTCGTTAGTGCTGTGTGCAGAAAACTTCTCCTTTTCATGTCAATAGGTTGATCCTGTTCTGATAATGTTAGTATGTCTTTGAGAGCTCCAATTGGGTATTAATGTCAATGGGAGGCATCATTGCGAAGGTTATCCTTATGGAAGTCGTGTGATGTTCTTCACCGGATTTCGCACACTGTTCCTTTACTCAACGACCCGTTATACATCAATGCAACGCTGCCCATAGTCCAAATTACAAGAAAGTATTGGGAATCAAAATGTATCCAATTCGCTGGATAGGTGTCCCGGGCTTTCCGGAGCTTTCGCTGGTGACCGGTACAGTCCGCCGATAATTGTCTATCTTCGCGTCGATTTACAGATGAAATTACACCGATCCACAACAGAAGCAGTAATCTACGCCCTTGATCAGATCTTCGGCGAGGGGAAGTATGCCGACAAGGTGATTGAGAAAGTGCTCAAGCAGAATTCTAAATGGGGTGCCCGCGACCGACGGTTTATTGCCGAAACGACCTATGACATCGTGCGATGGTATATGCTGTTGAGGTATGTGGCCCGGGCGCGCGAAGATGAATATTGGAAACTATTCGGAGCGTGGTTTGTACTGAATGAATTTCCGCTCCCGGCATGGGAGGAGTTTCGCGGCACCAATCAGGCTGAAATCCGAAAGCGCTATGATGACGCCAAGACAAAACGCAGCATCCGCGAATCGATACCAGAGTGGCTTGATGAACTGGGTTCCCGCGAACTTGGAGAAAGATGGGAGAGTGAGCTGGAGGCGTTGAATAGTGAGGCGCCGGTAGTATTGAGGACCAATACCTTGAAGACCACGCGTCGTGAACTGTCGAAGGAATTGCAGGAACAGGAAATCGAAACGCGTATCCTCGAACACTATCCGGATGCGCTGGTGCTCGAAAGACGCCAGAATATCTTTAGCGCTCCGGCGTTTAAGGATGGCTTGTTCGAAGTTCAGGACGCCTCATCGCAGGCGGTAGGTTATTTTCTCGATCCGCAACCAGGTATGCGTGTAATAGATGCATGCGCCGGCGCCGGTGGAAAAACGCTTCACATTGCATCTTTGATGAAGAATAAGGGCCGCATCCTCGCGATGGACGTCGAACAGTGGAAGCTCGATGAACTGCAGAAACGCGCCCGCAGAGCCGGGATATCGAATCTTGAGGTGAAGATTATCGATTCTTCGAAAGTAATTAAGCGGCTTCAAAACTCAGCAGACCGCCTGCTACTCGATGTGCCCTGTTCCGGAACCGGAGTCCTGAAGCGAAATCCCGATGCAAAATGGAAGCTCGCTCCAGAATTCATCGAGGAGGTACAGAAGCTTCAACAGCATATTCTCGAGGATTATTGTCAAATAGTGAAACCAGGCGGGCTGATAGTTTATTCCACCTGCAGCATCCTGCCTTCAGAAAACGAGAAACAGGTAAACGCCTTTCTGGAAGCGCGAGCAGGAGAGTTCACACTCCTTCGCGATCAACATCTATGGCCGTCCAACGGATTTGATGGGTTTTATATGGCTCTGATCCGCCGCGAGAAATAACAGAAATCTGGCCGACACAGGACAAAACAGGTTGCCCACAGCGGGGTAAATCTCTAAATTGAAAATCCAAATCTGTGTTTATTGAAAAAGGTATTTTTTGGTTGCCTTCTGATTCTGTGTGGAATTGGTGTTCAAGGTCAGAACCTCAGGAGTGAAGTGCATACTGTTCCGGGTACGTCGGTCACGTTTAAGATGATCCAGGTTCCCGGCGGATCGTTCATGATGGGAAGCCCTCCTTCCGACATCGGTCGTGAGGAGGACGAAGGCCCCCAGCAAAAAGTGACGCTTTCCCCTTTCTTCATTGGGGAGCACGAGGTAACCTTCGCGGAGTGGGATGCATTTTTCAAGAACTATGATGTACCGCAAACCAAGGCGGTTAAAGTGGATGCTGTTTCGCGACCTACTGCGCAATACATCGACCTGACCTGGGGCATGGGGCGCGATGCTCGAAATCCTACCAATAGTTTAAGTCAGACTGCTGCTATCATGTATTGCAAATGGCTTTACGAACAAACCGGAGTTTTCTTCCGCCTGCCAACAGAAGCGGAGTGGGAATACGCCTGTCGTGCAGGATCGCCAACATCAATTCCTGCCGGTGTTACCGACATCAGGGAACACGCATTCTTTCGTGAAAACAGTAACAGTAAATATCAAAAGGTCAAACAGCTGAAACCGAATGCGTGGGGTCTTTACGACATGCTCGGAAATCTAACGGAGTGGACACTGGATCAGTATGATGCCACGGCGTATGAAAATTTTGCGGAAGGAGTGAAAGATCCCGTATCCAAGCCCGGGCCGCGCTATCCGCGTACAACAAGGGGCGGATCGTATCAGGATGAGAAATCTGAAATTAGGTGCACGAACCGAATTCCATCGCGCGCAGACTGGAATCAGCGGGATCCGCAGATACCAAAGAGCAGATGGTGGCTAACGGATGCTGCTTTCATGGGATTCCGCCTCGTGCATCCGGTAAAGCAACCTTCAAAAGAAGAGATTGAATCCTTCTATGCGAGCTATTTAAAATAACGTTTCACCTATCCGCATCTTACAACGGTGTGGATACATACCTACGCCTATGAACACGAAAGAAAATGTAAACCCAACCCGCCGTACATTCCTGAAAAATTCGGCTCTTGCAACAGGAGGCCTGATGGCAATGCCCCTGATGTCCAACGCAGGATACTTCACCTCCGTGGATGACACAATCAAAGTTGCTGTCATCGGCTGTGGTGGACGAGGTACCGGCGCTGCCATGCAAGCGCTGCTGACGAAACAAAACGTCAAACTTGTCGCCATGGCAGATGCATTTCGCGACCGGCTCGATGAATGCTATGAAGCACTCATGCAGGACGATCTCTCAGACTGGTCAGGAGTTGCCGGAAATGTGAAGAACAAGATTGCCGTCACTGAAGAAACCAAATTTGTTGGGTTTGATGCATATAAAAAAGCAATTCCTCTCGCCGATGTGGTTATCCTCACCACGCCTCCGGGTTTCAGGCCTATTCACTTCGAAGAAGCAGTGCGTCTGGGTAAACATGTGTTCATGGAAAAACCCGTTGCCACCGATCCGGCAGGTGTCAAAAAAGTCCTCGATGCCGCTGCAATAGCAAAGCAAAAGAAACTTAACGTCGTTGTTGGGCTGCAACGCCACTACCAAAACTCATATCGCGAACTCTATAAGCACGTAAAGGATGGAATGATCGGCGACATTACCTCCGGTCAGGTTTGGTGGAACAACGATGGCGTATGGGTTAAGATGCGTGAACCAGGTCAGACTGAAATGGAGTATCAGATGCGCAACTGGTATTATTTCAACTGGCTTTGTGGCGATCACATCACAGAACAGCATATCCATAACATCGATGTCTTCAACTGGTTTAAGGGTAGCTATCCCGTTAAGGCCCAAGGTATGGGTGGTCGCCAGGTGCGCACAGGAAAAGAGTATGGAGAAATCTTTGACCATCACTTTGTAGAGTTCCATTATGCGGACGGAACTGTTTTGAACAGTCAGTGTCGTCATATTAAAGGAACGTTCGCCATTGTTGACGAGATGATTGTAGGGTCCAAAGGCGTCGTGAAATGCGGAGCAGGAGAGATCCTGAGTAACGGGAAATCCTTGTACAAATTCGATATGAAGAAGGAGAACAATCCGTATCAGTCGGAGCACGACGAATTGTTCGCCGCTATTGCCAAAGGTGAATACAAATTTGATGATACGGAAAACGGCGCCAAGGCGACCCTGACGTCAATCATGGGACGAATGGCAACGTACTCTGGTCAGGTGATGGAATGGGATAAGGTATTGAATTCGGGAATCAGCATCATGCCTTCGAAGTTTGCGTGGGATGCAGAACCTCCGGTGAAGCCGGATGCCAACGGATTTTACCCCATAGCAACGCCCGGGGTAACGAAATATTTCGCTTAGTCCGACAGCAGTGCATAAAGATCATGGCCGGTTTGACTACCTGCCATGATTTTTTTATAAAAAGAGCCGTTCCATAATGCGATCGCAAAATTCCTCATCGGCAAATCGCACCAATGGCGATTCGGCATTCAGGAAATTCTAATCCCGGAACTGAACCTTATTGCTTCTTCTTCAATCGTTTTATCTCCTCCTGAAGGGAAAGTATAGTCATGGCGAGTTGCTCAGCAGTGACGGTACTGCTTTGCTGCACGTCGGGGAACTGATTCGAGAAGAATGCTTTAGCGTGCCAGATTTCAAGGACGTCGCCGGTGTTGACGGAGTAGGGTTCGTACAGGCGATTATCTGAAACCAGGAGAAGTTTACCTTCTTCGGCGGCGAAGTTGAACACGCGCTTGAAGACGATCCCGTCGTTGACGGTGACCAGGATATACAGCTTTCCATTTTTGATTGAAGCTGCGTCTTCGACGTACTCTCCAAAGATGATGCTTCCTGGCTGTACCGGCAGCATGGAGTCACCCTGAATTTCAAATGCGCGGAACGTCTTGTTACGCGGCAATACGGGAAGGTTGATCTTGGGGAGGTCTTTGACGAACTGCGGATCTTCGTAACCAGCGAGATAGCCTGCCGAAGCTTTCTGCGTCACCAGTTCGACATTCTCGCGGTTATTCGAGTCGACCGTTATGGCGAGAACATCCTTCCCTCGCGAAGGACCTTTGCCTTTCCATTCCTTCTCTGGTATGCGACTCAGATCGTGATTTACGAGCAGGTCGATGTTCACCTTGAAGATTTTGCTGATGTCTAATAAAGACGCCAGCGGAGGCGTTGAGCGCTCTTCTTCGTAAGCACCAACTGCAGCCTGTTTCAGGCCGAGCTTCTCTGCAAGTTGCTTCTGCGTGAGCCCCTGATGGGCACGAAGAAACTTCAGGTTTTTGTTAACGATTGCCATCTTACCTAATTAACTAATATCTCGTTTATCTCGAATTCCCGGAGAAACATTGACCACTAGTGTGATGCTCCGCCAAATAAGCGGTGTGCATCACAAAAGTAATCAGCCAACTATAATGTCGCCAGTGGTCCTAACGTGTATGGCAAAAACAGCGAATGAAAGACCATCAGGCAATAATGGAACAAACCTAAAAAAATTAGAGTAAAAAATAAAACAAAACTAAAAATATTAGTTTATTTGTTCCATGGATCGGAACATAATCCATCTGGACCTGGATGCTTTCTTTGTAGCCGTCGAGTGTAAACGAAACCCACGGCTAAAGGGAAAGCCGCTTATAATCGGCGGCAGCAGCCGGAGGGGCGTGGTTGCCGCATGTAGTTATGAAACGAGAACGTTTGGTGTTCATTCGGCAATGCCCATGTACCTCGCCCTTCAGCTCTGCCCCGATGCCGTTGTCATTTCCGGTGACATGGAAGCCTACAGCCAGAATTCCCATGAAGTCACGGAAATTGTGTCGGAAGCTGCTCCCATGTTTGAAAAAGCCTCTATTGATGAATTCTACATCGACGCCAGCGGCATGGACCGGTATTTCGGTGCCTTCAAGTGGGCCACCGAACTTCGGCGGAAGATCATTAAAGAAACTGCCCTTCCGATCTCCATCGCGATGTCAGTGAATAAGCTGGTGTCGAAAGTTGCAACGGCGGAGTTCAAACCTAATGCTGAAAAGCAAATTCAGCGCGGTACAGAACGGGAGTTCCTGGCGCCTCTGTCCGTAGACAAGATTCCGATGATCGGCAAAGAAACGGCGTCGTTCCTCTATGATATGGGCGTACGCACCGTGCAAACGCTTCGCGAAATGCCGCTCAACTTTCTGGTCAGTGCTTTCGGAAAAAATGGTCGTGCTATCTGGAACAAGGCCCATGGTATCGACGACTCGCCCGTGGTTCCTTATTCTGAACAGAAATCAATCTCCACTGAATGTACTTTCGATGAAGATACCATTGATGTAAAAAAACTGAAATCCATACTGACGGCTATGGTGGAGAAGGTTGCATTCACCCTGCGTGAGCAGAACAAACTATCTTCCTGCATAACGGTCAAGATACGCTATTCGAATTTTGATACGGAAACAAAACAGGTTCATGTTCCCTATACGTCGTCAGATCAGGTGATACTGAAAACTGTTACGCAATTGTTCGATAAGCTATACAACCGCCGGATGCTGATCCGACTGGTGGGTGTGCGGCTGAGTCAGCTCGTGCATGGAAACCACCAGATCGATATGTTCGATGAAACCGCCGAAAGTATCAACCTTCACGAAGCAATTGATTTCATCAAGCACCGACACGGCGTTGAAAAGATCGTTCGCGCCACTACGTTGGGTGTAAGTAACCGGGTGCGGATGCAAATGAATATGTTCAAAGGCACCGTTGGCCAGCTTAAGATTTAGATTCCGCAGCACCCGTTGTGACAGAAGATGTCAATGAATGAGGCGTATGTTTGAAAAAAGGAAATAAACGATAAAAGATATGACGCTATTCACCAAAAATCTCGAGACCCCCGCCTTTATCAGTCCCATAAAGGAGAAAACCGAATTGTATTTTATTATCGCTCCGCCCCGTCACATCCTCAGCGATGTATCTGTTCTGAAAGATGATATTCATTATCTCATTGGTCACCGCTTTGATGAACAAAAATCGAAGCCGCACATTCCCCTTTTCAAATACAACGATAAATACTATCGGGAAATGATACGCTTCGTTGAATCAAAAGCTACCGAATTCAAACCCTTCAACGTTCTTCTCAAAGACTTCGGCGTGTTCCACAATGGTTCAAAAAGAACGATATACATGGATATCGTGTACAAGTCGCCCATTCAGGAGATCTTCAGTAAACTGGTGAAAGAAGACGATAACTTTGTGCCGCATATTACGATCGCCCGAAATCTCGAGATCAGCGATTTCCTTCGTTGCTGGCCTTACCTCAAAGGGCTTCGCTATGGAAACCAACATTTCCTGTGCGATAGGATAAGTGTTCTCGAAAAACGCGACAAAGTGTGGGTCCACCATAAGGACATTATGTTTGGCGCCGAATAGTTATCTTTAATAAAAACCGTTAGCTTATGAACTCACCCATTCAAGTACTCCAGAGTAAATTTGGCTATGCAGCCTTCCGATTGGAGCAGGAGGCAATCATTCAATCGGTCCTGCAGCGACGTGATACATTTGCACTCATGCCAACAGGCGGAGGTAAGTCGTTGTGCTATCAGATTCCGGCACTGATTTTTGAAGGGCTTACACTCGTGATATCGCCGCTGATTGCGCTTATGAAAGATCAGGTGGATGCGCTTCGCGTTAATGGAATCGAAGCCGCTTATCTGAATTCGTCTCAGACCTGGCAGGAACAACAGACGATTATCACGCGTGCACGAAACAATGAAATCAAGCTATTATACCTCGCTCCTGAACGGCTAATCCGGGCCGAAGAGCGCGGTGGCGAAAAGAGCAATCCGTTGCTGTCGCCGATGTTGCAAGCGATCACCTCGATGAAGGTCAGCCTTATCGCCATCGATGAGGCTCACTGCATCTCCCACTGGGGCCACGACTTCAGGCCTGAATACCTGATGCTTTCCTATCTCAAGCAGGTCCTTCCTCAGGTTCCCGTGATCGCATTGACAGCCACGGCGGACAAGAGGACGCGAAAGGATATCGTTGAAAAACTGGCGCTTCACGATCCGGGAATATTTGTTTCCAGCTTTAACCGCGCAAACATCCGGTATACGGTAGAAGATAAGCGCGATGCCTTTGACAAGCTCGTAGATTTTATTGAAAGGCGAAAGGACGAAGCGGGGATCGTGTACTGCCTTTCCCGGGCCTCGACAGAACGCATAGCCCAAGACCTTCAGGATCTCGGGTTTAAGGCGCTTCCGTATCACGCGGGACTTGATAAAGAACTGCGCGCCCGAAATCAGGAGATGTTCCTGAAAGACGATGTGAAGATTGTTGTCGCTACAATTGCCTTCGGGATGGGAATCAACAAATCCAATGTGCGCTATGTGGTTCACATGGACCTTCCAAAAAATATCGAAGGCTATTATCAGGAGACCGGTCGCGCCGGGCGTGATGGGCTCGACAGCGAGGCGCTGCTGTTCTATTCATATGGAGATGTTCTCAAACTCCGGAAGTTCGCCGAAGTTGAAGGTAATGAGGAACAGACGCGCATCGCTCAGGCGAAGCTCGAAGAAATGGCGTCGTATGGTGCACTCACCACATGCCGCCGCAAGTTTCTTCTCAACTACTTTGATGAAGCAGCACCTGACCATTGTGGGAACTGTGACGTGTGCCTCACGGCCGTTGAAGTTTACGACGGCACTGTTCACGCACAAAAGGTGCTTTCCGCAATCTCGCGCCTTGGCGAGCGCTATGGGGCTGGCCATGTCATCGATTTCCTCCGCGGATCGAATTCTGCAAAAATCACCGACGATCAGAAACAGCTGAAGACATTTGGTGTCGGTAAGGACATGAGTAAGAACCAATGGTCCGAAATCATACGCGACCTTGTTGATCGCGGCTACCTTGAAAAATCGAAAGGACTGTATCCGGTGCTTACCCTTTCGGAAAAATGCGCGGATGTTCTCCGGGGAAACGCGAAGGTGATGCTTACAAAATCAAAAACACGAGCTGAGGTGAAGCCCGTCAATGACGGTGAGTATGAAAAGAATCTGCTCCTCGCATTGAAGGATGTGCGCCGACAACTCGCCAACGAAGAAAATGTGCCTCCGTACACGATTCTTTCGGATGCTTCGTTGATGGAAATTGCTACTTATCTGCCTTTCAATAAACCCGACTTCCGCAAGATTGCTGGGTTCGGCGAAGCAAAAATCGACCGCTATGGCCGGTACTTCTGGCAGGTGGTCGCGGATTACTGCACGGAACATTCACTTCAATCGCGAATGCATCTCAAGGCATTGAAAACACGAAAAGAAAAGCCGGAGCGCGATTCTGATACTAAAAGGCAATCGCTGGATATGCTCCGAAACGGTCATGATGTCGAAAAGATTGCCGTGATGCGGGGACTTACCGTGTCAACTATTGAGACTCACCTGGCCTACTATGTACAGACAGGAAAGCTTGAGGTGTATGATCTCATTGATCCGATCGACGTTGACAGGATCCAAAGGGCTATCGAGGCATCAGAATCGACGATGCTGTCTTCTATCCGCCAGGATTTAAAGGATGAATACACCTTCGGCCAGATCCGACTGGTTCTTGCGCATATGCAAAGGGGAAAGGAAGAAGTGCGTGTCATTCGCGTGTAGATAATACGTTGGTGCAGCTAAAATAATCATGGGTGCTGCACCTGATACTTGCGGGAACGTGAATTCTAACGGCGGAAAGACGTTCATTTGTGGTGACGCAAAAAGCCGAGGGAATTATGTGAAATTGATGGAGGAAGAACGAAAGCAAGTATAAGATGTATCTGAATTGTCACACGTCGCTGAGTTTTCGGTATGGGGCGCTTTCTGTAGAGGAGTTGTTGAATGAAGCGAGGCGTTGCGGCGTTTCGAAACTGGCACTGACTGAGATCAATAACACGGCATCGTATGTAGAGATGTTGCGCCTTTGCCGCCAGTACGCGTCAGCCGAGGCTGGCCCAACGTCAAATGGGATTGAACCATATCGTCTTGATATTGCCGTTGGAATAGAATTCCGTCGCGAAAATGAGTTGCTGTATGTGGCGCTGGCGCGAAACAATAATGGGTTTGAGGAGATAAATCGCTTCACCTCACACCACAACGCAACCGAAAAACCGCTGCCGAAAAGGGCGCCCCAGTTCGGTGATGTCTATGTGATCTATTCTTTTGGTAAAATAGAGCCCGAAGCACTCCGGGAATTCGAATACATCGGTGTGCGGATTTCGGATCTGAATCAGTTCGCGTTGTATGAACCTTATTACAGGTTCAAGGACCGTTTCGTAGTCATGCAGCCGGTAACATTTGCCGACAAGATCGACTTCAATGTTCACCGCCTATCGCGTGCCATCGCCAACAATACACTGTTGAGCAAGCTTCCGGCGCACGAGCAGGCCAGTCCGGACGAAGTCATGCTCCCTGAACATGTTCTTGAGGAACACTTCAGACGGTATCCGCAGATCATTCACAACACGCGGCATCTCCTGGGAGATTGTAATCTTGATATGCGCCTGGGTGAGGACAAAAACAAGAAGAGGGTTACGGGGTCAGGTGACTCGGACTGGGATTATCTTGTCACTTGTGCCTGGGAAGGTTTTCAGAGGCGGTACGACGCCTCTAACCCCACACTCCGCGAAAGGTTTGACCGCGAACTGCGCATCATTAAGCAGAAGGATTTCTGTAGTTACTATCTCATTGCTTTTGATCTTATCCAGTTCGCTACAAAAAACGGCTTCGCTTACGTTGGCCGGGGCAGCGGCGCAAACAGTATGGTGGCGTATTGCCTGGGTATAACAAATGTCGACCCGATTGAACTCAACCTTTACTTTGAGCGGTTCCTCAATGAAGAACGCAGCAGTCCCCCGGATTTTGATATCGACTTCTCGTGGGACAACCGCGATGCCATTTATCAATACCTGTTTGACCGCTACGGTCGCGATCATGTTTGTCTGCTGGGCACGCATGTCACCTACCAGGGGCGATCTGTTATTCGCGAGCTGGGCAAGGTGTTCGGTTTACCCAAACATGAAATCGACGCGCTCGTCGCCGATCCAAAAGCACTCGAGAACCGGGACCAGATAACGGAACTTATCTTTCGCTACGCACGACATATGAAGGATCTGCCGTCAAACTTATCGATCCATGCCGGCGGTGTATTGATTACAGAGAAGCCGGTTTACGCTTATACTACGACTGACTATCCGCCAAAAGGTTTTCCCGTTTCGCAACTGGATATGCATGGCGCGGAAGACCTCGGGATTTTTAAGTTTGACATTCTCAGTCAAAGGGGATTAGGCCATCTCAAGGACGCCGTCGCACTGGTGCGAAAGAACCGCGGAATAGAAGTCGACATTAACCGGTTTCGCGATTTCAAGGAGGATCCAAAGGTGAAAGAACTGCTCCGAAACAGCAGGACTATGGGATGTTTTTACGTGGAAAGCCCAGCGATGCGAATGCTGTTGAAGAAACTGAAATGTGAAGACTACCTGACTCTCGTCGCTGCCAGCTCCATCATACGCCCGGGGGTCGCCAGCTCCGGCATGATGCGTGCATACATCGAACGGTTTCACATTACACGCAATGGCGGGAATTATCAGTCGATCCATCCCCTGATGGATGAACTGATGAGCGAAACGTTTGGCGTGATGGTCTACCAGGAGGATGTGATTAAAGTTGCCCACCACCTCGCGGGCCTTTCCCTTACAGAGGCTGATGTACTCAGAAGGGGTATGTCAGGGAAATACCGATCGTGCTATGAATTTCAACGCGTGAAGGATAAGTTCTTCGAGAACTGCCGCCAGAAAGGATACGATGAAAATGTTATCCAGCGCGTCTGGTTTGAAATCGAAAGCTTCTCGGGATACTCTTTCGCGAAAGGGCATTCAGCCAGTTACGCGGTGGAGAGCTATCAGAGCCTCTACCTGAAAGCGCATTATCCGCTGGAGTTTATGGTGGGTGTTATCAACAACTTTGGAGGTTTCTACAAGACGGAATTCTATTTTCACGAAGCCCGCATGAACGGTGGTATCATCGAAGCTCCATGCATCAACGCAAGCGAGTATCTCACGACGCTGACCGGGAATCATATTTATATCGGATTCATTCACCTCAAAGGTCTTGAGAAGAAAATGGCCGTCAATATTCCGATAGAACGAGAACGGAATGGCTCTTACAAGAGCATGAACGATTTCCTTGAACGCATACCCACGTCCTTGGAACAGATCCGTATCCTCATCCGCATTGGGGCACTGCGGTTCACGGGAAAGAGTAAGCAACGCCTGCTATGGGAAGCGATGCTGTTTTTCAGTCAGGCGCGTATCCGCAGACCTGGCGCGCAGTTGTTTGATACCGAACCTGCGGAATTCCCGCTACCGGTCCTTGAGAGGAAAGCCGTCGAGGATGCCTTCGATGAGATCGAGTTGCTGGGTTTCCCGCTTTCCGATCCGTTTGAATTGCTTGCCACTCCGGAGCGAGGCGATACGCTGGCGGCGGAACTCATGGAAAAGGTTGGCAAACAAATCCACATCATCGGATACATGGTCACCGTCAAGGACACGTCAACCAAAACGAAGGAGCTGATGAACTTTGGCACGTTCTACGACAGGCGTGGCGAGGTATTTGATACCGTTCACTTCCCGGATACCGTTAAGAAGTTCCCCTTGCGTGGCCGCGGCTTTTACTCTATAAAGGGTCGCGTAATTGAGGAATTCGGTGTCCCTGCAATCGAGGTTTCGTCGCTTGCAAAACTTCCGCTGATTAATAAGCGCGCCGATGAGTTCATGCGTGAAAATAACTATGAAGTGCGCCAGGCGGTCGCGACCTAGCCATTTCGTCATGGCACCAGGGTTGGACTGGTCTTTTTGCAATGCCTATTGGGACATAGTTTATCGTGTACGATGGAGATCGATGAGCACGTTCCCACCACATTCATGCGTACGAGCAAGAGTCCGCTGGATATCTAAACCTGAATCTATGAAAACCGGCTCATTGTAAAAGTTATATACCCGCAATTCAAGCCGTTTTTTACTATCTTTGAATACACGCAGTTGCGGGTATAAAATTGTTGTGCGCAACTGCCTCTGCAAAGATTAGAGACTAAATGATTAGACCACAAATTCTAAATCTTAAGAACAAAAGAGATTTAAGGAAAATTCCGAGCAAATTCTCCGGACTTTTCGGGCATCAACAAATTGGACGAACTCTTATAATCGTTGATTCTCCCGACAATGTCTTGACTTCAAGAGAGGTTGACAAAATCCTTAAAAAGTCACGACTTAAGGACAATTTTAAACTAACTTTTGTCACGACCAATGTAACGATAGAAGCAGGAGAAATGCTTGCCGAACGAAATATTGATCTGTTGCAAACTAAGGAATTCTTTTGGACGGATAATGATTTTGCGCAGAGGAAAGAAGACACAGACAGATTCTTGGATAGAATGCACCAGCAGATCCATGACGACAAACTCAAAAGCATTGGCGACTAGAGGCAGCAGCGCACAACACACAAATATAAGTCATGCCGGCAATGTTTATGTTTGATTTGAAAAGGCCATTGCCGGCACGCCTTATATTTCAACGTTGTAGGGCATTTTGTAACGACACTATGAGCTTCGAAAAATGTATACTGACCATTTTAATAATCTCGACAGGTATTGTTTCATGCAGACAGACAAATAACAACGGACAATTGAATATTAACATCGACAAGATTCTAGAAATTGAGGACGAGACGACAGCCATAATCGAACTCGACTCGAAATTAAATGAGATTTCTGAATATGGAGAAAAAATTGAAAAGCTGAATGAATCACAAAAGACCGTTTTGTTTGTGGAGAACTTGGAAAGAGAAATTAATAATGGTGGATTTAATCAATTCTTTTTTAATTCAAGCGGAGACTTCACACATGAGACTATTAACGCACTTAAAACAATAAAAGCATTTAAGACCGCGGACATAGTAACAAAGTCAATTTCAGTTTGGCCAAACCAAAACGTACCAAAGGACAGAGCCAAAAGGCAAGACATTCTTGAAGAGATAGAAGAGCAAGCAAATCCAATTTGGAATGAATGTGACGAAGAATTCTATAAGTACCAGGACAATATTGTAACTCTCCTGTTGGACTATGTGAAATCAAATAAAACGGACTTTTAAAATGTCACAGAAAAGAAAGGGACAGTTGACAACTTCTCCAGAATGGGTGAAACACTTAAGGAAATATTTGAAAAGACACTTTTGGAAAAGAGAGAGGCTCGCGGAGAAGAAAGAAATTGAAATAGAGTTAAGAAATAAGTGACCGGAAACAAAACGCCCTACAATCGAGTAGACGGCCCCATCAGTAGTCACTGACGGGGAGCGCCTCTCACACCACTGTACATGCGGGTCTCGCGTACAGCGGTTCATTAAGATCAGGAGATACTTTTTCGTAATAAGAGAAC